>NZ_JALNPO010000002.1:241635-523708 GCF_024520895.1 Pantoea sp. Fr-CA_6 | reverse complement strand
AGAGATTCGAACTCTCGGATGGTTTCCCATCGGCGGTTTTCAAGACCGCTGCCTTAAGCCGCTCGGCCACCCCTCCGTTTTGAAACTGTACTGCATTGGCAAAACACTTATTTTTGCCGCTTTATTGCCCAGGGCAGATAAAGTGGCGGAGGAGGAGAGATTCGAACTCTCGGATGGTTTCCCATCGGCGGTTTTCAAGACCGCTGCCTTAAGCCGCTCGGCCACCCCTCCGCAATGACGCGCACTATAAACACCCCGTTTAGGGATGTAAAGCACCTATCTGTCTATTCGCCTGAAAAACAGCCAGAATGTGATTTTTCGATGTCAAAATCGCCACTCTGCTCAAACAATTAGCAGTTTAGCGCGTAAAGAAGGGTAAAACGCCTTTTCCCTCTTTAATGGCCTGCGTATTCTCGGCACATATTTGGTGTTCTGCTTAAAGGAGCGCAACATGGAAAGAATTGTCACCTCATCGCAGTCCTCACTGCTGTCAACGCACAGAGTTCTGCGCAATACCTATTTTCTTCTCGGACTGACCCTGGCCTTCTCGGCCGTTACGGCTACCGCCAGCACCCTGCTGGCCCTGCCTGCGCCGGGTTTAATCCTGATGCTGGTTGGCTTCTATGGCTTAATGTTTTTAACCTACCGTCTGGCTAACAGCCCGATGGGCATTCTGGCCGCTTTTGCCTTTACCGGCTTCCTGGGTTATTGCCTGGGGCCTATCCTGAGCTCATTCTTAACCGCAGGCATGGGTGACGTGATAGCGCTGGCGCTGGGCGGCACGGCGCTGGTGTTCTTCTGCTGTTCGGCCTACGTGCTGACCACCCGTCGTGATATGTCCTTCCTCGGCGGCATGATGATGGCAGGTTTCGTTGTGTTGCTGGTTGCTGTGGTAGCCAACATCTTCCTGCAGCTGCCTGCATTGCATCTGGCCATCAGCGCCCTGTTCATTCTGTTTTCAGCCGGTGCGATTTTGTGGGAAACCAGCAACATCATTCACGGTGGCGAAACCAACTACATCCGGGCTACGGTCAGCCTCTATGTTTCGCTCTATAACATCTTTGTCAGCCTGCTGAGCCTGCTGGGGTTTGCCCGCAGTAACTAATCCGCAGTGACAGTAGCCTGTAAAACCCCGCTTCGGCGGGGTTTTTGCTTTTACTGCCCGCCAGGTTTGATAAACTGCGCCGTCATTTACTAAGAGGATGTCACGTGAATTTTAACGGTAACGAAATCGCCGTCGATGCCGAAGGCTATCTGAAGCATCCCGGCGACTGGAGTGAAGCACTGGCTGTCCACATCGCTGAGCAGGAAGGCCTGACCCTGACTGAAGCACACTGGGAAGTGGTCCATTTTGTGCGCGCCTTTTATCTGGAATATAACACCTCACCCGCCGTGCGAATGCTGGTGAAGGCGATGGCGCAGAAATATGGCGAAGAGAAAGGCAATAGCCGCTATCTGTTCCGCCTGTTCCCTGAAGGGCCGGCTAAACAGGCGACGAAAATCGCCGGCCTGCCTAAACCGGCGAAATGTCTGTAATTAACCGGTCGTAAAATCGCGGGGCGGCTCTGCGGGCTGGTGCGGCTCCACCAGCACCTTTTCAACGCGCGCGCTGCGTGGCCCGCCCGCTTTAAGCCAGGCGATCAGCGCATCGACCTGCTCCGCCTCACCCCAGGCCAGCACCTCGACACTGCCGTCATCCAGATTTCGCGCATAGCCCAGTACGCCCAGCGTCCTGGCTTCTGCCTGAGTACTGTAACGAAACCCGACGCCCTGGACGCGGCCATGAACCCATGCTTTAAAACAGGCTGCTGACATTATTCTCTCCTGCTGCTGTTCGTTGCAATTTCCCGTTATCCACCGGACAATGGCGCCTCATTTTTTCAGGTAAGCATAGCAAACTATGACAGTCAGATTGATTCTCGCAAAGGGACGTGAAAAGTCCCTGCTCCGTCGCCATCCATGGGTCTTTTCAGGTGCCGTTGCGCGTCTGGAAGGTAAAGCGCAACTGGGTGAAACCATTGACGTTTGTGACAGCAACGGTAAATGGCTGGCTCGCGCCGCTTATTCACCCGAGTCGCAGATCCGCGCCCGCGTCTGGAGCTGGCAGGCCGATGAATCCATCGATATCGCCTTCTTTGTCCGCCGGTTTGAACAGGCGCAGCAGTGGCGCGAATGGCTGGCGGCCCGCGATGGTCTGGACAGCTATCGCCTGATCGCTGGTGAATCTGATGGTTTACCGGGCGTCACCATTGACCGCTTTGGCAACTTTTTAGTAATGCAGCTGCTCTCAGCAGGCGCAGAATATCAGCGTGCAGCGATCATCACCGCCCTGCAGCACTGTTTCCCTGGCTGCGCCATCTATGACCGTTCTGACGTCGCCGTTCGTAAGAAAGAGGGGCTGGCGCTGACGCAGGGCACCGTTACCGGTGAACTGCCACCGCCGCTGCTGCCGATTACCGAACATGGCATGAAGCTGCTGGTGGATATCCAGGGCGGTCACAAAACCGGCTATTACCTTGATCAGCGTGATAGCCGTCTCGCCACGCGTCGTTACGCGCAGGATGCCCGTGTCCTTAACTGCTTCTCTTACACCGGCGGATTCGCGGTTTCTGCGCTGATGGGTGGCTGTAAAGAAGTGATCAGCGTGGATACCTCCCAGGAGGCGCTGGACGTTGCCCGTCAGAACGTTGAACTCAATGAGCTGGATCTCTCCCGCGCGCAATTTGAGCGTGATGATGTTTTCAAACTGCTGCGCCGTTACCGGGACAGTGGCGAGAAATTTGATCTGATTATTATGGATCCGCCAAAGTTCGTCGAAAACAAAAGCCAGTTGATGGGCGCCTGTCGCGGCTATAAAGACATTAATATGCTCGCCATTCAGTTACTGAATCCGGGCGGCATATTAATGACCTTCTCCTGCTCCGGTCTGATGGCCACCGATCTGTTTCAGAAGATCATCGCCGATGCCGCGCTGGATGCGGGCCGTGAAGTGCAGTTTATTGAGCAGTTCCGCCAGGCCGCAGATCATCCGGTGATCGCCAGCTATCCGGAAGGTCTCTACCTGAAAGGTTTCGCCTGCCGCGTCATGTGACTTGAAAAAACGGCTCCTGCCCCCATATTGGTAAGAGAGCTTTTTTTTCGGAGGTCACAATGATTGCCAGTAAATTTGGTATTGGTCAGCAGGTTCGTCATCGTTTGTCCGGCGTACTGGGCGTTATCGTCGATGTCGATCCTGAATACTCGTTAGATGAGCCTAAAATTGAAGATGTTGGCGCGGAAGAGAAAATGCGCACCGCGCCCTGGTATCATGTGGTGATGGAAGATGAGGAAGGCGATCAGGTACATACCTATGTTGCTGAGATTCAGCTTTCCGGCGAAACCAGCATTGAACACCCTGAGCAGCCTTCAATGGATGAGCTGGCAGCATCGGTACGTCAGCAATTACAGGCACCTCATCTGCGACATTAATCTGTGGCGGCACGCTCTGCCGCCACACTCATCATTTCTGACGCGTTATTCCCAGACGCGGAATTTCAATCTTCGGGCAGCGATCCATAATCACCGTCATGCCCGCATCCTGTGCCAGTACCGCCGCCTGCTCATTAATCACGCCCAGCTGCAGCCATAATGTTTTTGCCCCAACGGCAATAGCCTCCTGGGCCACGCCCCACGCGGCTTCAGAATTGCGAAAGACATCCACCATATCAATCTTGCCCGGTACATCCGCCAGGCTGGCATACCCCTGCTGCCCCAGCAGCGTTTTCCCTGCCAGTTTCGGGCTGACCGGGATCACCTCATACCCCTGATCGAGCAGATATTTCATCACACCGTAACTGGGACGTTCGGGGCGATCGCTTGCTCCGACTAAGGCGATACGTTGGGTGCGCGTCAGCACCTCACGAATTGTCTGATCGTTCATGTTTATCTCCTTTCAGGCCAGTGTTGAGTGTAGATTGGCGTGCCCTTTAGCGGGTAAGTCCTCAGCGAAATTAATTGAACCCGCGCACGAATAAATATGTTTAAATGTAAATTAACTGCCATAATGTAAGAATTTGCTACACACCATCCTTTGTGTCTTCAGTTACCGGAGTTGAAATGAAGCTGTCGCTGGCTGTAACGGGGTTAATTACCCTCCTCGTTTCGGCGTCCTGTTCTGCCATCACATTAAAGCTCGATCCTCATATCGATTTGCTGGTGCTGGATGGTCGAAAAATTTCAGGCTCCCTTCTCAAAGGTGCAGACAGCCTGGAGCTGGACCGCGGTCAGCATCAGTTTCTGTTTCGGGTAGAGCAGCAGCGCAAAGGTCAGAATGAGAACGTCATCGCTTATCAGTCGGTACCGATGATCGTCACGTTCACCGCGGTTGCCAAAACCATTACCATTCGGTTGCCTGCGCTGGAGACAAAACGCGAGCGTTATCATTTTGACCGCAGCCTGAACTTTCAGCTGGTGGATGAAAAAGGCACGGAGATTACCAGCGTGCGCGACCACCTGCCGGTCACCACATCCGCAGATATGGAAAAAGCGATGCTGAATTATAATCGCACCCGCCAGATTGCCTCTGTGCCGCGGTTTGCAAATACCCCTTCTGCAACGCCCTCTTCCGTCCGGCTTACCGCCGATCTGGACTGGACTACTCAGGCCGAACTGCCCTCGCTGCACCGCTGGTTTCACCGCTTCGATGAAGCCACGCGTCAGCAGCTTCTGACGCTGGTCAAAATGCTACGTACAAGTTGATAGAGTCGAAAGGCCAGAGGTACACTCATGCTCTCTCTTCTTGCGCATGAGCCTTACCAGGACGCCTTTATGGAACAGATTGTTCGTACCCTCGGCACCACAAAACATATCGCGCTGGTCGCCCACGACCACTGCAAAGCCGCCCTGCTTGACTGGGTGAAACAAAACCAGCCCGCGCTGGAATCGCACATCCTCTATGCTACCGGCACTACCGGGAATCTGATCAATCGCGATACGGGCCTGAATGTTACAGCCATGCTGAGCGGCCCGATGGGCGGCGATCAGCAGGTGGGTGCGCTGATTTCGGAAGGAAAGATCGATGCACTGATTTTTTTCTGGGATCCACTCAACGCAGTGCCGCACGATCCGGATGTCAAAGCGCTGCTGCGTCTGGCTACCGTATGGAATATCCCGGTAGCCACTAACCGCTCCACGGCTGACTTTATCATTCAGTCGCCACTGTTTGCGCAAAGTGTAGAGATTATGATCCCCGACTATCAGCGCTATCTGGCCGATCGTCTGAAGTAACTCAGGCTTTACGCAGCACCGGCACACCCAGCTCGCGGAAGTGATCGACAAACGGTGACGGCGCTGCCTTATCGAACATCAGAAAAACCTGCTGACGCGCGCGAGTCAGTGCCACATAGGCCAGACGGCGCTCTTCTGCATCAGGGAACGCTTCTGGCTGCGGTAATAAGCCCTGTTCAATAATCGATTCGCGCGCCTCTGCCGGGAAGCCCTCTTTACCCTGCTGTAATCCCAGCAGAATAACGTAATCCGCCTGCTGACCTTTGCTGGCATGAATCGTCATAAATTCCAGATTGAGCTTTGGCCAGCGGGTTCTGGCTTTATCCAGTAAATCCGGCCGCAGATAGTGATAACGCGCCAGCAGCAGAATTCGCTCATCAGGCTTCGCGTAACCGCTGAGTTTGTTCAGCAAGGCTTCCAGCTGATCCTGCGCCAGCAGCGAAATCGACTTTTTATTGCCTTTGGTAATGCTGTTCAGCGGTTTTGCCAGCTGCTGCGGATTTTGTTGTATAAACCGGTTAGCAATGTCGCCGATGCGGTCGTTAAAACGGTAGGTTGTGTCCAGTACGCAGCGGTCTCCCTCACCAAAATAGTGATGGAATGCCGTCGTCAGCGTCATCTCCGCCCCACTAAAGCGGTAGATAGCCTGCCAGTCATCACCAACAGCAAACAGTGCAGTACGCTTATTCTGCTGGCGTAATGCGCTCAGCAACGCGGCACGCTGAGGCGAGATATCCTGGAATTCATCCACCAGAATGTGTTTCCACGGACTGATAAACCGTCCTTTTTCCAGAATGGCAATCGCCTGGTGAATCAGACCCGAAAAATCGACCGCGCCCTCCTCTTTTAATGCGCTCTTCCACGCTTTCAGCAACGGTGCCATCAGTTTGATGCGCTTACTGAAGAGATCGCGGATCTCTTCGGGCACGTCGGCGATCATCGCTGCCTGCGCACCGCCATGCATACGCATCAGACCGAGCCAGCGCTCCAGTCGTGACGCCAGCCGGTTTGCCAGCCTGTCGTCCTCCCAGAATGGCCCATCGGGCAACTCCCACTCCAGTTCATCACGCAGCCACTGACGCCAGCCGTTTGCCTGCGCCTTCTTCTCATGACACTGCTGCCGCCACTGCTGGATCAGCAGCGTGCGACGCGCATCGGCATCACTCTCAAGTTTGCTGATAACCGGCTGCTTATTACTGCCTTCACGAATAATATGCAGCGCCAGAGAATGAAAGGTCCGCGCCTGGATGTCAGCGGCGGAGAGCCGCGACTGGATACGTGCGTTCATCTCTTCAGCCGCCTGGCGGCCAAATGCCAGTAACAGGATTTGATCGGCGCTGGCCAGCTTGCGCTGCATTAACCAGCCTGCGCGGGCCACCAGCACCGAGGTTTTACCGCTGCCCGCGCCTGCCAGTACCAGCAGAGAATTCTCGCCATTAACCACCGCCTCACATTGCGACTGATTGAGTGGCGTGCTCTCGACGCTGGCAAAGAAATCCTGATAGCGGGTGAGCATGGCGGCCGTCCAGTCACGGTTTCGCTGCCGCAACGCCGTTTCGCCCTGCTCCAGCCAGCGCTGACAGAATTGCCAGTTGTCCCGGCAGTCAGCAAAATCTTTTAATCGTGAGAGCGGCATCGGCAACGCATCGAACTGTTTGAGGATGTTGGTTTTCAGCGCCTGCAACTCGTGGCGGTTCAGCCAGCGATCCTGCGCGCCAAACGCCTCGATTTCGTCGCGTAGCGCCTGCAGCACCTCGCGGCACACTGCGCTCATCTCCAGACTCCAGCTCTGCCAGGCCTGCAGCAGATAGTGGTGAAAGCGCTGCGTTTCCTGCCATTCCGTGCCATGCAGGCGGACCACTTTTTCATCGGCCAGCAAAAACTCCAGCTCACCCCACACCAGCCCGCGCTTGCAGGCGATATCCAGTAACTGGTTAAAGGGGATCAGATACTCATGCTTATCGCCGCTGACTTCGACGCCTGCCGCCATTAAACGGACACGATTATAGGGATGCTGGGCAAGCCGTTTGCCCATCGAGGTTGCTTTCAGTTCCACGCCGACACCAACGTCAGAGAATAGGATTAGGGGGAGTTTACCTGTCAGACCCTTAGCGCTCCAGCCTTAAAACAGGCTATACTGAATTTATAAACATTTTCATTGTTTTTAATATTATTTTTCAATAACTTAAGTTTTGATATGGCCTTTATATTTTTCACATGGCAGCAAAATGGCAGCAGAAAATTTTCGATGGCAGCGGGCATAAAAAAACCCGCTTTTCACGGGCTTTACTCAGTGCAACTGCAACGGCTGCTGCTCTTGATGTACATGGAGCGTCACTTTGTTCACCTGCCCCGGACTTACGATAATCCCCGCTAGTGCCTCGTGCGTCTTAAAAGTACAACTGCAATTGATGTTAGTGCATTGATGGTAACGCTCTTTTGTTTCTTTCGAGATATAGCGGCTGCTTTTAGCGTGAGCTGCGGTGCTGCATAACGGGCAGTGCATCATGATCAATAATCCTTTAGATGGCGAAGCGGTGGCGGCTGCTTGTATTTTGAATAATCAAACTTGATTTTGCAAATTTAAGTTTCATCTCATTTACTCCTCATCTTCACCTGCTACGCCATCCTCTTCTGCCGTGTACTCAACATCAGATAGCAATACCTCGAAATCAAGTTGTGTTGTATAGCCTCCACTTGAAAGGCTATGCGTCACTTTGCTGATAATCCACGGCTGCGCATCCATCACGGATTTAAAGCCGCTCACCCTGACCGGTGTCTCCGGGTACAGGTCGGCACGCCCCATCGCGAGCGTAAGCGAGAACTCAGCGACGCCGCGCTGTAGCTTATCCCACTTTGCTTTAGCTGCTCGCATCGCTGCCGCTTTCGTCGCATACACGGTCGTCAGCGTAAATATGTTGTCTTCCGTGCCAGCCAGATAATCACCTTCACGGGCCTCCGGCGTTTTGGTCGTGGTCGTCTTTTTCTTTTTAGCCGCCGGATGCTCCAGCGCGCGCAGGTGCTTTACCTTCGGCTTGCGTTTCACCTTAATTTTCTTGGGCTTGGGGTCTTTGGTATGCAGCCAGCTTGCGGAGACGCCGGTATATGCGCTACGGTCGGCAATGCTGAAGCTGTGCCGGTCGCCATCCTGTCGCGTGATGGTCATCTGCGGGATTGGCTTCCCGCTGGCGGTGACACCATTACCGGGACGGATAAACAGAAGCCGCCCGGCCTTCACTGCTGCAACAGCGCCGTAAAGTGTAGCGAGTCGCGTCAGGAATTTAGCGTCTGTTTCCTGGGTCTGGTCAATGTGAGCCACGGCAATTCCGGCGAATCCATCGGCCAGCATGGGCTTTAAGTTATTGCGCGCGGCTATCTGCATCACGACTTCCCCCAAGGTAGTGTCGTGATAGGACACCTCCCGGCGAGAATTGAGCGAGCCACGGAAATCAGCGCTGCGGGCACGAATGGTCATGGTGTCCGGTGCGCCGTGGTGCTCTACCTCATCCACCGTGAAATTACCTTTCCCGAAAAGCGTCTGGCCTTTCCAGCCGAGAAACAGCGTTATCACTGCGCCGCGCACCGGCATAGCCAGCTGCCCGTCGGCATCGTCAAGCTCAATATCCAGCTGGTCAGCCTCAAAGCCGCGATTATCGGTCAGCGTCATCGAGATAAGGCGATCCCGGATATTGGTTGTGACGTCTTTGGAGTTAACCTTGAGCATGAAATCAGGCGTCAGCTGCGCCCCGGCCTGCACCGGCAGGCTGCTTATCCCGATCATCCGAGCAGCCCTCCTGCAGATGAAATCAGGCTGCCGGCCGCCGACTTCACGCCGTCGATTGCTGACGTGAGTTGCCCTGGCAGACTGGCGGAACCGCTGATAAGTCCGTCAGCCTGTTTCTTCAGATCGCCAAACATGGACGTCAGAGACTCATCAACGCGCTTCAGGCTCAGGGTAAACATGATTTTACTTGCCGTCCCGTTGGGGTAAAACTCGCTGAAGGTGTTAGAAATACTCTCGATCACGTACATGCCGTAAATCATGCCGCTGCCGCCAATCAGCGGCCACGCCATTCCCTCGTCGGCCATCAGGCGGACGGTCATCAGCGACACCGAGCCGCCTGTGATTTCCGGGCGAAGCTCACCGGAAAGCGTAATTTTTTCATCGCCCGGACCGATAAACTGCGCCGACGGACGCTGCCCGAACCGGCTGTTAGTGGGCCAGCGATAGTCGATATTCTGCTGCATATCCCCGTAAGGCAGGGTCTGTCGCATAAACGGCATCATGCCGTAAATCATCATCATCGTTTAATCCTCCCAGCCCATTTTGCTGCGGTTCTGTGCCTGCCGGTTGCGCTGCTCTTTAGCCTGGTGCTGCGCCATCAGCGCCATTGCGTCGTCTTTGGTCATACCCTCATGCATGTTGATTTCATACTGATACGTATTCTGGCTGCGGTCGGTGAATCCGCCCCCGGCTGACGGGGCTGAAACCGGGCGGTAAGGCGCGCCACCATAGGCGATGTTGTATTGCAGCCCGCCGGTATCTGCGCCCGCGCCACCGGTTGCTACCGGATCCGGGGACGGGACTTTGTCTTTGAGGCCATCGGATTTCGTGTCGATAATGCCGAGCTTATCCAGCACCCAGTTGATGCCGCCCATAAGCTGATCGAGCGCGTGGCTCGGAATTTTCAGCGCCTCGGCCAGCATGTTGCCGAACTTCTTACCCATGTCTCCGGCGGCGGCAAGTTCGGTCTGCGTGGATTTCACCGGCTCCAGCAGTTTGCCGAACCAGTCCCACAGCTCTTTGACCTTGCCACCTACCCACTCAAAAACCGGCTTCAGCGAACCGAAGGAATCACTGATCGGCCCCATCGCTGCGGTAAACCCTTCGGCCATGCCTGCTATGAAGGCGCTGATAGGCTCCCAGTATTTGCGCACCATTAGCGCCCCGGCCACGATTGCCGCCGCGACGGCCACCACCGGCAGCGTGATAGCGCCGAGCGCGGCCGTAATAGCTCCGCCAGCGATGCTGAATGCCGTGCCGAGGAACCCCGCACCGGCAATCAGGGTATTCACGCCCGCAATCACCGGCCAGGCTACCAGCCCGATAGCGCCCAGCGCGCCAACAAAAATCAGTCCAGCCGCTGCCGCTTTAGCAAGGCCCGCTGACAGAACCGGGTTTGCCTGTACCCACTTATCTATATTGAGCAGAAATTTCGTTGTGTCCTGGGTAAGTGTGCGCAGGCTGCTGTCCATCTGGTCATAAATATCTGTGCCCAGCGCCTCATAGCCTGACTGCATTTCCTTGAAGTCGCCGCCGAGATTGTCCTGCTGCACTTTGACCAGCTTTTCTGTGCTGCCATCAGAGTTCTGGAAATTCTTAGTCAGCCTGTCAAGCTCACCGCTGGATGCAGATTTCATCAGCGTCACTGCTGAAGACGCGGCCTCCTCCCCGAATATGGTTTTCAGGTATTCGGCCTGCTGCGCATCACCGAGTTTGTTTTTTTCAAAAGATTTCTGCATCTCCTTCAGGATGGTGAAGAAGGGGCGCATGTTGCCTTTTTTGTCAGCAGTGTTGACGCCCAGTTCCTTTATGGCCTTAAAGGCTGCGCCAGTCGGTGCCTGCACGCGAAGCAGCATCGCGCGAATACCTGTACCAGCCATGCTGCCAGTAGTGCCATTATTTGCCAGCGCGCCAATCATCGCCGCCGTGTGCTCGGCACTGACTTTGGCATTTTTAGCGACTGAAGCGACATAGGGCATTGCATCGCTCAGATCCTGAAACTTTGTAGCTGTTCCATTGAGGGTGGCGGAAATCACGTCGCCCAGATGAGCGACTTCGCTATTAGCCAGTCCGAAAGCGTTTTTAGTGCTCATCAGCAGCTCTGCACTGTCTTCCATTGTTTGGTTGTTAGCGAGTGACATATTCAGCGTAACAGGCGTTGCCGCCTTAATGTCATCAACGCTGCCACCTGCTTTGGCTATTACTATCTGCGCCTGCGCGGCATCGTTCGCTGAGGCTGCGGTGTTGTCGCCGATGCTGCGCGCCTGGGTTCTCAGAGACTGAAACTCAGGCGACTTTTTATCGAGGCCAAGAGTTGCCTGAAGTGTGGAGTTCGCCAGGGCGAAATCATAGCCAGGACGCAGCACGGATGAAGCGGCCACAGCTCCGACCGTTGCTGCGCCGACACCGGCTGCGCCCATGTTGCGCACCTTGCCCGACAGCTCCTGCCCTTTACGGTAGCGCTCGCTGGTCTGGTTCAGCCGCTCCTGCTGCGCATTCAGCCGCTGCAGCTCCATTTTTTGACGGCTTAGGCTGACGGTTGCCTGCGCCGAGGCGGATTTCAGGCGCTGCTGCTCGCTGCTCAGGCTTTTAGTGGAAATCCCCGCCGCGTTAAGCGCCTCGCGCTGCTGTTGCACCGAAAGGCGCAGGCTGTTGGACTTCGTCTGCAGCTCCGACGCTGCTTGGCGGGCCTTTTCCAGTGCGCGGGCCTGCTGTGTCGTCGGGCGCTCCGTGTTTTTAAACTGCACGGCCAGCGCTGCTACCTCCTGCTTTGCGTCTTTGAGGCTCTGCTGCGTGACGGCCAACTGCGCACTGGCCTTGCGGAAGCCATCAATTTTCCCCGCCTGTGCATCCAGCTCCTTAATCGTTGTCTGCGTCTGGCGTATATCAGACGAAAGATTTTTGGCTGCAGTCTGTACGGCTTTGAAGGGGCGCGAGGCTTTGTCTACAGCATTCAGCAGCACCTGAACCTTGAGGTTATTGCTCATCCGGGGTTGCTCCGCTGCGGATAAAGGCTTTATGCCGCCAGCCCATCAGCTCGGCCAGCGGCATGTCGTACATCTCGGAAGGTTGCCAGTGAAATATCGTGGCAATGTCGGCCATCAGGTCGTTGACCGTCAGGCCGTGCGGCCAGTCTATTCGTCCGACTTCGACTGCAAAAAACCAATCACCTTGCCGCCCAGCGCAATCAGGTCAACCGGATCAAGGGCGTTACATTCGGCCTTAGTCAGTGCTGGCAGGGTAATGCGGGGCAGCACGATCAGCAGGGAATCAACATCCGACTGGCACAGATCAGCCAGGCGCACGCCGCGCAGACTACCGGCATTCGGCTTAATCAGCTCCACGCTTTTGATTTCGGTTTCGCCGCGCATCAGCGGGGTTTCAAACTCAACAACGTTATCTTTCGTTTCCATGATTATTCTCTGTTCACTGTAGTCAGTTAAAGCCAGCGACGTGCGCTGGCGTCAGGGTTTATACCAGGCCGAGGTTTTTACGGCGCTGCTCAAGAAGGTCAACGCCGTTGACCTTCTCCACCATGTTGATGGTGTCAATTTCGATCAGCTCTTTGCCGTTAAAGGTCAGCTTGTAATAGGTGTTTTTACTGGTGATTTTGGTTTCGGTATCTTCACCCTGTTTGGCTTCGCCAAAATCAAACGACTGATGCTTACCGCGCACCTCAATCTCCACCGCGATTTCCTCGCCGGTATCGTCGCGCTGGTAAGAGCCGGTAAAGCGCAGGGGAATGTCAGACGCGCCCCACTGCGTGAGTACCAGCTCATCGATGCCGCCGATGCTCCATTCAACATCGAGCGCGTCATCTTCCAGACCGTTATCGATAAAGGCCGCGCCGCTCATGCCGCCTGCGCGGAACGGGTCGAGCTTGCGCGCCAGCTTAGGCAGGGTCACGGCGGTGACGACGCCCTGATAGCTGTTGGCGTTGTTAAAAAGGTTCATGCCCTTCAGTTTGCGTGGCAGTGCCATTTACCCGGCTCCTCAGCTGTTTACGGATGCGGCGAAGTTCGCCAGATAGGTGTCGGTGATGCGCTGGCGCAGCGTCAGGTCTTCCAGCGGCGGAACCGGCGTATAGTCGTAATCGATAAAGAGCTTGCCCGCCTTCAGGGTGTCTTTATCGTTGGCGCTTTCGTCATACCAGGCAGATGCACCCAGCAGATAACCGGCGTTAACCAGCTCGCGGAATTTCGCATTGATGCCCGCGATAATCTCGCGCACCAGAACCGCCGTAAGCGGCTTATCAACCGCCCACATGTGCGCCTCGGCCATCGTGTCGGCCAGCACCTGCGCCGTGCGGGTGTAGTTCTCAAACTGAAACAGCGGGTCATCACTGCAGGTGCGGTTGCCCCAGAAGCGGAAACCGCCTTTACGGATCAGCGTGGTGACGTCGGCCTCATTGAGCAGGTCGGCGTCGGTACCGGTCTGCTGCAAATCCCAGAACACTGATGCGGAAATGCCGGTCACGCCGTTGACGCCGACGTTAGACAGGGTTTTATGCCAGCCGGTGTCGTTGTCGATTTTGGCGCGCAGGCCCAGCGCGCGCGCGGTCGCAAAGGCGGTATCGGATTTACTGGTCGCGGTGTTCCATGCAACGAAATCAGGCCAGATAACCATGATTTCGCGCTGGCTGAAATTCTGGCGGTACAGGCGAGCTTCGGAAATGGTTTTACATTCCCATGCTGAAACATAGGCAAAGGCGCGCAGCTGCTCCGCAATGCTGGCAAGCGCGGTTGCCACAGGCAGTGAATCCAGCCCCGGCACGCCGAGAATGCGCGGCTTAACATCGAGCTGGGTCTGCGCGGCGAGCAGCGCTTTCATGCCGGTATACTGGCCGTTTTCATCCGTGCCGCCGATGATATTGGACGTGGTTTCGGCTTCGTCGGCACCTTCAGCCACGCGCACGACGACGGTCACAGGTTTGGACTGGTCAGCAATGGCCTGCAGCGCAGCCGCAAGCGTGCCTTTTTTGCCAGCCTTACCGACAGCGCCCTGCACATTGGTGATAAGTACCGGCGTATTGAGCGGAAAGGTTGCCGCATCCGCATCCTGCGCGGTGCAGACCATGCCCACGATTGCGGTTGATACGGTTGTAATGGTGCGCGTGCCGTCGTTAACTTCGACGACGCGGACACCATGGTGATAATCAGACATCTGATGCACTCCGTTTTGAGGGTGTGCTCAGGGTGTCAGGTCACACGGGGTAGCGCATGCGGTTGCAGTTTGCTGGCAGAACAGCGGACAAAAGAAAAGCCCCGGAGGGCTTTAACACTATGCAGGAGTAACCGGCCAGCTTATGTCAGGGGCTATTGATGTATCCACCCGGTTAACCTTAATCCGGTAATTTTTCCATGCCTTCAGCGCCGCGACTTCATCCTTAGTCTGCTCATCAAAGTCTGCAGCATCCTGTAATGGTGCAATTTTAAGAGCTGCAACCGACAGCAGCCTTAGCTTTTCATTATCAGCCGCTGCAATCAGCTCTGGCCGGGTTGGCCCTTCTGGCTCGGCCAGAACAGGCCAGCCATCATGGCCGGATATGATTTCGCTTCCGGCGCTCTGGCCTTCCAGCAGGGCGAGATAATCCTGCCCGGTAATTTCCAGCGCATCTTCAGGGATAGCGGCATGAATTAATGACTGATAAAAGCCGCCCGTTGATGGCGCGTAATAATATTTATTTTCCATAGTCTGCCTTACTGGTTCATTTTACCGATGCTCAGCCACATCACGCCTGTAACGCTGGATGTATTGGTCGAGGTCAGAGTTATGCTGGCTTTGTCAGAAGTCGCCACGCCCACGCGATAGTTATTTGTTGAACTGCCGTCTACCGGCGAGGCAAATTGCGCGAGTCCCAGACCAATGGCGACCGGATACTTGATATTCACGCTGCCCGCTATCGGCACGGCAGCCAGACCCCACTGCAGGACAATACCGCCCGGCAAAATCTGATAGCCGGGTGATGCGGCCGACATACCAAAAAAGCTCATATCCGGAATCTGCTTACTTCCCGTTCCGACAGCACGTTGCGCGGCACTCATCAAACCCAGGCTCTTTAATGCTTCTTCAACAAGCCCGGCGTCTTTGATTTCTGCCAGGGCGCTTGCGATCTGCAGGTACTGGCTGTGGGGATTTTTAGCATCGGTATGATTTTTCATTACGCTGTCAGCGTAGGCTCTCACCTCAATCACAGCATCATCAACATACCTGCGCGTCGCCAGCACGACTGACGGATCAATCTTCAGCGTGACGGCCGTTGTGCTGTTCACGATCAAAATCATGCGCACGGTCTGCGTGCGGCCGCTACCTTCGGCTAGCATCGGCTTGTAAGTTTCCGGGCAGTTAGCAACGGCAATCAGCACGCCGTCGGCGTCATAGAGGCCGATTTCGCGGATCCAGAAACCGCCGTCGCTTTCCGGGATAACCTGCTCGGCGATAATCTGGCTGCTATTTACCGCGTCAACGGTCAGAGAATTAAGCTGCGCGCGACGCTTCTCGCCGATGAGCTTTGTCTGTGCCGTGTCAGGCGTCGGCAGCGTGCCACCGCCATCACCCAAGGCCATTGAGGTGATATCTACTTTAGTGCCGAGCGCAGCGGCGTTTGCCAGCTTAGCCGCGCCCTGGTTGGTCAGCAAACCAAAATATTTAGTCGTCATGCGCTCACTTCCGTCAGGTCAATAAGATGCACCGCCGCGCCGGAATAGACCGGCCCGCCGACGCTGATAAGTTCAGGGGTGTAAGGGTAAACAGTCAGCTCGTCGCCACTGTAGCTGGCAACGGCGACCGGCAGAGTGCCGTTAGCATCGAGATTAATGGACAGGCCGATAAGGTGACGGCTGCAGGGCTTGGCGTCAGCTATCAGGCGCTCCAGCTCGTTATACATTTCCTCGGTGATGCCGGTATCCAGTACGCCTACGTCCAGCCGGAACGTGCCTGGCGCTTCGTTGGTTTTCCACCACTCGATTATTTTGATGAGATAGCCCAGCGGCTCAACGACGCGGCGGATAGCGCCTATCGTGCCCTTGTGCCGGTGCACGTACTGCGAAGAGGCAACCACGGCGCGCTTTGTCGATTCAGGCCAGTCTGAATCCCAGCGGTCAACTGACCACGCCCACGCCAGATAGGGCAGAAGCTCCACCGGGCAAGTGTACGGATTCCATAACTGGCGCAGCGGCACGCTCATCGCGCCGGGGCTTGCCAGCGCCTCGGCGGCAGCAATCTCAAGCGCTGACGAGCCGGTCGGCAGCAGGCGATCACTCATCCGAGCCTCCTACGGTCAGCGCGTATCCCGTGCAGTAAGCGGCCTGCGTTTTGTCCAGCACCACATCAGCCGACGGCTTAATCAGGTTGACGCGCTGCACGCCCTCAACGTGCATGGCGGCATACAGCGCAGACAGGCGAATGTCGCGGCCGAGGCGCTTCTGCGCGCTGACAAAGGCGGCGAGCTTTGCCTCTGAGGCGGCGCGGATTGGCTCCGCCTCCGGCCCCGGATAGAGGTAAAGTTCGGCCACGATTTCATATTCCACAATCTTGGCTGACTGCACGCTCACCCTGTCGGCAACCGGGCGCACATCTTCGTCGTTGAGCGCACCGTTAACCACGGCCAGCAGATCGTCGCCCGCCACACCATTTCCCTCACGCGCGAGCACAGTCACGGTAACAACGGCGGGCGACGGGCTGATGGCCGATGCATCGGCTACGCGGCCGTCTGCGCTTCTGGCGTGGTACTCATATGCGCCGGTCGGCCCGGCCACGCTCAGCCCCTCAAAGGCCGAGGCAATGCGCAGCCGGAAATCGTCGTTACTTTCCATCACGGCGGCGGTCGGCGGCATGGTTGTATCGTCGGCCGGGGTAATGGTCAGGCGGGTTACGCCATTGTTTGCGCCGAGCTGGTCAAGGTCGCCGTCCAGCGCATACGCCACCATTACCGCCTTTGCCGCCTCATTGATGCGCTGTCGCAGGATCAGCTCACGATAAGCATTTTCCTGCAGCAGTTTAACGATAGGTTCTGACTCCAGCGTCAGCGTGCGGGCGACGGCCTCCTGCTGGTCAGCGGGGTAAAGGGAAATCAGCGTCGCCTTTCGCTCGGCCAGCAGGGCTTCATAATCCAGCGCCTCCACCACGTCAGGCGCGGGCAGCTGGCTCAGGTCGATAGTTGCCATAGTCTCAGCTCACAGTAACGGTTAAGGAAAAAGGCTGCGCGCCGTCGGTGCGGTTGCCGGACAGCTCAACCACCATTGCGCCGTTGATATCCGACTCAACGCTTATGGCGGTCAGCTTTACGCGCGGCTCCCATTTCAGGAGTGCCATATAGCAGGCAGACATAATCTGCAGGCGCAGCGCCTCGTTTTGCGGCTGGTCAATCAGCGCGGATAAAAGCGAACCATACTGGCGGCGCATCACCCTGGAGCCGAGCGGGGTCAGCAGAATGTCACGCACCGACTGCCGGATATGATCAAGGTCGGTCAACGCGCCGCCGGTTTCCCGGTTCATGCCGATATATTTCGCGGTTGTCATTGCGTGCCCTCAGTTCTGCTACCGCCGCGCTGCACGCCACCATGATCGTGGTCATCCACGACGACACCGTTAGAACTCAACTTGCCACCGCTATGCGTAACATCGCCTTTCATCGTGGCGCCCTGGGTGACTTCCAGCCGCGCAGTTTTGAGAAGCGTTGTGCATTCCACTTCTGGCGAGTCGAACAGGATTTTTACCGCCGCTTTAATAGTTGCGGTCTGTATGCCGGTTGCAATCAGCGCACCGTTTTCCGGCTCGTACTCGATCACCGCGCCGTCAGGAAATGACCAGTGCAGCGCATCGGCCGAGGCAGACGGAGCCGGGTTGTTATCCGAGAAAATGCCCGGCAGCACAAAGCCGGTATCAAGTTCGCCACCCAGGCACAGAACAAGAACCTGCTCGCCCACTGACGGTGCATTCCAGGAGCGGGTTTTACCCGCGCGGGCGCTCAGCCAGTGCAGCCAGCCGGTTGTGTTTTTTCCTGTATCGACACGGCACAGCCCGCCATCAAGATTGACGGCCGACACGGTTCCGATGCGGATCAGGTTGCGCAGCAGGCGCTGAATTTCTGCGAGTTGTTCGTTCATAGGGTAATTTCACCCTGAAGTGCACAGGGCAGCAACTAACGGCCGCCCTGTGATGTACAGGCAAACATTGAAAATTTTAGAAGGGGGACTTTTCAACAGATAGATATTGATGGGGGTTTAATAATTGATGTGTATTATTGAAGTGCTCAAGCTCATCCAGTCTTGGCTTAAGCATTTCAATTACCATTTCTCTAGTGGTTTCATCAAGGTAATTATTATATGATCGTAACTTCTCATTAAACTCAGATTTTATGTTTTTAGAGGTGGCACTCTCTTCCAGAAATGATTTTATTTGAAAATGAACAATGCTATCTGTATAAGGCGCATATTTTCTATTTATTTCCGATTCATCCCCCTGAACCTGCCTGACCTTAGTCATTTCCTCATTCATTTCAAGCCACTTCTGACCAATAACAGGAGACTTTGCCTCATGAAAATTCCAAAAAATGTCCTGAGCTAACACGAAACTCTTTACTTCGTAGAAAATTTTCTTGCTAGATTCAATATCATCAGTTTTTGCGCCCATTGTTTTTAATGCGCTTTCAGTTCTGATAACCAGGTCTTCTAAATTTCTCCGACTAATTCCTTGTCCCTGCTTTAATTGCAGCGCAGCGGTTGTAATAGCCATTTCACTTAGAGGCATTGCAATAGCTTTTAAATTTAAAATTATTTCTTCCGCTCTATCTAATGTTGCCCTAAGTTTTATGCCTGATTTAAAGATATTAATTTCCTCAATATCTTTTGGCTGAATAGTCCCAAGGATTATAAAAATAAACCCTGCCGATACGCCTATAGCGCCTCCAGCCGCCTCCCCCCTCAATGCCATATAGACGCTAATAATTACTAACGCATACCCTAATATTCTTGTGAATGCGGCCATTTACATTCCTTAATACATAAAAAGTTAGTTATCCGATAAGACCCATAATAACGTCTTCTATAGACTGTAAGTCCAGTTTATTTAACCCTAAAAGTGGTCGTGACTCATACTGCACTTCTTTACCTTTACGCGCTGGCCGGTCACGCAGGCCGTAATGATGCACGCGGGCCATACGCTGCACGTTACCCGCAAACTCGATCACGGCTTCATTCGGACTGGCCTGCGTTTTCATGTATTTAGCCGTGCGCAGCTTTGCAAACATCTCTCGCTTTATCCGGCCCTTTTTGCTGCGCACCGGCTGCGTTTTTCGGGCTTTAAACGGCGTGCCGTCAGGTGCCTGCTGGCGCTTGATGTTCTGCTGCTGACTCGCGCGCAGCCTGCGGCCAATACTGCGCGCCATTTCTTTACGCGCCGGGGCTGACAGGCTGCTGATAAGCGCCTCCAGACGGTCATTTACCAGCTGCAGCTCGCTCATGTCTGTAACTCGCTGACCAGCTCGCCTTTAACGTAAAGCTGCACCGGCCGCGCGTCATTCTCCGGCAGCGGGTTCTCGCCGACGTGGGTCACGTGCAGCCCGTCGTCGGCCTGCTTCACGATCACGCGCTCGCTCAGCTGCAGCTCAATGCTGATATCGCTGGCCGTGTCGCTGATAACATCTGCCTCAAAGGTAAAGCCCGTCCGGCGCTTTTCCTCGCTTGCCATAATGTCGGGTTCATTCGTGCGAAGCCATGCCAGCAGCGGCACGATCAGCAGGTCGATGTTACCGGCGTAATCGGTAATGACCATGTTAAGCCGGTACTGGTATTCAAACGACAGCGAGCTGGCAAGCGTCGAGACGATGCGCCCGCTGTCGATAAACACGTTCAGCGCGTCAGGGTTTCGCTGCAGCTCCGGCACGCTGTCGGTCAGTGTCTGGCGCAGTTGTTGGGGTTTCAGCATCGTGCTGCTCCTGGCAGTCTTTGATTATTTCGACCTGCAGCCCGCAGGCGGCGAGTGCGGCCTCAAGCTGGCGATTGTCCGCCGCCAGATCGCCCGCCGTTTTAAGGCTGTTTCCCGGCACCGGGCAGCTTGTCACGCGCGGACACCCAATCCAGATAATCTCTGGCGCTGGCGAAGGCCGGACGGGCGTGCAGCCGGATAACATCGTCAGGCAGATCAGCAGCAGACCAGTTACGCAGTATCGGATTCGCATCGGTTTCTCTCTGTATGGTCATTTCACGGTTAAGCGCGGCCGTGCTGGCACGGCCCTGCATCAGCCGCAGCTCGGCCTCGCGCTTCTGGCTGGCTTTCGCATCCGCGTCCAGCCTGGCTATCGCCCGGTCGCGGCTCTCGATACCGGCCGACAGCGTGCCGATAATGCGCTGTGCGCTGGTCAGGTCGTCTTTTGCAACTTTCCACTGCCAGCCGGTCACGCCCAGCGCCAGCAGAGCGACGGCCAGAAGCAGAGCTATCAGCCGCGTCATTTGACACCCCGCAGGCAGTAGGCTGTCTCATTCGCGCGGCGGTTTTCCAGCCCGCGATTTTTAACGCCCTTAACGTACACCCAGCGCCGCAGCTCATTACAGGCATCAGACCAGTGCTGCATCATGATGTAACGGGCAAAGGTCGAGCTGCAGGCCGCGCGCACGCCGACGTTAAAGGCGAATGAAACGGCCGTGTCATAGACCGGCTGTGGCATCTCAGCCGACATACAGGCATCGATCCCGCGCTCGACGCGCATCACGTCATACACAAGATTGACGGCCGCCTGTCGCTCGCTGACCTGGCTTTGCGGCGTCACGCCCTCTGTGTGACCGATGCCGTTTGTCCAGACTCCGGCGCTGCACTGATAGGGCGAGGTGCGGCACCCCTCGGCGTTGGCGATGAGCGCAAGCCCGGCCTCGGACGTTTTCAGGGTTTTGAACTGAGGCAGCAGCGCAGCAATTGCCAGCACGGCTACCACGGCGCAGCGTTTAACGGTCTGGCTCAAGGCTCACCCCCCGCAGGCGCTGCAGCTCGTAGGTTTTACGGCGGTAATGCCAGTTGATAAAGAACGTCGCCACGTTAGTGATAAGCGTGATAACGGCCACGCCGGAACCGACCATAAAGGCGATATCCTGTGGCGTATGACGGCCGAACCACATCAGGATGAGGCCTATCAGGTAGTTGATCACAGAGCTGATTTTTTCCATTTTTAGTCCCACAGGTTGACGGTTTCACCTGCTGAAGATTCAGGCAGATCAGGCAGCGTCACCTCGCAGCCGTGTGGCAGCACCGGCCCGCTTTCGGCGAGGCCCGGATTAGCTTCATAAACCAGCTCGACGGCCTGACCGGTTCGCCCGTAATAGCGCTGACAGATTTCGTCAACGGTATCGCCCTGCTGCGCGTAAACGTTCATCAGAGCAGATCCACAATGCAGCCAGGCTTACCGGCGATGCGGCTGATACTGAATCGCGCATCGCGCCAGTACTCGTCGGCGCTCGCCTCGATTTCGCCCGCTTTTTTCGTGCCGCTGGCGTCATAGCCGCGATAGCGCTCGACGATGGTGGCGGCGGTCAGCGCGCTGACGGCGGCAAGGTAGGCCGTAATCTTTTCGCTCTCGCCGTCCAGCGATTCCGCAGGCACTTCGGCCAGCGCCTTAAAGCCCGCCGCAATCTGCGCGGCGCGCCAGTCGTACAGCTCGGCGTTTACTTCAGAAATTGCCGTCTTCACGGCCAGGCGCAGGCGCTGCGCCGTGACCGTCCCCTCATAGCGCAGCGAATCGCGCAGCTGCTGCAGGTCAACGTCAGGCCAGAAAAACGTATTCTTTACCGGCGGCTCGGCAGCGTCTGCCGGTCGCGGGGCGGGGATAACAACCGTGTTATTCATAATCGGCCTTTGAAATAGGTGGGCGGTGGAGGACGGCGCAGACACTGAAAGTGCGTTGCCGTCCTGCCGCCCGTGCGCGGGGTCGCGTTCGGTCAGCGGCTGGCGATGGCCTGTTTTTTCATCGCCGTTCCCAGCCGCTCTATGTCTTTTTTGACGCCGCAGCCGTCGTGCAGCTGATGCGCCCTTGCAAGGTGGGTCATCGCCTCCGAAGCCCTGCCCGCATCGCGAAGCACATACCCGGTTATCTTGTGCAGCTTGGCGCGCACCTGATCGGGCATGTCTTCGGATTCCGTCATCGCAATGGTTGCCAGCAGCGGGTCAACATCGACCGGCGCTTTTGCCGTCCAGGCGCGCGTTGCCGCGCTGGCGACTTCCTCGGCCAGCAGATAAGGCAGGCTGGCGCGCTTAAAGCCGTCAGGCGACACAAGGCCATGCGTCAGCGCGTACCGGGCAATCTCCAGCGCGCCGGTCACGTCGCCTGCATCGAGCCGCCAGATCATGACGGTCATCAGCACGGCATCCTGTGCGCCTTTGCCTTTCTCCAGTACGCCGGACACCCACGGCAGGTACTCAGGCAGCAGCTGACGCTTCAGCTCCGCCTTGCGCTCGTTAGAGTGCACTTTCTTCAGGCGGCGCTTGTCGTCGTTGAGCTTGATGAGCATCTGCTCATAGCCGCTGGCGTAGCGCAGCGGGTTGTCGGCGTTCTGCGAGGCTTCGATAGCCTGCTGGCGCATACGGTGACGTCGGGCAGGGCTTAACATGCGTTACGCCTCCGGGGTTTCTGCTGCCGGGGTTTCTGCAGCCGCGCTGAACTCACCGACTTCGATGTTTTCAACCAGGCAACCGGCCGCGTAATCCTCGATCACGTAGTCCTCATTGATGGACTCGTAGTTTTCGATGCGGTCGCGCTTCGGCACTTCGTCAATCAGGCGGCGGTGCGTGCCTTCCTGCCAGTAAATCGACAGGTTATCCGGGCGGCTGATCATCAGCGCATTGGCCGGGAAGTACGGCACGCGCACCGCTGGCAGGTTGCCGATGCGTTTCTGGCTGACGATAAGGTCGGCGGCCAGCTGCTCGGTGTTGGCCTGCGACTGGTTGACGATCGGGAAGTATTTATCAGCCAGCAGCTGACGGCCCACGATAACAACCAGCTCCGGGTCTTCCTGATACCACGGCTCGATCAGGGTGTTGGTGGCATCCATCACCAGCGCATCAAGGTTGGCGTAATCACCGTTTTTGCCGACGCGGATTTTTTCAGAGACGACAGTGCCGTTTTCGTCGGTGATTTTGCTCATCACGCGTTCCGGCGCATCATTGCGGTACTTCTGCAGCCAGCCGACAGCCACGTCCTGCAGCATCGGGAATTTGGCGCGGTTCGAGGTTTTGGCGCGGGTCACGCCGTTGAAGCCGATCATGATGCGGTCAAGCGACTGACGCTTTACGATGGCATCACGCAGGCGGGCCTGAAAATCTTCATAACGCGCCCACAGGTCGAGCGTGTTATAGCGGATATGAAAGTCGTAGTTGACCTGCACACACTCATAGCCCTGCTTATCCAGCGCGGCAAAGTCAGCGGTTTCGCGCTCGTCGCCGCCTGCCGTGTCGGTCACGCTGGCAATCGAGCCGGACACGCCGATCCCGATTTTCTCGCCCTTCATTTCGGACACCGGCACGATGTTGATGCGGGTCAGGAAGTCGGAAGACTCCTGCACGCGGCTCATCAGGGTCTGCGTGACCGACGGCTCAACGGTAAATTTTTTGTTCATGTCGTCGGTTTCGACGCCGTTCAGCTCGGCGAGGCGGGTCATGAACTGGTTAAACTTAAAGCGGGTATTCTTGCGCATTGGCGTTCCTGTTTATCTCTGTGTTGGGTTTTAACGTTCAGGCAACGCCTGATTAGCAGTCGGTCTGCGCGCCGGACTTCGGATCGCTCCCGGTTGCCGCCGGGCGGCGGTTAAAGCTGCCGTCGGTCTGCGAAAGCTGGCCCTGCAGCGCAGCGAAAGCGGCGCGGTCTTCCCCGGCCTGCTGTTCGATAGCCTCAAGACGTGCGCTGACGGATTGCTCCAGCGCCGACAGCTCCTGCGTCTGGCTCTCCGCGTTCAGCTGCACCTGCTCAGCGACGGCCGTTACCGCCGCGCTGACGTCGGCGAACTGCTCACCGCTGGCCTTTTTCTGGCCGGTAAACATGGCAGTGATACGCGTCAGAAGGGACGGTGACGGCTCCGCCACTTCTTCAAACTCGATCACGGTTTCTTCAGCGGCGGTGAAGAGGTTGACTTTGTCCAGCTTGCGGGACGCCAGCGGGTTAACTCTGGCCGTGGCGCTGAAGCTCAGAATCTCCGTGCCGAGGCTTGCCGGGTCGTCGGTGACGGCCAGGCCGACCAGATACGCCTCGCCCGTGTCGGCGAACTCAGGGTTAACTTCAATGGAGGTGTAGATTTTCTGGCGCGTTTTGGTCAGCTCGACCAGCTCAGGCGTCGGATCAATCCAGCCGAACAGCGCCAGCTTGCCTTTGAGCGGGCCGTCGCCGATTTCTTCCGCCTCGACGGCGGTCACGTCACCAAAGCGGCGGAAAGTGCTGTCAGCGGCATAGCCCCGGATGTGTTCCATGTTGATGCGTGCGCCGTACATTTCCGGGCTGTAGTTTTTCGCCATCTGCGAAATCCAGTCACGGGAAATGACACGGCCGTCAGTGGTTGCGCCTTCAACTGCGATACGAAAACGCTTTGCTTTGATTGCTGCCATTAATCAGGCTCCGGTCAGGTGTTGGGTCGGTTCGGGGCCAGTTTCCCCGTCGCCACACAATCCCTCAACGAATGCCAGCCCGCTGATGCATCAGCAAACAGGGACAGCAGGCGCGCCATTTTCGGCACCGGTAGCCTTGCCGGTATGAAAACAACACCGACAACCATCATCAGCGATCCGCGCCGTCAGGCCGCGCTGCTTTACTGGCAGGGTTATTCCGTGCGCCAGATTGCGGAGACGCTCGGACAGAAAACGCCAACCGTGCAGAGCTGGAAGCTGCGCGACGCGTGGGACAACGTCGCGCCCATCAGTCGCGTTGAATCCAGCATGGAAGCCCGGCTGATCCAGCTCATCATGAAAGAGGTAAAGGGGAATGGTGATTACAAAGAGATAGACGCGCTCGGCCGTCAGATTGAGCGCCTTGCCCGCGTGGAGCGCTACCGCAGCAGCGGCAACGAGGCCGACCTAAACCCGAACGTGCGCAACCGTAACAAAGGCGAGCGCCAGCCGGTCGTTAAAAACGAGTTCAGCGACGAGCAGATCGACAAACTCACCGGCGTGTTTATGGATAACTGCTTTGAGTATCAGCTCAACTGGCACCGCGCCGGGCTGACTCACCGCATCCGCAATATCCTGAAGTCGCGCCAGATTGGCGCAACGTTCTACTTTGCCCGCGAGGCGCTGATCGATGCGCTTACCACCGGGCGCAACCAGATTTTTCTTTCGGCCAGCAAGGCGCAGGCGCACGTCTTTAAAAACTATATCCTCGACTTCGCCCGCCTGGCTGACGTTGACCTGAAAGGCGATCCCATCGTGCTGCCAAACGGCGCGCGCCTGATATTCCTCGGCACCAACGTGCGTACCGCGCAGAGCTACACCGGCAACCTCTATCTGGATGAATATTTCTGGATCCCGAAATTCCAGGAGCTGCGCAAAGTCGCCAGCGGCATGTCGCTGCACAAGAAGTGGCGCACCACCTACTTTTCCACGCCGTCGGCCCTGTCACACAGCGCCTATCCGTTCTGGTCAGGCGAGCTGTTTAACAAGGGGCGACGCAACAGAGATGATCGCATCGAGATAGACCTGTCGCATTCTCACCTGGCAAAAGGCGTGCTGTGCGGTGACGGGCAGTGGCGGCAGATCGTGACGGTTGAGGATGCGCTGACCGGCGGCTGTAACCTGTTCGACATTGACCAGCTGCAGCTTGAGTACAGCCCGGCGGAATATCAGAACCTGCTGATGTGTGATTTTGTCGACGATGCCGCGAGCGTGTTCCCGTTTGCCGAGCTGCAGAGCTGCATGATCGACAGTCTGGAAGAGTGGGAAGACTTTAACCCGTACCTGCCGCGCCCGTTTGCATACCGGCCGGTCTGGATCGGCTATGACCCGTCGCATACCGGCGACAGCGCAGGCTGTGCGGTTATCGCGCCGCCGCTCGTTGCGGGCGGTAAGTTCCGCGTGCTGGAGCGCCACCAGTGGCGGGGCATGGACTTTGCCGCGCAGGCGAAATCTATTGAGGACTTAACGAAAAAATACACCGTTGAATATATCGGCGTGGATGCCACCGGCATCGGTCAGGGGGTTTTCCAGCTGGTACGCCAGTTTTACCCGGCCGCGCGGGAAATCAAATACTCGCCGGAAGTTAAAACCGCAATGGTGCTGAAGGCGAAAGACACCATCAGCAGCGGGCGGCTTGAGTATGACGCCGGGGCGACGGATATCACGCAGTCGTTTATGGCTATCCGCAAAACCATGACGGCCAGCGGCAACCGCTCAACCTATGAGGCGAGCCGCAGCGAAGAGGCCAGCCATGCCGACGTCGCCTGGGCAATCATGCACGCACTGTTAAACGAACCGCTTACCGCTGCCAGCGGCGGCGCTAACCCCTCTATTCTGGAATTTTACTGATGAGCAAACGCAGAGGCCGCAAGGCTCACACCGCCACCGCGCAGCCGGTACAGGCAAGCGCACCCCAGCAGCACGCCGAGGCGTTTACCTTTGGCGACCCGACGCCGGTCATGGATAAGCGCGACATTCTGGATTACGCCGAGTGCATCGGTAACGGGCGCTGGTTTGAGCCGCCGGTCAGCTTTAGCGGGCTGGCTAAGAGCCTGCGCTCGGCCGTGCATCACAGCTCACCGATTTATGTGAAGCGCAACATTCTGGCCTCAACGTTTATTCCGCACCCGATGATGAGTCAGCAGGAGTTCAGCAAGTTTGCGCTGGATTATCTTGTCTTCGGCAATGCCTTTGCCGAGCTGCGCCGCAATGGCCTGGGTAAGCCGCTGCGCCTTGAAACCACCCCGGCCAAATTCACCCGCAGAGGCGTTAAAGATGGCGTTTACTGGTTTGTAAATGACTGGAAAGAGCCGCACGAATTTTCGGCCGGCAGCGTGTTTCACCTGCTGGAGCCGGATATTAATCAGGAGCTTTACGGCCTGCCGGAATATCTAAGCGCACTTAACTCCGCCTGGCTGAATGAGGCGGCGACGCTGTTCCGCCGCAAGTATTACCAGAACGGTGCACACGCCGGTTACATCCTGTACATGACCGACGCGGCGCAGAGCAGCAGCGACGTTGACCGGATGCGCCAGGCGATGCGTGACACGAAAGGCCTCGGTAACTTCCGCAACCTGTTCATGTACGCGCCGAACGGTAAGCCGGACGGGATCAAAATTCTGCCGCTAAGCGAAGTCGCGACGAAAGACGATTTCTTTAACATCAAGAAGGCCAGCCGCGACGACCTGTTAAGCGCGCACCGCGTGCCGCCGCAGATGATGGGGATTATCCCGGACAACTCCGGCGGGTTCGGGGATGCGGTGAAAGCGTCTCAGGTGTTTGTCCGTAACGAACTGACACCATTGCAGGAACGTCTGAAGGAAATTAATAACTGGCTGGGCGAGGAGGTGATCACTTTCCGGCCATATGAGCTGGAGCAAAAGATAGCTTAATTAAGTAGCTCATTGAAAGCGACCTTCTAAAAGTGTCGCTTTCGCATAATCTTATAATATCTTTTAGATATAGCCCACTTTACGTTAAACCAAAACTCACCTAACCGATCTCTTTTAGTCATATTCAAATCACGATGCTCCGTTCTAATTGAATAGAATATTTTTAAGTATGGATCGTCAACTTTCTCTTCAATGTCTTCGCAGGTATGCATATTTACCCTCTCAAGAGCAATGTAGTCTCTCCTCACAACGGCTGGGCTTCTAAATGCGGTATCTTCCCACGCTTTCCTAATATCGGAGCTAAAAAAAGAAAGATTTTCCTTAACGTGGCCCATCACACGACCAAATCTTTCACTAAACTCTTTATTTTCTAGGCACATAACAGGTGACTGATTAACACTTAACTCCAGATCCCTTTCTCGCGCATATTTATGGTATTCGTCTGAAACCTTTTTATGAAATGCTATCTTTTCTTCTTCACTCTGAAAAGAGACATATTCATAACCTGTGGCATTATACATTTGCTCAATCCAATGTAAGCCAGCGTATTCGTTTACAGCCCTTTCGAGAATCTTATCATCTGACTGGTAAGGAGCTTCAAACTTTGACTTGTAATCAAATAAAAGCAGATCGCAAACATCGTGATAAATTTTATCATAGACCCTAAGCTTCTCAATCCGCCTTGAGATTTTAGCTTGTCGTATCGTATTGAGGAAGCCTAAGCATGAAATTAAAAAACCACCTATAGAAATATATAATGATAACTGATTGTCGTTTTTCACTTTTTCTGTTTATCCATAGCATTAAAATTCAACCAGCAGCTTTATGGTTTCACTTGGCTGTAAAAGATAAATCATATCAACTTCACTACACACATACAGGTGCAACTTAGAGCCGTACGCATTGTAAAAAATTTTACCGCAAAGACTCAATAGTTATACCCTACAACACAGCGCCTTTCATATAGCCACTGATGCAACTTGTGCATACATGTTTGCCCCCTCGCGCGCAATGCTATCCCCGCCACGCCTGCCCGCTTAATGGGTCGCTTTTAATGCAAGTGCATTTCTTGAGAGAGTGCGCGCCGTTACTGGTGTCGTTAGGTCTTAACATACTGAAAAAATTAATGCGAATCCATGCACGCTATGTATGCATTGAGGTACTTAGGTACCTATTTTTCCTTATCGTCACTTTTTGGACTTTTGAACAGTCCACTAACTACAAAACCAACTAACCCAACAATGCTAATAGTACTTGTTCCCATCAAAGCAATGATCACTTCTTTTTCAGGTTTACCATCATTTCTTGCAACGTATAAAAAAACTATGAAGGCAACAAAACCACACCAAAACTGCATAAATCGAAATGTGGAAGTGGCCATTTGAAGCCTCAACCTATTATCGATATTTCTGCCACGAGCTTTAGCATTATTGTTACGAGTTTCAGCTTTAAGAGATTCTACTTCTTCACTAAGTTTGCTGTTCTGAATCTGCTGTCGATCAAGTTGCCATCTAACTGTGGCGTTATCGAGATCTTGAATTTCATCAATATTTTCTTGGCTAGGTGAATCAAAGGCCTCAGCCTCTTCTTCTGGTGATGGGATAGCATTTGGATCTATGTCTATCGAATTCTGAGGGGGGGAATTTGTTTTCCCCTTGAAGGGATAGCCATGCAGTAAAGCAATCGTGGTGAGTAGAGTATCTTTAAGAGCAGTATTATCGCTTTTTTTTTGGTCTGTCATTAGCAGTTAGCCTCGCAACGTTGCGAGGCTAATTCTAATCAAAAGTCATAGGCCTTGGCAAGAAAGGTCTCGCTGAATAAGTCTTTTATAATAATCCTTAATCAGTTCATTGCTTATGATTTTTTCATTAACAGCCCATGTCTTAGACCACGGAGTGTTGGGCCGGTGTGTGAATTCAGATAGCTGTATACCCGATAACTTGCCATAAGTATCGTAAACGGACTTAACCAGAGCCTTAGCTCCGGCATCTAAAGGACGATCATTTACATTAAAATGACCTTCAACGGGCAGTGAACGGAAAGATTTAAGAGCGTCATAAACGACTGGAATAACTGGACCATATTTCCAAGCGCAGACTGGCTCACTCAGCAATGGAGAGTCTTTGCATGCCAAACTTACCCCATGCGCTATGTAAAGTAACTTTTGCAATTGCATATGAGTAAGCTGATTGCCATTATCTTGTTTCGCAAACTCAATGAATTGGTTTACGACCTGCAGTGGATTGTACATTTTGCACCCTCCAGATTTAATTTGTTATCCTGTTGAAAAACAGAAACTTTATTGGTCTTATGCATAGTTTCGGTTTCATTCTTATACTACTTATACCCTAGACAGGTAGCTACGGCAATAAGTTCCTCTCATGAGAGGCGCAAAGATTATAGTCATGTGTTCAAAGAAAAGCAAAATCATAGTGTCATTTATTACTATCTGTTTTATAAGGTTTTTTCATGGCTGTTCTGTCCCATTAGCAGAAAAGATAAAATCTTGTTCAGAGCATTGTTCTGTATCGCTATTCACCAAATCCGCAATGATGGTAAGAGCCAGTTTCAGGTCTGAAGGCTTGCAGTTTGCAATCAAAGAAACCTCCGCGATGAACTGTACGCATGCCATCTTTTTATGAATTTGGTTTGATTCCTGAACCGTCATTTTCCCTCCCCGATCTGTACTGTGTATTTATACAGTACCATAGCACTAGTAAGTTGAGAAATGAAAAATATTTAGTTTCTTTAGTTTTTATCCTATTGATATGAAACAAGTAAATCTAAGGTTTTTTTAGAGCTATCTTCTCACGAAGCGTAGTTATATGAACGTCGGCTATCTGGTTTTGTTGTTCTACTCTGTAGATTAAGGCCTTTCATCGCGATATTTTTCAGCTAAACGATTAAAGCGTTCTAATACATAAGATTTTTTCGGCTCCGGTATCGGGCGTACCAACTCACCATTAGGCAGGCTGCGAAACAAACAACCGGCGATTTTAGTCTGCATGCCGCCAATCAGACGCACGGCCATTCCCCGGCTGATGGTTTCACCGCTTAAATCTTTCACTTGGGCTATTACGCTGTCGCACGCAGCTTCGATTTTGCCAGACCTCCTCAGCTTCAGATGCCGCTTTTCTGGCTTCTGCGCTCTTATCCGGCTTAAAAGCTGACGCCGTTCCTTCCTACTCATGCCGTCTAGGTCGATTTTTTCGAAACTTTCCGGTGGATTTGCATCCTCAGATCTCAAACCTCCCGTACAGTTATTGACAGAACTCCGAGAGGACGCGGACGCGTCCTTAAATTCAAAACCCAAATCAACGACACGTTTCGGGACAATTTTCCACTCTGTCAGACGAGTTAAGATCGGCGTATCGTCACCAACTTCTGTTGCGTAAACGCCTTTAATACGCACGGTTTCCTCACCGTACTCATTCACGTCTTCGCTGGTCTGATACCAGGCGCGCACAGCCAGCTCATCGCGGCGCACGAACGGGCCGCCCTGCGCGTTAACGTATCCTGCCCAGTCTCCCGCATCGGCTGCATCATGCGCTGCCGCAAACTCGATGCTAAGTCCGTGCGCGGTTTCACTATCAGCCATCTTGCGCAGCTCGCGGTAAACCGTTACCGGCGCGCCGCCCACAAACTGGAATTGCCGGATGTGCCAGCGCGCAGCCCATGCAGATACTGCAGGGGCTGTTTCTTTGACCTCTTTTCCACTTTCATCATCCAGCTCGTTATCCAGCGCATAGCCGTCGATGTTCTTTGAAATATATTTAGCGATGTAACCCGTGGCGCTGCCCTTATCTGGATCAATGGCTTCGGCATGAAAACGGGCCTTGCGGGCTTTGTCTGTCGTCAGCTCGCTGCAGTCTTCCTGATATGCATAATCGCGTATAACCTTGCGCACCTGCTCAACCTCCTCCGGGCGCATGAACATCAACATGTGCCAGTGCGGAGTCGCATCATGGTGCGGCTCAGCGACACGGATCCCGAAGATGCGGATATCGTCGCGGTGAAGTTTGGCGCGGATTTTCTGCCAGACATTGCAAAGATAACGCTGCGTATCGGCCGGGCTGGCACCATTCCATTTACGATTGCGATGCCCCGTTTTAATAGTGGCGTGATATCTGGATGGTGCAGTGATCGTATAAAACTCACCCACGAACCCCATTTCATTGCAGATATCTTCAAAACCTCGAATTCGGGTCATCAGCTCACAGCGGCGGATAGCTGGATTAGCTACGCTGCCGTCAAACTTATCGATAAGGCTGATGCGGTTGCCTTCTGCGTCTTCCAGTTCCATGCCTTTTAGAAATTCACGGGTGCGGCGCTTCTGCTCGCGCCACTCTGAAACGGTCATGCTGCTGGCGTAGGGGGTGTGTTTTTTGCTGACGTTAGCCAGGGCGATCTGAAGGTGTTCACGCCATGATGCGGCCACGCGGCGCAGTCGGCCTTTCCACCATTTTTCCGTCTGCATACGCATGATCGCCGGTGTAACTTCCTCCGGGTCAAACAGCCGGGACGTGACTTTATCCCATAATGGCGGCGTCTGGCTCAGTTCGCGGGTGATGGTGGCGGCGGTCATGTAAACGCGATGCGTGTATTTGTAATCTGACTCATCGCTGGCCTGCGCATGTACCTGTACCAGCTCGGCGAGGATGAAATTAGCTACATCTCCGGCCAGCAAATCGACGTCGGCGCGCGCCATATCCGGCAGACGGTTAAAACGGCGCATCAGCTCCCAAAGCGTGCCGCCCGCGCTGGCCGCGCCTGCCTGTTTAGTGGCATTGCCTGCCAGCAGGTTAAACGTGCCGTGACTCATTTCACCGAGGCGATATTGAGCGTTAACGGTTTCAACGCGTGGCAATGTGCGCTCAACGAAAGTTTTCGTTAAGTACGCATTGGCACGATCAATACCCTGTGTTTTTTCCAGCTCACTGACCCGGCGCTTTACATCAATCTGAATCAGCGTCGGCTGTTTTTCGAGTAGTTCCTGCGCACGCACTAAAGCCGCAATCATCTGACTGCGGCTGTGCATTTCCTCATAGGTGGGGTATGGGCTGGCGATGGCTTCCCGTGGAGCATTCCACGGGTAAGCGTATTCCTGAATCATTGAGCCGCCAGCTGTTCTGCAGACCGTGCAACAGGATTGCGCACGGCGATGATTTCTGTTGCGCGCTTGCTTTTACCTGCAGCAACACCAACCGAGCGGGCTACGCTAATACCGGTGATGTCGAAAGCGCGCAGGATGCTTCTGGTGTAAAGGGTGTCGCTGTTTGAAACCACAACCGGGCAGCGCTCCGAGACGTCGAGCAACATGCTGACCAGATCGTGATGCTCATCCTTATTGAAACCAGCCGAGTGATAGTCTGAAAACGTGCCGTCATAAGGTGGATCGCAGTACACCACATCGCCAGCTTTAGTCAGGCGCAGCGTCTCGCGGAAGTCGGCGCAGATGAATGTCGCGCACTTGGCTTTCTCTGCAAATGCTTCTATCTCAGCCAGCGGAAAAAGCGGCTCTGCGTAGTTACCAAACGGGATATTAAATTCACCGCGCTTGTTGTAGCGGCAAAGACCGCGATAGCCATTGCGGTTCAGGTACAGGAAATAAGCGGCGCGCTCCAGAAGAGGCAGCGACGGATCATGATTAAATGCTTCACGCACAGCGTAATAACTTTCGCCGGTTCTGTTCTGAATAAAGAGGCTGGCCGCAATAATGATAAACGGGCGGGTATGCTCTTTTATCTGGCGATAGAGATTGATGAGATCGGGATTTATATCCGCAACCAGGTAGGCCCGGTAATCGGTGTTCATCATTACTGCGCAGGAACCGGCGAAGGGTTCGACCAGGCGATCACCTTCAGGCAGGTGTGTCAGCAGTTCCGGCATTACGCGGGACTTGTTGCCCGCCCATTTCAGAATCGTGCTCATAACGCACCGCCTTTTGATACTTTCGCACGCAATTCAGCTATGTCTTGGCAGCCGACACAGCGAGTCACGCCACAAACGGCGCGGCGACGCTTTTCCGGGATTGGTGCATCACAGTCTTCGCAGAATGAAACCGCTACACCGACCGGGCGGTTAACCACGCTGGCGATGTTGCGCGCCAGCAACTCGTCGGCGCGAGCCTGCGCCATGTCCATTGAGTCGGCCATTAGTGAATCGCCTCCTGCGCTTCAGTCTGATAACGCTCGGCTTCCTGACGCAGCAGCTCGGCGGCTTCAACACCACTAAGCCCTTTTTGCTGAATGCGCATGGCAATCTCAGTTAAGCGGCGAGCCGCCTGCAAACCGCGCTCGGCACGTTCTTCAGCGCGAGCAGCGGTGATGATTACGGAAAGCTGCTCGACGTCGGCGTCAAATTTTCTGGTTTCGATATTTTGCATTTCACTTTCTCCTGAATTTGGGCAAAAGAATGCCCGGCGGGTTTACGCCATTTGTTTGCATCGGGTTATTTAGTTAGAAAGGGTCATTCGCTTTGGAAATAAACTCACGACTGCTTTTAAATGATTCATTGCACAAATAAGCGCCTTTCTTTCATCAGTAGTCAGTTCACTAAAATTAGCTTCGTGCCTGTCTTTACCGATGTTAGCCAGGAAAAGAATGGCGCTCAGTGCGCGCTTGTTGTCCCGGTAATTACTGTCTGTCACATCGCGCATTTCAGAGAAAAAACGAGCCATATCTTTTTCACAGTTGCCACCCATCATCTGTGCGCGAAGTAAGGCAACGTGATTCAGCGCCGAAACCCTCTGCCCTGCAGTAAGCTCGACCAGCATTGAATCGCCCTCGATAGCCATGATTTACCTCTTTTCTCTTTTACCTGTACCTGCTGGCTTAATACCGGATGCCAGCGCCTGCCGTTCTCGCCCATAATCCAGCCGTTCCCGTAGGACATTGATGGACTCTGGTGTTTGAGGTGTGCCGCAAATGAAATCATCGGGCGCCCTCAGCTGATGCCAATCGAAGCGCCTAACCCGCTGATTGCGTCAACAGTGGATGCTAAGGTCGGGTTAGAGTGAACGCGGTTCTGCACGGCCAGCGCGGCCAGCATCATGCAGCGAATGCCGGTATTTGCTGCCTCCAGAATACTGCGGCGGCACGTTGCAGTTATCCGCTCCGGGTTAGCAGCACTGGCGGCCATGCTTCCGACTTCAGCCGAAGCCTTCAACACGTAGGACGGAAACTTTTCTTTTGCCAGCTCATTAACCGGTACGCATGGCAGGCACTGAAGCTGCGCTAACATCCCATCCATCAGCGTGGCATCTTCGGTCAGGTCGGTAAGCAACAGTACTTCTGGAGCGGTCAGTTGATGCACCTGATCCGGGTTGAGCTTGTTACGCAAAGTTTGCACTTTCATGCCTGCACGCTGCGCCAGCTCAGCCATGTTGTGCGTAAGTGCGAACTTGCGGCAGGCGTCGTCATAGTGGTTATGGGTGGAAGTCTTAAAATCAAACATGGCTATTCCCTTGCTCAACTTAAATAATCAAACTCAGTTCAGAGATTGCGAAGTGCGGGCATCGATATAGCGACAATCGACAGCCTGCTGTGTGAGTTTGTCGCGCCATGCTTTGACGTTGATAAGGACTTTGCTGCGTTTTTCAGCACTTTTTTTATTGTTGAAATCTTTGGTTGGAGCCTTGAGCAGTATGCCCTCGTCAAGCCACTGCCAGACAAGGCGCTCACTGACGCCGCGCATTGCTGCAAAGTCGCGAACGCTCATGGCGTCTGCCATTGCAGAGCCAATCATTTTTTGCAGGCTTGGCAGTAAGGCTGAGACAAGCGCATTGATTTGTGAGTCGGTAAAAGGACTTGATTGCTTTTGCGAGCTTTCAGGCTCATGCGTTGAAGTTGCTTTTGCATCTTTCATATCGCATTATCTCCGGTTAAGTAAAATATGGTGCAGTGACGTGCATCTTGGTCGATGAGCGTCACTTTAGATCGAAAATGCGATCATGTAAATCGATTTTGAGTGTGACTAATAATGAATGATGAAAATTTGAATACGCAGGAGTTGATAGAGCGGATCAGCTCGTCATATGGCGTTTCCACTCAAAGAGCGCTTGCAGAAGTCTTGGGTGTGCCATCTAACAGCATCAGCACCTGGATTCAGCGCAACAGCCTGCCTGGAAAGGCGATTATCAAATGCTCTCTTGAAACTGGCGCAGACTTGAACTGGTTAATGACTGGTGAGCTTGTTAATTCGCATTTGCGAGATGAGCCTTTACTGAAAGGTAAGCAGCTTTACGATGAAATCATGGCTAACGGCGGGAAGTTAGTTTTACGCCGCCTCTTAGATGCTTACGGCTTTACCATGCAAAAGGAGCTGGGCGACTTACTTGATATCTCTTCTGGCACAATCAGCACATGGATCCGCAGGGAATATTTCCCCGGAGATGTAGTAGTTGCATGCGCGCTGGACACAGGCGTGTCTCTCAGATGGTTAGCAACTGGTAAAGGTGAGATGTTCGATAGTCAGCCCGAAGTTGTCACATCATCAATAAGTATTCCGAAGAAAAAGTTAGTGTCGGGGGTTCTCAATGACGCAGGTAATTGGCTTATGGATCCGGCGCTTTCAGCAGTCGATAAAAGTTGTTTAGTGTTTATTGATGGTGTTGGTCACTCATGGCTAGTGAATACAGAGGCTAAGAACATCGCCAATGGTCGCTGGTTCGTTAATATTGATGACTCTTATGATGTGTATGATATCTCTCGCCTACCCGGTGGGAAAATTAAACTAACCAATCCAAATGTCTCGTTTGAATGTGGTGCATCAGACGTTACCCCATTTGGGGCGGTATTATTTACTCTGGAAAAACACGTTTAGGGAATGGAATGAAAAGGTTATTTCTTGCCATAGCATGCCTTATTGGGGCATCTGCATCTTATGCTGCCGAAAAATCTGTTGATTTGGATTCTTCAAAATTAGGTGAAGACTGGCCCCTTACTTTTAAGAAAGCTAAGGTGTCCTGCATTAATAAACGTTTCATCTTCGTTTATAACACTGATACTGATGACCGATATCCTGTAAATGGCAATGCAAAAGATGCTGTCAAGACTGGGAAAATGGAGGGTTACGACATAGATGCTGTATGGGCTGACGATCCAAACTATAAAGGGGTTAAGAAAAGCATCAGCCCAATTCTTGATGCTGGCAATAACCTTTGTGAACAATAAGTAATTTACCTCGGTTCTCACTATGACTGTTACTAAACAAAAAAATGGCAAATGGCTTGCGCAGATATTCCCCAACGGTAGGGATGGAAAGCGTATCCGTAAGCAATTTAACACTAAAGGTGAGGCCGAGGCTTATGAGGATTATGAAAGAAAGAAGTCTGAAGATAAGCCCTGGCTCGGTGAAAAAGAGGATCGCCGGAAGCTAAGCGAATTGATCCAACTTTGGCACAACCTACACGGGCAGTCACTGACAGCAAGCAAACTGCGTCTTGCAAAGTTGAAGATTGTTTGCAGGGGAATGGGTGATCCGATTGCTTCGAGGATAACAACTAAAGATTGGGCGCATTATCGAGACCAGAGGTTGAGCGGGAAAATTGATAATGGTTATCATGCCAATCCTCAGAAATGGATAGCGCAACCCATTACCGTAAACCGCGAACAGTACTACCTCGAAGCTGTATTCAACGAGTTGCGCCGACTCGGAGAGTGGAAGCTACCTAATCCTCTTGATGGAATTCGGCCTTTCAAGGAAAAAGAAAAAGAGATGTCTTGGCTGACTGACGGACAGATCAAAACACTGCTTGAGGCCTGCGATTCATTTGGCAACATCAACCTTACACTAATCGTTAAAATCTGCCTCGCAACAGGTGCCAGATGGCGCGAAGCCGAGAACCTAACCCGTTCTCAGCTGTCACCTTATAAGCTCACGTTTATAAAAACTAAAGGTGGAAAAAACCGAACTGTACCTATACCACGGTGGCTTTATGATGAGCTTTCGCCTCTGAAAGATAAAATGTTTCAGCCTTGCTATAAGGCTTTCAGTGAAATGCTGAACATTGCCAATATACAGTTAGCTGATGGTCAAAATACGCATGTGCTCCGGCACACATTCGCGAGTCATTTTATGATGAATGGAGGCAACATTTTGGTACTGCAGCGGATACTTGGTCATGCAAACATTCGTGAAACTATGAGGTATGCACACTTCGCACCAGACCATCTTGAAGAGGCTGCACAGCTCAACCCTATCGCGGGTTATAGTGGCAGCAATGTGGCAGCAGAGGATTCATAACACTGCATTTCCCTGCACTTAAAATTAGCTTAACTAACTGTTTTTACTGCCAAGTCACTGTTGTTAAATGATGTTTTTTAAAACAGGCTAAACTTGGCGTCACATCTTGCGGAATGCAAAAGGAAAAGAAGATCATGCGCACCGTTTTAAATATTCTTAATTTTGTTCTGGGCGGTTTTTTCACCACCCTGAGCTGGCTGTTTGCCACGTTAATCAGCATCGTGCTGATTTTTACCCTGCCGCTGACCCGCTCCTGCTGGGAAATCACCAAACTCTCGTTGCTGCCATTTGGCAACGAGGCGGTGCATGTTGATGTGCTGCGTCCGGAAAGTAAGAGTCATATTCTGAATACCGGCGGCACCTTTCTGAATATCTTCTGGCTGATTTTCTTTGGCTGGTGGCTCTGCCTTTCGCACATCTCCGTGGGGATTGTGCAGTGCATCAGTATCATCGGTATTCCGGTAGGGATTGCGAACTTTAAGATCGCCGCTATCGCGCTCTGGCCGGTTGGCCGCAGGGTGGTATCAGTGGAAGAGGCGCGCGCCGCGCGCGAAGCCAATGCCCGCCGCTATTAATATGATGTCGGATGCCGTGCCAGGCTGGCGCAAATATCTGTTTAACAGTACGTGGCGCTATCTGCTGCGGATCCTGTTTGCACTGAGTGGCTGCGCCGCCATTCCCTGGTGGCTGCATCAGATTGAGTGGACGATCCCTCTGACCCTGGGAGTGGTCGCTGCTGCGCTGGCCGATCTCGATGATCGCCTGGCCGGTCGCCTGAAGAATCTGCTGATTACCCTGCTCTGCTTCTGCATCGCCTCGGTTTCAGTCGAGTTACTGTTTCCCTATCCATTCGCCTTTATTATCGGGCTGGCAATCTCGACCTGGGGCTTTATTCTGCTGGGCGCCCTTGGCCAGCGCTATGCGACTATCGCCTTTGGTGCTCTGCTGATTGCGGTCTATACCATGCTCGGCATCGGACTGTTCAGCCAGTGGTATATGCAGCCGATGCTGCTGCTGGTCGGCGCGTTGTGGTACAACCTGCTGACATTACTGGGCCATCTGATGTTTCCGGTCCGGCCGGTGCAGGAGCAACTGGCCGGAAGTTTTTCACAACTGGCGCGTTACCTTGATGCCAAAGCGAATCTTTTTGATCCCGACGCGGGCGATCAGGATGATGCCGCGTTTATCGATGCGGCGATGGTCAACAGCCAGTTAGTGGCGCAACTTAATCTGACCAAGACCACACTGCAGAGTCGTCTGCGCGGCGATCGCGGGTCGCGCGGCACCCGCCGTAGTCTGCACTACTACTTTGTGGCGCAGGATATTCATGAACGGGCCAGCTCTTCCCATCTGCAATATCATCTGCTGCGCGGCGACTGGCGCTACAACGAAATTCTGTTTCGCTTTCAGCGTCTGCTGAATATGCAGGCTCAGGCCTGTCGCCAGCTGGCACATTGCATTCTGATGCGTCAAAGGTGGGTGCATGACAGCCGTTTTGAGCGTGCATTTGAACGATTACAGAAAGCGATAGAACGTCTGGAGCAGCATGATCCCGACGCTACGCATACCCGTGCTCTTTTCTGGCTGCTGCGCAACCTGCGCGCCATCGACGCACAGCTTGCTTCGATCGAATCAGAACAGACGCTGGCCGGTGAAGATCCTCAGCACAGTGACAATCTGCTGTCACGCGAAGGATTGAGTGGCTGGAGTGATATCCGGCTGCGCTTCAGCCGCCACCTCTCTCCCGCATCGGCGCTGTTCCGGCATGCGGTTCGCATGTCTGTGGTGCTCTGTATTGGATATGGTTTTATTCAGGTAACCGGGCTGGAGCGGGGATACTGGATTTTGCTGACCAGCCTGTTTGTCTGCCAGCCCAACTACAATGCAACGCAGCGACGACTGGCCTTGCGCATCGGCGGAACGCTGGCGGGGATTGCGATTGGTCTGCCCGTTTTATGGCTGGTGCCTTCGATTGAAGGTCAGTTAATCCTGATAGTGATCACGGGCGTCCTGTTCTTCGCTTTCAGGCAGGTGCAGTATGCACAGGCCACGCTGTTTATCACTCTGCTGGTGCTGCTCTGCTTTAACCTGCTGGGTGAAGGATTTGAAGTTGCCCTGCCGCGGGTAGTGGATACCCTACTGGGCTGTGGGCTGGCCTGGCTGGCTGTCGCGTTTATCTGGCCAGACTGGCGCTTTCGTCAGTTACCTGCCGTGGCAGAACGAACGCTGAAAGCGAATTGCCGCTATCTGGACGCGATCATGGAGCAATATCATCAGGGCAAAGATAACCGTCTCGCCTATCGCATTGCACGGCGTGATGCGCATAACGCGGATGCTGAACTGGCGTCAGTGGTCTCAAACATGAGCAGTGAAAGTCGCACCAGCCAGAAGCTGCGCGATTCGGCTTTTCAACTGCTTTGCTCCAACCATTCGTTTCTGAGTTACATTTCTGCGCTGGGCGCTCACCGCGATAAAATTACCGCACCCGAACTGCTGACATTGCTGGATGATACGGTTTGCTATGTGGAGGATGTGCTGCAAACGGAAGTTGTCAGCGATGAGCACGTAGAAACGATGCGCCATCAACTGGCTCAGCGAATCAGCCAGCTGGCCGCAGATGCGGATACGCGTGCGCCGCTGGTGCTCCAGCAACTCGGTCTGCTGGTGGCATTAATGCCCGATGTGGCTCGCCTGCGCCGCACGCTAATCACTGATTAGCCTTCGCCGCTTCTGAGATTGGGGTTTGATAAAAGCGTGCGCTGGAACCACGCATTCAGCTCCGCCCGTGTCGCCTGCGGCAGCGCGGCGGCATGGTGGCCCGTGATGGCCCCCTGCAGCGCAAGTAACGTCTGGAACCCAACGTGCTGGTTGATCGCTTTAAGCTTCAGCCAGCACTGTTTAGCCCCCATCTGGTAGAGATGATTGACGCTCATGACGCCCGCCTCGTACAGCATCATCTCCATACGTACGCTGAGATTTGGCAGATCTTTTAACCGCGGTGAGGATTGTCGGTCCTGCAACTCCAGTTGCGCCGTTTCTAAAGAGGCAGCGGAGAGCGCCAGCAGATGGTCAGGGTCGCGCCACAACGCTTCATCGACCCGAAAGTAATTGAGACTCACCAGCTTGCCCCGCTTGCGAAAAATCAGGGGTTGCAGCGGACGATCTGTAAGGTATTCCCGCAAAGGTTCACTGGCACGCAGATAGAGTTCGTCTTTATTAATTAAGGCAAAAACCACACTTTCTACAGCCAGAGCATAGCCTCCGAACTGGGTGCGCGACTCTATTGTTCCTAATGGGGCCAGGCGCGCTCTGGAGCGCTCTACAACCGGATTCACCTTTTTCATTGCACCACCTCCATGTAAGAAATATATCGTAAATTACCTTGGGTATCAGGTAATTAGAAGATAAAAAAAAGCGTCAACGGGTTCAATGAATAAATAGCGTTTCAACTAATCTTGTCGCGATTTTGCGAGGCGTTTTCAGAAATTTGGGTTGATCTTTATCCAGGATGACAGTACTGTATATTCATACAGTCCACTGCTGGTGATTAACTTATGCGAACACAACATCCTAATAATGCACGCTATGCTCATCATTATGCGTCCACTTCCGTTCCGGCCTCTCAGGGCGGTGGAATTACTGAGTTACGCTACAGCGAACAGCCCGGTATGATGCAGATGTTACTGTTGCCATTATTGCAGCAGCTGAGTCAGCAATCGCGCTGGCAGTTGTGGTTAACACCGGCATATAAACTGAATCGCACCTGGCTGCAGGAATCAGGATTACCACTGGATAAAAGTATGCATATCGCCGATTCTGAACGTCTGAATGCGGTTGAAGCGATGGTTAAAGCATTGCGTACAGGAAATTACAGTGTCGTTCTGGCATGGATTCCTTACGATCTTGACGAAGATGAACGACGTCAACTTGAAAATGCGGCGGCAGAGGGTGAAGCGCTGGGATTGATTTTGCGTGCAAGCGGGACATCAGAAGCGCCTCTCAGACCGCAAACTGCGATAAAAATTCAGTCGGATTTGTTTCATTAAGTAAAAATCAGAAGTTTCCCAAGCTATTTTTCTTATCTGTCGCAGCTAAACCACTGATTCTGTTAGTTCGAGCGTTGACAATGGTTTAGCAAGTTTTTAGGGCTTTTTGCCGCGGCAATAAGACCAGCCTAATTGTTAGAAATTGTGTATAAATCGCTGTTTTTTTACATAAGCGCCTCACATCATACTTGTAAGTTTCCAATCTCGTTGTAGACTTTAGCTCGCCAGGGTGCTCAATAACCTCCGTTTTTTGCGGTAGAGTCATAAGCGAGCGTTTTGACCCGGCGAAGGATTTAAACCAAGAGCAACCTTTTTGCTCATTGCCTATTTGGATGATAACGAGGCGCAAAATGAAAAAGACAGCTATCGCAATTGCAGTGGCACTGGCTGGCTTCGCTACCGTAGCGCAGGCCGCTCCGAAAGATGACACCTGGTACACCGGTGCTAAACTGGGCTGGTCTCAGTATCACGACACTGGTTACTACGGTAACGGTTACGAAAACAATGACGGTCCAACTCATGAAAGCCAGCTGGGTGCAGGTGCATTCGTTGGTTACCAGGCAAATCCATACCTGGGCTTCGAGCTGGGCTATGACTGGCTGGGTCGCATGCCTAACAAAGGCAACGTGACTAACGGCGCATTCAAAGCACAGGGCGTTCAGCTGGCTGCTAAACTGAGCTACCCAATCTATGACGATCTGGACGTGTATACTCGTCTGGGCGGCATGGTATGGCGTGCAGACTCAACGCAGACTAACCCAACTACTGGCCGCATCAGCGACCACGACACCGGCGTATCTCCGCTGGCTGCTGTTGGTGTTGAATATGCGCTGACCAAAAACTGGGCTACCCGTCTGGATTACCAGTGGGTTAACAACATCGGTGATGCACAGACCGTTGGTACTCGTCCAGACAACGGCATGCTGAGCGTAGGCGTTTCATACCGCTTCGGTCAGGATGACGTCGCTGCTCCGGCGCCAGCTCCGGCTCCAGCACCAGCTCCAGTTGTTGAAACCAAGCGTTTCACTCTGAAGTCTGACGTTCTGTTCACCTTCAACAAATCTACCCTGAAGCCAGAAGGCCAGCAGGCTCTGGATCAGCTGTACAGCCAGCTGAGCTCAATGGATCCTAAAGATGGTTCCGTTGTCGTACTGGGCTTCACCGATCGCATCGGTTCAGAGCAGTACAACCAGAAACTGTCTGAGAAACGTGCTCAGTCAGTCGTAGATTACCTGGTATCTAAAGGTATTCCTTCTAACAAGATCTCTGCACGTGGCATGGGTGAATCTAACCCAGTTACCGGCAACACCTGTGACAGCGTGAAAGGCCGTAATGCCCTGATCGACTGCCTGGCGCCGGACCGTCGTGTAGAAATCGACGTTAAAGGTATCAAAGACGTTGTAACTCAGCCACAGGCTTAAGTTTATACGTAATAAAAAACCCCGCTAAGGCGGGGTTTTTTTATGCCGGTAATAAAACCGGACTGAGAGATGAAGGCTTTGATTGCCCTGCCCGATTATTCGCTCTCTGAACCGGAGTTACCCAGAATCGCCTGCAAATCCTGCTTCAGGCTCGACATCTGAGTGGCATATTTCTCTTTACGTTCTGCATCTTCTATCAGCTGAACAATCGTTTCAGAGAGCGTGCAGCCGCGCCGCTGTGCCAGACCTGCCAGTCGCTGCCAGACCAGATACTCCAGGTCTATCGATTTTTTTCGCGTATGCTGATGTTCAGCGTTGAAATGGCGTTTTCGTCGGGCACGGATGGTCTGCTTCAGTCGGTTATCCAGATCAGCGTGAATATGTTCTGCGATCCATTCATTCACTGTAACCGGATTATTTTCCATTGCCAGCAGCTTATCCACTGCTGCCTGCGCCGCGCTTAACTCAAGGTGACGCGTGATCAGTTCACCTTCCCGATGTTTTTTCACCAGGTATTTCCACTTCCATCCACATTCAAGATTTTCGAGTTGCTGGTATTTCATCGGAATCTCATCGTGATCACGTAACGAACTAAGAATAACAGCTTTTTTCCCGGATGCAGCAACGAAAAACATGCTGTCACCATCACATCTTCAACAGGAAGTCTGCAGTGCTTAACAAGGGTGAATCCTGTATAATCTCGCTTTTCTTAAAACAGACAAATGCGATTATTTTGACCAGCACTCAACTTACGTGGCAGACCTTACAGCCAGATAGCGCGCAATACCAATCCGTTTTCTCCCGAATTGCTGATGAAGAAACTGATGCTCTGGCAACGGTACAGCCCCGGTTGCTGAATGCACTGGCGCATTTACACCATCAGACGCAGGGGTTCCCGTTACTGCTGGTTCGTAGCCAGGAGAATCGCGATTATCTGACATTCATTGCCCAGGCCGCAGAGCGGGTCATGGTCGACAGTACCACTCTATTCGGCGGTGATTACCATATCATGGCCGACAACGTCACGCTCCAGCCCCCCTCCGATCCTCAACGCCCGTTCACCAGTCAGGGTGGTATTCACTTTGCTGAATGGATTGAGATGGAGCAGTTGTTTGGCTGCGTGCGCCAGTATAAAGATCGCATCCAGCTGGAACCGGGCCTGATCCATCATGCTAATGGCGGCACGCTGCTGCTTTCCCTGCGTAGCCTGATGACGCAGCCGATTCTCTGGTTGCGCCTGAAAAAGTGTATTGAGCAGGGCTATGTTGAGTGGACATCTCAGGATGAGCGCCGGCCGCTGCCAGTCTCGATTCCTCCCTTGCCGCTCAATCTGAAACTGGTCCTGTGTGGCGATCGGGAAGCGCTGGCAGAATTTCAGGAGCTGGATCCCGAAGCTCACGAAATGGCCATCTATACTGAATTTGAAGAGAATATTCAGATTCTGGATGAAGATGACATGCTTGCCTGGTGTCGCTGGAACCTCGAACTGGCGCAACAGGCGGGTCTGCCCCAGCCGGAAGCGGACTTCTGGCCAGAACTGATTAAAGAAGGCGTCCGCTACAGCGGCGATCAGGAGACGCTGCCACTCTGCCCCCGCTGGCTACAACGCCAGATGCGCGAATCGGCCCTGATGGGCGATGAACTGAACGCTGAAGCGCTGCGTGATGCGCTGGAAGCGCGTTTGTGGCGCGAGAATTATCTCAATGAGCGGATGCGTGACGAGATCCTGCTGCGACAGATTCTGATTGAAACCGAAGGCGAAGTGGTTGGTCAGATTAATGGCCTGTCGGTCGTTGAATATCCTGGCCATCCCCGTGCCTGGGGCGATCCATCGCGTATTACCTGCGTGGTACATCCCGGCGATGGCGAATTCATGGATATCGAGCGCAAAGCGGAGCTGGGCGGTAATATTCATGCCAAAGGCATGATGATTATGCAGGCTTACCTGATTGCCGAACTGGAACTCGATCAGCAACTGCCCTTCTCGGCCTCAATGGTCTTTGAGCAATCTTACTCCGAGGTGGATGGTGACAGTGCTTCACTGGCTGAACTCTGTGCCTTAATCAGCGCGCTGGCTAATCAGCCCATCAATCAGCAAATTGCGGTGACCGGCTCGGTTGATCAGTTTGGCAACGTACAACCGGTGGGCGGACTGAATGAGAAAATCGAAGGCTTCTTTGATATCTGCCATCAGCGAGAACTGACAGGTCAGCAGGGTGTGATTATTCCCGCCAGCAATGTCCGTCATCTCAGCCTCAGCCAGGCGGTTGTCAGTGCGGTTGAACAGGGTCATTTCCATATCTGGGCAATTGACCGTGCCGATGAAGCGCTACCGCTGCTGACCGGTAAAATCTGGAGTACCGAGGATGGCCTGGGCGACTGCCTGCTGAATACCATCCAGGAACGCATTAGCCTGTTCAACCAGCCGGACGGTCCGCAACGTCCCTGGGCGCTGCGCTGGCTTAACTGGTTCAACCACCGTTAATCCGATTTGCTCAGCGTACAACTGTTCGCTAATATTCGTGATTCACTAAAACAAGGCTTATTGAAAACATGGTAGATAAACGCGAATCCTATACCAAAGAAGATCTGATTCTGTCAGGTCGTGGTGAACTGTTTGGCGAAAATGGTCCGCCGCTTCCATCCGGCAACATGCTGATGATGGACCGCGTGGTCAAAATGACCGAAGACGGCGGCAAATATGACAAAGGCTTTGTTGAAGCGGAGCTGGATATCAATCCTGATCTCTGGTTCTTCGGCTGTCACTTTATTGGCGATCCGGTGATGCCGGGTTGTCTGGGCCTTGATGCCATGTGGCAGCTGGTTGGTTTCTATCTGGGCTGGCTGGGCGGCGAAGGTAAAGGTCGTGCGCTGGGCGTGGGTGAAGTGAAATTCACCGGTCAGGTCCTGCCAGATGCGAAGAAAGTGACTTACCGCATTCACTTCAAACGCGTTATTAACCGCAAACTGGTTATGGGCGTGGCAGATGGTGAAGTGCTGGTTGACGGTAATCTGATCTATACCGCCAGCGATCTTAAAGTCGGCCTGTTTAAAGATACCGCCGCTTTCTAAGCGTTTCCCCCCGAAACAAAAACCTCCGCGCATGGCGGAGGTTATATTCCCTTTTCAGTGACATCCGGTTATGCAGCTACCGACCTGTCCTCCATGGCTTGTCGCCAACCTCCCAACCAGTGAGACTTAGCGTCAATCAACTGATACGGACACATCTCTTTTGAGCGTCCAGTAATACCTGCCTGATAACCACGTGAATGGGCGCGTTCGAGGCGGTCTCGTTTCTGTCTCTTCATACTCCGTGTCCCTCATGTAAGGTCTGTGGAATCTGGTGGAAAGAAAAGTGGTGAATTAATGTTCAACCACTCTTATGTTCTACCTCCTGCGCACCCAAAGATCAATGCCCAATCTTCATGCCAGTGTCATAAATGTGACCTTAATCGGTAAAAATAATGACGTTCTGTGATGCATGCAACAACACTATCTTTCTGATTAAGCTAATAAAAAAGCCCCTGACCTCTGTCGAAAAAGCACGACAATCGGTCAGGGGCTTAGCTTATTTATTCACATCAATCTTAATTTAACGCAACCACGCTATTGGCAATCTTCTGTGCTGTCTGTTGCCAGCCCGCCGCCAGCGTTCTGACCATCGCATCGTAGCCATCTTCGGTCTGCGGCAGTACCAGGTTAAACGCCTGTTTGGTCAGCCGGCCCTGATGTTCCAGCGTCCATTCGCCACTGACGACTGCTTTGCCATCATAGCGTCCCTGAAAGCCTGTCACGGTCACATTCAGCGTATCGTGCTGCGCGCCTAAAGGTGAACCTGCGACCAGCCGGCCTGGCAGCGCCTTGCTCAGGTTAGTGATCAATGTCTGCTGCAACTGCTGATCGAGCGGGCTGGCCCAGAGATTATTCGCGGCGATAACGTATTTGACATCGCTGGTCTGATAAACCAGTCCGTTGCCTGCCAGATAGTCCGGCACCGTCACCTGCTGCACCCATAACATCGGTTGCGCTTCATTCAGCTGGCTGCTGCTGACCTGCATGGAAGCCGCCCCGGAGGGCAGCTGATACCAGGTATTGTCAACGCTGCTACTGCACGCACTCAACACCAGCGCGGCACAAAGTATCAATCCTTTATTCACTGTTTCGCCCTCTTCGGCTGGGGATCCTGTCCCGGTTTTGCCTCAAATACCAGCGCATTGCTCTTGGTGTTAAGCGTTCTTAACACCGGCTGGAGTTCACGCAGAACCTTATCCAGGCGCTGCATATCCCCCACCAGCTTGCTGTAGGCTGGTGAGCCTGGCTGCAGGCCTTTCATGCTGCGGTTCAGCTCGCGCAATGTCTGCTGCAGGTCTTCCGGCAGGGTTTTCATAGCCGGACTGGCGGTGACTTTGTTGATGTTGTCGATGGTGCGCTGCAGATCACGCATCGTTTTCTGGCTCTCTTTCAGCGTGCCTGTCGCTTCATTGACCATACCGTTCAGTGGCAGACTGTTGATCTTATCCAGCGCCGCCATCAGCTTCTGCTGAATCTGGCTCAGGCCACCGCTGACCGTTGGGATAACTTCATAGCCAGAGACTTTCTGCGGCCCTTTGTAAGGCGGTGCATTGTCATAGAAGTCAAGATCGACATAGAGCGCACCCGACAACAGACTGCCGGTTTTCAGCGTCGCACGCAGGCCACGTTTTTTACCATCCTGCAGATGCTGTTGCAGATCGAAGTTCTCACCCAGTCGGCTGATAAAGCGATCCGGCTCAATGCGAATCAGCACCGGCACGCGGTAATCATTGTTCAGCGCCTGGTCCAGACCGGCTTTCATCAATGGCGCTTCTGAGACGGTACCCAGGCGAATGCCGCGGAACTCAACCGGCGCCCCCGCCTGCAGACCACGGATGGAGTCGGTGAAGAACATCAGGTAATCAATATGGTTGGTGTAGAGCGAGTCCTGAATGCTGCGCTGATCGTCAAACAGATGATAGTCAGACTTATTCTGCGCAGGCTGACCCAGCTCCCAGCCATCCGGCACGTCAAAACTGACGCCGCCGCTGAACAGCGTGGTCAGCGATCCCATTTCCACCCGCATTCCTGAAGCGGACATATCCACGGCGATGCCGCTATCCTTCCAGAAGCGCACATTAGTTGTAATCAGGCGATCGTAAGGCGCAGCGACAAACAGCTGATAGGTCATCATGCGTTTTTCGGTATCAAAAGCACTGGTCTCGACCGTACCGACGCGATAGCCACGGAACAGCACCGGATCCCCCGGATTGAGCTGGCCCGCTTTCTTGCTGTCCAGCACGATGCGAATCCCTTTGGCATCCGGTGGCGCTAACGGCGGCGCATCCAGCAGCTTAAACTGCTCGGGTGCCTGGCTTTTAGTGCCCGGCTGTAATTCGATATAGGCACCGGATAACAGAGTACCGAGACCGCTGATCCCTTCGCGACCCACCTGCGGTTTCACCACCCAGAAAACGCTGTCGCTGTGCAGCAGTTTTTCCATGCCTGAATTCAGGCGCGCTTTGATTTCCACATGGTGGAGATCGTCGCTTAACACCGCGCTTTCCACCACACCGACATCCACGCTACGGCTTTTAATCGTGGTTTTACCCGCAACAATGCCTTCGGCGTTTTCGGTGATGAGGGTGACTTCCGGCCCCTGATGGCTGAAGTGATAAAAGAGGATCCATCCGCCGATTAACAGCGTAACGATGGGGACAATCCAGACCGGCGACCAGCGCTTAATCTGTTCCACCTTTGCATGGCCGTGATTAGTTTCCGTCAAGGCGCGACTCCTTCATATTGTTTTCGCGTACACGATCCCAGGTTAATCGCGGGTCAAAGGTCATGGCAGCAATCATGGTGATAATCACCACCATTGCAAACAATACTGCCCCCCACGCGGGATAAACATTCATTAATTGCCCCATGCGCACCAGCGCAGAGAGCACGGCAATAACAAACACGTCGATCATTGACCAGCGGCCTACAAATTCGACCACTTCATAAATTTTGTGCATCCTGTGGCTGTCACGCTGTCCGCGTCCGCTGGCATCCCAGCAAAGCCAGCCAATCGCCAGCATTTTCAGCGTAGGCACCATGATACTGGCGATAAAGATCACCAGCGCCACCGGATAGGAGCCATCACCCCACAGCACAATCACCCCCGCCATGATATTGGAAGGATAGGCTGTGCCGAGGGTTTCCGTCACCATGATCGGCAACAGGTTGGCCGGGATATAAAGCAGTATGGAGGTGAACAACAGCGCCAGCGTCCACTGCAGGCTGTGCTTACGCCGTGCCTCAGCCGTGACGCCGCAGCGGGGACACTTATGCTCTGCTTCCGGCAGAATGGCCGTACAGCAGGGACAGGAGCGCAGACCCTGCTCTAAACCACTGATGCCCACTTCGGGCGGATGGGGCAGCGCAGGCCGGGGTGACAGACTGTCCCACAAGCCACGTCGATCAACGCACTGAAAGGCCCGCAACTGCAGCAGACAGAACAGAACCCATGGCCAGAAGCTGGTCTCCAGGCCGATCTCGCCATAGGCCATCAGCTTGACGAAACTGACCAGCACGCCCGCCATAAAGATTTCTGCCATGCCCCAGTTACGCAGCTGAAACAGAATACGTGCCAGACCAGTTTTGAGTCCAGTCGGCAACGGGACCCGATTGACCAGAAGGATAATGGTGATCATGCAGAAGGCCGGAACCGCCTGCACAAAGAGAAGGAACAGCGTCGCCAGACTGCTGTAATCTTCCGTCACCATCACCTGAGGTATCTGCGCCAGCGTGATCTGGCTGGTCAGCCCTGCCACCTTCATTGAGACAAAAGGAAACAGATTCGCCAGCAGCAGCATAAACAGCGCTGCCAGCGCATAGCCCGTTGGCCGTTTACGCGGTTCGTGCCAGTTGGCCGTCAGGGAGGTGTGGCAGCGCGGGCATGACGCACGGCTGCCAACGGGAATGTCCGGCAGCTTAATCATTAAATCGCATTGTGGACAGAGCATCCACGCGTTACTTTTCACTGCTGAACACATCCGTTAGCCCTGCCCTACGCGCCGTTTTTCAGTGACTCTAGCTCTTCCCAGCGCGCAAAAGCGGTTTCCAGCTCCTGCTCAGTCTGAGCCAGATTATCCAGCACCGGTTGCGTCTGATCGTGTGCCTGACTGAAGAAGTCGGGATGACTCATCTTCGCCTGCAGTTCTCCGATACGCGCTTCCAGCTGCTCCAGTTTTTGCGGCAGCTGTTCCAGCTCACGCGCCAGATTGTAGCTGAGTTTATTCACGCTACGCTTCGCATCACCCTTCTCGGTTGCAGGCTTAGAGGCGTTGCCCGTCGCTTTCGCCGGTGCTGCCGCCTTGTGCTGCCGGTAGGCGGCGCGCTGCTGCTGAGCATCGTGATAACCGCCAACAAAGGTACCAATCTCACCGTTGCCTTCAAAAATCCAGCACTCGGTAACGGTATTATCGACGAACTGACGATCGTGGCTCACCAGTAACACGGTGCCCTGATAACCATCAATCAGCTCTTCCAGCAGTTCCAGCGTTTCGACGTCAAGGTCGTTAGTCGGTTCATCCAGAATCATCAGGTTGCTGGGACGCAGGAACAGGCGTGCCAGCAGCAGACGGTTACGTTCACCGCCCGAAAGGGCGCGCACCGGCGTCATGGCACGTTTTGGATGGAACAGGAAGTCCTGCAGATAGCCCAGTACGTGGCGCGGTTTGCCGTTGACCAGTACTTCCTGCTTGCCTTCGGCCAGGTTGTCCATCACGGTGCGATCCGGATCCAGTTCAGCGCGATGCTGGTCAAAGTAGGCTACTTCCAGCTTGGTGCCGGAATGCACACGACCATGGTCAGCTTTCAGCTGCTGCAGCATCAGGCGTAGTAAGGTAGTTTTCCCGCAGCCATTTGGCCCGATCAGCGCAATTTTGTCGCCACGCTGCACCTGGGTTGAGAAGTCCTTCACCAGCACTTTGCCATCGACCGCGTAGTCGACATTTTCCAGCTCAAAGACAATCTTGCCGGAACGGGACGCTTCGCCCACCTGCATGTTGGCTTTGCCCATCACTTCACGACGTTCTGAATGTTCACGACGCAGCGCTTTCAGTGCACGCACACGACCTTCATTACGGGTACGACGGGCTTTGATGCCCTGACGGATCCACACCTCTTCCTGCGCCAGCTTACGGTCAAATTCGGCGTTCTGCATCTCTTCAACGCGCAACGCTTCCTCTTTGCCTTCCAGATAGAGATCGTAGTTGCCTGGCCAGGAGACCAGCTTGCCACGGTCCAGATCGACAATGCGCGTCGCCATGTTGCGGATAAACGAACGGTCATGGGAAATAAAGATGATGCTGCCGGTGAAGTTCTTCAGGAACGTTTCCAGCCAGTCGATGGTTTCGATATCGAGGTGGTTGGTTGGCTCATCCAGCATCAGGACGCGCGGGTTACTCACCAGCGCACGGCCCAGTGCCGCTTTACGCAGCCAGCCGCCCGAGAGCGACGACAGCTCGGTATCGGGCTGCAGACCAATCTGCTCCAGCACGTCATGGATGCGGCTCTCCAGCTGCCACAGATTCTGGTGGTCGAGAATGCTCTGCAGACGCGCCATCTCATTGAGGTTTTTATCGCTGGGATCTTCCATCACCACATGGGAAATGGCGTGATAGGCTTTCAGATGCTCAGCCTGCTCTTCAACGCCCTCGGCCACGAAGTCATACACCGAACCGGTAATATTGCGCGGCGGATCCTGTTGCAGACGCGCCACGACCAGATCGGTTTCATAAATAATGCGGCCATCATCCAGTGGCTGTTCGCCATTGATGATTTTCATCAGCGTGGATTTACCCGCACCGTTACGGCCCACCAGACAGACGCGTTCGTTCTCTTCGATGTGCAGTTCGGTATTGTCTAACAGCGGCGCATCGCTGAAGGAGAGATAAGCGCCGTGGATACTGATTAATGACATGTAAGCTTATTCCTTACCGGCGTGAGTGATCAGCCAGCAGTTGTGAATTTGACGGTTACGCGCGAAGTCCTGCGACTGCGTTTTCTGGGTAATATCCTGCGCCTGCAGGCCCAGTGATTTCAGGCCATCCATGTCCATTTTGAAACCGCGTTTGTTATTGGAGAACATGATGGTGCCGCCGCGACGCAGCAGGCGCTTCAGGTTACGCATCAGCATCATATGATCGCGCTGAACGTCGAAGCTCTCTTCCATACGTTTTGAGTTGGAGAACGTTGGCGGATCGATAAAGATCAGGTCAAAGTTCTCGTCACTCTCATTCAGCCAGCTCAGACAGTCCGCCTGCATCAGACGGTGCTGACGCCCGGTCAGTCCGTTAAGACGCAGGTTGCGCTCCGCCCACTCCAGATAGGTACGCGACATATCTACCGTGGTGGTTGAACGCGCGCCACCCAGACCGGCATGCACACTGGCGGTACCGGTATAGGCAAACAGGTTCAGGAAATCTTTGCCCTGACTCATCTGGCCCAGCATTTTACGGGCAATGCGGTGATCGAGGAACAGGCCGGTATCGAGATAGTCGGTCAGATTCACCCAGAAACGCGCATTAAACTCTTTAACTTCGAAATAGTCGCCCTTCTCGCTGAGCTTCTGATACTGCGCTTTGCCTTTCTGGCGTTCACGCGTTTTCATAATCAGACGGTCGGCAGGCAGTTGCAGCACGCTCAGCGTTGCGCTGATGACATCGAACAGACGCTGACGCGCTTTATCAGGATCGATGGTTTTCGGTGGCGCGTACTCCTGGATAATCACCCAGTCGCCATAGCGATCGACAGCAACGTTGTAGTCTGGCAGATCGGCATCGTAAATACGGTAGCATTCAATGCCTTCCTGACGCGCCCACTTCTCCAGTTTCTTCACGTTTTTACGCAGGCGGTTAGCGTAATCTTCCGCAATCTGTCCGGCGCTTTCATGGCTGTTAACCGCCAGCTTATAGTTTTTCTGCACGCAATCCAGCGGACCGTTCTTCGCTTTAAACTGGCGATCGGCACGCAGCTGCAGGCAGCTCAGCAGTTCAGGCGAGGCGCTGAACAGCGACAGGTTCCAGCCGCCAAAATGCTGCTTCATCAGACGTCCGAGCTGGCTGTGCAGCGCAATCAGGGCTGGTTCGCTCTCCAGACGTTCACCGTAAGGAGGATTACTCAGCACCGTACCGTGAACCGCCGGATCGACCGGATTAGTCAGCTTCAGCAGATCCTGCTGGCCGAAGGTGAAAAGTTCAAAGACGCCAGCGCGGCGGGCATTCGCCTGCGCCCACTCCAGCACCCGACCATTATTGTCGTAGCCAAAGAAGCGCGCCTGAGTGGCAGCCGTACCAGTGCGGGCACGATTCTGCGCCTCGGTTTTAACGTCCTGCCACAACGCAGCGTTAAACTGGCTCCAGGCGGTGAAGCCCCAGTGCTTGCGCAGCAGGCCTGGCGCACGATCGCAGGCAATCAGTGCGGCTTCAATCAGCAGCGTACCGGAACCACACATCGGATCGATCAGCGGTGTCGTCGGCTCCCAGCCAGAACGCAGCACGATGGCCGCCGCCAGGGTCTCTTTTAACGGCGCCTGACCGGTCTGCTGGCGATAACCACGCTGATGCAGCGAGCTGCCGCTAAGATCCAGCGCAATGCTGGCGCGATCGTCATTCAGCCAGACGTTGACACGGATATCTGCCTGCTCACGATCGACGTTGGGTCGTTCGAGGTTCTGACGGGTAAAGCTGTCCACGATGGCATCTTTCACTTTCAGCGCACCAAACTGGCTGTTACGGATCGAATCGTTGGTGCCGCTGAAATGCACAACAAAGGTTTTGTCGCTGCCGAACATCGTCGGCCAGTCCACGCTCTGCACGCCCAGATAGAGATCCAGATCGCTGTAGACGCCAAACTCTCCCAGCGGCAACAGGATGCGTGATGCTAAACGACTCCACATCAGGCTTTGGTACATAGTGCGATCGTCGGCTTCGTAGTGAACGCCTCCCTGCACCACTTGCAAATCCTGCGCGCCCAGCGCGTCCAGCTCACTTTTTAACAGCTCTTCGAGCCCACGCGCCGTGCTGGCAAACAGAGAATTCATATCGTCACTTTTTAACTCTTGAGAAAATTGTCGCGCATTATAGCGAATCGGAGACCTATGTCATAAAGTTAGCTTCTTTTGTGCTGCGCGTCGGGTTCAAGGAGAACACCATGATCACGCTTTCCCGCTTATTTATTCATCCTGTGAAGTCGATGCGGGGATTAGCGCTGTCACACGCGCTGGTCACTGACAGCGGACTGGCATTTGATCGTCTGTTTATGGTGACCGAACCTGATGGCACCTTTATTACCGCGCGTCAGCACCCGGAGATGGTGCGCTTCACGCCCGCGATTTTACCGGATGGCCTGCTGCTGACGGCCCCGGATGGCAGTCACTCCCTGATCCGCTTCAGCGATTTCGATGAGCAGGATCACCCCACCGAAGTCTGGGGAAATCATTTCACCGCGCGCATAGCGCCGCGTGCGATTAACCAATGGCTGAGCCAGTTCTTCCCGCGTGAGGTTCAGTTGCGCTGGGTCGGGCCGCAACCCAGCCGCCGGGTTAAAGCGTTTAATCATATTCCGCTGAGCTTTGCCGACGGCTTTCCGTTTTTGCTGATCAACAACGCGTCGCTGCATGATCTGCAACAGCGCTGCCCGGCCAGCGTCCGTGCCGAACAGTTTCGTCCGAATCTGGTCGTCAGCGGCGCTGCCGCATGGGATGAAGACAGCTGGGCGGAGATTCAGATTGGCGACGTGATATTCGAGGTGCCTAAGCCATGCAGTCGCTGCGTGCTCACCACTGTCAGCACCGAAACCGGCGTTAAGCATCCTGCCGGTCATCCGCTGGCCACGCTGCAGACGTTCCGTACCGCCCTGGATGGCAGCGGGGATATTGATTTCGGTCTGAACTTAGTGGCGCGCAACAGCGGGGTGGTGCGCGCCGGTGATGAGATGATTGTCCTGAAACGTCATGCACCGCGCAGCTATGGTGCCGGTGAAGTGGTCGAAACACTGAAACCAAAGCAGCAGGCGCCAGATGCCGTGACTATCACGTTTCAGGGTCAGACGTTCACCGGGGATAATCAGCAGGTATTACTGGATCAGCTGGAGATGCAGGGCTTCCGGATCCCCTACTCCTGTCGGGCGGGACTGTGCGGCAGTTGCAAGCTGAGTCTGGTTGCGGGTGAGGTTAAGGCGCTGAAACAGAGCGCCCTGCGTCAGGACGGCACGCTGTTGAGCTGCAGCTGTATTCCGGCTGGCGATGTAGAACTGAGGTAGTCAGACTGCGCGGGCGTAGCGCGGCGCGACATCCTGATACAGGGGCTGCAGGCGATCGTTCATCACCTTAATAGCATCGCCGAGCACCATGTTTTTTCCGGCCAGCGTCAATCCCGGCTGCGCCAGCAGGCAGAGTGCCGCGTTATCGCCACTCTCAACCACCAGCAGGCGTGCCTGCGTTCCCTCTTCTGCCAGCGTAACCTGTACCATTTCACCGGGACGGGGCTGCATTGCCGGGGCATAAGAGGCAAAATGCCAGCTTTTCGGCATCAGTGGCTTGAGGAAGCGTGCAGCGACCAGCGCATTTAACACCAGTTCGGCGCGATGGCTGCCACTGAGTTTGCACTGACGGCAGGTCTCTTCAAAGGTGTAATAAAGGGCGGCGTCATCGACACAAAAACCCGATTCAGTGAAGGCATCCGGCGTGAGCATCTTGCGGGAATAACGGGAACGGAAAAGCATACCGTCTGCCAGGTCGAGCATCATTCGGTCGTGGCTGCTGTCAAAATACCAACGCCAGTTATCATCGGGTTTAATTTTCATCGTGTGCCCTGTATTTACCGCTGCGCCAAAAATCACGCAGAATTCAGCGAAAAAAGAAACATAAGGAAAAGCTGAAAAAGCGTGCAACAGGACAAAATATAAACGAGCCGAGGGGATAAATAAACCCCCCGGCCAATGATTGTGAGAATTGTCTTAGAGATGGGTGACGATATCTTTAATTAAGCCTGGCCCCTGATAAATAAAGCCTGAATAAATCTGAACCAGTGTTGCCCCGGCGGCGATTTTTTCACGCGCTGCCGTCAGAGAATCGATCCCGCCTACGCCAATAATCGGCAACCGTCCCTGCAGTTCCTGAGAGAGGCGCTGTATCACCGCCGTGCTGCGCGACTGCACTGGCCGTCCACTTAACCCACCCGCTTCCTCAGCATGCTTAAGACCGCTCACCAGTGAACGATCGAGCGTGGTATTGCTGGCAATCACGCCATCAATCTGATGACGAATTAAACTGTCCGCGACCTGAATTAACTCTTCTTCAGAGAGATCGGGCGCAATTTTTACGGCCAGCGGAACATATTTCAGATGACGCTGTTCCAGCTCTTTTTGTTTCTGTTTGATGGAAGAAAGCAGATCATCCAGCGCCTCGCCATATTGCAGCGAACGTAAACCTGGGGTGTTAGGTGAGGAAATATTGATGGCGATATAACCGGCGTGGGCATAAACCTTTTCCATGCAGATGAGATAATCATCTTTTCCCTGCTCGACCGGCGTATCTTTATTTTTACCGATATTGATCCCCAGCACGCCGTTAAAGCGCGCTTTCTTCACGTTTTCAACCAGGTGATCAACACCCAGATTATTAAACCCCATCCGATTGATAATTCCGCCCGCTTCCACCAGACGAAACATGCGTGGCTTATCGTTCCCCGCCTGGGCGCGCGGCGTGACGGTGCCGACTTCAACAAAGCCAAAGCCCATCGCCGCAAACGCATCAATACACTCTGCGTTCTTATCCAGACCCGCCGCCAGGCCCAGGGCATTCTTAAAGGTCAGTCCCATACAGGTGACCGGACGCGACGGCAGATTCTGGCGATAAAACATCTCCAGTGGGGTGCCGTTCATAAAACGCAGTTGCTGAAAAGTGAGTTCGTGTGCGCGTTCGGGATCAAGTTTAAACAGCGCCGGTCGGACGATAGGATAAAACATGCACTCTCCTGAAGGACGGAAGCGATCGTGAAAGTCGGTGCACGGGAAATTGTGCGCCAGAATGGTAAAGTGCTCTGGCGCAAAAGTAAATCGAACAGCGGGGATGCATAAAACTATCTGAAAATGCTTTGATCTTACGCGGCGGAATCGTTTACGGGGTGATTTTTCACCTCAGAGGGAAACAGATATTCCCGCAGGATGCCGTGACGTTGCATGATGCCAAAAATACCGAGACAGACGAACGCTTCAGCCCCGACCATCGACCATGCGGCACCGATTGCGCCAAACTTCCACGCCAGGAAACAGCAGAGCGGCACGTTAACCACACCAGCGGCCATCATCACCCACATACGCTGGCGGGCCAGACCATGTGGGATCAGAATCTGTAATCCAGCCGGGTAGGCAATGTTGCCAAACAGGAAGCAGAGCACAAAGACGCGCAGCACATCCGCTGACTGGATAAAGTCTTTACCCAGCAATATTGAGACCACCAGGTCAGCAAAGAACCAGGTGAAGATTACAATCGACAGACTCAGGGAAAACGACAGCAGCAGGCTTTTGCGTGTCGCGGCAATCGCGGCCCGTTTATCCCGGCCGAACAGGTGGCTGACGCGCGGGAAGAAGGCGCTGCCGATCTGCTCCGGCACAGAGTTGGCCGCTTTACGCAGGCGATCGGCGCCGTTGTAGATCCCGACCATATAAGTAGAAGCAAAGGTGGCGAGAATCACCACGTTGACGCTGTTGAAAAGGTTAGCGCCGGCAATGGCGATAAATACATCCATGCTGTCGGTGATGCGCTGTTTGATTTCGCGTGGTTCAAAGCGATAGCGGCCTATGACTTTCATCTCCAGCACAAACTTCAGCGTAATCGCCGCGCTGATAATGGAGACCGCGCCAGGGATCAGGGCAGCCAGCCAGGTATCCTGCGGAGATTTCACCAGCAAAAAGGTCAGCGGAATCGCACAGAAGTTACCGAAGGTGGCGATCATCGCCGTCTTACCCAGCTTCTCAAAGCCCTGCATCAGCCAGCCGAATGAAAACAGCGAGCCGACCAGCGTGGTGCAGTTCGCCAGAATGATGAAGAACAGAGGGTGCCAGGAGGGATTGAACCAGGTCGCGGTCAGCAGCGTGCCGCTGGTGACCACCAGCAGCATCAGCTTGGCGTTAAACGTTGACCAGAAGAGCTGGCTGACGCGTTCTTTGTCATCACGATGGTGAGCAATATCTTTGGTGGTAAAGACATTGAATCCCCAGTCGGAGATGGTGCTGCAATAAAGCACGCAGGCGATCGCCAGCGCCAGCGTACCCATCTGCTCTACACCCAGAACGCGGGCAAGATAGGGCAGCGTGGCCAGCGGAAACAGAAACGATGCGCCACGGTAAGCCAGCAGCGAGAAAATATTAATAACCAGACTTTTATCGAGTACTTTTGCCATGTCGCAACAACCTTATACACATTGCATGTCTCACCTTCTCATTTCGCTAAGGCATAAACAATATCGCTAAACATTTTTCAGAATCAGGCTGCGCGCTTGAGCTCTTTTTTAACCTTGTAGTGCTGCAGCGCAATAAAGAGCTCCGGGCGATTAAACAACAACCACTCTTTAAGATTTTCTGATTTTACATTACGACCCATAAAGCGAATGGCATTACAGACATATTCCGGCACCGGCGTTTTATTATAGAGAGACAAATAGATCATCAGACGGAACGAATGAAGTAAATAAGACTTTTCCAGCGAACTACGCCAGGCTGATTTAGGGAGCGAACTGATTAACGTATTATAAGCATGCATAAAAGCGTCATAGCGCTGATAGAAAAACTCATTGCCTTTGGTACTGTTGGTCAGTGAACCACTGCGGATGCGCTGCTTATAATAGACCTGACGGCTGACCCATGCGTGCTGGCATTTCATAAACACGGAGAGCGTAAAGTTGTGGTCTTCATGAACCCGACGTACAAAGCGCAACTTATGCTGTTCAATGACGCTTTTTCTTAAGGCGTAATTCCAGACGGCAGAGGTATATCTGCCATTACGCAGCAGGCGCAGAAAGACCTCCTGTGGTTTCTGCTGGCCAAACTGGTCATGCTTCACTTTTGGCGAGGTGATATCAATGTGGCCATCTTCATAGACGCAGGAGTTAAAACAGAAAAGATCCGTTTCAGGATGCTTCTCCGCCACCATTGCCAGCTCAGTGACGAGGCCATCAACCACGACATCATCCGGGTCACAGAAAAAGAGAAACTGACCCTTTGCCAGTGCAATGCCGGTGTCCCGTGCATTGCCGAGGCCGCCATTTTCAATGGTGATCACTTTCACCTGGGAAAGATGCGCATAATTCTGTTCAATTAAGGCTAATGTTCCATCAGTAGATCCATCATTCACAATGATTATTTCATTGGGCGCTTTAACCTGGCGTAATAACGAATCGACGCACTCTACAATATATTTCTCAACATTGTAGGTTGGAATAATAACGGATAACAGGATGTCAGACATATGCAATTCTCTGCTGTTAGAAAATGACAATACGATTCACCTGCCTGATGCAGGTTCTGACCAGAGGCGAAACGTCGAAAAGAGTAAGGCGCGATTATTATGATTGCTTTCATTGAGCCCGATTATCTTAAACCTGTAATGCGAAAAAAGACCAGCCGTAAAAATCATCTTAATGTTTCATGTGAGCATCACTCTTAACGAAAGTGCATCTATAGCCCGCAGTAATGTTAAAACCGTTGAGGATCGATTTAAATTAGCCCTGCAAAGCAGACGTAACCAGATTCAGAAATCTGTAAGCGAACATCTGAAACGATGAATAAGTTCAGCATTCCTTCATTATTATTACAGTTTGCTTTCTGCGATAAATCTTAATCTTTGGCAGAGGCTGCCGCAGATAAGCTGATTCTGTGCTGCTTCGCAGCGCTATTTTGTCAGCCGTTGCGCTTTATGGTCGCGCCACTCTCAGAAAAAATGATTAAGCAATCAGACGAAAGATATTTTTTCTGCTCAACCGACACATTTTGACGATCTCGTATCATGCCCCTTAATGAATTGTTCCGCTGTCAGCGCTTAATTTAAGAATTATCGGAAGCGGCGATGCTGACATCTGTCGCAACGCCTTCTATTTGCAGATTTCACCCTTACTTTGCCGGATAAATCATTTAAGCCCACTCCCCTGCTCTGACAGTATGAAGGCATAAGTTCTCAACATTTGATAATCAATAACTTTTAGTTATAAGGAGTGATGATGCGAGTTATTACGCTGGCAGGCAGCCCACGATTCCCCTCCCGCTCAACCTCACTGCTGACGCTGTGTCAGCACAAGCTGGAGGCGCGTGGTATTGAAGTCATTCCGTGGAATATTCACAACTTTCAGCCTGACGATTTAATCAATGCGCGTTTTGATGCACCTGCGCTTCTCGCCCTGCGTGACGATCTGGCTTCGGCTGATGGACTGATTATTGCGACACCTATCTATAAAGCGTCGTTTTCGGGTGCGCTGAAGACGCTGCTCGATCTGCTGCCTGAACGCGCACTGGAACACAAAGTCGTTTTACCGCTGGCCAGCGGCGGCAGTGCCGGTCATATGCTGGCGCTGGACTACGCCCTGAAGCCGGTGCTCAACGCCTTAAAGGCGCAGGAGATCCTGCATGGTGTTTATGCCGAGGATCATCAGATCAGTCATTACGACCGTCAGCCCGAACTGCAGGATTCACTGTCACAGCGCCTGGATGAGGCCGTCTCCGCCTTCTGGCTGGCACTGACCCGTCACCACCATCCCGTTGCGCAAGCGGTATAAGGAAGCGATCGATGAAGCTGAGATTAGGAAAGTGGCTGGTGGCCGGACTTCTGCTGGCCGGCCTTCAGGTACAGGCCGCCGAATCCGATCCGTCTGAGATTCGCATCGGCTATCAAAAAGGTTCGGTCAGCATGGTGCTGGCGAAGTCACATCAGTTACTGGAGAAGCGTTTTCCCCATACCCGGATTAAGTGGATCGAGTTTCCTGCAGGCCCACAAATGCTGGAAGCGCTGAATATCAACAGTATCGACCTGGGCAGTACCGGTGATCTTCCCCCGCTGTTTGCCCAGGCCGCGGGCGCGGATCTGCTCTATGTCGGCGCGGAGCCGCCAAAACCCAAAGCGGAAGTGATTCTGGTGCCAAAAAGCAGCCCGCTGAAACAGGTTGCGGATCTGAAAGGCAAGAAAGTGGCTTTCCAGAAAGGCTCCAGCTCTCACAACTTACTGCTGCGCGCCTTACAGCAGGCGGGTCTGACCTTTAAAGACATCACGCCGGTCTATCTCACCCCCGCCGATGCGCGCGCCGCCTTCCAGCAGGGTGACGTTGATGCCTGGGCAATCTGGGACCCCTACTATTCATCGGTGATGCTGCAGGGGAATTCGCGCCTGCTGATTGATGGCAGCTCCCTTAACCTGACCGGCTCCTTCTATTTAGCGACGCGCAGCTACGCCGAGGCCCATGGCGCGTTTATTCAGCAGGTGCTCGACACCTTCAGCTCTGCTGACGCGCTGACAATCAGCCAGCGTCAGCAGAGCACCACGTTACTGGCACAGGCGATGGGCTTGCCCGAACCGGTTATCGCCAGCTACCTCAGCCATCGGCCACCCACCCGCATTTCGCCGGTCAGTGCCGAAACTGCCGCAGCTCAGCAGCGCACCGCTGACCTGTTCTATGCCAATCATCTCTTGCCAGTAAAAGTGACGATTCAGGATCGCATCTGGCATCCGCATACCGTGACGCAATAAGGAGCAACAATGAGCGTATCCATTTTCTGGTTCCTGCCGACGCATGGCGACGGTCACTATCTTGGTACCGCCGAAGGGGCGCGACCGGTTGATCACGCCTATCTGCAACAGGTGGCGCAGGCCGCTGACCGCCTCGGTTTTGGTGGCGTACTGATCCCGACCGGCCGCTCCTGTGAAGATGCCTGGCTGGTTGCCGCCTCGCTGATTCCGGTGACGCAGCGCCTGCGATTCCTGGTGGCGTTGCGTCCTGGGGTGATTTCACCAACCCAGGCAGCGCGTCAGGCCGCTACGCTGGACCGTCTTTCTAACGGACGTGCGCTGTTTAATCTGGTGACCGGCGGCGATCCGGAAGAGCTGGCTGGCGACGGTGTGTTCCTGGATCACCGCGAGCGTTACGCGGAATCCGCCGAGTTTACCCGCGTCTGGCGTCGGGTGCTGGAAGGCGAAACCGTCGATTATGAAGGCAAGCACGTGAAGGTACGCGGTGCGCGTCTGATGTTTAAACCGGTGCAGCAGCCTCGTCCCCCGCTGTGGTTTGGTGGCTCTTCTGAACCCGCCCAGGAGCTGGCGGCCGAACAGGTCGATGTCTACCTCACCTGGGGCGAACCCCCTGCGCAGGTTAAAGAGAAGATTGATCAGGTGCGTGCGAAAGCGGCTGCCCAGGGACGCACCGTCCGGTTCGGCATCCGTCTGCATGTGATCGTGCGTGAAACCAATGAAGAGGCCTGGCAGGCCGCAGACAAACTGATTGCCAATGTGGATGACGCCACCATCGCGAAAGCGCAGGCGGCGTTCCAGCGGGCAGATTCTGTGGGGCAGCGCCGGATGGCCGCACTCCATGGCGGTCGCCGCGACAAGCTCGAAATCAGCCCTAACCTGTGGGCAGGCGTCGGCCTGGTGCGCAGCGGAGCCGGGACCGCGCTGGTCGGCGATGGCCCGACCGTGGCCGCACGCATCAAAGAGTATGAAGCGCTGGGCATTGAGACCTTCATCCTGTCGGGTTATCCGCACCTGGAAGAGGCTTATCGCGTCGGCGAACTGCTGTTCCCGCATCTTGACCTGCAGGTTCCACTGGTGCCCCAGCCGCGCGTGGTTCAGGCACACGGTGAAGCGGTAGCCAACGATTTTACCCCTGAGAAAAAAGTCGCCCGGGGCTGAGGAGAGCATGATGACCAGAACCCGAAAACGCCTTGCTGATACTCTGGTGCCCTGGCTGCTGCCGACGCTGCTGGTCGTGGTGTGGCAGATTGCCTCGCAAACCGGCTGGTTGTCGACCCGTATTCTGCCCGCACCGGAGAAAATTGTGACCACCTTCTGGCAGCTGACCGCCAGTGGTGAACTCTGGCAGCATCTGGCGATCAGTAGCTGGCGGGCGCTGATCGGCTTCAGTATCGGCGGTTCTATCGGCCTGCTGCTCGGGCTGATTACCGGCACCTCCAGAACCGGTGAACGACTGCTGGATACCTCGGTACAGATGCTGCGCAATGTGCCGCATCTGGCGCTGATCCCGCTGGTAATCCTCTGGTTCGGTATTGATGAGTCCGCCAAGATCTTTCTGGTGGCGCTGGGGACGCTGTTCCCGATCTACCTGAATACTTATCACGGCATCCGCAACATCGATCGCGGGCTGGTTGAGATGGCGCGCAGCTATGGCCTTTCCGGCTGGAGCCTGTTTATTCAGGTGATCCTGCCCGGCGCGCTGCCCAATATTATGGTCGGCGTGCGTTTCGCGCTGGGTCTGATGTGGCTGACGCTGATAGTCGCAGAGACCATCTCTGCCAACGCGGGTATCGGCTATCTGGCCATGAACGCGCGTGAATTCCTGCAGACCGATGTGGTGGTGGTCGCCATTATTCTTTACGCCCTGCTCGGCAAACTGGCGGATGTCGCCGCGTTGTTGCTTGAACGTGTCTGGCTGCGCTGGCATCCCGCTTATCAACTGAAGGAGGAGAACGCATGAGCCAGACTCTCTCACCGGCGCGCCTCAACACCGGTACCCCGGTTGGCGTTAACGGCGTCAGCAAACAGTATGGCAGCCGCACCATTCTCAATAAGATTGACCTGCATATTCCCTCAGGTCAGTTTGTGGCGGTGGTGGGTCGCAGCGGCTGTGGCAAAAGCACGCTGCTGCGCCTGCTGGCCGGTCTCGAACAGAGCTCCAGCGGTGAACTGCTGGCAGGCAATGCGCCGCTGCAGTCGGCTCGTGAAGATACCCGCCTGATGTTTCAGGATGCGCGACTGCTGCCGTGGAAAAAAGTGATCGATAACGTCGGACTGGGTCTGCGCGGACGCGAATGGCGCAGCGCGGCGCTGGATGCGCTGGCGGCGGTAGGCCTCGCCGATCGGGCTGATGAGTGGCCAGCCGCCCTCTCCGGCGGCCAGAAACAGCGCGTCGCACTGGCCAGAGCGCTGATCCACCGGCCCGGTTTACTGCTGCTGGATGAACCGCTGGGGGCGCTGGATGCCCTGACCCGCATTGAGATGCAGGGATTGATTGAGTCACTGTGGCAGCAGCATCACTTTACCGTGCTGCTGGTCACGCATGATGTCAGTGAAGCGGTGGTGATGGCAGATCGCGTGCTGTTGATCGAAGAGGGTCAGATCGGGCTGGATCTGCTGGTGGATCTGCCTCGTCCTCGCCGTCGCGGATCGGCGCGGCTGGCCGAGCTGGAAGCGGAGGTACTGGATCGGGTCATGCAGCGTACGGAACGACCGCAGCCGGTTCGTTACGCGCAGCAGCGCTAAAAAAGGGGAGTGTCTCAGACACTCCCCTTTTTAATTATCAGGCGTTCAGTGCCCGGGTAATTTTCTCGTAGAGGTCGCCAGAAAGTTTATCCAGCTCCAGCAGCTGCTCCAGCGCCTGGCGCATCATCGCCTGACGGCCTTCGTCATAACGTTTCAGGCGAATCAGCGGCTCCACCATCCGTGCCGCAACCTGCGGATTGCGGGTGTTAAGGTCGGTAAGCATCTCCACCAGGAACTTGTACCCGCTGCCATCTTTAGCATGGAAGGCGGCCGGGTTAGCCGAGGCAAAGGCACCCACCAGCGAGCGAACGCGGTTCGGATTACTCATGGTGAAGGAGCGATGATTCAGAAGCTGACGCACATTGCGCATCACGTTAGCGGCCGGACTGGTCGCCTGCAGCACAAACCATTTGTCCATCACCAGACCATCCTGATGCCAGCGCTCATCGTAAGCTGCCAGCAGCGCATCACGGCACGGTAACTGTGCCGCAACAGCAGCAGAAAGCGCCGCCAGCGCATCGGTCATGTTGGTCGCCTGGTGATACTGGGTCTGCACCAGTTTATCCGCCAGCTGCGCATCGCTGAAGGCGAGATAGGTCAGGCAGATATTTTTCAGGCTGCGCTGACCAATCGCGTCATGCTCCACGCGGTATTCAGGCTGCTGATTGGCGTTGTAGATCGCAAAAAACTCATCGGCCAGTTCGCGTGCCAGCGTGCGTTGCAGCGCGTCACGCACCAGCGCAATTGCCTGCGGATCGATAGTATCAAACAGCTCGGCAATCTCATTTTCCGACGGCAGCGTCAGAATCAGCGCGGTCAGTGCCGGGTCGCAGTCGGTATCCAGCAGCACCGCGCGGAAGGCGTCGGCGACATGCAGCGGCAGTGACAGATGCTGGCCCTGCTGATAGCGGGCGACATTCAGACGGATATAGGTCGCCAGCAGGCTCTGAGCCGCATCCCAGCGGGAGAAGTCGTTGCGTGCATGACGCATCAGGAAGGTGAGCTGAGCATCACTCCATTTGTAATCAAGCTTCACCGGAGCAGAGAATTCGCGCAGCAGCGACGGCACTGGCTGGAAGTAGACATTATCGAAAATAAAGGTCTGGAACTCCTCGGTAACATTCAGCACATGATGTACCGGATGACCATTATTCTGCAGCGGGATCACCTTGCCTTCGCCATCGTAGAGTTCAATATCCAGCGGGATATGCAGCGGCAGCTTCTCTTTCTGATCGGCAGTCGCAGGCGTGTGCTGCGTGACGTGCAGCGTATACTGCTCCAGCTCCGGGTTGTAATCGTCGCGCACCGTCAGCACTGGCGTACCGGACTGGCTGTACCAGCGGCGGAACTGCGACAGGTCAACATTCGAGGCATCTTCCATCGCCTGAACAAAATCATCACAGGTGGCGGCGCTGCCGTCGTGACGATCAAAATAGAGCTTCATGCCCTTCTGGAAATTCTCTTCACCCAGCAGGGTGTGCATCATACGGATCACTTCTGACCCTTTTTCATACACCGTCAGGGTATAGAAGTTGTTCATCTCGATGACCTGATCCGGACGGATCGGGTGTGCCATCGGGCTGGCATCTTCGGCGAACTGCGCACCGCGTACGATACGCACGTTATCAATGCGATTCACCGCGCGTGAACCCAGATCAGAGCTGAACTCCTGATCGCGGAACACCGTCAGTCCCTCTTTCAGGCTGAGCTGGAACCAGTCGCGGCAGGTCACACGGTTACCGGTCCAGTTATGGAAATATTCGTGACCGATAACCGCTTCAATGCCCAGGTAATCTTTGTCCGTCGCCGTTTCCGCTTTAGCCAGCACATATTTGGCATTGAAGACGTTAAGGCCTTTGTTCTCCATGGCGCCCATGTTGAAGAAGTCCACCGCCACGATCATAAAGATGTCGAGGTCATACTCCAGACCGAAACGCTCTTCATCCCACTTCATGCTGTTTTTCAGCGACGTCATCGCCCAGTCGGCACGGTCGAGGTTACCGCGATCGACGAAGATCTCCAGCGCCACATCACGTCCTGAACGGGTAGTGAAGCTGTCGCGCAGCACGTCGAAATCGCCCGCCACCAGCGCAAACAGGTAGCAGGGTTTCGGGAACGGATCCTGCCACTTCACCCAGCTGCGACCCTGCTCATCCCGGCCGCTATCAATCCGGTTACCGTTGGAGAGCAGGAATGGATAGCGCTCACCATCGGCATAAATGGTGGTGGTAAAGCGCGCCAGCACGTCGGGGCGATCGAGATACCAGGTAATATGACGAAAGCCTTCAGCCTCACATTGGGTGCAGAGCGCCTCGCCCGATTTATACAGCCCTTCCAGCGCGGTGTTCTGATCCGGGTGAATATCGTTAATAATTTTCAGGGTGAAGCTTTCCGGCAGCTGGCTGATGACCAGTGCGCCCTCTTCTTCACGGAAGGCCGTCCAGGCTTGCCCGTCAACCTCCAGCGCAATCAGCGTTAACGCTTCGCCGTCCAGTCGCAGCTCAGCCTTGCTGTCGCCCAGCCGTTTAACCTGGCTGATGGCCGTTACGCGGGTGGTGGACGCATCCAGTTCAAAAGTTAAATCGATATCGGTGATGGTGTACTCAGGCGCACGGTAGTCGTGGCGATACTTGATTTGGGGCTGTTGCGTCATATTGCGTCTCGCGTTGTTATAAGTTTACCGGCAAAGTCTAAGCTTGTTACTACAAGCTTGCCACGCACAATGCACCTAAAGGGTGAGATGGCTACACTTTGTTAACAATGGCACAGATTGGCCTCGACCCGCCCGACTGAAATATGCTGTGATCGGCTTCAGATAGTGAATTATACTTTTGCGTCTTTATGACTGTGTACAACACCGGGCTCTGCGCCACCGAACAGGATGCTGAAACGCGCCATGACAGGACATGCTTCCCCGATACTGACCTCGCTGCTGGATACGGACGCCTATAAGCTCCATATGCAGCAGGCCGTTTTCCACCGCTATCATGACATAACGGTGGCGGCGGAGTTTCGCTGCCGCGGCGACGAACTGCTGGGTCTCTACGCTGACGAAATTCGTGACGCGATAACCGCAATGCAACACCTGGCGCTGACTGATGATGAAGCGACCTGGTTGTCTCACCTTCCCTTCTTCCGGCAGGATTACCTCAGCTGGTTACGCCAGTTCCGCTATAACCCGGATCAGGTTGAGGTGCGCAATCATCATGGCAAGCTGGAACTCCGTATTCAGGGGCCGTGGCGAGAAGTGATCATGTGGGAGGTGCCGCTGCTGGCGCTGATCAGTGAGATTGTGCATCGTCATCGCACGCCGCAGGTCACTACTCAGCAGGCACTTGACCACTTACATCAGAAACTCGGCGACTTTAAAGCCCAGGTGGCTGACCTTGATATGTCACGCTTCCGCCTGATGGATTTTGGCACCCGTCGTCGTTATTCGCAGGATGTGCAGCAGTCGATCGTCTCAACGCTGAAACAGGAATTTCCGTGGCTGATTGGCACCAGTAACTATGATCTGGCGCGCCGTCTGTCACTGACGCCGGTGGGAACACAGGCGCATGAGTGGTTCCAGGCCTTCCAGCAGATCAGTCCGGTACTGGCCAACAGCCAGCGCGCGGCGCTGCAGGCGTGGCTGGATGAGTATGACGATAAGCTGGGCATCGCCCTGACCGATTGCATCGCCATGGACGCATTCCTGCGCGATTTCGGCCCGGTGTTTGCCCGCCGCTACCAGGGACTGCGCCACGACTCCGGCGATCCGGTCGAATGGGGCGAGAAAGCCCTCGCCCACTACCAGAAGCTGGGTATCGATCCGCAAAGCAAACACCTGGTCTTTTCTGACAACTTAAATCTCGACAAAGCGCTGGCGCTGTACCGCCACTTTGGCCAGCGGACGAACGTGGTGTTCGGCATCGGTACCCGCCTCACCTGCGATATTCCGGGCGTGACGCCACTGAACATCGTTATCAAACTGGTGCAGTGCAATGGCAAGCCGGTGGCGAAACTCTCAGACAGCCCGGGCAAAACCATCTGCCAGGATAAAGCCTTTGTCAGAGCCCTGCGTAAAGCTTTTGATCTGCCGCTGGTAAAAAAAGCGAGTTAATCCTCTTCTTATCGGGGCGTTGATACGCCCCGCCTCTGCTGTAATAAATCTGCTTTCCCCCTGAATTTTGCTTGTTTCCTGAAGACTCGCAAGTAACATAGCAAAACCCCGGATGGGGCAACTTTTTTACTCACTTCTTCTATATAGAGAGATATTTATGAGCGTAGTGCCTGTAGCGGACGTACTGCACGGTCGCGTCGCGGTTGACAGTGAAGTCACCGTACGTGGTTGGGTGCGTACCCGAAGAGATTCCAAAGCCGGTCTTTCCTTCATCGCTGTCTATGACGGCTCCTGCTTTAATCCCGTTCAGGCTGTCGTCAATAATTCTCTGAATAATTATCAGGATGAAGTGCTGCGTCTGACCACGGGCTGTTCCGTTATCGTCACCGGTAAAGTGGTGGCCTCACCGGGTCAGGGCCAGGCGTTTGAGATTCAGGCGACCAGCCTGGAAGTCGTAGGCTGGGTGGAAGATCCCGACAGCTACCCGATGGCGGCGAAACGCCACAGTATCGAGTATCTGCGCGAAGTGGCTCACCTGCGTCCGCGCACCAACCTGATTGGCGCGGTCGCCCGCGTTCGCCACACCCTGGCGCAGGCGCTGCATCGCTTCTTCCATGAAAATGGCTATTTCTGGGTCTCGACGCCGCTGATTACCGCCTCCGATACCGAAGGTGCCGGCGAAATGTTCCGTGTCTCTACGCTGGATATGGAAAACCTGCCGCGTAACGATCAGGGCAAAGTTGACTTCAGCGAAGATTTCTTTGGTAAAGAGGCGTTCCTGACCGTTTCTGGTCAGCTGAATGGCGAAACCTATGCCAGCGCCCTGTCGAAGATCTACACCTTCGGTCCGACGTTCCGCGCAGAGAACTCCAACACCAGCCGCCATCTGGCGGAATTCTGGATGCTGGAGCCGGAAATCGCCTTTGCCTCACTGGATGATGCCGCTGCACTGGCCGAATCAATGCTGAAGTATGTCTTCAACGCGGTACTGGAAGAGCGTGCCGATGACATGGCCTTCTTTGCTGAGCGGGTAGATAAAGAGGCGGTTGAGCGTCTGCAGCGTTTCATCACCACCGATTTCGCGCAGGTGGATTACACCGATGCGGTTGAGATCCTGATGAACTGCGGTCAGACCTTCGAAAACCCGGTTTCCTGGGGTATTGACCTCTCCTCTGAGCATGAGCGTTACCTGGCGGAGAAACACTTTAAAGCACCGGTGGTGGTGAAAAACTATCCGAAAGACATTAAGGCGTTCTATATGCGCCTGAATGACGATGGCAAAACCGTGGCGGCGATGGATGTTCTGGCGCCAGGCATTGGTGAGATCATTGGCGGTTCACAGCGTGAAGAACGTCTGGATGTCCTGGATGCGCGTCTGGAAGAGATGGGGCTGAATAAAGAAGATTACTGGTGGTATCGTGACCTGCGTCGCTACGGTACCGTGCCACATTCTGGCTTTGGATTAGGCTTTGAACGTTTAATCGCCTATGTCACCGGCGTACAAAATGTCAGGGACGTAATCCCCTTCCCGCGCACCCCACGCAACGCGAGTTTCTGATATTCGGCATTAAATATAAGAAATTCATATATATAACGAGGTCGGCACTGCCGGCCTTTTTTTATTTTTGTAAATTTTGAGTTCTCTCACAAAGTTCCGTGTTTTTTACATTTTGTAATACATATTTTCTTACTGAAACAAGATTACGAGTTTAGTAGCATTTAAGCGCTAGAATTACGGCGGGTGGGATGGAAAGATGCGTGCAGACACAGGAAGACACCAAACTTCGTTCAGGGTTCCCGTAAAGGTTTCTTGACGGCAGTGGCAGGTGTACAAATAACTCCAATGAGGGTAATGAATAATGATGAAGCGCAATATTCTTGCAGTGGTTATCCCTGCTCTGTTAGCCGCCGGCGCAGCAAACGCTGCAGAAATCTATAACAAAGACGGCAACAAACTGGACCTGTACGGTAAAGCTGTTGGCCTGCATTACTTCTCTGATAACGACGGCAACGATGGCGACAATACTTACGTTCGCTTCGGCTTCAAGGGTGAAACTCAGATTAACGACCAGCTGACCGGTTACGGCCAGTGGGAATACAACGTTCAGGCGAACAACTCTGAAGGTTCTGACGCACAAGACGGCAACAAGACCCGTCTGGGCTTCGCCGGTCTGAAATTCGGTGATGCGGGCTCAATCGACTACGGCCGTAACTACGGTGTGGTTTATGATGCAATCGGCTGGACCGATATGCTGCCAGAGTTCGGTGGCGACTCAGGATACTCAGATAACTTCATGAATGGTCGTAGCACCGGCCTGCTGACTTATCGCAACACTAACTTCTTCGGCCTGGTTGATGGCTGGGACTTTGCTGCTCAGTATCAGGGCAAAAACGACCGTGATGAAATCCGTCGTGCTAACGGCGACGGCTGGGGCGTTTCAACCTCTTATACCTCACCAATCGGTCTGGGTATCGTAGGTGCTTATAGCAGCAGCGACCGTACTAATGCTCAGGCAGCAGGCGCACAGACAACTGTTACACCTAGCGAAGCTAATGGCGGCGGTGATGCAACTACCACTGTCACCGGCCAGGGTGCTGGTAAACGTGCTGAAAACTGGGCAACGGCAATCAAGTACGATGCAAACAACGTTTACCTGGCTGCAATGTACGGTGAAACTCGCAACTCAACACCAGTTACTGCTACCGGTACTCTGGCTAACGGTAACGCGTTCTCTACCACTGGCTTTGCAAACAAAGCACAGAACATTGAGCTGGTAGCACAGTATCAGTTCGACTTCGGTCTGCGTCCATCCATTGCTTATGTTCAGTCTAAAGGCAAGGATATCGAAGGCGTGGGCGATGCTGACCTGATCAAATATATTGATATCGGCGCGACTTACTACTTCAACAAAAACATGTCTACCTATGTGGACTATCAGATCAACCAGCTGGATGACAACAACCGTCTGAATCTGAACACTGATGACACTGTAGCAGTTGGCCTGGTTTACCAGTTCTAATCCTGCTTAAACATGTTGAAAAACGGGGCTACGGCCCCGTTTTTTTATGGCTGCTATTCCAAACAGGTGCGTTTTTCCTCGCGCCGTTACCCCGCTTTAATCACTACCTTTCCCCGTCGTGCAATCCACACTGCAAAATGTATGAATTTGTCTCGCAAACGGTTGGCATTTGTCTGGCCGGACGCTAACCTGAGAGCTCTTTTCGCTAAAGTTCACGCTAATGGACCTGACACATGTTTGAATCGATCTCTGCTGCACCCGCCGATCCTATTCTTGGGCTGGCCGATCTGTTTCGTGCTGACGACCGCCCGGAAAAAATCAATCTGGGCATTGGCGTCTATAAGGACGAAACCGGCAAGACCCCGGTGCTGACCAGTGTTAAAAAAGCTGAGCAATATCTGCTGGAAAATGAAACCACCAAAAACTATCTCAGTATTGATGGTCTGGCTGATTTTGCCCGTTGCACACAGGCCCTGCTGTTTGGCAACCAGAGCCCGCTAATCACCGCTGGCCGCGCTCGCACGGCTCAGACACCGGGTGGTACCGGCGCGCTACGCGTTGCAGCCGATTTCCTCGCCACGCAAACATCGGTGAAGCGGGTCTGGATCAGCAATCCAAGCTGGCCGAATCACAACAACGTGTTTAACGCTGCCGGTCTTGAGGTCTGTGAATACCACTATTACGACCCGGCAAACCATACGCTCGATTTCGATGGTATGCTGGCGTCACTGCAGCAGGTTCAGCCAGGCGACGTGGTGCTGTTCCACGGCTGCTGCCATAACCCGACCGGTATCGACCCGACCGCTGAGCAGTGGCAACAGCTGGCGCAGCTGTCACAGGCCAACGGCTGGCTGCCGTTGTTCGACTTCGCTTACCAGGGTTTTGCCCGTGGTCTGGAGGAAGATGCAGAAGGCCTGCGTATTTTTGCCGCCTCGCATCAGGAACTGATCGTCGCCAGCTCTTACTCCAAGAATTTCGGCCTGTATAACGAGCGTGTTGGTGCCATCACGCTGGTTGCCGCCGAAGCAAGCGTGGTTGATACCGCGTTCAGTCAGGTGAAGTACACCATTCGCGCGAACTACTCCAATCCGCCGGCACATGGTGCCGCCATCGTTGCCACCATTCTGGGCAACGATACCCTGCGTACCATCTGGGAGCAGGAGCTGTCGGACATGCGCCAGCGTATTCAGCGCATGCGCCAGCTCTTTGTAAACACGCTGGCGGACAAAGGCGCACAGCGCGACTTCAGCTTTATTATTAAGCAGAACGGCATGTTCTCATTCAGTGGCTTAACCAAAGAGCAGGTCATTCGCCTGCGTGAAGAGTTTGGCGTCTACGCGGTGAACTCAGGGCGGGTGAATGTGGCGGGCATGACGCCAGACAATATGTCGGCGCTCTGCGAAGCCATTGTCGCCGTGCTGTAAGCAGGATGACCGAATTGAAAAATGGGCCTGCTGGCCCATTTTTTATTGCAGGAAAGGATTGCTGATGCGTTCATGCCCCAGCGTAGAAATCGGGCCGTGACCGGGCAGAAAAGTGACATCATCGCCCAGCGGCAGCAGTTTCGTGCGGATAGCATTGATTAACTGCTGATGATCGCCCTGCGGGAAGTCTGTGCGTCCCACACCACCATTAAAAATCACGTCACCTGAAATCAGTAACCGTCCTGGCCGATCAAAGAACACCACGTGGCCAGGCGAATGGCCCGGACAATGCAGCACTTCCAGCGTGGTCAGCCCTACCTGTACGCTCTCCCCCTCTTCCAGCCAGCGATCTGGGGTAAAAGGCGCGCATTCATCAAGTCCGAACATCCGGCTCTGGGTAGGCAGCGCCTCCAGCCAGAATGCATCACGCTTTTGTGGTCCGACAATCGGAATCTGCCAGAAGGCAGCCAGCTCGACGGCAGCCCCGACGTGATCAAGGTGCCCATGGGTCAGCAGAATCCGGGAAGGTTTAAGCTGGCGTTGTTCCAGCGTCTCTTTGATCAGATCGGCATCGCCGCCTGGATCAACCAGCGCGGCTTCACGAGTGGACTCGCACCAGATAACTGAACAGTTCTGGGCAAACGCGGTAACAGGAATAATGTGGTAATTCATAACGCTCCATGACCGGCTCACGCAGCGTTGCCGGTGTCATTACCAGTGCCTGATCGGCCCGGTATCAATATGTACAAAGTTACTGCGGGGATAATATCCTACACCACCCGCACGCAGAGATAACGCCGCTTTGCGTACATTGGCCAGAGAAACCCCTTCGATATGGAAATCCATTGCCTGGCCTTTGGTGTGATAGCTGTGCTTTGCCACCCCAGGACCGCTCTCACGTAACATGTTGTTGGTTGCCAGTGAACGGTAGCCCGAAACCAGCTGTATCGGTTTACGCATTCCCAGCAGCGCCTGCAGCCGGAAGATTTGATCAAACAGGTGCGGATCGATGCTTTTCACTTTATTGGCGCGATAGTCACGGAAAAAGTGATTTAATCGTGACAACTCATCCTTGTCGTAACTCTTACCATTAAAAAACTCAGTTTTAAGGGTTTCACCGGTATGAAGATTATTAAGCATCAATACACGCGGGCGAGAGGTAGAAAGCGAGGCCCTTGCAGAAGCGGGTAATAATGCCAGACCGGCGGCGGCGCTACCGCACAGCAGTAGTTTGCGACGAAAAGAATCAATAGTAGACATGTAACGATTTACCTGAGAGTGAAGCCATAGAAATGTGCAAAAAGCGCACAGCCCGAACCATAACTTTCTCTCAGTAGAGCGTCAACCCATCTGCAACCTGTTTGCGTGGCGATCCCTGCAGGAATCGCCATTTGATAACATTTTTCTGAATAACCGGCCCGCCGCTAACGATTTAAAATCAATCACTAGAGCAGCAATTGCTCAGCCCGACTCAAAGCCTGGCTGCCCGAACGCGCGGTGTCATCATAATTGTAAATATCTGTGCGGAACTGTGGTTTGCCATCATCAGCGACCCACGCCGTCAGATAATAGAGATTGACCGGAATACGATGCCGAATGGGCACGTAGCGGGTGTCACCCTCTTTTAACGTACTGGAGATGCGGGCATCGTTCCAGCCCGCGTCCTGCAGTAATAAGCCCGCCAGTTCGGACGCTTTATTTACCCGGACGCAGCCTGAGCTGAGCGCGCGGATATCCCGCTGGAACAGGTTGTGGTTCGGCGTGTCGTGCAGATAGATCGCATCTGAGCTGGGCATATTAAATTTATAGCGGCCCAGCGCATTCGCCACACCCGGTGCCTGAATCAACCGATAGGGGAACGATGAAGCGGTGACCATGCGCCAGTCGATCATGCTGGGGTCGATCACTTCAGCGTCAGCGCTCCAGCCCGACAGCAGGGTATAGCCATGCTTATAGAGATAGGTCGGATCCTGCTTCACTTTCGGAATGATATCTTTACGCACCAGCGTGGTTGGCACATTCCATGGCGGGTTCAGCACCACATTATTGAGCGCGCTGCGCATCAACGGCGTTTTGCGATCGGGACGCCCGACAATGACCCGTGATGAGAGGATCTTGTTACCGTTGTTATAATAAATCAGCGAGTAGTTGGCGATGTTCACCATAATGCCGTTGTGCATATCGTCCGGCAGCAGGCGCAGTCGCTGAATGTTCAGCGCCAGCAACGAAGCACGCATCTGCGGAGAGACGTTAAGCCACTGCCGCGTTCTGGCACCGATAGCACCGTCGCCATCCAGTCCCTGCCACTGCTGGAAACGCTTCACACCCGCCACCAGCGTCTCGTCATAGACATTGGCGGTGTTCCCTTCCAGCGTCTGACTCTGAACGTTACCCGGCGATTGCAGTGAAGGCGCAGAGAGATCGCCGACTGGCGCGGCAGAAGGGCTGACCGCAACCGGCTGGTCGCTGTCGGTCACTGGTGAGGCGGCCACCGGCACCGCATCGTCATCCGGTGCAGGTGCATTAACCTGCGCCGTTAACATGCCGCTGCGCTGCAGAATTTCACGCAGCGCCGGCACATCGTCACTGACCTGTCCCGGACGCAGCGTTTCACTGCTCTTCAGCTGCGGCCAGGGCTGCTTATCACCTAGCAGGGTTTTCAGCGCGGCGTGCATCGGCTGATACTGCGGGTGCTGCGGCTGCAGTGACGCAATAAACGTGTTGCCCGATCCTGCATTGACCGCGTTCTGCCACTGATTCACGACCGCCACCGACGGCTGTGTCAGCCGGTAGGGAACATTGCTGTAAAGCCAGGTTTCACCCTGCGTCGGCACATTCGAAACAAATTGCAGATAGCCCAGCATCGCATCGGACAGCGCGACATCCCGGGCAAAGCCGGTGATCGCCGGGTTTGTCAGACGCTCAATCCAGCGCGTGAACTGTGGCTGAACACCGGAAAGTGCCACTTCAGCCAGCTGCTGCTGAAATTTTTGTATCGCCTGAGGATCCTGCCAGAGTGGTTGCATATGGCGGGATGCATAGAGCGTCGCCAGCGGTGCCAGATAAAACGGCTGATCGGCGCTGGAAAACGCCTGCCGGATGCGTTGCTGACTTTCGGAAACGGAGATAGCCGCCTGCATTGTCCCGGGCAAAGCGGCGATAACAGCGGCCTGCGGTAGCGTAAATGGAACAACGGTTAGCGCCAGCGCTAACAATGATAGAACGCGATGATGATTTAATTTTTTTACCAGCAACATCCCTGCCCCCTTGTTTTTCAACTTCGCAGTGTTCCCTGTATCCACTGCGACCGCGCCGTGACTCATCATGTGAGTATACAAACAAAAACGGCATTTGCCTCATGCGACAAATGCCGTAACCAGATTAACGAATGGTTCAGTTTTTGACTACGTTTCCGCCTGCGAATTTTCAGCGGTTAAATCGGGCAGCGCATCTGCGTCGCTTCCCGCCCGCACCGGCGAAGGATCGGCAGCAAAACCACGCAGACCGACCACATGCACATGCTCGGTGTTATTAAACACCTTACGCACCAGTTTGTAGGTCGTGCCTTTTTCCGGACTGATATTCTCCGGTGCTGCAATCACCAGCTGCATCTCCAGTCGCTCACAGAGTTCAAACAGCGTGGCGATGGAGCGGGCATCCAGACGGGCCGCTTCATCAAGGAACAGCAGTCGGCATGGCGAAATATCTTTGCCGCGCAGACGACGGGACTCCTCTTCCCAGCTCTGCACTACCATCACCAGAATGGACATCCCGGTACCGATCGCTTCACCGGTTGAGAGCGCCCCGCTCTCTGCGCGCAGCCAGCCATCGGAACCACGGTTAACTTCCACTTCCATCTCCAGATAGTTGCGGTAGTCCAGCAGCTCCTCACCGATGGTCTGCGGCGTACGCTGCCCCATATCAATGTGCGGATTAAGACGCTGGTAGAGCTTCGCCAGCGCCTCCGAGAAGGTCAGCCGATTGCTGTTAAAGAGATCCTGATGCTGCTCGTGCTCTTCCGACAGCGTATCCAGCAGCATGGCGTGGGTTTCACGCACGTTCACGTTGAGCCGCACGCTGCGTACCTGACCAAAGCTGACGGTCTGCAGGCCCTGGTTGAGCTGGCGGATACGGTTCTGTTCACGCTGGATCGTTTTACGGATGATGTTGGCCGCACTGCGCGAACTGATTGCCAGCATCTGCTCACGCGCCGTCAGCTCTTCCGTCAGACGGTTCAGCTCGATTTCCATCTGCTCAATCGCTTCGACCGGATCGTCAGTCCGAATAATATCCTGACGAATACGCTCGCGCAGATGCTGATAAACCGCAATAAAGAACTGAATTTTACGTTCCGGACGTTTTGGATCTTCCGAGAGTCGCAGCACGTCGCGCAGATGTTCGTTGTCCGCTACCGCCAGACGCAGCGCACCCAGCGCTTTATCCGACATAGAGCGCAGCTCATCGCCGCTCAGGTAGGCCAGTTCACGGCGATGCAGACGACGCTCAACGCCATTCTCTTTCACCAGACGCAGTACGGTACACCAGCCCGCTTTGGCGCTGACCACCTGCTCACGCACCTGATGATACTGACGCTCCAGCTGACGCAGTCGCTTCTGCAGGTTATCCATCTCCGCTTCGCAGAAGGTAAGCTGTTTCTCCAGCTGATTGCGGCGGGCGCGGTTATGACTTAGCGCCGTGTAGAGTTCGTCACGGCGAACACGCGCGCGTTCTTCGGCGCTGCTGTCAGCCTGGACGCCAATGTCCTGCATCTCCTGCTGCAGCTCTTTCAGCATGTCGCGCTTGGCATCATAGGCGCTTTTCAGCGAGGCCAGCACCTGGGAGTATTGCGTCAGCTGCGCCTGATGTTCACGCAGGCGATCACGACTGCGGCTGCGTTCGCCCTCAGCCTGCTCCAGACGCTGACGCAGCTTATCGCTGAGGTCGTTGTTACCGTTGAGCATGCTGGCCGAGTCGTCGTAGCTGAAGTGGGCGCGACGCTGCACCACTTCTGTCAGGGCAAAGGCCTGCTGACGGGCGTTGCGCTGCTGCTGCTGCGCCTGCTGATAATCCGCCTGTAACTGCTCATGCTGTTCAGGATCGCTCTGCAGCACGGCGATGATCGGTTCCAGTTTCGCCAGCTTAGCGCCATGCTGATGCAGGAAGCGCGCCGCTTCCTGTGCCGCATCGACCTGCTCGCGGATCTCTTCGCAGCGATCGCCCAGCGTCTCATCCAGCAGCAGATTGACGCGTGGCAGCAGCCGGTTTAACTGTGATACGCCCTCTTTGGCCAGCTCATACTGCTGACGCTGCTGCTGATTGTTGCTCTCATGCTGATTCAGCGCCCGCTCCAGCTCACCCCGGCGCGCGCCGAGCTGACGGATCTGCGCTTCCGGATCGGCGTCAAAGGCGACGGCCAGATGACTGCCGATAAAGCGGCTGAATGACTGATGCAGACGCTGCGTTTTCTGCACGTCGAACGACAGCGTGGCGTAGCGTTCGGCCAGCTTATCGCGCTCAAGGTGCAGCAGCTCCAGCTGATTCTCACGCGCCGCGCGGCCAAACAGCGGGATTTTCGGGAAGCGGGAGTAGCGCCACTGACGCTCTGCCACCTTCACCACCACCGCATTCTGCAGTTCATCGACGCTGAAGACGCTGTCATCGAACGACTGCGGATCACCCTCGATCAGGTAGAGATCTTCCGGACACTCTTCCAGACCATCCAGCAACTCACGAACGCGCGAGAGATCCGGCACCACAATCGCATGACGCGACGGACCGTAGAGCGCCGAGAAGTACGGCGCATCATCCAGCGTCACATCATCGTAAATCTCTGACAGCAATACGCCGCCAAAACGTTCTGCCAGCTGGGTCAGGCGCGCATCTTCCGCACCGCCTGGCTGGCTAAGACGTTCAATCTGCCGCTCGATATCACGTTTTTGAGCGGCCACTTCGTCGCGCTCGACGGTGGTTTCACGCTCACGCTCCAGCAGCTGCTGCATATATTCGGTCACGTCCTGGCTGCTGTTCAGCGCCTGGCCGGTCTGCTCGCTAAGCTGAGTCAGGATCTCCTGCGCCGCCAGCCAGTGTGGCGCACGGGCGGTCAGGCTGGTGATGCGTTCGCGCAGCTGCTCCAGCTCCTGGCGCATCATCATGCGCTGCTCACCGGCGTCGGAGACGCTGCTATTCAGCTGTTCAATCTGTGCTTCAAGCTCCTGCTGCAGGCCTGCCAGCGCATCCGCTTCATAATGCTGCCCCTGACGCTTGCAGAATTCCGCCAGCAGGCGCTCCGCCTCATGCTGTTCGCGCAGACGCTGCTCCAGCTCATTGAGACGCAGACGCAGCGAAGAGAGCTGTTCGGCGTGATGACGCTGGTTGCTGGCATCACGCAGCAGTTCGCGGCCGGTTTGCCAGGCGTCCTGACGGGTCACGTCACCGGCAATGCTGGTCACCAGCGCCAGCGCCTGTTCAAACTGACTGTGCGCCGCTTCCGCCACGCTCAGCTTCTGCTCCAGGCGCAGCAACCGTTCTGTCGCCTCTTCCTCTTTGGCCTGGAAGCTTTCCTGCCATTCAGCCGCATTGTCAATGCTCAGATCGGGCAGCTGGCAGAGCGTGCGGGCGCGTTCCAGCGCCTGCAATGCCTGCTGATACTGGATGGCGCGGGTTTGCTGCACGTCGAGCGCCTGCTGGAAATCGGCCAGCTGGCTTTTCAGCTCATCCACTTCCAGCTCAGCCGCTTCGGCCCGCGCTTCATTCTCTTCCTGAATTTCACGCGCTTCGGCGACCACTTCGGTCTGCTCTTCCAGCCGCAGCGTCAGATCTTCGATATCCGCATCGTAGCGCTCAATCTTCTCCTGCTGACGCATCGCCGTCTGTACCAGGTTCAGGTGATCGCTGGCGGCCTGATAATCGACTTCAAGATCGTTTTCTGCACCACTGTGCTCGGCCAGTTCGCGCGCCATCTCAACATGACGATACTGCTCGGTGGCGAGCTGCTTGCGGCTGCTGAACAGCTCGCTGCGCAGCTGTAACGCGCTGTCGAGGTGTCCCCGACGCTCGTTGGCGTGGCGCATATAGTCAGCCGAAACGTAGCTGGTCGCCTCGGAGATCAGATGCTTGAAGAGATCGCGGTCAGACTGGGTAACGCGGATCGCCTCCAGCGTCATGCGGTTCTCGCGCAGCGCGGCTTCCATATCCTGGAACGCTTTGCGCACGCCACTGTTTTCAGGCAGCAGGTAATCACGCAGCGATCGGGTGATGGCGCTGGAGATACCGCCATACAGCGAGGCTTCAATCAGACGATAAAACTTGCTGCGATCGCTGGCAGAGCGCAGACGACGCGGCACCACACCAAGATCAAACAGCATGGCGTGATAATCGGTGACTGAGTTATAGGCGCGGAACTGTACCCCTTCCTGCGCCTCAACCCGCTCTTTGACTTCGTTCAGCGGTAATACGCGTGCCTGACGGCTGTTAAGCACTTCCGTCAGCATATCGGTTGGGTTGGTGTCGGTGGGCAGGCCATGGATACTGAATGGCTTGATATCGACCTTTTTATCACGTCCGGCGACCTGTTGCAGGCGGACACCGACCACGACACGCTGATGGCGTGAGTTCACCACATCGAGCATGGAGTAGCAGACGCCGGCCCGCAGTTTACCGTGCAGACCCTTGTCACGGGATCCTGATGTCGCGCCCGCTTCGGTGGTGTTACGGAAGTGCAGCAGCGTTAAGTCGGGGATCAGCGCGGTGACAAAGGCCGCCATCGTGGTGGACTTACCCGCACCGTTACCGCCTGACAGCGTGGTCACTAATTCATCGAGATCAAAGGTACGGGCAAAAAAGCCGTTCCAGTTGATCAGCGTAAGCGAACGAAACTTTCCGCGCTCAATCATGCCTGTTCTTCCTCTGCGTTCTCACTCGCGTCGCCTTCCTGCCCTTCACCGTCATCGGTGTCGACCGGTGCTGTCGCGTTTTCCAGTAGCATGGCCTCGCCATCACGAATCAGACGAAGCTGCGCTTCACGGGCGTCATCACCGCCGCGCACGTCGGCACCAAAGCGGAACACCGATTCCGTGATGCGGAACTTGCTGCTGTCGTTGCCGAAAAACCACACCATGCCAAGGCGACGCAGGCGGCTCAGAGAGGCGCGCACTTTCTCCTGCAGTTTGGTGCGATCCAGATCCGAACCGGTTGAACGCTGGTTGACCAGCTTCAGCAGGCGGTTCTCATCGGCCAGAGAGAGCAGTTCGTCGTACAGCTCCTGCTGGGTGAAGATACCTTCATTGGCCAGTCGTTCCGGGCTGAGATAGAGATAGCAGAGAATCTTCCCGACCATCATGTCCAGCTCAGAGAGCACGGAACGCGGAATCAGCGTGGTTGAACGCGGACGCAGATAGAAGAAGCCTTCCGGCGCACGGATTAACTCAACGTTATAGCGGCTGTAAAACTCTTCGAGAAACGACTGGTAGTCCATCAGAAAAGCGTGATTATCCAGCTCTTCGATACCGATATGGCGTCCGGCGCGTAACTGGCTGTCCAGCGCGGGAAAAATCGGGTTGGCCAGTGCCTGTGCCAGCTTAACCGGCATCACTTGTTCAATATTTGTCGATGACATGTGCCTGCACCTTGGCTCCGTAATCATTGATGGTTTGCCATTCCACAGGCAAACCGGCTAAATCAGCTTCCGCTACGCCAAGGCGTACCGCCTGATCCACCACAATACGCGCCAGATCGAAATGGCGGGCTCGGGGATACTGGGCCAGGTAGTCGCGCATCACTGACGCGAGGTTGAGCGGTTTTTGTTGCGATTTGTAGACCTGCAGCGCTTCTTCAATCATCGCTGCAAGCTGTTCGCGGATTTCGTTGATCTCTTCGTACTCCATCTCCGGCGGCAGTTCGCCCATCACTTCGTCGTTACGCAGCGTCAGCGCCTCATCACGCATGTCATACAGGCGGTCGGCGTTGGCATAGGTCAGCGCCCAGGGCGCGTCGAAGTAATTCTGCACCGATACCCGCAGGCGCTGCGCAAAGACGCGGTTTTTATCCATGTCGATGGCGGTACGAATAAATTTATGGACGTGGCGGTCATAGCCGATCCAGAGGTCAATCGCCTGCTGGCCCCAGCTGGTAATACGGTCGAGTTTGCTTTGCAGATCAAACACCAGCTTATCGACGAAGCCCAGATCGGGACTGTCCAGCGTGGCATCCTGAATGCGCAGCAGATTTTCCTGAAGTTTGTCGCCCGCGGCTTCAAGCGTATCCTGCAGTTCACGCAGCGTTCCTGAGGTTTCAGAAAGCAGCATTTCACAGCTGGAGATGGCCGCGCGCCAGTCTTTGTTCAGCAGTTCGGCGATATCATTTTTAACCGCCTGCTGCTGTTCATCCATCAGACGCTGGGTCATATCGATGCTGTCAAAGATCTCCGCGACGGAATATTTCAGCGGCGCGAAAACATTGCGGTGCCAGTGAAACTCATCACCGTTTTCCTGCGCGGCATCGGCTGCCCGCTTAAGCTCATTGGCCACAATCGACAGCTGCATCGACAGGCGCAGAGTCGAGAACTCACGCTGGCGGATGTAATAGTCGGTGATGCCGATCGCCAGCGGCGTCAGGCGATAGATGGCATTGCCTTCCGTGATTTCGCTGGTAAAACGGTTGAGCAGGCGCTGTCGCACCATGTCGTTGATGGCGTTGTTGGCACGAACCAACACGGTTTCATGGGTTTGTTCGAAAGCTTTACTGACGTGACGGAAAGCATCAATCAGATCGCCTTCGCTCATTTCGCCATCCATCCGCTCACCGTTGAGGGTGGCGATAGCCAGCAAAAAGGCCAGACGTTCCACTGGCAGCGCAAGGGAAAAGTCATTTTTGCGCGCCCAGGAGACCAGTTCAGGTACCGTCTGGGAAAATTCACTCATAATTCGTCCTTCTGCCCGGGTTTACGCGCGGTCACGTGGATGTAGCGCCCTAAGCTCAAAAAGGGTTCCTGACGGCAGTAACGCCGCTCCATCTCAATAATTTCGTCGTCGCTTTTTGGCTCGCCCTTCGGCGGCTTCATGTAGTCACTGAACACCCGGATCCCGGCACGCTGCTCAATCACAAAGCCACACGCCTCCAGCCAGCGATAGACCTGCTCGGGGTCGCGCGGATAGTCAGGCGACAGCGTTCGCTTTTTGCGTTTGGTCAGGTTGGTGCGCAGATAGCCGAAGTTACCCAGCGTTAAGGTGCGCAATGTCAGGCCGTGCAGATTGTAAAACATCAGCGACATGACGCCCCCCGGACGCAGCAGATCGAACAGCGCTTTCAGCACCTTCTCCGGTTCAGCGACCCACTCAAGCACAGCGTGGAACAATACCAGATCCACCGGCTTATCCAAATGTTCGCCCACCTGCTGAGCGCTAATTTGTCTGAATTGCATGTTGTGGCTCACACCCTGTGCCGCTGCATTTTCCGCGGCCCGGCGCAGCATCTCGCTGGAAAGGTCGCACAGCAGAACCTGATGGCCCTGCGCAGCAAGCCCGCTGGAGACCTGGCCGACACCGCCGCCAGCATCCAGCACCGACAGCGGGTGCGGTGACAGACCGGGCACTATCTTCTCCAGCTCATCCCAGAGGATGGCCTGGCGTATCTTCCCTTTAGTGGTGCCGTAAATATTTTGCGAAAATTTATCCGCGAGATCGTCAAAGTTACGATCCTGCATGGCATGCGCTCCGGTATGCTGCGGTGAGACTTGTGCTATTTTGTCACAGGCACCAGAAGAATGAACCTTTCATCCCCATCTTCCCTTCCGGGTGCTCTATTTTCGGACAACAGGACTCTTTTTTGATGTTATTTACCCTTAAAAAAGTTATCGGCGGGCTGCTTTTACCCCTGCCGTTTCTGCTTTTGCTGATGGCGCTTGGCATTTTACTGCTTTGGTTTACTGGCTGGCAGAAAAGCGGCAAAACCGTGATCTCCGTCAGCTGGCTGTTACTGCTGCTGCTGAGCCTGCAACCGCTGGCCGATCGTCTGCTTTTGCCGCTGGATAGCCGCTATCCGACCTGGAACGGATCAGAGAAGGTGGACTACATTGTGGTGCTGGGTGGAGGCTACACCTTTAACCCGGCGTGGGCACCCAGCTCGAACCTGCTGAATAACAGTCTGCCGCGCGTGGCAGAAGGCGTTCGTCAGTGGCAGCGGAATCCGCAGTCGACGCTGATTTTTACCGGCGCAGCGGGCGGCACCAATCCAAAGAGTAGCGCCTGGGTAGCGGCACAGGTGGCGGAAAGTCTGGGCGTTCCCCGCGAACATGTTCAGATTCTCGACCAGCCCCGCGACACCGCGGATGAAGCGCAGGCGGTCAAAACCGTGGTGGGCGATCGCCCGTTTCTGCTGGTCACATCCGCGAATCATATGCCGCGCGCAATACGCTTTTTCCACGCGATCGGGTTGAAGCCAATGGCCGCTCCCGCGAATCAGCTGGCGATTACGTCACCGCTGAATGGATGGGAGCGGGCGATACCCTCATCGATATGGCTGAGTCACAGCGAACGTGCGGTCTACGAAACGCTTGGCACACTATTGCAACGGCTGAAAGGCGAGGAGTCGGACTCAGCCGAGCCAGGGAAGTAATTGCGCGCGTGCATGGTCAAAACGCGGACGATTAAACGTGCCGGTCTGTACCAGATGCTCAATGCAGTCCCACAGTTGATAAACCCACCGACGCCAGACAAAACCCTCTGAAACCGGCGCCCGTTGCAGGTAATTGTGCAGCAGCGCCGTTTCTGCAGGCGAGGTATCCAGATGGATAAGATCGTATTCACGGGGTGCCCAGAGGATGGTGCCCGGCTGTGTCATCGCGATTAACTGGTCACTGCGGCTATCTTTCAGCATGCTCTGCAGCTGAACGTTGCCGTGAACCATCACGCAGGGATCGTCGAAGCCGCGAAACAGATGCGCCAGTCGTGCCCGGCAGCGAAACAGAATCTGGCGATCTTCCAGCGTAAAGGCTGGCGGACGCAGATAGCTCAGGGTCGCCCATAGCACCTCAACCCGTTGTGCATACCAGGCGGGCCAGCTGTTCTGCTGCGTGCTGTCCACTGTACCGACCAGGCCATGGCTGTCGAGCCGGTGCCAGGCCAGCACTCCCTCGACCACCTGTTCGCAAAACTGTTGCCAGCGCTGAGCATCCCGCGCAGGTGCTTCCGCCGTCACGCCATTCAGTCGCGCCAGCAGGAGCATTTCATGCACCGGCGGCTGCTGGCTCATCACCAGACCATAGACCGCTGGCACGGCGATCAGTCCGGCCTGGCCCAGCAGCGCCAGCTTTCTGGCTTCCATCGCCGCCCGGCCCTGATGACGAAAATATTTCGCCACCACCGGCATGGGGCGCCCGTCCCGATCGTATAACGCATAAATCCGGGTGGGTGGATGTTCACTGATCATTTCGAGGCGGCTGATGGTTTCACCCAGCGCCAGCGTGAGTTCCGATTTAAGCTGTTCCATGCGGCATCCTCCTCAGATGAGTATCACAATATCCTGAAGGAAGTGTTGGAGATAAGTTTAGCGGCGGATCAAGAACGTTGCGCTGAAACGGGGAGACAGGCTCCCCGCTTGTCAGGCCTGCATGGCATCACGAACGCGTTGCAAATCGTCTGGCGTATCCACACCCACACTGGGAATGGTTTTCGCGACGGCGACATGAATTTTTTCGCCGTACCATAAAACACGCAGTTGCTCGAGCAGCTCAATCTGTTCCAGAGGACAAGGCGCCCAGGCGACATAGCGGCGTATAAAACCAGCACGGTAAGCGTAGATGCCAATGTGGCGCAGCAGCGTATCACCGATCTGCTCGCGCGATGCGGCGTACCGTTCACGATCCCAGGGTATGGTCGCCCGTGAAAAATAGAGCGCGTAGCCATTCACATCCATGACGACTTTCACCGCATTCGGATTAAAAGCTTCTTCCACATCGGTGATCGGCACCGCCAGCGTCGCCATCCCGGCCGCCGACCCCGCCAGATTGGTCGCCACCTGACGCACAATCTCGGCCGGAATCATCGGCTCATCGCCCTGCACGTTTACGATGATTTCATCATCGGCAAACTGATATTTTTCGATCACTTCCGCCAGTCGCTCAGTGCCAGACTGGTGATCGGCGCGCGTCATGCAGACTTCGCCGCCTGCCGCTTCCACTGCCTGCGCCACGTCGGGATGATCGGTGGCAACAATGACCCGGCTGGCACCCGATTCACGGGCCCGCTCCATTACATGCACGACCATCGGTTTACCGTGGATATCGAGCAGCGGCTTGCCGGGTAAGCGGGTTGACGCATAACGCGCAGGAATGATAGCGGTGAAACTCATGGATGAATCTCTTCAACTGACAGCGTGCGGGCTTCGGTTTCCAGCAGCACCGGAATGCCGTCCCGGACCGGGAAGGCCAGGCCATCAGGTTTGCAGATCAGCTCCTGTTGAGCATTGTTGAAGTAGAGTTTGCCATTGCAAACCGGGCAGGCAACGATTTCGAGTAAACGATGATCCATATGTCCTCCATCAGGGACCGAATGCTTAAGGATTCAAGCATACCATAGCGCGGCGCGTGCGGGATGGGGTAAAACGCCATCCCGCAGCGGCTGCCGCAAAATTGATTAATCCAGCGTCCACAGGGCTGGCCACTGATCGTTAAGCGCGTCGGGTGCCTGCAGGATAGCGACACTTTCAGCACCCTGCCACGTCGCGAAGCGTTCGATAGCACGCCGGATATCCAGCAAAAATCGCGCCGTAACGCGGGTCTTCTCCTCCAGCCAGATATTTTTAATCTCCAGCTGTTTTGCCTGACGCAGCATGCGGGCATCCAGCCGCCCTTTTATCTGGCCGCGATGGAGGATGGGCAAAACAAAATAGCCAAATTTGCGTTTTTCCTCTGGGGTATAGCACTCAATACGGTAGTCAAAATTGAACAGCTCCCGCGCACGCTTGCGATCCCAGACCACCGGATCAAACGGCGACAGCAGCGCGCTGTGCGTCGCCTGCAGCGGCGTATCCAGCAACGGCACGTAGTCACGATGCAGCCACATCTCACCCAGTCCCTCTGTATTGACGGCGACCAGATCGCCCGCAGCCTGGGAGTCAGCGATAAAGTTGTTCACGGGTGCCCGCTTCAGGCGATAGTAATCCGCCAGCCAGGCCGCGCGGAAAACCCCTAAGCTGCGGGCGCTATTCATCAGCATCTGACGGGTCGCCTCCGCTTCACTGATGCCATGTATCGCATCCTGCCAGTCGGGCATTACGCGGCTGCGCAGATCGTAGACGCGCTGAAAATTACGGCGTTCGGTGACCATCAGCTCACCGGCGCTGAAGAGATTCTCCAGATGACGTTTGTGCGGTTTCCATGCCCACCAGCCTGACTTCGGGTTATCGGCATGGGTAAAATCGGCGGCGCGTACCGGGCCGTTGTCTCTGATCTGCTGCAGTAATTCGGCAATAGCCTGCTGGTGCTCAGCGACCCATTGCGCATTGTATTTCCAGCCCAGACGTTCCGGCGACAGCATGCGATGACGAAGAAGTCGGTAATCGGCACGGGGAATAAAGCAGGCTTCGTGCGCCCAGTACTCAAAGAGTTCGCCCTGTGCCAGAGCCTGTTCCAGCCATGCCTGAGGATAGTTCCCCAGGCGACTGAACAGCACCAGATACGGACTACGGGCCACCACATGAATGGTATCGATTTGCAGCAGCGACATGCGGGAAATGCCGTCAATCAGATCCTGATAAACAGCACGTTTTGCCGGAGTTCGCAGCAGGCCCTGCGCGGCGAGATGAAGGTGGCGTGCTTGCTGTAACGAAAGTGAATGCGTACTGTTCATCCTCTTCCTTATCAGGCTTCACCTGAACGGGGGCGGGTATCAGGAAATATGGCGGCAGAGTTGTTCAATGTCATCCAGTAACGGCGTCACGGCATTACCAGTTAAATGGGCATCGACCGGCAAATACCACCAGTCAGGCTGGGCAAAGTGACGGCATTTCACCGCGTCTTTTTCGGTCATCAGCAGTTGCTGACCCGCCTGGAGTAATCGGGTCAGTTCATCTTTGCTGTAGGCATGATGATCGGCAAAGGCGATCTCTGCGACCGGCGTTATACCCTGCTGTTTCAGCGTGGTGAAAAAACGCGGGGGATGACCAATACCGGCCATGGCGACTACCGCACCCAGTTGCTCCGGCGGGCAGGTTTCACCGGTCAGCAGATTGGTGGCCAGCCCGGGCTGAAGTTGCATGGCAATCTCGTCGGGCTGTGCTTCGCCGCCGTTAATGATCACGGCATCGACCTGCTGCAGACGATCGGCACGTTCACGCATCGGACCGGCAGGCAACCACCAGCCATTACCAAAGCGACGGACCCCATCAACCACCACGATTTCGCGATCGCGCTGCAGGGCGTAATGTTGCAGGCCATCATCCGTGATGATCACATCCAGCGAATCCTGTTTCAGTAACGCCTCAATCGCCCGTCGCCGTTGAGGGGCGACCGCGACCGGCGCCCCGGTGCGCTGGGCGATCAATACCGGCTCATCCCCGGCCTGTTCGGTGGGGGTCTGCGCCGTGACCAGCAAGGGATAGTGGTCCGCCTTGCCGCCATATCCTCGGGAGACCACGCCAGCGCGCAGGCCGCGCTGCTGTAACGCCTCGACCAGCCAGATGACCACCGGCGTCTTTCCATTCCCGCCAGCAGTCAGGTTACCTACCACCACGACCGGCAGAGGCGCACGCCAGCTTTTACGCCAGCCGCGCCTGTAACTGAAGCGTATCAGGGCCGTGATCGCACCATACAGCAGGCTGAATGGCCATAGCAGCAGCCATAGCGGTGAGCGACCACTCCAGATACGTTCAATCATTGGCCGAACTGCATCTTGTGCAGCTGTGCATAGGCACCGCGTTCTGCTAACAGCACCTGATGCGTACCGCGTTCAACAATCTGGCCATCTTCAATTACCACGATTTCATCCGCTTTCTCGATGGTAGAGAGTCGGTGCGCAATCACCAGCGAGGTACGGTTCTTCTGCAACTCATCCAGTGCAGACTGAATCGCGCGTTCAGACTCGGTATCCAGCGCCGAGGTGGCTTCATCGAGGATCAGGATCGGGCAATCACGTAATAACGCACGGGCAATGGCAATACGCTGACGCTGACCGCCAGATAACAGCACGCCATTCTCGCCAATCATCGTATCCAGGCCCTTATCCATTTTATTGATAAAGTCCATGGCATGCGCCATGGTGGCCGCCTGCTCGATCTCTTCACGACTGTATTGCTCACTGCGGGCATACGCGATGTTATTGGCAATCGTGTCGTTGAAGAGGTGCACATTCTGTGACACCAGCGCCACCTGATTACGCAATGAGCGCAGGCTGTACTCACGCAGATCATGACCGTCCAGCAGGATCTCGCCCTGCTGGATATCATAAAAACGGGTCAGCAGGCTCGCCATCGTAGACTTACCGGAACCGGAACGGCCCACCAGCGCCACCGTTTTTCCTGCCGGCAGCGACAGATTGATATTACGCAGTGCCGGAATTTCACGGCCTGGGTAGGTAAAGGTGACATCACGGAATTCAATATCCCCTTTAGCACGGGTGATTTCGCGCGTACCGTTATCCACTTCCTGCTCACTATCCAGAATAGAGAACAGTGTCTGACAGGCCGCCATCCCACGCTGGAACTGGGCGTTGACGTTGGTCAGAGACTTAAGCGGGCGCATCAGGGCAATCATCGAGGAGAAGACCACGGTGATGGTACCGGCTGTCAGGGTATCCATGACGCTGGGGAAGCTGGCGGCATAGAGCACAAAAGCCAGTGCCAGCGACGCGATCAGCTGGATAATCGGATCGGAAATGGAGGAGGCTGAAACCAGTTTCATTCCCTGCTGACGCATCCGGTTACTGACGCGGGAAAAGCGCTCCGATTCAATGTCCTGTCCGCCAAAAATCAGCACTTCTTTGTGCCCTTTCAGCATCTGTTCGGCGCTGGTTGTCACCTGCCCCATAGTGTTCTGCATACTTTTGCTGATGGTGCGGAAGCGCTTAGAAACGGTGCGGATAGCAAAGGAGACGATAGGTGCCAGTACAATCAGGATCAGCGACAGCTGCCAGCTGTAGTAGAACATCATGATAAACAGGCCAATAATGGAAGCCCCTTCACGCACTACGGTGACCAGCGCGCCCGAAGAAGAGGAGGCGACCTGCTCAGAATCGTAAGTAATGCGTGACAACAGGGTGCCGGTTGACTGCTGGTCGAAAAACGAAACCGGCATGCCCATCATATGGCTGAACAGACGACGGCGGATATTCATCACGACGTTGCCAGAGACCCAGGAGATGCAGTAGCTGGAGATATAACTGGTGACTCCGCGGACCAGCATCAGGCCAATAACCACTAACGGCAGCCACAGCATCACCGATCTGTCAGCTTTACCAAAACCATCATCCAGTAACGGTTTCAACAGTGAGAGCATTAAGGCGTCGCCCGCAGCATTAATAATCAGGGCGACTGAGGCCGCAATTAATCCCGCTTTATTAGGCGCGATCATCGGCCAGAGTCGGCGAAACGTCTGCCACGTAGAGAGATCTTTATCTTGATGCATTATTTATTCACGCTGTTGGAAATAGCCGGCCATTCTACCTGGATTCGCGTTTGACGCCAAACCACTGATGATACCAACGGGGCATTAATTGATCCCGCAAGGTGGAAACCTGTGCTCTGCCCTGCTCTATCCTGATACTGATTTGTCCTGACTGGCCCGTATCCAGCCAGTGAAAACCGGCCGTTCGATAGTTTTCCAGCACATTTTTCGCGGGCATACGCCATGCATTGTAGCGTGCCAGCGAGGCGATAGCGGTGTGGCCTGCGGCTTTACGCAGCAGCAATGAGGTCGACGACGTCCGGCTGCCGTGGTGCGGGACCTGCAGAATATCGACCTTCAGCCCCTGCTTCTCCAGCGCCACCAGCTGGCGTTCCGCTTTCGCTTCAATGTCACCGGTTAACATCAGACGAACCTGGCCATCATCGACGATCACCACACAGGAGTCATTATTCCCACCCGGCAGGGGTGCCGTCAGCGGCCAGACCACCCGAAAGTGGAGCTGCCGCCAGCGCCACTGCGTGCCCCGCACGCAGGGTAAGTGTGCCTCATCAGCCAGCGCACTTCTGACTTCAACCGCTGGCCAGCGTTGAGTAATCGCCGCCAGCCCGCCAGTATGATCCAGATGTTTATGACTCAGGATGACCTGTTTTAACCGTAGCTGCCGGCGCTCCAGCCACGGAATGATCACCCGACTCCCCGCATTATCGTTCTGCCAGCGCGGGCCGGTATCATACATCATTGCCTCGTCGCCCTGGCTGATCACCAGACTCAGACCGTGCCCGATATCCAGCATATCGATTCGCCAGCCCTGCTCCTGTTCTGGCTGGCGACTCAGTATCATTGCCAGCGCTAACGCGCCGCTGCTTAACGGCAGAGAGAAAAAGAGCTGCGCACGCCAGAGAATCAGACCGCCCCATACCATGACTGTAACCCAGGTTGTGCCACTCAGCGGCCACCAGCCTGGTGGCAGCAACGTCAGGCAATGAAACAGTGCACGTAAAGAGAGATCGGCCGCTCCCCAGAAGATGCCAGATAAATGCGCCACCGGCAGCAGCAGGGCGAGCGTCACCAGAGGCATGGTAATAAACGAGACGACCGGAATCGCGACAACATTCGCCACCAGCGCAGTCAGGCTGATGCCGTTGAAAATCGCCACCTGCAACGGCACCATTAAAATCATCATGCCCGCCTGTAAATGCAGCAACTGTACCGGAATCCAGCGCCGTTGCCGACGGAACGCCGCAGGCAGCGGGAACCAGTGATACCAGACCAGCAGCATGCCCACAGCCAGTACCGAGAGCCAGAAGCTGTCAGAGAGCACGGTCAGCGGGTCGGTTACCAGCAGCAACGCAATACAGAACGTCCAGACCTGCCAGCTATTCAGCTGAACACCCGCAAACCGTGTTATCGCCCATAGCGTCAGGGCAAGCAGCGAACGCTCTGCGGGAGGCTGTGCACCGGAGAGCCAGGTATAGATTGCAGCAAACAGCCAGCTCACGATGAGGGGGAAAAGATAGCTGATATAACGGGCTGGCAAGATAAATTGCACCCCACGCGCAATCATCCAGCCGGTGCTGGCGGCCAGGGCGATATGCATGCCCGATATCGCCATCAGATGCGAGGTACCGGTATCCCGCAGTAGCTGACGCGTCTGCTGGCTCATCTCATCCCGAATGCCAAAAGCCAGTGCCTCCAGCGTTGCACGTGCAGGCATTGCACGGGTCCTGTCACGATGCCATAAAATAAATCGCCAGCGGCTATCACAGCGATCGCTTACCGCAGTCTGCTTAAGGATTCGTCCCTGAAGCGGCGTATTATTAGCCAGTGCAAAACGCTGCGCATCAAAATCGCCCTCATTAAGGCGGGCATGTACCGGTCGCAGACGTAGTTGCATCGTCCAGCGTTGTCCTGGACAGTAGACCTCCGGATCAGCATCAAACCAGATCCAGGCAAAGCGAGGCGGAAAAATCATCCTGCCCTCCTCTTTCAACAGACGAACCCGGATTTGCTTCCGCTCTTTCCGCAGTTCACTGATCTGAAGGGTGTAGGTGGCAGGACGCGCCGAGAACTTTTCGATATCCCGCACCATCAGACGGGCGTCGTTACAGGCCCATGCCAGCAACAGCAGAGTAATACCGGCCAGACGGACGGGTTGGTAAGGGCAATGCAGCAGAGCCAGTCCTGTGAGGAGGAAGCCCCACATCACCTCACCGGAAGGCAGCCGGGCCATCAGCATTAGCGGTAACGTTGCAACGATCGCCAGTCGCGCCAGAACGGTCCATGTCAGCATAATCGTATCCATTGATTCAGTTCGATTATTCTGGGCAAAGGAGATGAAAGTAACAGCGGATGATCAGGCAGGCTGGAGCGCTCTCACAAAGAGAGTGCGGCGTTGCAGTGTTGATGACAGCAATCCGGATGTCAGATCTGAGCCTGAATCGCAGGCAAAAAAAAAACGACATCCGGAGATGTCGTTTATCTGGTTCGGTATCGGCTTAGCCGTAGATATTTGCGCGATCGCGCAGCTCTTTGCCTGGCTTAAAGTGGGGAACGTATTTACCTTCCAGATCCACTTTGTCACCCGTTTTCGGGTTACGTCCAGTACGCGGAGCGCGATAGTGCAAAGAAAAGCTGCCGAATCCCCGGATTTCGATGCGTTCGCCCTGTGCCAGCGTAGTGGCCATGTGCTCTAGCATCTCTTTTACTGCATCCTCAACGACTTTCGCCGGTATATGAGTATGCTGTCCCGCCAGTCTTTCGATCAGTTCTGACTTGGTCATGTAACCTCCGGTTTATCCCTATGGGAATGTATGACAGCTTTTACCGAAACCGGGTGGTTGCCCACCCGGTGCTTCAGGCCGATTACTCGCCTTTAGCCGCTTTGAACGCTTCAGCCATAGCGCTAGAGAAATTGCCTTCTTCCTGTTTGGTGTTAACAGTATTGATGGCTTCTTTCTCATCAGCCTGGTCTTTCGCACGGACAGACAGGCTTACGACACGGTTTTTACGATCAACGCCGGTGAACTTAGCTTCAACGTCGTCGCCAACGTTCAGAACCAGAGTTGCATCTTCAATGCGGTCCAGTGAAGCTTCAGAAGCGCGCAGGTAACCCTCAACGCCGTCTGCTAATTCAACTGTAGCACCTTTAGCATCAACTGCAGTCACTTTACCGGTGACGATGGCACCTTTCTTGTTCAAAGTGATGTAGTTGTTGAACGGATCTTCTGCCAGCTGTTTAACGCCCAGAGAGATACGCTCGCGCTCTGCATCAACCTGCAGTACAACGGCAGCGATTTCGTCGCCTTTTTTGTACTCACGAACGGCTTCTTCGCCAGTCGCGTTCCAGGAGATGTCAGACAGGTGAACCAGACCGTCGATGCCGCCATCCAGGCCGATGAAGATACCGAAGTCAGTGATTGACTTGATTTTACCTTCAACACGATCGCCTTTGTTGTGCGTCTCAGCGAACAGCTGCCATGGGTTAGATTTACACTGCTTCAGACCCAGGGAGATACGACGACGCTCTTCGTCAATGTCCAGAACCATAACTTCAACCACGTCGCCTACGTTAACAACTTTAGACGGATGGATGTTTTTGTTGGTCCAGTCCATTTCAGACACGTGTACCAGACCTTCAACGCCTTCTTCGATTTCCACGAAGCAGCCGTAATCAGTCAGGTTGGTAACACGACCGGTCAGGCGAGTGCCTTCCGGATAGCGTTTAGCGATAGCAACCCATGGATCTTCGCCCAGCTGCTTCAGACCCAGAGAAACACGGGTACGCTCGCGGTCGAACTTCAGCACCTTAACGGTGATTTCGTCGCCCACGTTGACGATTTCGCTTGGATGCTTAACGCGTTTCCATGCCATGTCAGTGATGTGCAGCAGGCCATCAACGCCGCCCAGATCAACGAATGCACCGTAGTCAGTCAGGTTCTTAACGATACCTTTGACTTCCATGCCTTCCTGCAGGTTTTCCAGCAGCTGATCGCGCTCTGCGCTGTTTTCGGATTCGATAACCGCACGACGTGAAACCACGACGTTGTTGCGTTTCTGATCCAGCTTGATCACTTTGAATTCAAGCTCTTTGCCTTCCAGGTGCAGCGTATCGCGCACCGGACGCACATCTACCAGTGAACCTGGCAGGAACGCACGGATACCGTTGAGCTCAACTGTGAAGCCGCCTTTAACTTTGCCGTTGATAACACCGGTAACAGTTTCAGCGTCTTCGTAAGCTTTCTCCAGCGTGATCCATGCTTCATGGCGCTTAGCTTTCTCACGGGACAGCAGGGTTTCACCGAAGCCGTCTTCCACTGCATCCAGAGCAACATCAACTTCGTCGCCTACCTGGATTTCCAGTTCGCCGGCTGCGTTCTTGAACTGCTCTGCAGGAATTGCAGATTCAGATTTCAGACCCGCATCAACCAGAACGACATCTTTGTCGATAGAAACGACGATGCCACGAACGATAGAACCCGGGCGGGTTTCGATTGTTTTTAAGGATTCTTCAAATAGTTGAGCAAAAGATTCAGTCATATTGATAATCTTCAGGATTCTTCAATTTAACGTCCATCTGACTTCATGTCGGATGGGGTTGTTTCACATGCCCGGCACCGGATCCATGGTACAGGGTGGTAGATTCAGTTAAGCCGTAATACCCAGCTTCTCGCGGGCATATTGTAGCGCTTTTTCAATGACTTGATCGATAGACATCTCGGTAGAGTCCAGAACCAATGCATCGCCAGCGGCTACTAAAGGCGCAATTGCGCGATTACGATCGCGGTCGTCGCGTTCTTTTATCTCGGCTAAAAGGCGGTCAAAGTTAACATTAAAGCCATTATCCTGCAACTGTAGCATACGGCGCTGAGCACGCTCTTCCGGGCTGGCATCAAGGAAAATTTTCACTGGCGCATCCGGAAAAACCACGGTGCCCATATCACGGCCATCAGCAATCAGGCCCGGCATCTCGCGGAAACCGCGCTGGCGGCGCAATAATGCTTCGCGTACCCGGGGAAAAGCGGCAACACGAGAAGCGGTGTTGCTGACCTCCTGAGTACGGATTTCACCGGTGACATCTTCACCTTCAAGTATGACCTGCATTTCGCCATTTTGTGACACAAAGCGCACATCCAGGTGAGCAGCAATCGGCACCAGCGCTTCTTCAGATTCAATCTCCACCTGATGATGCAATGCGGCCAACGCCAGCACGCGATAAATAGCACCGGAGTCCAGCAGATGCCACTGCAGCGATTCCGCCATCGCTTTGCACAGGGTTCCCTTTCCCGCTCCACTTGGCCCATCAATAGTTATGACCGGGGCAGTTACTGTCATTATTCCCTCCTGTTGCTGCGTGCTTCCTGACCTTTCGGTCACCATTAATGACTAGCATTATACGCTGCATAGCACGGCTTGGTTACCCTTTCGCACTGATCAGGTTCGTAATCTTAGTCAATTCAGAGGATCTCTGGCCTGTTACAGCCAGATAAAATCAGGGGAGTTCCGGTGCGAACCGCACCGGAAGGGGAGATATCAGGCGCTCTGGCTGATTTTAGCCAGTTGAACGAAATAGTCAGGGAAGGTTTTTGCAGTACAGCCAGGATCGAGAATGGTCACCGGGGTATCAGAAAGTGCAACCAGAGAGAAACACATCGCCATGCGGTGGTCATTGTAGGTGCCAATATCCGCATGAATCAGCGTCGCTGGCGGCGTAATAAGGATGTAGTCATGACCCTCTTCGACTTCTGCCCCGACTTTACGCAGCTCTGTGGCCATTGCGCTCAGTCGATCGGTCTCTTTTACCCGCCAGTTATAAATATTGCGTAACCGGGTGGTGCCCTCTGCAAATAGCGCCGTAGTCGCGATGGTCATTGCAGCATCCGGAATATGGTTCATGTCCATATCGATGGCCTGCAGTTTTCCGGCCGTACAGGCAATGTAATCATCGCCCCACTCAATCGTCGCGCCCATCTTTTCCAGCACGTCAGCAAACCGGATGTCACCCTGCACACTCTGGCGTCCAATCCCGGTGACGCGAACCGTTCCGCCTTTTATAGCGGCAGCGGCCAGGAAATAGGACGCGGAAGAGGCATCGCCTTCAACCAGGTAATCACCCGGCGACTGATACTGTTGCTGTCCCTTGATCAGGAAGCGTTGATAGTTCTGATTCTCAACCTCGACGCCAAAGCACTGCATCAGATTGAGGGTAATATCGATGTAAGGTTTCGACACCAAATCACCTTTGATGGTGATGCAGGTATCCTGCTGTGCCAGCGGCGCGGTCATCAGCAGCGCGGTCAGGAACTGGCTGGAAACGCTGCCATCCACACTGACTTCACCCCCGGTAAAACCACCGCGTAAACGCAGCGGCGGATAGTTTTCGTTTTCCAGGTACTCAATGGTTGCTCCGCCCTGACGAAGTGCGTCAACCAGATGCCCGATTGGACGCTCTTTCATGCGGGGTTCGCCGGTCAGTTCGATATCGTGCTGGCCCAGACAAAGCGCCGCGGCCAGCGGACGCATTGCGGTTCCGGCATTGCCCAGAAACAGTGACAGCGGTTGAGATGCGTGCAGTGGCCCGGCATTTCCCGTCACTTCACACAGGGTGCGATCGCTGGAAAGCGTATAGCTTACACCAAGCGCGGTCAGCGCGTTCAGCATGTGCTTAACGTCGTCGCTGTCGAGCAGGTTGGTAAGACGGGTTGTACCTTTAGCCAGAGCAGCCAGCAGCAATGCACGATTGGAAACGCTCTTTGAGCCGGGCAGATTTACCGTGCCGTTGACGCGCGCAATCGGTTGGAGAGTCAGGGAGTCCTGCATGTGAAACGAAATCCTCAAAAAATACAGAGACCTCGCCGTGTGACGAGGTCTGGCATCAGCATCAATGCTGATATCTTAATAATCAGCCGTGACGGCGTTCAAAATCGACCATGAAATCGGTCAGGGCCTTCACACCTTCCAGCGGCATCGCATTATAAATAGAGGCGCGCATACCGCCTACTACACGATGGCCTTTAAGCGCGTGTAATCCCGCCTTAAAAGACTCCTCCAGGAACAGGGCATCGAGTGAAGCATCGGCCAGCTGGAAAGGGATGTTCATGCGTGAGCGGTTTTCTGTTGCCACATCATTACGATAGAAGCCACTGTGATCGATTACGCCATAAAGCAGGTCAGATTTTGCCTGATTGATACGATCAATTTCAGCGACACCGCCCTTCTCTTTCAGCCATTTAAACACCAGCCCTGAGAGATACCACGCAAAAGTCGGCGGGGTGTTAAACATCGAATCGTTATCGGCCAGCACTTTGTAATCGAGGATTGAGGGCACAGAGGCGTGCGCCTGACCCAGCAGATCTTCGCGAACGACAACCAGCGTTAATCCGGCCGGGCCCACATTTTTCTGCGCACCCGCATAAATCACACCGTAACGACTCACATCGATAGGGCGTGACAGAATGGTGGATGAGAAATCAGCAACAACGGTTTTACTGCCAAAGTCGGGCTGTTCGTCAATCGCGATGCCATCAATGGTTTCATTAGGGCAGAAATGCAGGTAAGCGGACGTCTCACTCACCTCCCATTCGCTCATTGGCAGGATGGCTCGTTTACCGTCGCGCGTTGTTTTGACATCCAGCGTGCGTGGGGAACAATACTTTTCCGCTTCTTTTATTGCGCTATGCGCCCAGTAACCGCCATCAACATAGTCGGCACTGGTCGCTTTACCCAGCAGATTTCCCGGTACGGCAGCGAACTGCGCACGCGCCCCACCATGACAGAATAAAACTTTGTAATTCGACGGTATTTTTAGCAGATCACGGAAGTCCTGCTCCGCTTCTTCAGCCACCTGAATAAACTCTTTACTGCGGTGACTGATCTCCATTACAGAGGTACCCAGACCGCGCCAGTTCGTCAGTTCCTGTTCTGCACGACGAAGCACTTCAACCGGTAGCATCGCCGGGCCAGAGCTAAAATTATAAACTTGCGTCATTTCCCCTCACCACTGTCATATCGAACGGTTATGAATAACCATCCGGTTTTATCACTGCATTCTGATAGCTGCAATCATAAATCAGGGAGCGGTCACATTTTCTGAATCCGGCTCGCCGGAGGTTATGTTACCAATGCAAATCTGCGCGGAATTTTGTGAGGCTTTATCCAGCGCCATTAATTCGCGTTTGGCCTGAGAGCAGAAGTGATGAAAAGTAAGCCGGTAAAAATGTCCCGCCCTGATAGCGGTCTGTTAGCAAAATCCGTATCATTGCGCGCTTTACGCACCCTATGACAACTGAGAGAGCGGCACTATGACGCAAACATTTATCCCGGGCAAAGATGCCGCACTGGAAGACTCCATTGCGCGTTTCCAGAACAAGCTGCAGGATCTTGGCTTTAACATTGAAGAAGCATCCTGGCTGAATCCTGTCCCCCATGTCTGGTCAGTGCATATCCGCGACCGCGATTGCCCGCTCTGTTTTACCAACGGCAAGGGCGCCAGTAAAAAAGCGGCGCTGGCCTCCGCGCTTGGCGAGTATTTCGAGCGTCTCTCAACTAACTATTTTTTTGCTGACTTCTGGCTGGGAAAAAAGATCGCTAACGGTGATTTTGTTCACTATCCCAATGAAAAATGGTTTGCGTTACCTGATGATGAGTCCTTACCTGAAGGTATTCTGGATCCACGCCTGCGCGCATTTTACGATCCCGATAATGCCCTGACGGCTTCCGGCCTGATCGATCTGCAGTCCGGGAATACTGAACGTGGTATCTGCGCCCTGCCCTTTACCCGTCAGTCCGACCAGCAGACTGTCTATATCCCGATGAATATTATCGGCAACCTCTATGTCTCAAACGGCATGTCGGCAGGTAATACCGCGAACGAAGCGCGTGTTCAGGGGCTGTCTGAAGTGTTTGAGCGATATATTAAAAACCGCATTATTGCTGAAGCGATCAGCCTGCCTGCGATTCCTGATGACGTGATGCAGCGTTATCCTGAGGTGATCGAGGCCATTGCACGTCTTGAAGCGGAAGGCTTCCCGATTTTCGCTTATGACGCCTCTCTCGGCGGTAAATATCCGGTTATCTGCGTGGTGCTGTTTAACCCAACCAACGGAACCTGTTTTGCCTCATTTGGTGCTCACCCTGATTTCGGTGTGGCGCTGGAGCGTACCGTTACCGAGTTGCTGCAGGGCCGAAGCCTCAAAGATCTGGATGTGTTTACTCCACCGACCTTTGATGACGAAGAAGTGGCTGAGCATGCCAACCTTGAAACACACTTCATCGATTCAAGCGGCCTGATCTCCTGGGATCTGTTTAAAGAAACTGCGGATTATCCTTTTGTCGACTGGTCATTCGCGGGCAGCACCGAACAGGAATTCGCCACGCTGATGGCAATCTTCGCCTCGGAAGATCAGGAAGTCTATATTGCAGACTACGAGCATCTGGGTGTCTATGCCTGCCGCATCATCGTGCCAGGCATGTCTGATATCTATCCGGCAGAAGATCTGTTCCTGGCGAACAACAGCATGGGAGCGGGCATGCGTGAAACCCTGCTGGCCCTGCCTGACAGCAACTGGAATCCGGAAGAGTATCTGGATCTGATTGGACAGCTTGATGATGAAGGCTTTGACGACTTCACCCGCGTTCGTGAGCTGCTGGGTCTGGCGACCGGTAAAGACAATGGCTGGTACACGCTGCGTGTTGGCGAATTAAAAGCGATGCTGGCGCTGGCGGGCGGCGATCTGGATCAGGCATTGATCTGGACAGAATGGACGATGGAGTTTAACAGCTCAATCTTTACGCCAGAGCGCGCTAACTACTATCGTTGCCTGCAGACCCTGCTGTTACTGGCTATGGAAGATGAGCGTGATCCATTGCAGTATCATCACGCTTTCCTGCGGATGTATGGTGAGAGCGCAATGGAAGCAGCCTCAGCCGCGATCAGTGGTGAGAATCCGTTTAATGGCCTTCAGGCTGTTGATGATGAGCTGCAGGCCTTCCCTGCCCATCAGTCGCTGCTTGCCGCCTACGAAAAACTGCAAAACGCCAAACGTCACTACTGGAAAAACGCGTAAGCCATAACGCGTCAGACTGAAAGCAGACGGCTAACCATGGCACTGGATTTATCTGGTGCCATCATTCCCCACTTTCTCTATGAAACATTAGCTACTTTAAAATTCCTTCCTATTACATCACATCATTTTAATTAACATATAAGCCATTAATTAATAACACAGCCTGAACAAAAAAAGTGGCACATCACTTTATATTAAAATATTTTTGTATTTTTAAAATAAATTTATTTGTTTATATTCAGTTGGTTAGCTCATTATTTTCTCATTAATTTGCGACCAGTGGGTTACCACCCTGGCAAACATGATCCATATCAATTACTGACCTATACTCCTTTGTTAGTATTTTTTCAGACAACTTCAGGAGTAAGTTAGTGTGAAAACTGACAACCCTTTTAATCTTTTATTACCCGCCGCGATGGCGAAAGTGGCCGAAGACGCGGGTATCTATAAAGCAACCAAACATCCTTTTACGACCTTCTTTCTGGCAATAAACGCCGGCGTATTTATCTCAATCGCATTCGTTTTTTATATTACAGCGACCACCGGTAGCGGCGCGATGCCCTACGGCATAGCCAAACTGATTGGAGGTATCTGCTTTTCACTTGGCTTAATGCTGGTCGTGGTATGTGGTGCTGACCTTTTTACCTCTACTGTATTAATCGTTGTCGCCAAAGCCAGTGGCCGCATCAGCTGGGGCCAGCTGGCCCGCAACTGGATTAACGTCTACGCCGGTAACCTTGCAGGTGCACTCTTCTTTGTCGCCCTGATGTGGTTTGCCGGACAGCACATGGTCGCGAATGGCGCCTGGGGATTAAATGTCCTGCAAACCGCCGATCACAAGATGCATCACACCTTCATAGAAGCGGTTTGTCTGGGTACATTGGCCAATCTGCTGGTCTGTCTCGCCGTCTGGATGAGTTACTCAGGCCGCACCCTGACCGATAAGCTGGTCGTGATGATTCTGCCTGTTGCGATGTTTGTCGCAAGCGGTTTCGAACACAGTATCGCCAACATGTTTCTTATACCCTATGCCATTGCTATTCGTGACTTCGCGACACCTGAATTCTGGCAGGCAGCTGGCACCACGGCGGCACAGTTTCACTCGCTGACCCTCAGTAACTTTATTATCGACAACCTGATTCCCGTGACCATCGGAAACATTATCGGCGGCGGCGTTCTGGTTGGGTTGACCTACTGGGTTATCTATCTCCGTAAAGGTGACCGGGTTCATTAAACGCATTTTTGACGGCACAGGAAGTTGGCTGTGCCCGACCGTAAAGTCTCCTCATATAAGGCAGGTATATTATGACCGAACTTAATGCAAAACTGGCTTCAGCATGGGAAGGATTTGCTGAAGGCGAATGGCAGAATAGCGTCAATGTGCGCGACTTCATTCAGAAAAACTACACCCCATATGAAGGTGACGAGTCATTCCTGGCGGGTGCCACCGAAGCGACCACCAAACTGTGGGAAAGCGTGCTGGAAGGCATCAAAATTGAGAACCGCACCCACGCGCCAGTCGACTTCGACACCGATCTCGCCTCAACCATTACCTCGCACGACGCGGGTTACATCATTAAGCCACTGGAAAAAATTGTTGGTCTGCAGACCGAAGCGCCATTAAAACGCGCCATCATTCCTTATGGCGGCATCAAAATGGTCGAAGGGTCATGCAAAGTGTATGGCCGTGAACTCGACCCTTCACTGAAAAAAATCTTCACCGAATATCGCAAAACGCACAACCAGGGCGTGTTCGATGTTTATACCCCGGACATTCTGCGTTGCCGTAAATCAGGAATCCTGACCGGCCTTCCTGATGCTTATGGCCGTGGCCGTATTATCGGTGACTATCGTCGTGTGGCGCTGTACGGCATCGATTTCCTGATGGCGGATAAATTCGCTCAGTTCGCCTCACTGCAGGAAGATTTAGAGAATGGCGTTAATCTGGAAGCGACTATTCGTCTGCGTGAAGAGATTTCTGACCAGCATCATGCGCTGGCCCAGATTAAAGAGATGGCAGCAAAATATGGCCATGACATCTCCGGTCCGGCTACCAATGCGGTTGAAGCAGTACAGTGGACTTACTATGGCTACCTGGCTGCAGTTAAATCACAAAACGGTGCTGCCATGTCATTTGGCCGCGTCTCAACCTTCCTTGATGTTTACATCGAACGTGACCTTAAAGCCGGTAAACTGACTGAAGAGCAGGCACAGGAACTGATTGACCATCTGGTGATGAAACTGCGCATGGTTCGCTTCCTGCGCACACCTGAATATGATGAGCTGTTCTCAGGTGACCCAATCTGGGCAACGGAATCACTGGCAGGTATGGGCGTTGATGGCCGTACCCTGGTCTCAAAAAGTACGTTCCGCTTCCTGAATACCCTCTACACCATGGGTCCTTCACCTGAGCCGAACATGACCATCCTGTGGTCAGAAAAACTGCCGATTAATTTCAAAAAATATGCCGCTAAGGTCTCTATCGATACCTCATCTTTGCAGTATGAGAACGATGACCTGATGCGTGCTGATTTCGACAATGATGACTACGCAATCGCCTGCTGCGTGAGCCCGATGATTGTCGGCAAACAAATGCAGTTCTTTGGCGCACGTGCCAACCTGGCGAAAACGCTGCTCTACGCAATCAACGGCGGCGTGGATGAAAAGCTGAAAATGCAGGTTGGACCGAAAGGCGACAAAATCAGCGACGACGTACTGGATTTCGACACCGTCATGGAGCGTATGGATCACTTCATGGACTGGCTGGCAAAACAGTATGTGACTTCGCTAAACATCATTCACTACATGCATGATAAATACAGCTACGAAGCGGCGCTGATGGCCTTACATGATCGGGATGTCTACCGCACCATGGCCTGTGGTATCGCGGGTCTCTCCGTCGCTGCGGATTCACTTTCTGCCATTAAATATGCCAAAGTGAAACCAATTCGTGACGAAGATGGTCTGGCCATCGACTTCGATATTGAAGGCGAATATCCGCAGTTCGGTAACAACGACTCACGGGTAGATGACCTGGCCTGCGATCTGGTTGAACGCTTCATGAAGAAAATTCAGCAGCTGAACACCTATCGTAATGCCGTGCCGACGCAGTCTGTTCTGACCATTACTTCGAACGTGGTATATGGTAAGAAAACCGGTAACACACCAGATGGACGTCGCGCTGGCGCGCCGTTTGGACCAGGTGCTAACCCGATGCATGGTCGTGACCAGAAAGGTGCAGTTGCCTCGCTGACTTCCGTCGCGAAACTGCCGTTTGCCTACGCAAAAGATGGTATCTCCTATACCTTCTCAATCGTACCAAACGCGCTGGGTAAAGATGATAACGTGCGGAAAACCAACCTTGCCGGTCTGATGGATGGTTACTTCCATCACGAAGCCAGCATCGAAGGCGGTCAGCACCTCAACGTTAACGTTATGAACCGTGAAATGCTGCTGGATGCGATGGAACATCCAGAGAAATATCCGCAACTGACCATTCGCGTTTCCGGTTACGCTGTGCGCTTTAACTCACTGACTAAAGAGCAGCAGCAGGATGTGATTACCCGAACCTTCACTAAGTCACTGTAATTACTGCTCTACCTGATAAAAAAGGCTCCTCGCGGAGCCTTTTAATTAAAAGTCTGTTCTGGTGGTCATCTCCATCAAGGTTCCCACCAGAATCGATTTCCTGCCCTGAGCGCAACAGAGATTGCGCCGTCTGTCCCGGCAGACTTACTGGAGAAAACATCGCAATGTCAGTTAACGGTCGTATCCACTCATTTGAATCCTGCGGCACCGTCGATGGTCCCGGTATCCGTTTTATCACCTTCTTCCAGGGCTGCCTGATGCGCTGCCTCTACTGTCACAACCGCGACACCTGGGATACTCACGGTGGCAAAGAGATCAGCGTCGAAGCGCTGATGGCGGATGTACTCTCCTATCGCCATTTTATGAACGCCTCTGGTGGCGGCGTCACGGCCTCAGGCGGTGAAGCCATTCTCCAGGCTGAATTTGTGCGCGACTGGTTCCGTGCCTGCAAGGCCGAAGGTATTCATACCTGTCTCGACACCAACGGCTTCGTACGCCGCTATGATCCGGTGATCGATGAACTGCTCGACGTTACCGACTTAGTGATGCTCGACCTGAAACAGATGAATGACGACGTGCATCAGATTCTGGTGGGTGTCTCCAATCACCGTACGCTGGACTTTGCCCGTTACCTGCAGAAAAAAGGCAAACGGACATGGATCCGTTTTGTCGTGGTGCCCGGCTATTCCGACGATGATGACACCGCGCATCGCTTGGGTGAATTCACGCGTGACATGGAGAACGTTGAGAAGATTGAATTGCTGCCCTATCATGAGCTGGGTAAGCATAAATGGATTGCGATGGGTGAAGAGTACAAGCTGGACGGGGTGAAGCCACCGAGCAAAGAGACAATGGATCGCGTGAAAAACATTCTCGCCAGCTATGGCCACGAAGTGATGTACTGAAGAATCTGCCACAAAAAAAGGGAGCTTAACGCTCCCTTTTTGCTGTTCAGCGATCAGGCATGTGCCACTGGCGTAGCCTGATGATTCGCTTTGCGCAGCAGCATCACCAGATAAATCAGCGCCACAGCAGCGATCATCACGAACAGTAGCTGGTCAGAATAATTCTGCATCAGAACAGAGGTCATTGCCGGTCCAGCCAGACTGCCCACGGTATAACTCATCAGCAGTGCCTGATTCATCGCTACCAGTTCATGATGTGCGACCGTCTCGCAAGCCCAGGACATCGCCACCGGATAGAGTGTGAAGCCTGCCAGTCCCAGAACAAACAGCGCTGGCGCCATCGCGGCATTGGTTAACATGGCCATCGCACCCAGGATAACCACAAAGACCTGAACTCGCAGCACCAGCATGCGACCAAAACGATCGGCCAGACGGCCAATTGGCCACTGGCCCACAATGCCTGCGCTGACCAGCAACGCCATCCAGTAACCCACATTGGCATCACTCATTCCCTGATGTGACAGGTAAAGCGGCATCAGGCCATAAAGCGAGCCCAGAAGGATGCCAGAGATAATGCAGCCATTGATGCCCAGACGTGAGCTACGGCGACGCAGCATCGGCCAGATGCGGGCCGGAGCGGCTTCTGTCGCTTCACCGCTGGCGGAGACGCGAGTAAAGACCAGTGGCAGCACGGCGCAGAAGACCAGCGACGTCACCCACGGAATCACGCTGAGTAATTCCGTAGACAGTTTGCTGACCAGCAACTGGCCTGTCACGGTGCCGATGTAATAGACAACCATATAGGCCGCCAGCAGCTGTCCCCGATTACGTACCGTTCCGCTGCACAGAAGTGCGCTCTCGACCACCACCCACATCAGCGCACAGCCGACACCGGCGATGAAACGCATTGAACTCCATGCCCAGAAACCCGACATCATCGCCAGGCACAGGGTCGCGACGGCAAACATCAAGGTAGCCAGGTAGTAGCTGCGGTTGAAGCCGTAATGCCTGATTAACCAGCCAGCCAGCAGAGTCCCTGCGAGGTTACCGGTGTAATAGGAGGAGCTTACGATGCCCACCTGCCAGGTTGTCAGTAAGTCATGCGTCAGCCACAGTGGAACGAGCGTATTCAGCACGGCGATTGCGACAGTCATTAACATCAGGCCGCAAAGCAGCAATATCACGGGGCGTGACCAGGTTGACATAGGGGATAGAAACCAGAGCAAATGAAGGAAATTGCGCGCAGTTTGCCACTGGCCTTTTTAAAGTCAATGGGCGAATTTTAACGGCAGCACATTTTGCTGTGCGACAATTTAATTTACTAATCTTCAGTGGGTTACAATCGTAAGAAGCGGCAGGTCGCTAAATGCTATCTCTATGAAAAATTAGGTTTTTAGCCATTCCGGCCTGGCTGGTATCGATAACGTTTATTTGTGATTAAAATGAGGCCTGACAGAACAGTTTTTCCGGAGCAATAACATAAAAAAACCCGGCCATGGCCGGGTTCAGAGAGTTACTGTTGCTTAGCCGATAATTTCGACGCCATTCATATAGGGGCGTAAAACCTCAGGCACAGTGATGCGGCCATCTTCCTGCTGATAATTTTCCAGCACCGCCACCAGGGTACGGCCTACGGCCAGCCCTGAGCCATTCAGGGTATGAACCAGACGCGGTTTCTTATCCTGTTTGTTGCGGCAACGCGCCTGCATACGACGCGCCTGGAAATCACCCATGTTGGAACAGGATGAAATTTCACGATAGGTATTCTGCGCCGGTAGCCAGACTTCCAGATCGTAAGTTTTAGTCGATCCAAAGCCCATATCGCCGGTGCAGAGTAAAACCTTACGATATGGCAGGTTCAGCAGCTGCAGCACTTTCTCAGCGTGACCGGTCAGCTCTTCCAGTGCATCCATTGACTGCTCCGGCGTGACGATCTGCACCATTTCAACTTTGTCGAACTGGTGCATACGGATCAGGCCACGCGTGTCACGACCGTAAGAACCCGCTTCAGAACGGAAGCACGGCGTATGCGCAGTCAGTTTAACCGGCAGGCTATCCTCTTCGAGGATCTCATCGCGCACCAGGTTAGTCAGCGGCACTTCTGCAGTAGGAATCAACGCATAGTTGCTGCTGTCTGACTCCTCTTCCAGCGGACGGGTGTGGAACAGGTCTTCGCCAAACTTAGGCAGCTGTCCGGTACCGTAAAGCGTTTCGTGGTTAACCAGATAAGGCACGTAGGTTTCAAGGTAGCCATGCTGCTCGGTGTGCAGGTCAATCATAAACTGACTCAGTGCACGGTGCAGGCGGGCAATTTGCCCCTGCATGACCACAAAGCGTGAACCGGTCAGTTTCACGGCAGACGCAAAATCCAGGCCTTTAGCCGCTTCACCCAGCTCAACGTGATCTTTAACCGGGAAGCTGAACTCGCGCGGGGTACCCCAGCGGCTCACTTCCTGATTTTCGCTGTCATCTTTGCCCAGCGGCACTTCATCGGCCGGAATGTTCGGCAGTGCCAGTGAGAAGTCACGGATTTGATTCTGCAGTTCATCCAGTTCTGCTTTTGCGGCATCCAGGCGTTCGCCCAGCGCGTTCACTTCCTGACGCAGCGGCTCGATATCTTCCCCACGTGCTTTGGCCTGACCGATGGATTTGGATCGGGAGTTACGCTCTGCCTGCAGATTTTCTGTTTCCACCTGCAGCACTTTGCGACGCTCTTCAAGCGAACGCAGCGTTTCCACATCCAGTTTGTATCCCCGGCGTGCCAGTTTTTCTGCGACTGCGTCTGGCTCGTTACGCAGCAGATTGGGATCGAGCATGCTTATCCTGTGTATAAAAAGTTGGTTGAAAGAAGGGACGCATTCCAGCGGAATGCGTTGAAAACATTGCCCACATTACCGTAACGTCTGTTTCAGCGGTAGCGTTTTGTCGGGCTATTTTGATCCTGCTCGGCCAGCCAGCTTAGCTTTTCACCAATCTTGCCTTCAAGCCCGCGCTGGGTTGGGGTGTAATAGCGCGCGCTGGCCAGTTCCTGCGGAAAATAGACTTCACCAGCAGCATAGGCGTTGGTTTCATCATGGGCATAACGGTACTCTTTACCCAGGCCCATCTCTTTCATCAGCTTAGTCGGGGCATTGCGCAGATGTTCCGGCACATCGTAATCGGGATGGTCGCGCGCATCACGCATTGCGGCTTTAAACGCGTTGTAGACCGCATTACTTTTAGGCGCGCAAGCCAGATAAACAATGGCCTGGGCAATCGCACGCTCCCCTTCTGCCGGACCGACGCGCGTAAAGCAATCCCAGGCCGCAATCGCCACCTGCATACCGCGCGGATCGGCGTTGCCGACATCTTCGGAGGCGATTGCCAGCAACCGACGAGCCACATAGAGCGGATCGCCGCCCGCAGTGATAATGCGCGCATACCAGTAGAGCGCCGCATCCGGTGCGGAGCCGCGTACCGATTTGTGCAGTGCAGAAATCAGATCGTAAAAACGATCGCCTTTATTATCAAACCGCGCGGATCGCTCACCAGAGACTTCGTTAAGCAGCTGCGGCGTCAGTTCTCGCTGACCTGATGCGGTGATTTCGGCCATATCAGCCATCATCTCCAGCGTGTTCAGCGCCCGACGTGCATCACCATTAACCAGTTCAGCGATCATCCTGCGTGTGTTGTCCGGCAGCACGATGTCACTGTCCCCATAACCTCGCGCTTTATCCTGCATCGCCTGATCCAGCACCTGCTCAATATCTTCCAGGGTTAGTGATTTCAGCAGGTAAACGCGGGCGCGTGACAACAACGCAGAGTTAAGTTCAAAAGAGGGGTTTTCGGTGGTCGCACCAATAAAGGTAATGGTGCCATCTTCGATATGGGGCAGAAAGGCATCCTGCTGGCTCTTGTTGAACCGATGGACCTCGTCCACAAACAGGATCGTGCGCCGCCCGGCATGTTTATTCTGACGGGCCCGCTCAATCGCCTCACGGATCTCTTTTACGCCGGAGGTGACGGCCGAAATACGTTCCACATCGGCGTTACCGTAATGGGCAATGATCTCAGCCAGCGTGGTCTTGCCGGTCCCGGGAGGTCCCCACAGGATCATTGAATGCAGGTGCCCTGCTTCAATCGCGCGCGGCAGAGGTTTGCCTGCGCCCAGCAGATGTTGCTGACCAATGTACTGTTTCAATGTTTCTGGCCGCATACGCGCGGCCAGAGGTTTGAAATTTTCGGTGGAAAAATCCAGGGACAGGTTACTCACCGTGACCTCACTGACGTTGGTCGTCCACCGTCACGCCTTTTGGCGGTGTGAACGTGAATTTATCCGGGCTGATAGCGCCATTCTGCTGGCTTTTCAGCTGGTAATCGCTGCGCTGGCCATCCTGCTCGATAGCACTGAAGCGGTTGATGGTCCCGCTGGACGTCACCTGGATGGTGAACTGTTTAAGGTTGCCGTCGCTGTTCTTAGGTGTCAGTTCAAAATTGTCACCCTGCTGTTTGATATTGTACTGCTTCCAGTCATTTGACTGGTTGCGGGCAATCAGCATAAAGGGCGTGTTGCTGGTCGCATTCTGCAACAGGCTGACTGTCGCCTGCTCAACAAACGGGTTGTAGAACCACAGCGATTTACCGTCGGAGATGATGATGCTTTCGTCCGGCGCGGTCATGTGCCAGTTAAACAGGCTGGGACGTTTTACCCACAATTCGCCTTCGCCGTCCTGCACATTCGCGCCGCTGCTGTCGGTCACTTTTTGGGTGAAGCTGGCGTGGAAGCTGCTGACCTTGTTCAGGCGCTGTTGCAGATCACTGGAAGCATCAGCCAGAACGCTGGCTGAAGAAAAGGTGGCCAACAGGCCCAGAGCGATTACGCGTAATTTCATCTGCTTCAATTCCTTATTTAAACGTTCCCATCGATAACTGCATTAAGCCTGGCCGCCGTTCCGCCATCAGAACAGAGGAAAAAACCGAAAGCTGATTCAGATATGGGGTTTAACCGCATAAAAACAATGAGCCAGTCGGAACTGGCTCATTGCGTTGTGTTTCAAAACATTTAGCCACTACATATCGTGTGGCGGTGGCGACAGCACTTCACGGTTACCATTGTGTCCTGGTGCAGAAACGATGCCCTGCGCTTCCATCTGTTCAATGATACGTGCCGCGCGGTTATAGCCGATGCGGAACTGACGCTGAACGCCTGAAATCGACGCACGGCGCTTATCGACCACAAAACCGACCGCCTGATCGAACAGCGGATCGAGCTCTTCATCACTGTCGATGCCACCGGCATTTTCGCTCTCTTCGCCCGCCGTAATGCTGTCGATATATTGCGGACGACCACGCGCTTTCCAGTCCTGAACCACTGCATGCACTTCCTGGTCACGAACAAACGCACCGTGAACACGAATCGGCAGCGAGGAGTTCGGCGGCATGTAGAGCATGTCACCCATACCCAGCAGTGACTCCGCACCGCCCTGATCGAGAATGGTACGTGAGTCAATTTTGCTGGAAACGGTAAAGGCGATACGCGTCGGAATGTTCGCTTTGATCAGGCCGGTAATGACATCCACAGATGGACGCTGTGTCGCCAGTACCAGATGGATGCCGGCAGCACGGGCTTTCTGTGCCAGGCGGGCAATCAGCTCTTCCACCTTTTTACCGACTGCCATGATCAGGTCAGCAAACTCATCGACCATCACAACAATGTAAGGCAGCTTCTCCAGAACCGGCGGCGTCATATCCATGCTGTCGCCCGGCTTCCAGAACGGATCGGGAATCGGACGACCCATCGCTTCGGCCTGTTCCACTTTTTCGTTGTAGCCCGCCAGATTACGCACGCCCAGCGCCGACATCAGCTTGTAGCGACGCTCCATTTCACCGACGCTCCAGCGCAGCGCATTGGCAGCATCCTTCATGTCTGTGACAACTTCGGTCAGCAGATGCGGAATACCTTCATAGACCGACAGCTCAAGCATTTTCGGGTCGATCATGATGAAGCGAACTTCTTCCGGCGTCGCCTTATACAGCATGCTGATAATCATGGCGTTCACGCCCACAGATTTACCGGAACCGGTGGTACCGGCGACCAGTAAGTGTGGCATTTTCGCCAGATCGGCCACCACCGGCTGACCGGCAATGTCTTTGCCCAGCACGACGGCCAGCGGTGAAGGGTTGTCGCGGAATTTAGGGCAATCAAGCACTTCACGCAGATAGACGGTCTGACGATGCTTGTTTGGCAGTTCCAGACCTACGTAGGGTTTGCCTGGGATCACTTCCACCACACGAACCGCTACCGTCGACAGCGAACGCGCCAGATCGCGGGACAGGTTGGAGATACGCGCCGCTTTAACGCCCGGTGCCAGGTCAAGTTCGAACCGGGTAATAACCGGGCCAGGCGAGATACCGACCACCTCCGCTTTGACGCGATAATCGCCTAAGCGCGACTCCACCAGACGGGCAGTCTGCTCCAGCGAGAACATATCAACCGGTTCTTCCTCTTCAGGCGGTGCGGTCAGCAGATCCAGCGAAGGCAGTGGCGTGGAAGGTTTCTCCAGCGGCTGCTCATGGCGCATCAGGAAAGGATGAATCAGGCTGTCATGCAGTGAAGGTTTCGCCTCTTCCACCGGCTGAAGCGGCGCTGCCGCTGGCGTGCCATAGGCAGGCGCAGCGTACGCCGGAGCCTGAGGAGCCGCAGGGGCACTATAAGCGGGCGCAGAGGTTGCCGCAGGCGCAGCATAGTCAGGTTCAGACGGTGCAGCCGGCGCGCTATAGGCAGGTTCTGCCGGGGCAAAGCTGGCTGGTGCAGGAACATGAGCCGGAGCCTGAGGTCTTGAAACCTCACTCACCTGCTGCCAGGGTTCGTGCGAAACCGCCGGGGCTTCAGGTTCTGGCGTCGCCGCAATGGTAAACAGCGGTTCAGAAGGACCGTCATCTACCAGATCTTTCATCGGTGAAAAATCAAACGCTGAGGCGGTATCAATATTAAATACCGGCTCTTTTTTCACTTCTGGCTCATAGCGCTGCTGTTGCTGCTCGACGAACTGACGCGCCAGTGCATCCTGCTGCTGTGCATCCTGTTCATCTTCCTCGTCCTGCTGCCAGCTGGTGCCGTAACGCTGCTGCTGTTCAGACTGGAAAGCCTGTCGCAGTTCAGCCTGCTGCAGCGCCTCTTCAGCATCCGGAGCAGAGGAAACGGAGCCAGCACTAACCGGTTCGGTCTCTTCCGTTTTCGCTTTCTCTTCTGCCATGCGCTGAGAAGGCAGCTTAATGCCATAAGAGGCCAGCTCACGACGGGTTGGCAGTTTTACCGGCTTAGGACGCGGCAGTGCCGGGCCGATACCTTGTTTAACCTGCGGATTGAGATTGGTTTCAGGGGCTAAATCAAAAACAGGCGCAGTACGCGTTGTTGCCTGGGCTGCCGTTGCAGCGGATGCCGCTGCCGCCGATGCCGCAGGGATGGCTGACGTATCCCGCCAGTTACCCATTTTAGGTTCATCATCGTCGTAAGCACTGAACGACGGCGTAGCCGGAGCGTCGTCTGGCATTTCAAAATGATAAAGCGGTGGTGAGTCTGCGGGTGCAGAAGCACTCTGCGGCGGCGTCGGGGAATTCGCCACACTCTGCGGAGCTGGCGCGCTCTGTGCGTACGCAGGCGCAGGTTGTGCAGACGGCGATGCAGGGATGGATGTCGCTGACGCGGCAGGCGCCGAAGCTGTAACCGGAGCAGCAGGTGCAGCGACAGATGCTGGCGTCACCGTGGCTGCAGGGGCGAGGGTCACCTCGGCGGCTTCAGCGGTGGCCGCGACTGCCGCACTGGTGGCTGCTGCAGCTTTAGCCAGCAGCGGATCCTGTTGTGACGCCGCAGGCTCAGCAGCTGCACGTGGGGCAGAAAGCAGCACATCATCATCCTGATCGGCGGCATGAAGCTCAGGCACATCCGCGTATTCACGCGCGTCCCGCTCGTCATCCTCTTCCTGCCAGGGTTCATCGTGACGTGAGCGGTTGCTGGCAAACGTCAGTACGCCCATGACTACGCCACCAATTCTTTCTGCAATGGTGAGCCATGACCAGCCGGTGTAAAGGGTAATACCCGCCGCCCAGACGCAGAGCAGCATCAGCGTGCCGCCAGCCGGACTGAACCAGGGTGCAATAGCATTACTGACCAGGCTGCCGATCACGCCGCCCGAGGCAAAGTACCAGATATCATCGGCGTTCAGTGCCGCCATACCACAGGTCGTCACCACCAGCGCGAGGACGCCAATTAAGCGCAGCCCGACGGCAAAGTAGTCAAAGTAGTCCTGGCTGTCGCGCTGACGGAAAGCAATCCAGCACAGACCCAGGATGACGGGCGGAATGGCATACGCCATCACACCAAAAATGAAGAGTAAGGTGTCAGCCAGCCAGGCACCGACGCTGCCGCCGATATTGTGGATAGGTTCATGCCAGGCCGTTTGCGACCAGCTCGGGTCGGAAGGGTTAAAACTGACCAGAGAAACCATCAGGTAGATGGCAAACAGCGCCACCAGAATGAGCATTGCTTCCAGCAGACGACGTCCACTGCTCATCGATTGTAACGAAACGTCTTTATCTTCTGTATATTCCTGGCTCAAGAGGACTCTCCAGGTGCCTGTAAAGTAAGAAGCAACAGCGCCGGGCGAGCCCGACGCTGATCCTGTATGAATGCACAGGAGTGTACCGAAATCTCACAGGTTTTGCACCTGCCCCGCATCAGCGAGTTTTGATCACCAGTCGATTGCTCTGTTTAACCTCTTCCATCACCACATACGTACGCGTGTCGTTTACGCCCGGCAGGCGCAACAGGGTTTCACCCAGCAGCTTACGGTAGGCTGACATATCAGGTACGCGCGTTTTCAGCAGGTAGTCGAAATCGCCGGAAACGAGGTGACACTCTTGAGTTTCCTCAAGTTTTTGCACAGCGGCGTTAAATTGCTCAAACACATCCGGTGCACCACGATTCAGAGTAATCTCAACGAACACCAGCAGCGACGCATCCAGATAGTGCGGGTTCAACTGCGCGGTGTAGCCAAGAATAAATCCCTGACGTTCGAGACGACGCACGCGTTCAAGACATGGCGTAGGCGATAAGCCTACGCGTTTGGAAAGCTCTACGTTTGAAATGCGACCATCTTTCTGAAGTTCATTCAGAATGTTCCTGTCAATTCTGTCGAGGTCTTTCCCGGGGCGTTTCTTATTGTCTACCATTATTATTGTCTCTCTTAATTCCTTCCCTTTACCTGCCACGCCCTGAAAACGCTCATTGTTCGGGGCATTTCTGAAGTGAGCTAACAGAGCCTGTGTTCTGACACCTATCGATATGACGCATGTTGTCTGTCCACATCATGCGTCATTATCCATATCAGGCTGCTTTTATTCGGCGTTACGTGCAAAACGGGCGATGAAAACCTGTTTTGTTCCGATAAATGTTATTCGCTTCTGATAATGTTTTCGCAAAAGCGCAGGCGATTGTCAAAGTAAAATCACCAAATTCAGGACAAGATGCCAGACAGTCCGCTGGGTATCTGTTTTTAAATGACTATTTTTCCACTATTGCACCCCTCTGACCCGAGTTTTGCCCCCTTTTGGCGCATTGGCCAGGCAAAACCGTCGCTCATCGTCTACGCCGTTTGCAGCTATCGTTAACAAAATTGCCTAAGCCTTGTCATTGTCGCCGGATATTCCCTACAATCGCAGGCTATGTCAGCCGAATGAAACTGAGGAACGCATGAGTACGGCCAAACACAGTAAGTTACTCATTCTGGGCTCCGGCCCAGCGGGTTATACCGCAGCCGTTTATGCTGCACGCGCCAACCTGAACCCGGTACTGATTACGGGTCTGGAAAAAGGCGGACAGCTGACCACTACCACCGAGGTGGAGAACTGGCCGGGCGACCCGCACGATCTGACAGGTCCATCGCTGATGGAGCGGATGCATGAGCATGCCGAAAAATTTAATACTGAGATCATTTTCGATCACATTCACACCGTCGATTTGCAGAACCGTCCGTTCCGCCTTACGGGTGACAGCGGCGAATACACGGCAGATGCCCTGATCATCGCCACCGGTGCGTCAGCGCGCTACCTCGGTCTGCCTTCCGAAGAGGCCTTTAAAGGCAAAGGCGTCTCTGCCTGTGCAACCTGTGACGGCTTCTTCTATCGCAACCAGAAAGTCGCGGTGATTGGCGGTGGCAACACGGCTGTGGAAGAGGCGCTCTACCTGGCGAATATTGCGGCTGAAGTGCACCTTATTCACCGTCGTGACAGCTTCCGCGCAGAGAAGATCCTGATCGACCGCCTGATGGAAAAAGTGCGCAATGGCAATATCGTGCTGCACACCCATCGCACGCTGGAAGAAGTGGTGGGCGATCAGATGGGTGTCACCGGTCTGACACTGCGTTCTACCCAGAACAGTGATGAGACAGAAGCGCTGGAGGTGGCGGGTCTTTTTGTTGCTATCGGACACAGCCCGAATACGGCCATTTTTGAGGGTCAGCTGGCGCTGGAGAACGGTTACATCAAAGTTCAGTCAGGTCTGCACGGCAACGCCACTCAGACCAGCATCCCTGGCGTCTTTGCGGCAGGCGATGTGATGGACCATATCTATCGTCAGGCGATCACCTCTGCGGGCACCGGCTGTATGGCCGCGTTAGACGCTGAGCGCTTTCTTGACGGACTGGTTAAAAACGATCAGTAAGTTGTTAACCCTCTGATCTCAAATGTTCCAGGCGACGGTTTTTCCGTCGCCTTTTTTATTGCTCTCATGCTAGATTCTTGCGCCTGAAGAGATGGAAATGTCTTTCCATTTTCACCCGTCATCGACATTCATCATGGTCTCGCATGGACAAATCGCGGCAGCAGCATCTTACCCGCTGGCTTCGTCAGCAACGTCATTTCGCCGGTCGCTGGTTGCGACTCAACACCCTGCTGGGCATGGCAAGTGCACTTCTGATCATTGTTCAGGCGGGTTTACTGGCCTCGCTGCTGCAGGCTCTGATTGTTGACCAGCAGCCTCGTGAATCCCAGACAGTCAGCATCCTGCTGTTACTGCTCTGCTTTGTGCTCCGCGCCCTGATTAACTATGCCCGTGAACTGACCGGTTATCATGCCGGACAGGCTATCCGTCAGGCTTTACGTCAGCAGGTATTAGACCGATTGTCTGATCTGGGGCCGGCGTGGATTCAGGGAAAGCCAGCCGGCAGCTGGGCGACGCTGCTGCTGGAGCAGATCGAAGAGATGCAGGAGTATTACGCGCGCTATCTGCCGCAGATGACCCTGGCGGTGCTGATCCCCTGCTGCATTCTGCTGACTATTTTTCCGCTCAACTGGACGGCGGGTCTGATCCTGTTTGCCACCGCGCCACTGATTCCGCTGTTTATGGCGCTGGTCGGGATGGGTGCGGCCGAGGCCAACCGCCGGAACTTCCTGGTGCTGGCCCGCCTGAGCGGTAACTTTCTCGACCGCCTGCGCGGCAGAGAGACGCTGCGGCTGTTTCATCGTGGCGCAGCGGAGCAGCAGGCGGTTGCCGCCGCCACCACCGATTTTCGCCAGCGCACCATGGAAGTGCTGCGCTTAGCCTTTCTCTCCTCTGCCGTGCTGGAGTTTTTTGCCTCGCTGGCGATTGCCGTGGTGGCCGTCTACTTTGGTTTCTCCTATCTGGGCGAATTGCATTTTGGTGATTACGGCCAGGGCGTGACGCTGTTTGCCGGCTTTCTGGTGCTGATCCTCGCCCCGGAGTTTTTCCAGCCGCTGCGCGATCTCGGCGCTTTCTATCACGCCAAAGCCCAGGCTGTAGGCGGTGCCGATGCCCTTGAAGCCTTTATGCAGGCGACGCCTGCCACCGCGCCGCAGGAAGGCCAGTTGCCCTTCACCGCCGATCGCTCAATCGCACTTACTGCCGAAGATCTGCGTGTCTGTGCGCCTGATGGTCAGGTGTTGTGCGGCCCGCTCTCTTTTACTGTCGTCCCTGGCGAACAGATTGCACTGGTCGGTCAAAGCGGGGCCGGTAAAACGGCCCTGATGAACGCCCTGCTCGGTTTTCTGCCTTATCAGGGTTCGCTGAAAGCGAATGGCGTTGAACTTCGCGATATACGACGGAGTGACTGGCATCAGCAGCTCAGTTGGGTAGGACAGAATCCTCAGTTACCGGCCGCCACCTTGCGCGACAACATCGTGATGAATGCGGCCTGGGATGACGAGCGTTTTGCGGCGCTGCTGGAGTCGTGCGGCATTAATGAGTTCCTGCCTCGTCTGCCCCAGGGCATTGACACCCAGCCTGGCGATGGCGGTAATCAGCTGTCGGTGGGTCAGGCGCAGCGGGTCGCGGTCGCGCGCGCACTCTATAAATCCTCGCATTTTTTGCTGCTCGATGAACCCGCAGCCAGCCTGGATGCGCTCAGTGAACGTCATGTGATGCTGGCACTGAACCAGGCGGCAGCCCGCCAGACCACGCTGATGATTACCCATCAGATTGATACGCTAAGTCACTGGCAGACCCTCTGGGTAATGGAAGCCGGTAAGCTGGTGCAACAGGGTAACTGGCAGCAGCTGTCGCAACAGCCGGGTGCTTTCAGTGAGATGCTGAAGCATCGTCAACAGGAGATTCGCTGATGTCAGCCTTGCGTCCTTTTCTTCGTCTCTGGCTGCGCCACCCTTATCGCCTGGCGCTGGGCATCGTGCTGGCGATTGTTACCCTGCTGGCCAGCATCGGCCTGCTGACGCTTTCAGGCTGGTTTCTGGCCGCCTCGTCAGTGGCAGGCGTAGCCGGTCTCTATACCTTCAACTATATGCTGCCTGCGGCAGGCGTGCGTGGCGCCGCCATCATTCGCACTGCCGCACGCTATGCTGAACGGCTGGTCAGCCACGATGCAACATTCAGGGTTCTTCAGCATCTGCGTGTCCACACCTTCAGCCGCCTGATGGCCCTTTCGCCAGGCCAGCTTTCGCGGTTCCGGCAGGCGGATCTGCTCAACCGCTTCGTGGCCGATGTCGATACGCTGGATCATCTCTATCTGCGCGTCATCTCGCCGCTGATCGGCGCACTGGTGGTGATTGTCGTGGTTACCCTCGGAATGAGCTTCATCGATGTTCAGCTGGCACTGACGCTGGGCGGCATCATGCTGAGTACGCTGGTGGTGATGCCAGCGCTGTTTTACCGTCTGGGATCGCCCGCAGGCGGCGCGATTGCCCGTGGGCGCGCCCGCTGGCGCTTACAGCTGATGCAGTGGCTGGCGGCTCAGGCTGAACTCACCCTGTACGGTGCCTCACGGGACTGGCGTCAGCAACTTGATGAAGATGAACAGCGCTGGCAGCAGGCTCAGAGCCAGCAACAGCGCTTGCAGGCTGCAGCACAGAGCCTGCTGCTGCTGATCAGCGGCGTAACCGTCACACTGTTGCTCTGGCTCAGTGCGGCGACAATCAGCCAGCAGCAGTTGCCCGGCTCGCTGATTGCACTGGTGGTGTTTTGCGCGCTGGCTGCTTTCGAGGCGCTGGCACCAGTTGCAGGGGCCTTTCTGCCCATGTCACAGGTGATAAATGCCGCTCAGCGGGTCAATGACATTATCGATCAGTCACCCGCTATCACCTTTCCGGCAGATTCAGAAGCCCGGCCAGGACGTCTCGCGGTCAATATCGATCAGCTCGACTTCAGCTATCCCGACCGCCCGGATAAGGTGCTGAACCGCTGTACCCTTAAGGTGGCAGCCGGTGAACACATTGCACTGCTGGGGCCGACCGGCTGCGGTAAATCCACTCTGCTGGCGCTGTTAACCCGGGGCTGGGATAGCCAGCACGGTGTCATCAGCCTGAATGACCTGCCGATCACCGCATGGTCAGAGCGAGCGCTGCGTCAGCGCATCAGTGTAGTGACTCAGCGGGTTCATCTCTTCAGTCAGAGCCTGCGTGATAACTTACTGCTGGCCTGTCCCGATGCTACTGATGAGCAGTTACGCCGCGTGCTGAATGACGTCGGCCTGCAGCGCCTGCTTGAGAGCCCGGAAGGATTAAACACCTGGATGGGAGAAGGCGGTCGCCCGCTGTCAGGCGGCGAACTGCGTCGGCTGGCGCTGGCGCGTGCGTTACTGCATAACGGCGATCTCTGGCTGCTGGATGAACCCACCGAAGGACTGGATGCCACAACCGAGCAGCATATCCTCACCCTGCTGCAGCGGCTGACCGCAGGCAAGACCGTAATAATGGTCACGCACCGGCTCAGCGGCCTGGAGCAGATGGATCGCATCTGCGTGATGGATAATGGCGTGATTGTGGAACAGGGAAGTCATGCCGAATTAATCTCAAAAGCGGGTCGGTACTGGCGTTTCCGACAGCGGATTGCGCTATAGTCTTAGCGAAATGCTGATAGGTAACAAAACGCGATGAGACTGGTACAACTGTCACGGGAATCTTTGCAATTTCCTCCACCGGAGATGGCGCTGCGTGAGCCAAACGGCCTGCTGGCCATGGGGGGTGATCTCTCCCCTGCCCGGTTACTTAACGCTTATCAGCGCGGCATCTTTCCGTGGTTTTCTTCCGGCGACCCGATTCTGTGGTGGTCGCCCGATCCCCGTGCAGTGCTATTGCCTGAGCAGTTTCATCTCAGCCGGAGCATGAAGCGTTTCCACAGCCGTTCGCCCTATCGGGTGACGATGAATGAGTCATTTGCCGAGGTGATCGAGGGCTGTGCCACCGGTCGTGAGGAAGGCACCTGGATCACCTTTGAAATGAAGCGCGCCTGGTTGCGATTGTATGAACTGGGCCACGCCCACTCCATTGAAGTATGGGACGAACATCAGCTGGCAGGTGGCATGTATGGGCTGGCGATGGGGCAAATCTTCTGCGGCGAATCAATGTTCAGCCGTCAGCAGAATGCGTCAAAAACCGCACTTTGGGTATTTTGTCAGCATTTCCTCAGACATCAGGGCCGTCTGGTGGATTGTCAGGTACTTAACCCTCATACGGCCTCTTTGGGGGCGCAGGAGATCCCGCGCGCAGACTATCTGCAATATGTACAAAGCCTTGCGTGCCAGCCTGTCAGCGATGGCTGCTGGCAGACACAAACCCTTTTTTAGTCGCACAGATATGTTTTGCACACATAAAGGCGTATTAAGTGGTATAATGGTCGAGTTTGGTATGTCGTCCGCGCTTCGCAATAACGAGCCGGAATTGCCAGGCTGGGAATCTCAACGCACTCTCGGAACTGTTTTCAATCGTGCGCGTGTAACCGGTTGATACAGATTCTTAGCCCGCTAATCCCCCGCAGACGTCACATAAACACCCTAATTTTACCGGATGCGCGCGACTGACGTGCACCCCGGCAAAGCGTTGGCAAAATCGCCGACGGTTCTTTACATAAATCGTTGAATTGGGCATTATCTTGCCGGTTCAACTGAAAGGTAGTACACCCAGAGGATTCGATGGCCAAAGAAGACAATATTGAAATGCAAGGTACCGTACTGGATACGTTACCTAACACCATGTTCCGCGTAGAACTTGAGAACGGACACGTGGTTACTGCTCATATCTCCGGTAAAATGCGCAAAAACTACATCCGCATCCTGACGGGTGACAAAGTGACCGTTGAGCTGACCCCGTACGACCTGAGCAAAGGCCGCATTGTCTTCCGTAGTCGCTAATTTGCAGTAATCTCATCGCTCTGCAATTTGCAGCGAAAAAAAGGCCGGATTTTAATCCGGCCTTTTTCATATCTGCAGCAGGTGATTAATGAACAGTGCCTTCGGTTTTGCGTTTTTCAGCACTCAGGAAGTGATAGGTCAGTTCACCTTTCTCACGATCCAGCGCCACTGACACCGAGCCGCCATCCACCAGCGAACCAAACAGCAGTTCATTGGCTAACGGTTTCTTCAGGCTGTCCTGCACGGTGCGCGCCATCGGACGAGCGCCCATCGCTTTGTCGTAGCCTTTCTCAGCAAGCCAGTCGCGTGCTTCATCGCTGACTTCCAGCGACACGCCTTTGGCATCCAGCTGCGCCTGCAACTCGACAATGAACTTGTCGACCACCTGATGGATCACCTCTGGTGACAGGTGACTGAACCAGATAATGTTGTCGAGACGGTTACGAAACTCTGGAGAAAACATCTTTTTGATCTCTTCCATGGCATCGGTGCTGTTGTCCTGATGAATCAGGCCAATCGACTTACGTTCAGTCTCGCGGACACCGGCGTTAGTGGTCATGACCAGCACCACGTTGCGGAAGTCCGCTTTGCGACCGTTGTTGTCGGTCAGCATACCGTTATCCATCACCTGCAGCAGCAGGTTGAAGACATCCGGGTGTGCTTTCTCAATCTCATCCAGCAACACCACCGCATGAGGATGCTTAATCACCGCATCCGTCAGCAGGCCGCCCTGATCAAAACCGACGTAACCCGGAGGCGCACCAATCAAACGGCTGACGGTGTGACGCTCCATATACTCGGACATATCAAAGCGCAGCAACTCAATGCCCAGCGCTTTCGCCAGCTGCACGGTGACTTCCGTTTTACCGACACCGGTAGGCCCGGCAAACAGGAAGGAACCGACCGGCTTACGATCCTGACCCAGACCTGCACGGCTCATTTTGATCGCTTCCGTCAGCGCCTCAATGGCGTTGTCCTGACCAAACACCAGCATCTTCAGACGATCGCCCAGATTTTTCAGCGTATCGCGGTCGCTTGCTGACACGCTTTGCTCAGGAATACGGGCAATACGGGCCACCACCGTTTCAATGTCAGAGACGTTGATGGTTTTCTTGCGCTTACTGGCTGGCATCAGGCGCGCTCGCGCACCCGCTTCATCAATCACATCAATCGCCTTGTCAGGCAGATGACGGTCGTTGATATATTTCACCGCCAGTTCCACGGCTGCGCGCACCGCTTTCGCGGTATAGCGCACATCGTGATGCGCTTCGTACTTGGTCTTCAGGCCATTCAGGATCTGCACGGTCTCTTCTGGTGAAGGCTCCGTGATATCGATCTTCTGGAAGCGACGCGCCAGGGCACGATCTTTTTCAAAGATGTTGCTGAATTCCTGATAGGTGGTGGAACCCATCACCCGAATCTTGCCAGAGGAAAGAAGAGGTTTGATCAGGTTCGCAGCATCGACCTGGCCGCCAGATGCAGCACCCGCACCGATGATGGTATGGATCTCATCGATAAACAGAATGCTGTGTTCGTCCTGCTCCAGCTGCTTCAGCAGCGCTTTGAAACGTTTTTCAAAGTCACCACGGTACTTGGTGCCGGCTAATAACGAACCGATATCCAGCGAGTAGATCGTGCAGTCTTTCATCACTTCCGGTACATCGCCCTGCTCTATGCGCCAGGCGAGACCTTCAGCAATGGCGGTTTTACCCACACCCGACTCACCCACCAGCAGCGGGTTATTTTTACGGCGACGACATAGCACCTGAACGGTACGTTCCAGCTCTTTATCGCGACCAATCAGTGGATCAATACCACCGACGCGAGCAAGCTGATTAAGATTGGTGGTGAAGTTTTCCATACGCTCCTCCCCGCCTGCTTGCTCTTCGTTAACCGGATTTTCTGCGCCTGGCGCCTGGCCGGACTCATCTTTACGCGTACCGTGAGAGATGAAGTTCACCACATCAAGGCGGCTCACTTCATGTTTGCGTAGCAGATAAGCCGCTTGCGACTCCTGCTCGCTGAAAATGGCGACCAGCACATTCGCACCGGAGACTTCGCTGCGACCGGATGACTGGACATGGAAAACCGCACGCTGCAGGACGCGCTGGAAGCTAAGCGTGGGTTGTGTATCACGCTCCTCTTCGCTGGCAGGCAGCACGGGCGTGGTTTGTTCGATGAAGGCTTCGAGTTCCTGCCGCAGAGCCACAATGTCCACCGTACAGGCTTCCAGTGCCTCTCTGGCCGACGGGTTACTGAGCAACGCCAGTAACAGATGCTCGACGGTCATAAACTCATGACGGTGCTCACGCGCTCTGGCGAAAGCCATATTTAAACTGAGTTCCAGTTCTTGATTGAGCATTAGGCACCTCCCCCAATTATCGCCCTTACCTGTTTCCTATATGGAGACGGGTTCAGGCCTTTTCCAGCGTACACAGCAACGGATGATGATTTTCCCGTGCATAGTTGTTCACCTGGGCCGCTTTTGTTTCGGCGACTTCTGCAGTAAATACACCACAGATCGCCTTGCCGTGATAGTGAACTTTCAACATCAGCTGCGTTGCACGTTCAACATCATAAGAAAAGAACTTTTGTACAACGTCAATAACAAATTCCATAGGTGTATAATCGTCATTATTCAGAATGACTTTATACATAGAAGGCGGCTTTAACCCTTCACGTACTTTATCGTCGGCCAGATGTTCAAAGTTAAGCCAGTCGTTTGCGTTTGCCATAGTGTTCCGTTGAGATTTTGCTTTTAGCCTTTAAGTAGCTACATATTGAGAGTTTAACATGCCTGTCAAGCCGCATGCCGCTGCTGAAAATTTATTCAGAAATTCCCCTGCGCGACCTGCATCACAAAATTTGCAATAGCGTTAACTGCCTCAAATTTTGATGATTTTTTCCCCACCTGGCCCGGTGGTTTGCTTGACGTCAGCCGCGCTTTCTCTACATTCTAGCTGCACAGGCTGATTGAGTTTTAATCAAATCCGACTCACAGCTTCGATGACCTCACCTACTTATAAAATGTCTTGCGAGGGAAGTAAAAGCATGGAGACGGGCACAGTTAAATGGTTCAACAATTCCAAAGGCTTTGGCTTTATCTGTCCGATTGGCGGTGGCGAAGATATTTTTGCGCACTACTCCACCATTCAGATGGAAGGCTACCGCACGCTTAAGGCAGGCCAGCAGGTTCAGTTCGATGTCCACGAAGGCCCGAAAGGCAATCACGCCAGCCTGATCGTGCCGGTCGAGGTGCAGGCCGTGGCCTGACACATATCGCCTTTCTGAACAAATACCCAAAAATGCCAGCCAGTGCCGCTGGCATTTTCCTGTTCGATGTCACCTAATCTGCCTGGCCCTGCGCCAGTCCAATCACCCGGGCAAACATCTGCCGCATCAATGGCGGGATGGCCTCTGGCCCGCGTTCCGCCGCCGACGTAGCCACTGCGATCGCCAGTTCCGGCTTGGAGCTCTGGTGAATCGCTTTAGTAATAATACGCCTGGAACTCATCGGAACGTTTAACGGCAGGTGCGCCATCTGATGATAGACATCCTTAAAGCCGTGCTGATAGAGAAAATTTTCCATATCCAGCGCCGGTAACTGCGTCAGAAAACGCGGCTCCGGTTCACCCGGCTCTAACTGAGTGCGTGCCGTACTGGCATATTTATTCCCCGCCTGATCACCGTCAGTCAGGACATGCCAGGCGATACCCATGCGCCGGGCAAACTTCAGTAGCGGTTTTAACCCCGACTGCGCAAACTCAATCACCTTCACGCCTTCAGCAGCGAAGTTGTAACCGCACTGCTGCGCCAGCTCATTCATGATCCAGACTTCGGTTTCTCCCTCCACCAGCAGCCAGCAACGGGCGAACAGCGCAGCAGGCCGGTTGACCCGAATATGGAAGCCGATGCGCCGGCTCTCTTCGGCACTCAGTCCCTCCGGACCGATGCGCCAGGCCGCTACGCGCGAGGGTCCACGCACCAGACGACAGACGTTTTCCACCGGCACCTGCGACAGCAGCTCCGGCGAATTAGTGGTGGCGATTTTTTGCAGCGGCAGCAACCTCAGCAGATTCCATGCTACCGACAGCATAATCGGATGCAGCCGGGTTTCCGGATCTTCAATCAGCAGCAGCGGGCGTGCACCAGCGGCCAGCGGGACGTCTCCTCGTGCCTCAATCAGCAGGGTAAACATCTGCAGCAGTATCAGCTGACGGCTGCGGGAGTCGGTTCCGGCAATCAGCTGATTCAGGTGATCCAGCGCCCGCCATCCCTGTCCCCCCTCGCGCGTCTGCGGGTCCCGTAGCCTGACCTCGTTGCCCGCATCGGGCGGCTGCACCAGGAAGTAGTGCTGCATCAGTTGCTGCATCGTCTTCAGCCCCTGCCGCAGCACCTCATCACTGAGCTGTTGCGGATGGTGCTCCAGATCGCGCGCCAGCGTCTCCATACCCGCCAGTAGCTCAGGATGTGCGGTGGGGAGCGGCGCACTACTCCGCGTCCGCTTACTGAAACGCGCATCGCGCAATCGCAGAACCGGATACCGTTTCAGCAAAAGATCGATGGCCGCCGCGCAGTTCTGCTCAGGCAACAGCTGATAGTTCAGGTCAACAAAACGGCGGCGGGTTTCGATACCGCTGTCACGCCAGGTGGCGCTGACGCTGTAACAGAGCTGACGCTGGCCCTGAGCATCACGCTGCCAGAAGGTTGAGAGCACCGCATCCGGGTCGTTGCCGTCATCGCGAAAGTGGAACACCACCGACAGACGGCGCATCGCATCGGTCACATCGCCTGGGGTGAAATGGAAATCAGCCTCGGTAAAAACATAGGCCGGTTCATGGGGCGAAAGTAACAGGCTCAGGGCATCCAGCAGACTGGATTTGCCCCAGGCGTTCTCACCAATCAGCAGATTGGTCTGGGTTAAAGGCAGTGAGAGCTTATTGATGCCGCGGAAACCGCGAATGTCGATATGTTCCAGAATCATAGGCGTCCATCCTCAGTTTATAAACAGCATGGTTGCCGCCAGCGAGCCGGTCAAGCCGCTTTATCAGGGTTTACTCCGTTACGCTTTTTCGCTAGCGTGTGGCCTCTTCCACCATGGATGGCCCTTATCGCTATGTACTCCGGACTCCTGATTATTCTTCTGCCGCTGATCGCCGGCTGGCTGCTACCGTTCCGTCAAACTTCAACCCTGCGCCGGGTCAATCAGCTGCTGGGCTGGATGGTTTACGTCATTCTGTTCTTTATGGGCATCAGCCTGGCCTTTCTCGACAACCTGAGCAGCAATCTGCTGGCGGTATTTCACACCGCGCTGGTAGCGGCCTTCTGCATTCTGCTGTGCAACCTGCTGGCGCTGCGCGGGCTGGAAAAATATGCCCCATGGCAGCATGCGCACCGGCAGGAGAAACTGCCCTCGCGGCTGCATATGGCGCTGGACTCTCTGAAGCTGTGCGGCGTGGTTGTCATCGGTTTTCTGCTTGGCCTGACCCAGTGGCCACTGCTGCAACACGCCTCGACGGCCAGCGAATATGCGCTGATCTTCCTGCTGTTTCTGGTTGGCATTCAGCTGCGCGGCAGCGGCATGACGCTGCGTCAGATTATCCTGAACCGTCGTGGCCTGCTGGTTGCCAGCGTGGTGCTGGTCAGCGCGCTTATCGGCGGCATGATTGCGGCGTTGCTGCTGGGCGTGCCGCTGAAAACCGGTCTGGCGTTAGCCAGTGGTTTTGGCTGGTACTCTCTCTCCGGCATTCTGATGACCGAAGCTTTTGGTCCGGTCATCGGCAGCGCCGCCTTCTTCAACGACCTGATACGTGAACTGGTGGCAATCATGCTCATTCCGGCGCTGATTGGCCGTCATCGCTCCAGCGCACTGGGCCTGTGTGGCGCCACTTCAATGGACTTTACCCTGCCGGTGCTGCAGCGGGCGGGCGGCAATGAGATCGTCCCGGCCGCCATTGTGCACGGCTTTGTGATGAGCCTGCTGGCCCCGATTCTTATCGCCCTCTTCTCCGCCTGAATCCTGTCTGATATGCGCTGAGCTCTGCCAGCGCATTTTTTCACGCCTGCTTTTCTGCCGTGTCGTCTACGCTTCTTTTTTCGGTTCTGGTCACGTCACTCTTCAGGGCGGGCCGACAAAGGAGAAGAGCATGAAACAAACCGTCGCGGCGCTGGTCGCCAAAACGCTGGAAAGCGCGGGCGTAAAACGCATCTGGGGCGTCACCGGGGATTCCCTTAACGGCCTGAGCGACAGTCTTAATCGCATGGGCACCATTGAATGGATGCCGACGCGCCATGAAGAAGTCGCCGCATTCGCAGCGGGCGCGGAAGCGCACATCAGCGGTGAACTGGCGGTCTGCGCCGGCTCCTGTGGGCCAGGCAACTTACATCTGATCAACGGTCTATTCGATTGCCATCGTAACCGCGTTCCTGTTCTGGCGATTGCGGCACATATTCCCTCCAGCGAAATCGGCAGCGGCTATTTTCAGGAAACCCATCCACAGGAGCTGTTCCGCGAATGCAGCCACTACTGCGAACTGGTTTCGAACCCTGAGCAGCTCCCGCAGGTGCTGGGCATCGCGATGCGTAAAGCGATTCTGAATCGGGGTGTCTCGGTGGTGGTGCTGCCTGGGGATGTCGCGCTTAAACTGGCGCCAGAAAGCGCCAGCGCGGAATGGTATCCGCCACAGTTGCCGCAGGTCCTGCCACAGCCCGCCGAACTGGCGCAGCTGGCGCAGACGCTGAACGAAGCCAGCGATATTACGCTGCTGTGCGGCAGTGGCTGCGCCGGAGCGCATCAGGAGGTGGTGGCGCTGGCAGAAGCGCTGAAAGCCCCTATCGTCCATGCGCTGCGCGGCAAAGAACACATCGAATATGACAACCCTTATGATGTCGGCATGACCGGACTGATCGGTTTCTCATCCGGTTTCCACGCCATGATGAATGCCGGGACGCTGGTGTTGCTGGGCACGCAGTTCCCCTATCGCGCCTTCTATCCGGAAAAGGCTAAAATCATCCAGATCGACATCAATCCGGGCAGCCTTGGGTCACATTGTCACGTCGATCAGGCCTATGTCGGCGATGTGAAAAGCACACTGCAGGCGCTGCTGCCGCAACTGACGCACAAAAGCGATCGCAGCCACCTCGACAGCGCGGTTAAGCACTATGGCGAGGCGCGCAAAAGTCTGGACGAGCTGGCGCAGCCCAACGACAAGCAGCCGATCCATCCGCAATATCTGGCACAGCAGATCAGCCACTACGCCAGTGATGACGCCATCTTTACCTGCGATGTCGGGACACCGACCGTCTGGGCGGCGCGCTATCTGAAGATGAACGGCAGACGTCGCCTGCTGGGTTCGTTTAACCACGGCTCAATGGCGAACGCGATGCCACAGGCGCTGGGCGCGCAGTCGATTGATCGCAATCGTCAGGTGGTGGCACTGTGTGGCGACGGCGGCTTCAGCATGCTGATGGGGGATTTTATCTCGCTGGCGCAACTGAAAATGCCGGTCAAACTGGTGATCTTCAACAACAGCGTGCTGGGCTTTGTGGCGATGGAGATGAAAGCGGGTGGCTATCTCACCGATGGCACCGAGCTGGAGAATCCTGACTTTGCCGCTATCGCCGAGGCCTGCGGTATCCGGGGCATCCGGGTGGAAAAGGCATCCGATCTCAATGGCGCGCTGGAGCAGGCGTTTGCCCACGATGGCCCGGTGCTGGTGGATGTCATTACCGCCAAAGAGGAACTGGCGATGCCGCCGGAGATCAAAATGGAACAGGCTAAAGGCTTCAGTCTCTACATGCTGCGCGCCATTATGAATGGTCGCGGTGATGAGGTGGTAGAACTGGCGAAAACCAACTGGCTGCGGTAAAACAGAGACTCCATCCAGGCGGGCGCGATGCCCGCCTTTTTTTTCTTCCGCCACGTTCAGGAGCATAGGGTGATCGATTTACGCAGTGATACCGTAACCCGGCCCAGCGCCGCCATGTTAAGCGCGATGATGTCTGCCGAAACCGGTGATGACGTCTACCGTGACGACCCCACCGTAAATGCGCTGGAGGCGGAAGCCGCACGGCTGAGCGGCAAAGCAGCGGCGCTGTTTTTCCCGACCGGCACCCAAGCGAATCTGGTGGCGCTACTCAGCCATTGCGAACGCGGCGATGAATATATCGTGGGTCAGCAGGCGCACAACTACAAATATGAGGCGGGCGGCGCGGCAGTACTGGGCAGTATTCAGCCACAGCCGATTCTGGCTGCCGACGATGGCACCCTGCCGCTCGACGTAGTAGCGGCCGCCATCAAGCCGGACGACATTCACTTTGCCCGCACCCGCCTGCTGAGTCTGGAGAACACGCATCACGGTAAAGTTTTGCCGCTGGCGTATCTGGAACAGGCGTGGACCTTTACCCGCGAGCACCAGCTGGCGCTGCACATTGATGGCGCACGCATTTTCAATGCGGTAGTCGCGCAGCAGACCACGCTGGCGGCGATTGCCCGCTACTGCGACACCCTGACCATCTGTCTCTCTAAAGGTCTGGGCACGCCTGTCGGTTCTCTGCTGTGTGGCGACACGGCGCTGATTGAGCGCGCACGTCGCTGGCGTAAAATGACCGGCGGCGGCATGCGCCAGGCCGGTATTCTGGCGGCGGCGGGTCTCTATGCGTTAGAACACAATGTGGCGCGGCTGCAGGAGGATCATGACAATGCCGCCTGGCTGGGACAGCAGTTGCATGAGCTGGGCGTTCAGGTCATCGATCAGCAGACCAACATGCTGTTTGTGGCGGTGCCGGAAGCCCAGGTCAAACCATTAGGTGAGTGGATGAAGGCGCGCGGGGTGTTAATCAGCGCAGGAACCCGCACCCGTCTGGTCACCCATCTGGATGCTGATCGTGCGGCACTGGCGCAGGTCGTCGCCCACTGGAAGGCGTTTTTACACCAATAATCCGCTATTGCGCCGCGCCATATTTATCCAGTAGCGCGGCGGCTATCGCGGCGGTTTCTGCATCGGGCTGCCCGCGATAATCCGCAGGCCGGAAATGCATCTGAAACGCGGCGATTACCCTCTGCTGTTCACGCGCGCTCATCTCTGCCGTTACGGGATAGCCATAGCGCTGTAAACGTTCCAGTAGTGGCTCCACGGGTACCACCGCGTGCGGATCCTGACCCGCTAAATGAAACTGCACTCGTCCGGCATCGGGCCAGGCACCCATTCCGCGCTGGGCCAGCTGATGCCACGGAAAGAGTGGGCCGGGATCCTGCTTACGCTGCGGCGCGATATCACTGTGACCGACAATATTTTCCGGTGTGATGCCGTAGCGCTGTGCAATATCGCGCAGCAGCGCCTCCAGCGTGGTGATCTGCGCAGCGGTAAACGGCTGCCATTCAAGACCTGTCAGGGTCCGGCGATAACCCTGGTTCACCAGTTCGATACCAATCGATGTGTCATTGATGCGGCTGGCTCCGCGCCAGAAGCTTGGACCGGCATGCCAGGCGAGCTGCTGCTCCGGCACCAGTTGCCAGATAACGCCTTTCCCGGCGCGCTGTGGCGGCTGGCGGGGGATCAGATAGTGAGCGCTGACTTCCCTATCGGTCAGGGTCGCCAGCGACGAAGAAAAATCTTCGGCGGTGTAGTGGATCACAATCACCTTCACCCGCGGTCGCGCGCCCTGCGCCGGATGCCGCACATCGGCCCAGTAGCCGTCACGGGATTCTATCCCGGACTGGCAGCCCGCCAGCAGCAGCGCCAGTATCAGCCACAGCCCCCGTTTCAACGAATGATCACCGCCGTGCCGCTGACGCTCACCATCAGCATGCTGCCATCTTTGCCGACTGTTTCGTAGTCAATATCGATACCGACCACGGCGTTGGCGCCCAGCGCTTTTGCCTGCTCCTCCAGCTCTTCAAACGCGATCTCTCGCGCTTTACGCAGCTCTTTCTCGTAAGCACCGGAGCGGCCACCGACCACATCACGGATGCCAGCGAAAAAGTCACGGAAGATGTTGGCACCCAGAATCGCTTCACCGGTGACGACGCCGCAATATTCGCTGATGCTGTGACCTTCCAGCGTGGGGGTTGTTGAAAATTTCATCGCATTCTCCTTGTTGAAAACCGGGCTAAGGCTCTTTCGACTAAAAAGCACGGCTATACTCTATGCTAAAAAGGGCACCTTGCCAGAGAACCATAAGGAAATCGAGATGAGAAACAACGCGTTTGCGCTAATGATCCCGGCGGCCCTGCTGCTCAGCGCCTGTACCACCGTTGAGCCAGTGATTAAGGATAATGGCCCACGTACCGCACCGTGCATTGAAGGCGGTCCTGACCAGGTGGCCCAGCAGTTTTACGACCTGCGTATCGAACAGCCTACGCAGGGTCTGCCCGACAGCAACACCCTGGCAAAATATCGCCCTTACCTGAGTGATGCGCTGTACCACTCATTGCAGGCGGCCAGCGGCAGCAATGCAGGCGCACAGTGGCGCAATGGCGATCTCTTCTCCAGCCTGTCACAGGGTCCGACCGCCGCCAGCGTCGCTGATGCTTCCACCATTCCGAACCGCGATGCACGCAACATCCCGCTGCGGGTCGACCTGAGCCGCGACGGCAAGCAGTGGCAGGATGAAGTGCTGATGATCCATCAGGGCAGTTGCTGGGTGGTGGATGATGTGCGCTACATGGCCAACCCTGCGCATGCAGAGGGTGGCAGCCTGAGCCAGATGCTTGAGAAATCGAAAAAATAACCTCAGGCTTAACCGTTCAGAGAAGCGCAGTCGCCCCCGGGCGCTGCGCTTTTTTTATTTCCGCCGCCCGTCCCGCTGCAGTGGGCTGACCCCAGGCAGTGCATGATATTGTGCTAAGCTTTTGCGGTTAGCCTGCTGTTTTACAAATTTTAACCCACCTTATTTGCATAACTATTCTGGTGACGTTAAAATCCGCGACACTAATAGCTATTCAAATCTGGCGCATGAGTATTCAACTAAACGCAATAAACTGCTTCTACGGTGCTCATCAGGCGCTGTTCGACATTAACCTTGAGTGTCCGCAAGGCGAGACCCTGGTGCTGCTGGGTCCCAGCGGTGCGGGTAAGAGTTCGCTGCTGCGGGTGCTTAACCTGCTGGAGCAACCCCGTTCAGGTCAGTTGCAGATTGCCGGTAATCAGTTCGACTTCAGCCAGAAACCCTCCGATGCTGCGATTCGCGAACTGCGTCAGAACGTCGGTATGGTGTTTCAGCAGTACAACCTCTGGCCGCACCTTACCGTGCTGCAGAATCTGATTGAAGCGCCCTGCCGGGTACTGGGCCTCAGCAAAAGCGACGCCCGCGCCCGCGCCGACAAGCTGCTTGACCGGCTGCGCCTGACGCCCTACAGCGATCGCTTTCCGCTGCATCTCTCCGGTGGTCAGCAGCAGCGTGTGGCGATTGCCCGCGCGCTGATGATGGAGCCGCAGGTGCTGCTGTTCGATGAGCCGACAGCCGCGCTGGACCCTGAAATTACCGCACAGATTGTCAGTATCATTCGCGAACTGGCCCAGACCCGCATTACCCAGGTGATTGTGACCCATGAAGTGGAGGTGGCACGTAAAACGGCCAGCCGCGTCGTCTATATGGAGAACGGTCACATTGTGGAACAGGGCGATGCCAGCCGCTTTACACAGCCGCAAACCGAGGCGTTTGCTCACTATCTTTCGCACTAAGTCAGGATGCTAAAAATGAAAAAAATGGTACTTGCTGCACTGCTTGCTGGTTTTAGCCTGAGCGCTACGGCGGCTCAGACGATTCGTTTTGCGACCGAAGCCTCTTATCCTCCTTTTGAGTTTGTGGATGCGGACAACAAGATTCAGGGCTTTGATGTCGATCTGGCCAATGCGCTGTGTAAAGAGATTGATGCGACCTGCACCTTCACCAATCAGGCGTTCGACAGCCTGATCCCAAGCCTGAAATTCCGTCGTTTTGATGCGGTGATGGCGGGCATGGATATCACACCAGATCGTGAAAAACAGGTCCTGTTCACCAAGCCTTACTACGACAACTCCGCGCTGTTTGTTGCCCAGAAAGGCAAAGTTGCCAGCGTGGAAGCGCTGAAAGGCAAGCGGGTTGGCGTCCAGAACGGCACCACCCATCAGAAATACCTGAATGAGAAACACAGCGAGATCACCACCGTTCCTTACGACAGCTATCAGAATGCGGTGCTGGATCTGAAAAATGGCCGTATTGATGCTGTGTTCGGTGACACCGCAGTCGTCAACGAATGGCTGAAGCAGAATGCCGCGCTGGCTGCCGTTGGTGAGAAAGTCACGGACAAAGCCTACTTTGGTACCGGCCTGGGCATTGCGGTACGTACCGGTAACACCGAGCTGCAGACCAAATTCAATGGCGCGCTGGATAAGATCAAAGCAGACGGCACGTACAAAACCATCTACAGCAAATGGTTCCAGCAGTAATCTCTGATGAATGAAATGATGACCCTCGCAAGCGCCGCCGGCATGACCGTCGGCCTTGCTGTTTGTGCTCTCATCGCTGGCCTGGTGCTGGCGATGATTTTCGCTGGCTGGGAGTCACTGCGCCTGAAACCGCTGGCGTGGATTGGCACCGGCCTGGTAACGCTGATCCGTGGCCTGCCGGAAATTCTGGTGGTGCTGTTTATCTATTTTGGCGCCTCACAGCTGCTGCTCACCCTCTCTGACGGCTTCACCCTGAATTTCGGCCTGTTTCAGTTACCGATTCAGGTTGAAATTGAAAACTTCGACGTCAGTCCGTTCCTGTGCGGTGTGATAGCGCTGGCGATGCTCTATGCCGCCTACGCCTCGCAGACGCTGCGCGGCGCGCTGAAAGCGGTGCCGATGGGTCAGTGGGAGTCGGGTCAGGCGCTGGGCATGAAAAAATCGGCCATCTTTCTCCGGCTGATTATGCCGCAGATGTGGCGTCACGCCCTGCCCGGTCTGGGCAATCAGTGGCTGGTGCTGCTGAAAGATACTGCGCTGGTCTCGCTGATTAGCGTCAACGATCTGATGCTGCAAACCAAAAGTATCGCCACCCGCACGCAGGAGCCGTTTACCTGGTTCCTGGTGGCGGCCGCTATCTACTTAGTGATCACGCTGTTCAGCCAGGCGGTGTTACGCCGCATCGAACTGCGCACCACCCGCTTTGAACGGGGGAACAGCTAATGCTGGCCTATCTGCCTGAACTCCTGAAAGGGTTGCATACCAGCCTGACGCTGACGGCAGCCTCGCTGGTCGTGGCCCTGCTGCTGGCGCTGCTCTTCACCGTGGTGCTGTCGCTGAAAACGCCGGTGTTCAACCCGCTGGTCAAAGGCTTTATTACGCTGTTTACCGGCACACCGCTGCTGGTGCAGATCTTCCTGATCTATTACGGTCCGGGACAGTTTCCCTCGATCCAGCAGATCCCCTGGCTGTGGCATTTACTGTCGCAGCCCTGGCTGTGCGCGATGCTGGCGCTGTCGCTGAACAGCGCGGCTTACACCACGCAGCTGTTTTACGGTGCGGTGCGTGCGATTCCTTCGGGACAGTGGCAATCGTGTGCCGCGCTCGGCATGAGCCGCAAAGACACGCTGCGCATTCTGCTGCCGTATGCATTTAAACGCGCCCTCTCCTCCTACTCCAATGAAGTGGTGCTGGTGTTCAAAGGCACCTCGCTGGCCTACACCATCACCCTGATGGAAGTCATGGGCCACGGCCAGTTGCTCTATGGCCGCACCTACGACATCACGGTCTATGCCGCGGCGGGTCTGGTTTATCTCTGCGTTAACGGTTTGCTGACGCTGATGATGCGGCTGATCGAAAAGCGCGCTCTGGCCTTCGAACGACGTAACTGATATCCGGGCGAGGCTCCTCGCCCTTTTCGCCTGAAAAATCACACTAATTGCATAAAAATGCATTTTATGGCAGGGTATCCCCTTCTCTGGCTGACCACATCACAGGAATCATAAAATGAAAAAATGGATTGTTGCCGCTGCGCTGGCTTCACTGGCACTTACCGCCCAGGCAGCGGAAAAGATTCGCTTCGCCGCTTCCGCGACTTATCCGCCGTTTGAATCCCTGGATCGGGAAAATAACCTGGTGGGATTCGATATCGATCTGGCCAAAGCACTGTGCCAGCAGATGAAAGCGGAGTGTACCTTTACCAACAATGCCTTCGACAGCCTGATCCCGTCACTGAAGTTCCGCCGCTATGACGCGGTGATTTCCGGCATGGATATCACCACTGAGCGCAGCAAGCAGGTCGATTTTACCCAGCCTTATTACGCTAACTCCGCCATCGTGATCGCCCGTAAAGGCCAGTTCAGCAGCTTTGCTGAGCTTAAGGGCAAGCGTATCGGCGTGGAAAACGGCACCACTCACCAGAAGTACCTGCAGGATAAGCATCCGGAAGTGAAAGTGGTGGCCTATGACAGCTATCAGAATGCGATTCTGGATATGAAAAGTGGCCGGCTGGATGGCGTATTTGGCGACAGCGCGGTGGTGAATCAGTGGCTGAAGACCAATGCGGATCTCGCCACTGTCGGTGAACATGTCACGGATGCGGACTACTTTGGCACCGGTCTCGGCATTGCCGTGCGTAAAGGCAATACGGCGCTTCGCGATCAGTTGAATCGGGCGCTGAACGAACTGAAAGCCAACGGCAGCTGGCAGCAGCTTAATCAGAAGTGGTTCCCGGAGTAATTACCGGCTGCGGCTGCCTCTGCCGATGCTTTCCCGGACGCGTGCTGACGGCGGGATAACAGCGTCAGCACTTCAAAATGGGCGGTGTGGGGAAACATATCGAACAGTTGCACCTTCGTCACCTCATAGGCACTCAGTCGGGCAATATCCTGCGCCATGGTCTGCGGATTACAGCTTGAATAGAGCAGATAATCCGGGGCCATCTGGCTGAGATAGTCGCACAGCGCCTCACCAATTCCACGACGCGGCGGATTAACCAGCACCAGCTGCGGCACCGCATCGCGTCCGGTCGCAAACGCCGTAGAATCCAGCGCCGCAAACTGCACTTTTTCCAGCCCCAGCATCTCAGCGGAACGCTGGGCGCATTTTATCGCCTCGGCGCTGATCTCAATGCCCGTCAGTTCCATCTCCGCTGTCGCGCAGTGCAGACCAAAACCGCCTACGCCGCAGAAGAGATCCCACATGCTGTTGACCGGCAGCGCCCTGACCCAGTCGCGCGCGGTGGCATAGAGTGCGCTGGCAACCTGCGGGTTGGTCTGGAAGAAGCTTTGCGGGCGGATCCACAGCGGCACGCCGTTGAAGTTCTCTGCCAGCGACTGCGCGGGCGTCAGCGCAATCTCCTCTTCCCCCTCCAGAATCGCCATATGCACCGGCTGAATATTGGCAGAGATCACCGCCAGCTGCGGCAGTTGCTGTTGCAGCCACGGCAATGCGGCGCGCAGTTGTTCCAGTTTCGCGGTTGAACGCAGGACAAAGCGCAGCATCACGCCGCCCTGCTGGCTTTCGGTTATCAGCAGGAATTTGAGTTCGCCGCGTTTGCGCGCCACGTTATAGGGCGTCAGTCCGGCACGGGCGATAAAGGGCTTAAGTGCAGCAAAAACCGGCTGGAAGCTGGCGGGATAGAGCGGACAATCACACAGATCAACAGCTTCACCATCCGGCTTGCTCAGACCCAGCACCGGACGCTCTACGCTGCCACTCACCACCATTTTGGCTTTATTACGAAATGCCTGCTGCGGTGAGGTGACCGGCGGCAACCAGGCAGCGACCGGCTGCTCAGCCAGTAACTGTTCCAGCAGCGACTGTTTGTCGTTCAGCTGAGTGGGATAGGGTTTTTCCAGCCACTGACAGGAGCGGCAACGGTTAGCGTCATAAAGCGCGCAGTGCATGGTAAAGCCTTAACGATCGGGTCGGGCGGAGCGCGATTGTATCATCGCTTCCTGAAAAAAGCGCGGCTGCTGGCAGGCAGAAACAGCAGCAGGAGCACCAGCAGATCGGGGATTTTCTGCGACAGGGTATGGTGGATAATCTGGACGTTGTTGTCGCCATCAATGCTGAAAATCTCGGGGTAGATCCAGCCCAGCGAGGCGACCAGCATATAGCTGAGCACAATCACCTGCGTCGCCACATAGCCCCAGCGTCCACGGTTACTGCCGCGCATCAGGGTAAAGGCGCAGCGCAGTTCGAACAGGAAGATCAACTGGCTGGCGACAAAGATGAGTGTCGCGTCCCAGGACTGGGCGCTGCGGTGAACAAAATTGGCGAGTTCACTGTAACCCAGCTCGTTTGCCAGCATCAGGACGCTCAGGCAGCGGGTCGCAATAATAGCAATGCCCGCAACCGTCACCGGAACCGGCGCGATTGAAAGCGTGGCACTGCTTTTGAAGATTTCTGACATAGTCCGTGACTCCACCTGATCGAAAAACGGGCCGGTCAGACCGGCCCGTTCATATAGTGGCAAAGGTTACGGATTTCAGCCACGTTTAGCTTTCTGAATATCGCTTAAACGTTGTTTTTCTTCGTGTGCCATCACCCGCCAGGCGATAAAACCCACTAAACCGACCACAAACAGGATCAATGAAGCCAGCGCATTGATTTCCGGGTTAACGCCGCGTCGCACGGTGGCGAAGATCGCCATCGGCAATGTGGTGGCACCCGGCCCGGTCACAAAGCTGGCGATCACCAGATCGTCGAGTGACAGGGTAAACGCCAGCAGCCAGCCGGTCACAATAGCCGGTGCAATCATGGGCACGGTAATCACAAAAAAGACCTTCAGCGGCGTTGCGCCTAAATCCATCGCCGCCTCTTCGATGGAGCGGTCCAGCTCACGCAGACGCGAGTTGATCACCACGGCCACATAGGCGGTACAGAAGGTGACGTGGGCCAGCCAGATGGTCAGCATGCCGCGTTCACTCGGCCAGCCAAAGGCGTTACCCATTGCCACGAACAGCAGCAGCAGCGACAGACCGGTGATGACGTCGGGCATCACCAGCGGCGCGGTCAGCATAAAGGCAAAACCGTTGTGGCCGCGGAAGCGACCAAAGCGCACGATAATCACCGCCGCCAGCGTGCCCAGTACCACCGCCATGGTGGCGGAGAGACCGGCAATGCTCAGACTCAGCAGAACGGCGTCAATCATCGCGCTGTCCTGGAAGAGCACCCTGTACCAGTGGAACGAGAAGCTCTCCCACACCGTCACCAGCGGTGAGCTGTTGAAGGAGTAAACCACCAGCAACAGCATCGGCGCATAGAGGAACATGAAGCAGCAGACCAGAATACCGGTACGCCAGGGTGAGCGAATGGTTGGCAAATTATTCATGCCTTCTCTCCCATTTCACGGTTTTGATGCTTGTGGAACCAGATGATCGGCAGAATCAGGATCAGCAGAATGATAACCGCCAGCGCGGAGGCCACCGGCCAGTCGCGGTTGTTAAAGAACTCCTGCCACAGGATACGGCCAATCATGATGCTGTCCGGGCCACCCAGCAGTTCAGGGATCACGTACTCCCCCACCGCCGGAATAAACACCAGCATCGATCCGGCGATAATGCCCCCTTTTGTCAGCGGGACAATCACGCTGAAAAAGGTCTTCAGCGGACGCGCACCCAGATCCAGTGAGGCTTCCACCAGCGAGTAATCAATGCGGGTCAGCGCGGTGTAGATTGGCAGCACCATAAACGGCAGATAGCAGTAGACGATACCGATATAGACCGCTGTATTGGTGTAGAGGATCACCAGCGGATGATCGATCACCCCCAGCCACAGCAGGAACCGGTTCAGGATACCGTTGTTGTTAAGCAGCCCCATCCAGGCGTAGACGCGCACCAGAAATGAGGTCCACGACGGCAGGATCACCAGCAGCAGCAGAATGGTGCGCATGGATGGCTTGCTGTGCGCCACGGCCCAGGCGAGCGGGTAGCCAATCAGCAGACAGATCACCGTGGAGATCGCCGCCACTTTCAGCGACTGCAGATAGGCATCGACGTAGAGCGGATCGTCGGTCAGCGTCAGGTAGTTGCCGAAATTGAGCACAATGCTGAACTGGTCATCAGCCCAGCTCACCAGCTCGGTGTAGGGGGGAATCGCACGCGCAATGTCCGCGAAGCTGATCTTCAGCACCGTCAGAAACGGCAGCAGAAACAACAGCACCAGCCAGACATAAGGCAAGGCGATCACCAGCTTGCGGCCATGCTGCATTTTTATCCGCGTGGCCCAGCGTTGCAGCGGCGTGCCGACCAGTCGGGCAGGCGCTTTGGCGCGTTGGAAAATCTGGCTCATAGCCGCTCCTTAAACCGTCAACACCACGCAGCTGTCGCATTCCCAGCAGAGGCGGACTTCATCACCCCAGGTCGGCAACCCTTTGCGGTAGCGATGCGCGTTTTGCAACTGTGCGCTGATCATCTGTCCGCTGTGCAGACGGACATGGAAGATAGAGAGGTCGCCGAGATAGGCGATGTGGACCACTTCACCCACCGCAAAGTTACAGCCATCGGCAGGCACCTCATCGCACAACATCACTTTTTCCGGGCGCAGTGCGACATGGACCGGAACGTTATCCACCACCGAGACATCGGAGTCGACTTTCAGCGGATGCATCAGGCCGGGACTGTCGATCACCAGGCCATCCGCCTGACGTTCACGCAGTAAGCCTTCGAAGACGTTAACCGAACCGATAAATTCCGCGCTGTAGCGGCTGGTAGGATGCTCGTAGATCTCCTCCGGTTCACCAATCTGTACGAACTTGCCGCGATTCATAATCGCGATACGGCCCGCCATGGTCATCGCCTCTTCCTGATCGTGCGTCACCATCACGCAGGTAGCGCCAACACGCTCCAGAATATCGACCACTTCCAGCTGCATTCTGTCGCGCAGTTTCTTGTCCAGTGCCCCCATCGGCTCATCCAGCAGCAGTAGTTTTGGCCGTTTCGCCAGGCTGCGGGCCAGCGCCACACGCTGACGCTGACCACCGGAGAGCTGGTGCGGTTTGCGTTTAGCAAACTCCTGCATATGCACCAGCGCCAGCATCTCAGCTACCCGGCTGGTGATCTCCCCTTTCGGCAGCCGATCCTGTTTCAGACCAAAGGCGATATTCTGCTCCACCGTCATGTGGGGAAACAGCGCGTAGGACTGGAACATCATGTTGATCGGGCGCTGATAGGGAGCAACGTGGGACAGATCCTGGCCATCCAGCACAATCTGCCCGCTGGTTGGCGGCTCAAAACCGGCCAGCATGCGCAGCAGCGTTGATTTACCACAGCCCGATGCGCCCAGCAGGGCAAAGATCTCACCTTTATAAATTGTCAGGCTGACATCATCCACGGCGTGTTGCCCGTCAAAGGATTTGGTCAGATTGCGAATTTCCAGCAGTGGCGTTAACGCCTTTGCGGTTTTATTTTGAGGACGGGGAATGGCATCGTTCACAAAGGTTCTCTCCGGAGCCAGGCGGAACATGGCGACAAAATTTGCCGCTAAAAATGGCACAACAGAGGCCGACACCGCGCCTCTGTTGCTGATACATGACAGGTCAATCCGTTAAGGACGAATTACTTACCACTTTTTACTTTAGTCCATGCGCGCGTACGCACACGATCCAGTTTAGGATCCTGGACTTTCAGCACAAACAATTTCGACATCGCTTCTGGCGTCGGGAAGATACCCGGGTTGTTGCGGACGTCGGCATTGATCAGCGGCAGCGACGCTTTGTTGCCGTTGGCGTAGTTCATTTTGTTGGAGACATCGGCAATCACTTTCGGATCCATGATGTAGTTCAGCCAGGCGTAAGCACCATCGAGGTTTTTTGCATCTTTCGGGATCGCCATCATATCGAAGAAGGCCAGTGCGCCCTCTTTCGGTACGCTGTAGCCCAGATGCACGCCATTTTTCGCCGCATCAGCACGGTTTTTCGCCTGCAGAATATCGCCCGACCAGCCAATGGCGACGCAGATATTACCGTTGGCCAGATCGTTGATGTACTGCGACGAATGGAAGTAGCGGATATTCGGACGCAGTTTCAGCAGCAGGTCAGTGGCCGCGCCCGAATACTCTTTAGCATCAGAGGTGTTAGGATCTTTGCCCAGGTAGTTGAGCACCGTGGCGAAAATCTCTTCTGGCGCATCCAGGAAGGAGACGCCGCAGCTTTTCAGCTTCTCCAGGTTTTCCGGCTTCAGCACCAGATCCCAGCTGTTGACCGGCGCATCGGCGCCCAGGGCGGCCTTGACCTTGTCGACGTTGTAGCCGATACCGGTGGTGCCCCACAGATAAGGAATGGCATATTTGTTACCCGGATCGTGCTGCGCCACTTTTTCCATCAGCGCCGGATCGAGGTTTTTGTAGTTAGGCAGTTTGCTCTTATCCAGCGGCTGGAATACCCCTGACTGCAGCTGACGCGCCAGGAAGCTGGAGGATGGCACCACCACATCATAGCCGGTGCTGCCCGCCATCAGTTTGCCTTCCAGGACTTCGTTGGAGTCAAACACATCGTAGACCACTTTGATGCCGGACTGCTTTTCAAAGTTCGGCACGGTATCTGGCGAAATATAATCGGACCAGTTGTAGACGTGCAGCGTTTTATCTTCCGCCATGCTGCTGGCCGATGCGGCCATCAGCGCAGCAGCTACCACAGCTGACAGCCATTTCTGACGTGAGTTGAACATATTTTTCCATCCTCCTGAGCGGGTCATTACAACGCTGCAAACCAGAGATCCCTGCATTGCGTTCTGTACAAGACGTCAGTGACACAATGAATCATTATTCAGCGGGAGTTTAATAGCAAAAACCTATAGCTGAGGCGCAGTTACGCGCCTGTTACAGCCCCGCAAGCATAGCCCCCCCGGTCAGGCTTCACCAGACCCCAGCGTAAAAAACGCCTGAAAGCGATATTTTATGCATGTTTGAGCTATGAGGTTCGGCTTTGATGGCATAAACCACGACTAATATCTGGCGTTAAAGGGCAAAATGCAGAATAAAAAATTATCGCGGCAGCGGATGGCGGGCATAAAAAAGCCGTCTCAGGGACGGCTTAGTGTGTGACCATGTCGGGCTTAGTGCAGCACAGAATGAACGCTGGTCACCGGAACGTGCTCTTCTTCTTCGCCCACGATCAACAGATTGTTGGCAAAGGCTTCCAGGATCACCATGGAGATCTGCTCTTCACTCTGTTTCATAAAGTGCGAGAACTGACCAAAGGTTAACCCGGCGGTGGTAATCATTGACTGACAGACAATGAGTTTCGGCAGATTATCATCCTGAATGTCGATAAATGCTTTCACCGTCAGCGAACTGGCATTGATCTGCGACAAATCGCCAACCAGTGGAATCAGCGCCGTCGGCTTCACTTCAGCCAGCGCCGAAAACAGAATGACGTTGTCGACCAGATCGATTTTGGCGTCAAACACCCCATCGAAGTTTTGCATGTGCGGCAGATGAAGTGCCTGACAGGCATCGCATTCGAACCAGGTGATATTTTGCTGATCCAGCCAGCGACGCAGCAGGTCGATATCCGGAACGACAAGAGAATCCATCGTAAAATCCCAGTGGGGTGATAAACAGGCGACTTAGCTTACGGAAAAATGCGCGACGATGCCATGAAAACCGCTGAAAAGCGCGTGTCAGCCAGCGGTTTTAGGACGGAGCCCGGGGATGGCCTGCTGCTCAATCCGTTCGATCATCAGGACGGCGATGTTAAGGTCACTGCTGGTTTCAATGCCTTCAAGACCGGGCGAGGCGTTAACTTCCATCACCAGCGGGCCGCGATGGGCGCGCAGAATATCGACGCCCGCCACTTCCAGCCCGAGCGTAGCCGCCGCTTTCACGGCGATCTGGCGCTCCTGTTGCGTAATGACGACGGGATAAGCTTTGCCGCCGCGATGCAGATTAGAGCGAAAGTCGCCCTCTTTCGCCACCCGCTCAATCGCTGCCACCACCTGATTGCCAATCACCAGACAGCGAACATCACGACCCTGCGCTTCTTTAATAAACTCCTGCACCAGAATATGGGCATTCAGGCCGCGAAAGGCATCGATGACGCTCTCTGCCGCCTGTCGCGTTTCCGCCAGCACCACGCCAATGCCCTGAGTACCTTCCACCAGCTTGACCACCAGCGGCGCACCGCCGACAAGGGCGATCAGATCAGCGGTGTCATCGGGTGAGGAGGCAAAGCCGGTGACCGGCATGTCGATGCCTTCCCGTGCCAGCAGCTGCAGCGAGCGCAATTTGTCACGGGTGCGGGTAATGGCGGCGGACTCATTCAGCGGATAACTGCCGCACATCTCAAACTGTCGCAGCACGGCCGTGCCATAAAAAGTGATAGGGTTGCCGATGCGCGGGATAACCGCATCAAAATGGCCCAGCGGTTCACCACAGTAGTGAACCGCCGGTGAGGCGGGATTAATATTCATATAGCAGGAGAGCGGATCGAGGATCCGGACCTGGTGGCCGCGCGCGGCGGCCTCCTCACGCAGTCGCCGACTGGAGTAGAGCGTCTCATCACGTGACAGGATAGCTATCTTCATCGCTGCTCTCCCTTACTGGCTTAACGCGTGGCCCAGCCCTGCTGATGCAGATAATCGAGCATAAACGGACGCGTCTCTTTAATGATCAGGCGCTGGATCAGCTCACTCCAGGTTTCGCTACGCTGGTTGCTGCCGCGCTGCTGATAATAGAGCTCTGTGCGGCTATCGTATTCGGCCAGTACCGCCGGATCCAGCGGCTGATAGCGGTTCTCATGCACCAGCATCGCGTGCGGCATACGCGGTTTGACGTCCGGCTTTGACTCCGGATGGCCCAGGCAAAAACCAAACAACGGCAGAACAAATTTCGGCAGGCCCAGCAGTTCGGTTACTTCCACGATACTGTTACGGATTCCGCCGATAAAGACGCCGCCCAGATCCAGCGATTCCGCTGCGACCATGGCATTCTGACCCATCAGCGCGGTATCGACGCAGCCCAGCAGCAACTGCTCGGCACGACCCAGCTGCGCATCTGGGCAAATCTGCAGGTGGCGATTAAAGTCAGCGCAGAAGATCCAGAACTCAGGCGCATCCGCGACCCAGGTCTGTCCCCCCGTCAGCGTCACCAGCTTGTCGCGCAGGGCTTTGTCGGTGATACGGATAATGGAAGAACACTGTAAAAAACTGGATGTGGACGCCGATTGCGCCGCAGTAATAATCGCTTCACGCTGTGCTTCGCTGACCGGCTGGTCAGTAAAGGCGCGGATTGAACGATGGCTGCACAGTAAATCAATGGTCGGTGTCATAAAGTCTCCAGCAATATTATCTTTTTTTGTCAGTTTGATTAAACAGCTGTGGTGCTATCGCTTTCGCGGTGCGCCACATTAACAGCCAGGCAGCAGGCAGCATCAGAACCACGCCAGCAATAAACAGCACAGTGGCCAGCGTTTTTACATCCGCCTTGTCTGGCAGCGGAAGCCAGTGGTTGATCAGCAGCAGCGCGGCCACGATTAACAGGCCGCCAGCCGCCTCCAGCACCACCACAAACCGGGGTAATCTGGCTACACTCTGCATGATATCCTCCTGCCTTAGCGGCTGACTGAGCGTCAATTATGGTCAACAACCCAAAAATTGCGCGAGATACATGGGCTGCCGGCGCGAAAAAGCCTCTGATTCAGAGGCATCCTGACCGGGCAGCGATAGCGTGCGGGCATCAGACTAACAGGCAAATCCTGCTTTCCTTAAGCGATACGAGCGGGCATCATGGTTGCCATTCTCTGTTTCATTGTGTGATACACATCACATAATAGTCGCTGCAAGGAGTTCTCAATGATTGCTGTTATTTTTGGTCGTCCGGGCTGTCCCTACTGTGTGCGCGCCCATGAACTGGCCGACAAACTAACCGCTGAACGTGATGATTTTAGCTACCAGTATGTCGATATTAACGCAGAAGGCATTACTAAAGCCGACCTGGAAGCGAGCGCCGGTAAACCGGTTAGCACCGTGCCACAGATTTTCGTCGACGAAAAACATATCGGTGGCTACACCGAGTTTGCGGCCTGGACCAAAGAGAATCTGGGATTTGCCGCGTAAGCGCTGATACCCGGAATGAAAAAGGCGAGCCAGGTTTTCCTGTCTCGCCTTTTTTGCGCTCTGCCGGTCATCCATCGCCCAACACTGTTTAATTGAGTGAGGCCATCACTATCTGCATCAACCGTACCAGCAAAGCCCCGCAGCCTGCCCAGAACAGCGCGCTGAGGCTCCATGCGACCACAAAAAGTGCATTGCTGTGGATAAACAGGCTGCTGTTTAACAGCAGTGCTGCCAGTAACGTTCCCCATAGCCCCATCAGCAGGGTGCTTTTTAGCGGGCTCTCCACCTGCACCAATGCCATCACAATACCGGGCAACATAAAGAGCAGTAATTCGGGCTGACCACGAAGCGGGCCGGGACCGACCTGCCAGAAATGACAGGTAAAGACAAACACCAGACTATACAACACCACGCCGCACAGGCGGGTAGTCCAGAGATAAGAACGCTGCGGCATACCACCCCACTGATTAAAAGTAACCCCGACAATAACCTGCTGATAACCCTGATGCGTTCAGATGGAAATAAAAAGAAACAGTTCGCTGTGGCAACGAATGAAAACAGCCAATGGCTGTGAAAGATATTTGTGATTAGAATAGCGCCGCGGTAAAGGTTCCATTTGCAGTACTGATGCAACAGCACCTCAACGGCCTGCTCACGATAGCGAAAAACAGGCTACTCTTCAATAGGTTACATGTAAACAAGAAGTTAAACAGTGAATATTAACGTCGCAGGATTGTTAAGCGGAAATGACATTTTGTTATTGTTTGTCGTTTTAGCGCTCGGCCTCTGTCTGGGTAAGTTGCGTCTGGGCTCGGTTCAGCTGGGAAATTCGATTGGCGTATTAGTGGTTTCGCTCTTATTAGGCCAGCAGCACTTTACGATCAATACCGATGCATTGAGTCTGGGCTTTATGCTGTTTATTTTTTGTGTCGGCGTCGAAGCCGGTCCCAACTTTTTTTCCATTTTCTTTCGCGACGGCAAAAACTATTTCATGCTCGCCATCGTCATGGTGGTCAGCGCACTGTTGCTGGCGCTGGGATTGGGCAAACTCTTTGGCTGGGATATCGGTCTCACCGCCGGCATGCTGGCCGGGTCGATGACCTCAACGCCGGTGCTGGTCGGGGCGGGCGATACCCTGCGGCAAAGCATCAGCGATCCGAAACAGCTTGGACTGATGCAGGATCAGCTGAGCCTCGGTTATGCCGTGACCTATCTGATAGGCCTGGTCAGTCTGATTTTCGGCGCACGTTATCTGCCCCGTCTGCAACATCAGGATCTGCCCACCTGCGCTCAGCAGATCGCCCGGGAACGCGGTCTGGATGCGGACAGCCAGCGCAAAGTTTTCCTGCCGGTGATCCGCGCCTATCGCGTCGGTCCGGAACTGGTGGCATGGAGCGGCGGCAAAAACCTGCGCGAACTGGGTATCTATCGTCAGACCGGTTGCTACATTGAGCGCATCCGCCGCAACGGTATTCTCGCCAGTCCCGATGGCGATGCGGTGTTACAGCTCGGTGATGATATCTCGCTGGTGGGCTATCCCGATGCTCACGCCCGGCTCGACCCCAGCTTCCGCAACGGCAAAGAGGTCTTTGACCGCGACCTGCTGGATATGCGCATCGTCACTGAAGAGATCGTGGTGAAAAACCACAATGCGGTAAACAAACGCCTCAGCAAGTTAAACCTCACCGATCACGGCTGCTTCCTGAACCGGGTGATACGCAGTCAGATTGAGATGCCGATCGATGACAGTATCATGCTGAACAAAGGTGATGTGCTGCAGGTCAGCGGCGAGGCACGACGAGTGAAAAGCGTTGCGGATCGCATTGGCTTTATCGCGATTCACAGTCAGATGACCGATCTTTTAGCCTTCTGCGCCTTCTTTATCGTGGGTCTGATGATTGGTCTGATCACCTTCCAGTTCAGCAATTTCAGTTTTGGTATTGGTAACGCCGCGGGCCTGCTGTTCGCCGGTATCATGCTCGGCTTCCTGCGCGCCAACCATCCAACCTTTGGTTATATTCCGCAGGGCGCGCTCACTATGGTGAAAGAGTTCGGTCTGATGGTGTTTATGGCGGGAGTGGGATTGAGTGCCGGTAGCGGCATTAATCACGGCCTGAGCAGCGATGGTGCGCTGATGCTGCTGTGCGGCCTGCTGGTCAGCCTGATTCCGGTGATCATCTGCTATCTGTTTGGTGCTTATGTGTTGCGGATGAACCGCGCCCTGCTGTTTGGCGCCATCATGGGCGCACGTACCTGCGCACCGGCCATGGAGATCATCAGTGATACGGCACGCAGCAATATTCCGGCGCTGGGCTATGCCGGGACCTATGCCATCGCCAACGTGTTGCTGACGCTGGCTGGAACGCTGATTGTGATTATCTGGCCGATATTGCCCTTATAAAATTTTTTTGCCTGCGTCCAGAACTTTATTGTTAAGGGATAGTCATAATAAGTGCCACTGCTTTTCTTTGAAATCCCCAAATTGTGGAGCCCGCTGGTCTTTTTCCCGGCGGGTTTTTTTATGCCTTTTTTCGTCCCTCCCCGTCATTCCCCGCCTGATTCGCAACTTCAAGTGTCATAAAACTTAAACCGTTACACAACTCAACGGCAGATTAAGAGCCTTTCTATAGACGAACAAAACGGTAAAAAGCAGGATAGACCGCTGTTTAGTTAGCAATTTGTGCTGGCTGATTGGGTGAGCGAGCTGTCGCTGACCGTTTTTTTTGCCGCTGTTATCGGGCCGGGCTGGCGGGATGCTGCCAGCTGCCGTTAACCGGACTGTCTGCTGAGGAATTTATCCCGAAATGGAAGAGCTGAACCATTCACTGTTTACTGCCATTAATGCCACACCGGCTTCACCCGCCTGGTTACTGCAGCTGGCGACGTTTTTTGCCAAAGATCTGATCGCCATTGTGCCGCTGTTAATCGTGGCGATGTGGCTCTGGGGACCGCGCGATCAGGTGTCTTCGCAGCGGGTACTAGTACTGAAAACCGGTATGGCGCTGATCTATGCGCTGGCGATCTCCTGGTCTGTGGGCCAGCTGTTGCCGCATCCCCGCCCTTTCGCTATCGGTTTTGGTTATCAGTTCCTGCATCACGCCGCCGATGACTCCTATCCCAGCGATCACGGCACCACGATATTCACCTTTGCACTGGCCTTTATCTTCTGGCATCGCCTCTGGTCAGGTGTGGTTCTGATGGTGGCCGGTTGCGCTATTGCCTGGTCGCGGGTCTACCTTGGCGTTCACTGGCCAATGGATATGCTGGGCGGGTTCCTGGTGGGGCTGCTGAGCTGTCTGGCTTCGCATCTGGCGTGGCAGTTCTATGGCGAGCGGATGCTGGCGGTAATCAATCCACTCTATCGGTCGCTATTTGCCGTGCCGATTCGCAAAGGCTGGACGCAGGATTAAGAAAGGGACGCGTTAGCGTCCCCAGCACTGTGGCAAACCCGGATTTACCGCAGCGAATAAGCTTAAAGCGCAGGGAACAGGGTCAGAGGAGGAAAGCGTCCCGCGCCAGGGACGGCGCGGGCCGAGCGTGTCATGGATGACGGATTTTGCGTCTTTCCGATCTGACCCTGTTCCCTGTGCAGGCTCGGGCTCAACGCAGTACGAGCCTGCGTCCCTGCTTACTTATGAAAACCACTTCCCGAACCAGCCATTGAATTTCATCATCACGAAATCAATCATCCGGCTGAAGAACCCGCCTTCCGGCACATCCTGCATCACCACCAGCGGCCGCTGCTCAATGGTTTTCCCGTCCAGCTGGAAATCGATGGTGCCGACCACCTGATTCTTCTTCAGCGGAGCTTCCAGCTGCGGCGTAGTGAGTCTGAAACTCGCCTTCAGATTCTTCATCTGCCCTTTAGGGATGGTCAGCGCAGCATCTTTCGCCACGCCCAGATTGACCTGGCTGCGATCACCGAACCAGACCCGCTGCTGCGCAAACGGTGCATCCGCTTTAATCGGCGTGACCGTTTCAAAGAAACGGAAGCCCCATGTCAGCAGCTTTTCACTTTCGCGGAAACGAATCGCATCGCTGGCGGTGCCCAGCACCACCGAGATCAGACGCATATCCCCTTCGGTTGCTGAAGCGACCAGATTATTCCCCGCGCCTGAGGTGTGGCCGGTTTTGACGCCATCAACCTTGAGATTGGTGCTCCACAACAGGCGGTTGCGGTTGATCTGGCGAATATTATTGAAGGTGAACTCTTTCTCTTTATTCAGCGCGTACTCTTCGGGCACATCGCGGATCAGCGCCTGAGCAATCAGCGCCATGTCACGCGCGGTACTGTACTGCCCTTCTGCATCCAGACCATGCACCGTCATAAAGTGGGTATTCTGCAGTCCCAGCGCCTTCACGTAGTTGTTCATCAGGCCGATAAACGAATCCTGACTGCCCGCCACATAATCCGCCAGCGCAATACAGGCGTCATTGCCGGACTGGATCACGATTCCCTTATTCAGCTCATGCACCGGAATACGATCGCCCGGCTTGAGGAACATCAGCGACGAGCCGCGCAGCTTAGGATTGCCGGTGGCCCAGGCATCCTGTCCGACGGTAACCAGGTCATCCGGCTTGATTTTGCCCGCTTTAATCGCCTGACCCACAACATAGCTGGTCATCATTTTAGTCAGACTGGCGGGGTCGAGGCGCTGATCGGCACTGGATTCGGTTAACACCTTACCGCTGGCGTAGTCGATCAGAATCCACGCTTTAGCATCAATGCCTGGCGCGGCGGGAGCCTGCTCAGCAAAAACGCTGACGGGGGCAAGAATCAGTAATGAAGTGGCAGCAAGGTGCCGCAGGCGAGATGTGAAGCGAGTGTTTGTCATGGGCTTGGCCGGATTGTCCTTGTTAAATCGAAATTCCAGGGGCAGAAAATTCTCACTCAAACGCTAACCCTTGACGGCAGCGAAAAAAACCGTCGAATCGTAAAGTTTTTTAGAGTTTAGTAGAGTAACCCTGGCATAAGTGCCGCGCGCGTGCCGCTTTTCCCCGATTCTGTCGCTATCAAAACTGCGTGAAATTCCGATTTTTCGCAGAAGAGTTAAGCCCGTCACAAATATCAGTTAACCTGAACGCCAGTCAGCCGAGGAGACCGACCATGGACTTAGCCCTTTTTGATCTGGATGAAACACTCATTTGTGAAGACAGCACCAGCCTGTGGCTGCGCTGGCTGGTATCACAGGGATTCGCTCCCAGTGAACTGATTGATCAGGAACAGGCATTAATGAGCCAGTACTATGCCGGTACGCTGTCGATTGAAGAGTATATGAATAAAACACTCTCCCCCCTGGCGGGCATGGCCACGCTTACCGTTGAAGGCTGGGTGCGGCGCTTCATTCACCGCGACATCATGCCACGCGTTTATCCTGCAGCCCGCGAGCGGATTGAGTGGCACCGGGCGCGTGGCGACAAGGTCATGATCATCTCCGCCAGCGGCGAGCATCTGGTGGTGCCGATTGCAGAGAAGCTGGGTGCCTGCGGCGCGCTGGCGATTGGCGTTGAAATCGTGGACGAGCGCTACAGCGGCAACACTTACGGCACCATGACCTATAAAGAGGGCAAAGTCACGCGACTGGGTGACTGGAAAGCGCTGCAGCAGGACGAGGCCTTTGACCGCACCTGGGCCTACAGCGATTCGATGAACGACCTGCCGCTGCTGGAACAGGCCGATCATGCCCATGTCATCAACCCTGACGAACAGTTACACAAGGAAGCGTTAAACCGCGGCTGGCAGGTTTATCACTGGGCGCGCTGACTCCGAGCTTATTCCATAAGGCGTAACTGTTGCTGGCAGCCTGGACACGGACAGCGCGGAACAATCCGTAGTACACGTAGTCCGTGAGGATTACTCGCTGCGCTCGCCCCTTCAGGGCCGCCCTGACGGGCGTTCAGGTTGCTAAAGCAGCCTGTGTGAGCACTGCCCAGGCCCAGACTGACACATAAAATAGCCTGGGGACAGGCTCTTAGCCGCGGGACGCACCAGCGTCCTGCGCTAATCCCACTTTCAGCAGCTTGCCATTGGCCTCATCGGTCAGCACATAGAGCCAGCCATCCGGCCCCTGCCGCACATCGCGAATGCGCGCCTTCTGATCGTCCAGCAGACGCTGCTCTTCCACCACTTTCTCGCCGTTGATACTCAGACGAATCAGGTTTTTCTCTTTCAGAGCGCCGATAAACAGCGAGTTTTTCCACTGCGGAAAACGGGCGCTATTGTAGAACGCCATGCCGCTGATGGCCGGAGAATCCTTCCAGTGATAAAGCGGCGGTTCGGTACCCGCAACCTGTGTGCCTTGTGACTCCGGCACTTTGTCACCGCTATAGTCGATGCCGTAGGTTGCCAGCGGCCAGCCGTAATTCTTGCCCCGCTCCATGATATTCACTTCATCGCCGCCGCGCGGGCCATGTTCATTTTCCCATATTTTGCCGGTCCAGGGGTTAAGCGCCAGCCCCTGCGGATTACGCAAACCATAGGCCCAGATCTCTGGCCGTGCGTCGCGCTGTTTCGCAAACGGGTTATCGTCCGGCACGCTGCCATCGGCGTTGAGCCGTAACAGTTTGCCCTGCAGCTTATCGAGATCCTGCGCAGCGCTGCTGGCAAAGTTATCGCCGAAGGCGATCCAGAGATAGCCCTGGGTATCAAACGCCAGCCGGGTACCGATGTTGTTGCCGCTGGAGAGCATCGGCGTCTGCCGAATCACCTCGCGGAAATCGCTGAGTTGCCGGTTATCCTTGCTCAGCGTGCCCACGCCTACCACCGCGCCCGCTTTGCCACTGCTGTTCGCTTCGGTATAGCTAAGCCAGACGCGACGACTGGTGGCAAAATCGGGTGCCAGCACCACGTCCAGCAGGCCACTCTGCCGTTCTGCCCAGACCTTTGGCACGCCCTGGATCGGCTGCGACAGGCCGCTCTCCGGGCTCCAGCTGCGCAGTTGTCCGCTACGTTCGGTAATCAGCAGCGTTTTGTTGTCGGGCAGGAAGGCGACGGACCATGGATGTTGTAACTTATCCTGTAATACCTCGACCTTTACGTCGGCGGCAAACAGGGGGGCGGTACAGAACAGGGAGCCACTTAGCAACAAGGCAGTTGAGAAACGGGCCATAACGATCTCCTGACGGGATAGAATGCCCTTAAGCGTAGTCAGCCCCTCTGCAATGATGTTGAGGATTTACAAAAGATTAATCAGGGCGACAGCGCTCTGCTGTCGCCCGTCAGAGTCAGGGCGCGTTAAAACTTACCGTGTCACGCACCATCGTATCGATACCAGGCTTCAGCTCGTCAAAGGTGATCGGCGTATTGCTGTTACTGACCGTTTTGCCAAAGGCTTTGCGAACCACCCGGATCATCGGTTTGCCCGTCACCGCATCGCTGGCTTCTATCTCCAGAAACAGTTCGCTGTTCTGAGTACGATGCCCTGACGCCGCCATGGTGCTGGCAACGACCGCGGCAACCGGTACCACTTCATAAAACTGCACGCCCTGATTTTCTGCTGACACGGCGGTAATGGCGGCCCTTACCTTCAGGGTATGCGGCGTAGCCTGATTCACCAGCGGCAGGCGGGTGGCTATCGCGCCTTTTAGCTGGATCTCGGTGTAACTGAGCACCTGATCCAGCGTTTGCTGAGTGACACGTGGCGTGGGGTGCGCCGCCGGGTAGTAGATCAGCGATGTATAAAGCACATCTTTATAATGGCTGCTTTGATAGTCGGGTGATATCCAGCGCAGAGTCGGTTCACCACTGGCTGACGAAGCCGGTTGCAACTGACTGTAATCGCTTAAAAAACCTGAATATTGCTGCTTATCAGCAACATGAGAAGTACAACCACTGAGCAGCATGGCAGAGACCGCCAGAAGAGCAGCAACGGAAGTTTTACGCATCATCAACTCGCTTGTATCAGGAAGGTTTAAGCAAGCATAGATAAGCCAGAAGGGAAATGCAGAATAACAGAGGCGATTTAACGCTGTTATGCAGAATAAATAGCAGGAAAACCCGCTGCAGAGCACAGCGGGCGAAAAAGATTACTCAAAGCAGGTATCAGGATTCTCAGACAGGGTGATGAACTGTTTGCCACCCTGGGTCAGCGCCATAATGGTGCCGCTTTCGATATCGTAAACCCAGCCGTGCAGACGCAGCTTACCGTTACGCAGCGCGACGGAGACGGAAGGATGGGTTTTCATGTTGTTCAGCTGGGCGATGACGTTCTCTTTGACCATCTCGTTCAGCTTCTTCTCTGGCGAGTCATACTCACGCTGCTCAACCACCGCTTTTGCCGCATCGGCATAGCGCAGCCAGTGCTCAACCGCAGGCATGGTATCCATGCAGGCGCAGGAGGCGATGGCGTTCATGGCACCACAGTTAGAGTGACCACAGATGATGATGTCGGAGACGCCCAGCGCGACCACCGCATATTCGATAGTGGCGGAGACACCGCCTGGCTCCGGGCCGAATGAGGGAACGATGTTGCCCGCATTGCGGATAACGAACAGCTCTCCTGGCTCCTGCTGCGTCACCAGTTCAGGCACCAGACGGCTATCTGAACAGGAGATGAACAGCGCTTTCGGATTTTGATTTGATGCCAGGCTTTTGAAAAGATCCTTCCTTTCAGGAAACACATTCTGCTGGAAATTCAGAAATCCGTTGATGATCTCTTTCATTATTTAGCTCTCACATTATCCATTTCATTACCTGAGGGGCATAGCCCCCTCAGTGGGGTTTGCCCGTTTATTATTAATGAAAACAAGTGAATATCAACCCGCCTTTTACCGGATGCTCTAAACAGCGGCCACTGTCAGCGTTTCGCTTGTTCATCAGTCAGAGGCTCCGCAGCCAATTTCTTTTTATAGCACGGGAAGTTATTGGAAAAAGCACGGTTTGAACCGCCCGTTTTTTTGCCTGTGTTGTGGATCGGCTTTTACGCGTTTTTTCACTACTTTACGCCCCCGGCTCGCCAGCAGAAAAGGTTTCTCTTCTGCTGCTGTCTGACCTTATCTGGCAAGCGTGGCGGGCTATGGTGTTTTGGGGCGTGGCGAAACGGCTGCGCATCTGGCAGCACGGGCGCTGCAGCAGAACCTTTGCAGGCAAGGAATGAGGGATAAGATTGAGCAGGACGGGTTCATTAAAAAAACCCCGGCAGCAGGGGGTAGCGGCTGCCGGGAGAGCAGGATTAACGCTTAGCCATACTGCTGCTGATGCGCTTTTTTACGTCGCAGATAGTCTTCATCTGCACGAAGTTTGTCCCAGTAGCCTTTGAAAACAGCCGCCGCCGCGGCTTTTTCCTCGTTGATGCCGCGCGGCAGCTCCTTGCCATCTGCGTCATATTTACGTCCGCCCTTATGGTTGCTGTAACGGCGCGCACGGGTATACCCCATCTGAATAAATTTACGCGCCATATCCATGCCGACAAAATCATCTTTGCGCCGATACTCCTCAAACAGCGCCATGATTTTCTCAGCCGACTCTTCAGCAATGGGAACGGTACGAAAACGCCAGTGTGGCAGTATTTCGCCTTTATAAGGCTCGACCATCAGCACACCCTGCTCACCACGCCCGACCTGATAAAGCTCGGGGTGCTGGCGGAAGTCGATAGTGCTGAAGTCCTGATCATAATCGAAAGATTTCATCTCTTTAGTTTAGGATCAAGTGCGTCGCGCAGCCCGTCTCCGAGTAAATTAAATGCCAGAACGGTGAGGAAGATGGCCAGGCTGGGGAAAATTGCCACGTGAGGCGCGATAACCATGTCGGCCCGCGCCTCATTCAGCATTGCACCCCACTCCGGCGTAGGCGGTTGTGCGCCCAGCCCCAGAAATGACAGGCTGGCCGCGGTAATGATTGAGGTACCGACCCGCATAGTGAAATAGACCACAATCGGCGATACCGTGCCGGGCAGGATATGCCGCATCAGGATAGTCCAGTCAGAAGCGCCGATGCTGCGTGCCGACTCAATATAGGTCTGATGCTTCAGCACCAGCGTATTGCCGCGAACCAGCCGGGCAAAAGCCGGGATACTGAAGATAGCGACCGCCACAATCACATTACTCATGCCGCTGCCCATAATCGCCACCACCGCAATCGCCAGCAGAATGCCGGGAAAGGCAAACAGCACATCGCAGATACGCATGGTGATGCGGTCCCACCAGCCTTCGTAATAGCCGGCTAACAGACCAAAGAATGTGCCGATCAGCGCGCCGATCACCACCGAAAAGAAGCCCGCAATCAGGGAAATCCGCGTGCCGACCAGCACCCGACTGAAAATGTCACGCCCCAGCGAATCGACGCCAAACAGATGCATCAGCGAGGGGCCGTCATTGAGCCGGTCATAATCGAAGTAGTTCTCTGCGTCGAACGGCGCAATCCATGGGGCGATAACCGCCAGCACAATCAGTACCAGCACAAACAGCCCGGCCAGCAGCGCCACCGGCTGCCCTCTGAAACGCCGCCAGAATTCACGCCACGGCGTTCGCACCCGATTCTCCGCAATCAGCGGCATCGTTTTCAGTGCCGCTTCGCGTCGCCAGTTTTTCATCGCGACTCCTTAAAGCGAATAGCGGGATTAATCACCGCATAGAGCATGTCGACAAACAGGTTGATCAGAATAAACTCCAGTGAAAACAGCAAAACTTCCGCCTGAATAACCGGGTAGTCGCGCATCGCCACGGAATCGACCAGCAGTCGCCCCAGGCCCGGCCAGTTAAACACCACCTCGACCACGATCGATCCGCCCAGCAGGAAACCAAACTGCAGCCCCATCATCGTCACCACCGGGATCATGGCGTTGCGCAGGCCATGCTTGACCACCACCAGCGACTCGCGCACCCCTTTGGCCCGGGCGGTCCGCATATAATCTTCCTGCATCACCTCCACGAACGAGGCACGGGTAAAGCGCGCCATCACCGCCGCCACCGCCGCACCCAGGGTGATGGAGGGCAGAATGTAATGTTTCCAGCTCTCTGCACCGACGGTTGGCAGCCATCCCAGTTCAACTGAGAAGACCTGCATCAGCAGCATGCCCAGCGCAAAGGCGGGAAACGAAATGCCCGACACCGCCAGCGTCATCCCCAGTCGATCGGGCCAGCGATTGCGCCAGACAGCAGAAACGATGCCGATTGCCATGCCAAAAATCACGGCCCAGATCATGCTGACCAGCGTCAGCCACAGGGTCGGCATAAAGCGTGAGGCGATCTCCTCCGCGACCGGCCGCTTCGAGACCATCGACTGGCCGAAATCGCCCTGCAGCGCATTCAGCATAAAGTGCCAGAACTGCTGCGGCAGCGGCAGGTCGAGTCCCAGCTCCTGACGCACCAGCGCCACCACCGAGGCATCGGCTTCCGGCCCGGCGATCAGACGCGCCGGGTCGCCCGGCAGCAGGTGAACAAACAGGAACACCAGCACCGCCACAATCAGCAGCGTGGGGATCAGCCCAAAGAGTCGTTTGAGAAAATAGTTAAACATGCAACATCCTGCAGCTGCGGCCAGCCTCGCGGGCTGGCCTGCTCCGTTACTTCAGAGTTGCCTCATCGAAATTGAATGAGGTATCGGGCATCACATAAAAACCGCTGAGGTTTTTGCTGTTGGCAGAAACCAGCTGCTCAACCACCAGTGGGATCCATGGGTGATCCTGCCAGATGGTATCCTGCGCATCTTTGTAGAGACGCGCTTTCTCGGCACGATCGGTGGTTTTCAGCGCATCAGCCAGATCTTTATCGACCTTAGGATTGCTGTAAAACGCGGTATTGAAGATCGCCGGTGGCCAGGCCGTAGTAGCAAACAGTGGCGTCAGTGCCCAGTCCGCTTCGCCGGTTGAGGCGGACCAGCCGGTGTAGAACATGCGCACGCCGCTCTCTTTCTGGCCCTTGCCTTCTACTTCAGCGGCACGCTGACCCGCATCCATCGCCGTAACTTTAACTTTCACGCCAACCTGCGCCAGCTGCTGCTGGGTGAACTGCAACACTTTCTGCGCGGTGCTGTGGTTGTGTGACGACCAGAGCGTGGTTTCAAACCCGTTCGGGTAACCCGCCTCTTTCAGCAGGGCTTTCGCTTTGGCCGGATCGTAGCTGATGGCCGGATAGCTCTGAGCGAAGTCGATGGTGGGCGGCACGATGCCGGTAGCAGGCGTGGCGTAACCGGAGAACGCTACTTTCGCCAGCGCCTGACGGTTGATGGCATATTCCAGCGCTTCACGCACCTTCGGATTGTCGAACGGCTTCTGAGTGACATTAAGGCTGATGTAACGCTGCATAATCGATGGCGTGGTTACCACAGCAAGCTTGCTGTTCTTCTCCAGCAGTTTTGCCTGCTCATAGGGCACCGGGAAAGCAAAGTTCGCTTCGCCGGTCTGCAGCATCGCCGCGCGGGTGTTGTTATCCACCACCGGTCGCCAGGTAATGCTGTCCAGCTTCGGATAGCCCGGCTTCCAGTAGCCTTCCCACTTCTTCACCTTGACAAAATCGGTCTGGTTCCAGGTTTCAAACACAAACGGGCCGGTTCCTACCGGATGGAAACCGATCTCTTTGCCATATTTTTTCAGCGCGGTGGGTGAAATCATCGCCGCCGCCGGATGAGCCAGGATGTTGATAAAGGCGGAGAACGGCTCTTTCAGCGTTACTTTTACCGTAGTTGGATCCACCACTTCGGTGCTGGCGATATGTTTAAACAGGTTGTAGCGCTTGAGATGGTTATCCGGATTGCTGGCACGATCGAGGTTGACCTTTACCGCTTCCGCATTGAAGTCAGTGCCATCCTGGAATTTAACTCCGGAACGCAGTTTGATGGTGTAGGTCAGGCCGTCGGCGCTGGCCTGATAGCTCTCAGCCAGCACGTTAGTGAGCTTCATCTCTTTATCAAAGCCAAACAGGCCCTGATAGAAGGATTTCGCGACAGCCTGCGACAGCGTGTCGTTGGCGTCATAGGGATCGAGAGTGGTGAAGTTGGACGCGACGGCAATCACCGCATCCTGTGCTGCCCAGGCGGGCAATGCCATTGCGCTGCTTAACACGCCAGCCGCCAGTAACCCTTTACGCATCGTAATCTGCATCTTGTTCTCCTGTAATCCCTGTCGGGTTGGTCGCCGGGGCGACATCGTCACTGTTCAGGTCGCACTGATAACGTGGCGGGCGACGAAATGGCCCGGAGCCACCTCCATCAGCGGCGCCACTTCAGGTTCATCCCCTAACGCATGAATCGGGCTGGGGATCTCATCGACCAGTAAGGCTCGTTCGCGACGCCGGTGAGCCGGATCGGCTACCGGCACCGCTGCCATGAGTTTTCGGGTGTAAGGGTGCTGAGGCTGCTCAAACACCGCCTGACGCGGCCCCATCTCGACAATCTGACCGAGATACATCACCGCCACGCGGTGGCTGATACGCTCCACCACCGCCATATCGTGAGAAATAAACAGGAAGGCGATGCCAAACTCGCGCTGCAGGTCGAGCATCAGATTAATAATCTGCGCCTGAATTGACACATCCAGCGCCGAGACGGACTCATCAGCGATCACCACTTTGGGATTCAGCGCCAGCGCGCGGGCTATACAGATGCGCTGACGCTGGCCGCCGGAAAATTCATGGGGATAGCGCTGAGCATGTTCCGGCAGCAGACCCACTTTATCCAGCAGCCAGGCGACGCGCTGCTCCGCCTCGCGACGCGGCATCGCCTTGTGGACCAGCAGCGGCTCCATAATGGAGAAGCCGACCGTCAGCCGGGGATCGAGCGAGGCGTAGGGATCCTGGAAGATAAACTGAATGTCGCGTCGCAGATGGGCCAGCGCGGCACCTGACAAATGGTCTATTCGCTGTCCGTCAAAGGTCAGGGTGCCACCCTGACTGGCAACCAGCTTCAGCAGCGATCGCCCGGTGGTCGATTTACCACACCCGGATTCTCCCACCAGCGCCAGTGTCTCACCGGCATAGAGATCAAAACTGACTTTTTCGACGGCATGCACCCGGCTTTTGACGCGGTTCAGCAGGCCGCCGCGAATATCAAAGCGGGTGACCAGATCGCGCACCTGCAAAATGGGTGGCTGCAGGCGGCGAACCGTATCCTGCGGCACGTCATCAACGGCATCGCTGTGCAGCAACGGAAATTTAGCCGGCAGGGGCTGGCCCTGCATCGAACCGAGCTTTGGCACCGCCGCCAGCAGCGCCTGGGTATAGGGCTGCTGCGGGGCGCTGAACAGCTCAGCGACCGGAGCATTTTCTACCACTTCGCCGCGATACATCACCTGAACCCGATCGGCCATTTCGGCGACCACGCCCATATCGTGAGTGATAAAAATCACCCCCATCTGCATCTCTTTTTGCAGCACGCGGATAAGCTGCAGAATCTGCGCCTGGATGGTGACGTCGAGCGCGGTGGTCGGCTCATCGGCAATCAGCAGGGCCGGTTTGCAGCAGAGCGCCATGGCGATCATCACGCGCTGACGCATCCCGCCCGACAGCTGATGCGGGAAGCGGGATAACACATTTTGCGCATCCGGGATTCGTACCAGATCCAGCATCCGGCGCGCCTCGGCCAGCGCGCCGGCGTGGCTCAGGCCCTGATGCAGACGGATGGATTCCGCGATCTGCTCGCCCACGGAGAAGACCGGATTCAGTGAGGTCATCGGCTCCTGAAAGATCATCGCCATATCCGCACCGCGCACCCGCCGCATCTGACCTTTTGAGGCGCGCATCAGATCCAGCACGTCGCCGTTGCGACGCCGCAACAGCACCTCGCCGCTGACCCTCCCGCCAGCCTGCTCAATCAGCCGCATCAGCGCCAGCGAGGTCACTGATTTCCCCGAGCCTGACTCCCCCACCAGCGCCAGCGTTTCGCCGCGAAACAGATCGAGTGACAAATGACGCACCGCGTCAGTGACGGTGGTTTCGTGCTGAAAACGCACATTGAGATCGCGCACCGCCAGGACCTGCTCAGGGGCCAGCGGCGGTAACGTTTGCCTGTCGCTCATCTCTGCTCCTTAACTTTCGCGATAGATAGCGACGTCTGCCACTTCGCCAACCCGCGCCACACCGCGATACATCCCTTCGCTGTTGAAAGGCAGCGCTACGTTGCCTGCGCGGTCGACGGCAATCAGCCCCCCGCTGCCGCCCAGCTCCAGCACACTGTCATGAATAACATTAACCGTGGCCTGCTGCAGTGAGCGCCCGGCGTAGCGCATCTGCGCTGCCACATCGTAGGCCGCCAGCGTCCGCATAAAGACTTCCCCGGTGCCGGTACAGGAGACCGCCACGCTGTCGTTACTGGCGTAGCAGCCTGCGCCCGGCAGCGGCGAGTCGCCGACCCGTCCGGCCTGCTTGTTGGTCATACCGCCCGTTGACGTGGCGGCCGCGAGGTTGCCCTCAAGATCCAGCGCGACGGCCCCCACCGTACCAAACTTACGGTCCGGGTCGAGCGGGTCATCGATGTGCGCGGCACCATCATGGTCCAGCACCGCCGTATCGCTGTTCAGCGCGCGCTGCAACTGCTCCCAGCGTTCCGGAGTCGAGAAGTAATCAGGCGTGACCGTTTCCAGCCCGTGCGCCTCAGCAAACTGCTCTGCGCCCTCGCCGATAAACAGGACATGCTCGCTATGTTCCAGCACGGCACGTGCCGCCAGCACCGGATTCCGTACCCGCGTTACGCCCGCGACCGCCCCTGCACCCAGGGTGCGGCCATCCATGATGCAGGCATCGAGTTCATGGGTGCCCTGATGGGTGAAGACCGCGCCTTTACCGGCGTTGAACAGCGGACACTCTTCCAGCAGCCGCACCGCTTCGGTCACCGCATCGAGTGCGCTGCCGCCCTGAGCCAGTATCTGCTGGCCCTGAGTGACAATATCGTGTAGCGCCTGACGATAGAGTTGCTCTTTTTCGGCGCTCATTGCTGAGCGCGTAATGGCACCGGCGCCTCCATGAATGGCGATCACTGCATTGACCATAACGATCTACCCTGTGGTTGCATCAGGACGAAAAACACTGATTTAAAATGGTTTTCACCCATTTTTGGTGATTTTTGACTATAGAAAGCCTGCTAAGTGTTGTAAAGCGGAAACTGTTCCTGTGGTTATAACCTTTTCTTACCGCCATATTTCACTTTGGCCACAACAACAGGCAAGTCAGGCCGACACCGATGTGACTCAGCGGCTAATTCCCACCATAATAGGCAGCATCTGAGATAACCAGGCTGGAATATCCATGGAAAGTTTTACTGCAGGCTTGATCTCCCTTGAGGAGGCACAACAAAAAATGCTGTCACAGCTGACGCCCGTCACCGACTCTCTTAGCGTGCCGCTGGCCGAAGCGGTCGGGCGTATCACCGCCAAAGCGGTGACCTCACCGATTGCCGTCCCGCCATTTGATAACTCTGCGATGGATGGCTACGCCGTCAGGCTGGCAGACGCCAGCAGCGATCAGCCGCTGCCAGTGGCGGGTAAAGCCTTTGCCGGCGCACCGTTTAACGGTGAGTGGCCGCAGGGCAGCGTGATTCGCATCATGACCGGTGCGCCGGTGCCCGCAGGCTGTGAAGCAGTAGTGATGCAGGAGCAGACCGAAACACAGGGTGATGCGATTATGATCACCGCGCCGGTCCGTCCCGGACAGAACATTCGTCTCATCGGCGATGATATTCAGCCAGGCACCGTGGTGCTGGAAGCGGGAGCGCGGCTGGGCGCGGCGGAGCTGCCACTGCTCGCCTCACTGGGTATCGCGCAGGTCAGCGTGCTGCGAAAACTGCGGGTCGCTATCTTCTCCACCGGTGATGAACTCCAGCCGGTAGGCGAGCCGCTGGCCGAAGGCCAGATCTACGACACCAACCGCTTTGCGGTATCGCTGATGCTGCATAAGCTGGGTTGCGAAGTCATCGACCTTGGCATTATCAAAGATGACCCGGCCGCACTGCGTGCTGCTTTCAACGAGGCCGATCGGCAGGCGGATGTCGTGATTACTACCGGCGGCGTCTCGGTGGGCGAAGCGGACTTCACCAAAACGATGCTGGAAGAGCTTGGTGCCATCAGCTTCTGGAAGCTGGCGATCAAGCCTGGCAAGCCATTTGCTTTTGGCCGCCTCAACAGCAGCTGGTTCTGCGGCCTGCCAGGTAATCCGGTCTCCGCCGCCGTGACCTTTTATCAGCTCGTTCAGCCGCTGCTTGCCACCCTCACCGGCCAGCAAAAATCAGCATTGCCGCCACGTCAGAAAGTGCGCTGCGCCTCGCGGCTTAAAAAGTCACCAGGCCGGCTCGATTTTCAGCGCGGCATCCTGCGACAGACCGCACAGGGTGAACTGGAGGTGGAAACCACCGGGATGCAGGGTTCACACGTCTTCAGCTCCTTCGCCCAGGCAAACTGTTTTATTGTGCTGGAACGGGATCGCGGCAATGTTGAACCGGGCGAATGGGTCGAGGTGGAACCGTTCAACGCCCTGCTGGAGGCGTAAATGCTGCCTGAATTAAGCGATGAGGAGATGCTGCGCTACAACCGGCAGATTGTATTGCGCGGCTTTGATTTCGACGGTCAGGAGCGGCTGAAAGCGAGTCATGCGCTGGTCGTAGGGCTGGGCGGACTCGGCTGCGCCGCTGCGCCCTATCTGGCGGCTGCCGGTGTCGGTAGCCTGACGCTGCTCGACTTCGATACCGTGTCGCACTCCAACCTGCAACGGCAGATCCTGCATCACGATGCTGACATTGGCCGCGCCAAAGTGGACTCCGCCGCACAAAGCCTGGCCGCCATCAATCCGCACTGTCAGCTGCATCCGGTTAATGGACAGCTGGACGATGCAGCGCTGCTGGCGCTGATCGCCCGGCAGCAGGTGGTGCTGGACTGCACTGACAACGTTGCAGTGCGTGAGCAGCTTAACCGGCTCTGTCGTCAGCAGCGGGTGCCACTGGTCTCCGGCGCCGCGATTCGGATGGAAGGTCAGATCAGCGTATTCAACTGGCAGCCCGGCACACCCTGCTATCGTTGCATCAGCCGCCTGTTTGGGGAACAAACCCTGAGTTGCGTGGAAGCGGGCGTCATGGCTCCGCTGGTTGGCGTGATTGGTGCGATGCAGGCGATGGAAGCGATTAAAGTGCTGACGGCATTTGGCACGCCCGCCACCAGCCGGTTGCTGATGTACGATGCGATGAGCGCGGAGTTCCGCAGCATGAAGGTGGCGCAGGATGCGCACTGTGAAGTGTGTGGTGGTAGCGCGTAACGTCGGCAGGAACGCCTCTGCTCCCTGAAGCCCGTGCTGAACCAACAAACCACCAAAAAAAACGGGGTGACCTGCGCCACCCCGTTTCAATCAGACGATACCCTGACTCCGCAGGTAATCTTCGTAATTACCGGTGAAGTCCACCACGCGATCTGCTTTCAGCTCTATCACGCGGGTTGCCAGCGAGCTGACAAATTCACGGTCGTGTGAAACAAACACCAGCGTGCCTTCATACATCTCCAGCGCCATATTGAGCGATTCAATCGACTCCATATCGAGGTGGTTGGTCGGCTCATCCATAATCAGAATATTCGGTTTTTCCATCATCAGCTTACCGAACAGCATACGACCCTTCTCTCCACCGGAAAGCACTTTGGCCGGCTTCTTAATATCATCCTGCGAAAACAGCAGGCGACCCAGAATACCGCGAATGGTCTGCTCATCATCGCCAGGCTGTTTCCACTGACTCATCCAGTCAAATACCGTCAGGTCATTGGCAAAATCATCGGCGTGATCCTGAGCGTAATAACCAATACGTGCATTCTCTGACCATTTAACGCTGCCGTTATCTGGCGTCAGCTGACCCACCAGCGATTTTAACAGTGTTGATTTACCGATACCGTTGGCACCGATCACCGCCAGCTTCTCACCCACTTCCAGCAGCAGATTTAAATTCTTAAACAGCGGACCGTTATCAAATCCTTTGGTCAAACCTTCCACTTCCAGCGCATTACGGAACAACTTCTTGTCCTGCTCAAAGCGGATAAACGGGTTCTGGCGGCTGGAGGCTTTCACTTCATCCAGTTTAATTTTATCCATCTGCTTAGCGCGTGATGTCGCCTGACGCGATTTAGAGGCGTTGGCGCTAAAACGACTGACGAACGATTGTAAGTCAGCAATCTGCGCTTTTTTCTTGGCGTTATCGGATAACAGACGTTCACGCGCCTGGGTCGCCGCGGTCATATATTCGTCATAATTACCGGAATAAACCCGCAGCTCGCCATAATCCAAATCAGCCATGTGCGTACAGACCATATTAAGGAAGTGACGGTCATGCGAAATGATAATCATGGTGCTGTCACGCTCGTTCAGCACCTGCTCCAGCCAGCGAATAGTATCGATGTCCAGGTTGTTCGTCGGTTCATCGAGTAACAGAATATCAGGATTAGAAAACAGCGCCTGCGCCAGCAGCACACGTAATTTAAAGCCCGGCGCAATTTCGCTCATCGGGCCATAATGCTGCTCAACCGGAATGCCGACGCCGAGTAATAACTCACCGGCACGAGACTCCGCGCTATAGCCGTCCATCTCACCGTAAAGTGCCTCAAGATCGCCGACTTTATACCCCTCTTCTTCGCTCATTTCTGGCAAAGAATAAATACGGTCGCGCTCCTGCTTCACTTCCCATAACTCATGGTGACCCATGATAACGGTGTCCAGTACGCTAAATTGTTCAAAGGCGAACTGATCCTGACGCAACTTACCGATGCGCTCGTTGGGATCGTAAGAAACATTGCCGCCTGAAGGCACCAGATCGCCACCCAAAATCTTCATGAAGGTGGATTTTCCGCTGCCGTTCGCACCGATTAAACCGTAACGATTACCGCCGCCAAATTTAACGGAGATATTTTCGAACAGTGGCTTGCTGCCAAACTGCATGGTGATATTGCTGCTAACTAACACGGCATTGACCTTTGTGAAGAGAATGGATGAAAAAACGGCGGCTATTATGCCAGATGTGACGCAGCGCACGCCAGCGTCAGCCGTGGATTCCTTGCGGGGTGATTGATATCCCGGCAGAAATAAAAAAGCCGGAAGGCCATGATGGCCCCCCGGCTCCCACTTACAAGGATTGTGTCGATCAATCGATCAGGAAACTGTCCAGGCTTTTACCGGAATCCAGCGCTTTTTTAATCGCTGCCGGGGTACGGCCCTGGCCAGTCCAGGATTTCTGCTCACCATTTTCGTCGGTGTAAGAATATTTAGCCGGACGCGGCGCACGCTTGGTACGTTTTTTCCCGCTTTCCAGTGCACCTAATAATTCATTAGGATCGATACCGTCAGCCAGCAGCATTTCGCGATATTTAGAAAGCTTTTCTTCTTTTTCGCGATTCTGCGTCTCTTCCGCTTCTGCTTCTTCACGGCGCTCAGTAACAACAACCGTTAATTTTTCCAGGATCTCTTCAAGATCGGTCAGTGGCAGTTCACGAGCCTGGGCACGTAATGTGCGAATATTGTTCAGTACCTTAAATGCGTCACTCATCACAATGTCCTTGATTAAGGGGGGTTAATAAAACTGTAGCGCCAAGACTACCTAATTCAAATAAAAAAATAAATTATTTTTACGCTACAGATAATTCCTAAGTATTAATTCGGCCGAAACAGAGCTATTAAAATCGGGCGTGCCTGACCTTTTATTAACGCTGAATTAACAACAAATGGCACTTTTACTCAGGAGTTGAAAACGATTTCAGGCAGATTATCCCGGCAGAAGGCAGTTAACGCTATCAACTAAATGCGGGCCATGCAGCCTCATTATTTACGCTTACGGGCCGGAGATAACAGATTAAAAATGTGCCTGCCCGTGACCCCAGTCACACCAGCTTACAGATTATGCTTAAAAAGCCACCCCCGGCACCGTTAAATAGCGCAAAAGAATTAACGCTCTGGTGGCTTTTTTAATTATGCTCTTTGCCACCTGTTAACCATTTTTGCCGCTGCGATTTATAGCAGAGTCGGATTATTCGCAGATCGCTTAGCTGCGCAATAACAGTTCCGCCCGGCTCAGGCTGACTGAATAGCCTCACGCGCCCCCACTCGTTCAGTCGTAAGTTGCCTTAAAAAAACGTCAAAGAAATAAACTGAGAAAGGTGACAGAGCTCAAAAACCTGAATGCGGAAAGTGCCAGCAACATGAAAATAATCGCTCGCCGGAGGCGCTGATAATAACCCTGCGATTATCACTGTTTTATTTTCTGCTGGCTGCACCCGCTATAGTGATGCTGAGAAGCTCTCTTTATCAACGGGTTAGATCATGATGAACAGCATGGAGAGACAGGCAGCATCGGTTTAACGCTGCCGGAGGAGAGATAAAGCGGTAACTGCGCAGAGGCAGCTACCGCCGGATGACTAATTCGCCTGCGTGGCCGGGCCAAATACCGGATATTGCGGCATATCCACGTTCTGGTAAGTCTCCCAGCCGCCGCCCAGCGCTTTATAGAGCGCCACTAAATCGAGTGCACTCTGCATCCGCGCCTGTGTCGCCTGCTCCTCTGCCTGAGCCAGCTGACGCTGCGCATCCAGCACCTCCAGGAAGGTCGAGAGCCCCTGGCGATAACTGTCGCTGGCGAGATCAAAGGCGCGCTGAAGCGCACCGGTTGTCTCATCCAGCGCAGTGACCCGCTGCTGATCGGCGCGATAGCTGACCAGCGCATTCTCCACATCCTGCAACGCCGTCAGCACCGTCTGGCGATAATCCAGCGCGGCACTGGCCTGCTGTGCCCGCGCTAACTTCACGCTCGACACCAGCTGTCCGCCCTGGAAAATCGGAATCGATAACGACGGGCCATAACTGTAGAAATGGCTGCTCCAGTTATCCAGATAGCTGACATCGGTGTTGCGCACGCCCAGCTGGCCGGTCAGTGACAGGCTCGGGAAAAGCTGCGCGACAGAAACCCCAATCTCAGCGGTTTGTGCATGCAGCGTCGCTTCAGCCTGACGAATATCAGGACGACGACGTGCCAGCGTAGAAGGAATGCCTACCGGGACAAACTGTGGCAGCGGGGGTAACGCTTTTGGCGTACTGAGTTCAGCATCCAGCGCCCCCGGCGTCTTGCCGAGCAGCACCGCTAACCCATTCATCGCCTGCCGTGCCTGCGACTGATACTGCGGCAGCTGCGCCTGCAGCGTGCTGAGCTGGGCACGCGCATTTTCCACATCGGTCAGCGGGGCCAGGCCATTACGCTGCTGGCTTTGGGTCAGCTCGGTCGTCTGCTGCGCCACCTCAATCTGCTGTTGCAGCGTCTGAATCGTGCTCTGCGCGCCACGCAGCTGCAGCCAGGCTCGCGCCACTTCGGCCTCCAGTGAGACCAGCGCATCGTTGCGCTGTTCTATCGCTGCCTGCTGCTGGGCATTGGCTGCCTCAACCTGACGGCGCACTTTGCCCCACAGATCCAGCTCCCAGCTGGCATCGAAGCTGCCCTGATAGAGGGTAACCGGCTGGGTCAATCCATTGAGCTGGCTGGCCACGTTGCTGTCGAGCTGATCGGTTGCGCCATTGGATTTAAGCAAGCCTTCCAGTCCGAGCTGCTGACGCGTCACTTTGGCTGAACCGCCCAGGGTGGGGAACAGACTGCCCTGCGCCTGCGTCAGCTGTTCACGTGCCCCGGCAATGCGCAGCACCGTCTGCTGCAGGCTCAGATTGCCCGCAATCGCGCGCTCAATCAGACTGTCGAGCTGCGGATCATTGAAGCTGCGCCACCAGCGTGAATTAATCGCGGCGTTTTGTGGCTTAGACGCCTCCTGCGAATCCAGGGTGTTGTAGCCACCCGGCACGGCAGGTTTCGGCGCCTGATAGTCAGGTCCGACGGCGCAGCCCGCCAGCCCGAGGGCCAGCAGTAAACTCAGGGGTTTCAGGCGATGAGAGTAAAAAACCTTCATGTTAGTGTGCTCCTGCACTGCCTTCGCTCTTAATCGGCGACAGCAGCCAACAAAATGGAATCAAAATCAGGGCGACAATACTCAGGCCTGAGAAGACATCGATGTAAGCGAGGATACGCGACTGCGCAATCATCTCCTGATAGAGCTGACCGGTTGCCAGCGTGACGGGATCGCCCACCGCCGAGGTAAAGTCGCGTATCGCCTGCGCCCAGTGCTGAAGCGTAATGTTGAACGGCTCATTCAGCGGCGTCATGTTATGCACCATGTGCGCTGACCGCACCTGTTCGCGCTCGGTAATGGCAGCGGTCGAGAGTGAAATCCCAATCGATCCGGCCACGTTACGGAACATGGTAAACAGCGCCGAGGCGTCAGCATTAAGCCGCTGCGGAATGGTGACAAAGGCGATAGTCGTCAGCGGGACAAACAGGAAACCCAGCCCGATTGACTGTGCGCTGCGCATCAACACCAAAGTGGTGAAATCGACGTTGGGCGTTAAGGTGGCGGAGTAGAGAAACGCCACGGCCAGACAGCTAAAGCCAAAGGCAATGATGTAGCGCGTCTGAACGATTGGCATCAGTTTCAGCACCAGCGGTATGGTCAGCACAATCAGCACCGCGCCAGGCGACAACACCAGACCTGACCAGGTGGCGGTGTACCCCAGATCCTGCTGCGCCAGCTGTGGCAGCACTACAGAGCTGCCATACAGAATCATCGCCATCCCCGCCATCAACAGCCCGGCGACCCAGAAGTTGCGGTCTTTCATCACCAGAATATCGACCACTGGCTTACGGGCATACATCAGCCAGTAAATGGCGCCGACGATGCCAATCAGCGCCAGAATGGCGAACAGCACAATAAAGTGCGAGGCAAACCAGTCCTCATCCTCTCCGCGATCCAGCATCACCTGCAGACAACCCAGTCCTAAGGTAATCAGGCTGATGCCGATATAGTCGATCTTCAGCTTACCTTTGGCCCATTTACGCTCCCACGGTGGATCTTCCAGCAGCTGATAGATCGCCAGCACGGTAAGTACGCCGACCGGAATGTTGATAAAGAACACCCAGCGCCAGCTGTAGTTGTCGGTAATCCAGCCACCTAATGTCGGGCCAATCACCGGCGCGACAATAATGGCAATAGAGGAGAGCCCAAATGCCTTGCCGCGATCTTCCGCCTTAAAGTAGTCCAGCAGCACAGACTGCTGAACCGGCTGCAATCCGCCACCAAAAAAGCCCTGCAGCACGCGGAACAGAATGATTTGCCACAGTTCGGTAGCGATGCCGCACAGGAAGGAGCAGATGGTAAACATCACGATGCAGATCAGGAAAAACTGTTTACGGCCAAACAGTCGGCTGAAGAACGCAGAGATAGGCAGCACAATGCCGTTCGCCACCAGATAAGAGGTCAGCACCCAGGTTGACTCATCGTAACTGGAGGAGAGCGAACCGGCGATATGCGGCAGCGCCACGTTAACAATGGTGGTGTCGAGGATCTCCATAAACACCGCCAGCGTGACCGTGATCGCCACTAACCACGGATTACTGGCGGGTTTCCAGCTCTGCGCCGTACTCATTCCACCGTTACCTTCGGTTCAACAGAGAGACCCAGCGGCAGAGGATGGTTCGGATCAAGGCCCTTGTCGATGACGATTTTCACCGGCACGCGCTGAACGATTTTCACATAGTTACCGGTGGCGTTTTCTGACGGGAAAGTCGAGAAGCGTGAACCAGAGCCCATCTGAATACTGTCAACATGCCCTTCCAGCTTCATATCCGGCCAGGCATCGACGCTGATTTCAACTTTGTCGCCAGGATTCATGTGTTGCAGCTGAGACTCTTTGAAGTTAGCGGTGACCCAGATCTCAGGCGAGACTAGCGAAAACAGCGACGATCCCGCCTGCACCAGTGTGCCCAGCTGAACGTTACGCTTGGTGACAAACCCGTCATAGGGCGCGCGAACCTGGGTATAGGAGAGATTAAGATCGGCCGTGCTTAACTGCGCCTTCGCCTGCTCAACCTGTTGCTGACGCGCTTCAACATTGGTCTCCTGCTGGCGAATCTGCAGAGCAACCTGTGACGCCACTTCAACCTGTGCTTTCGCGCTTTGTAACTGCGCCTGCGCCGAACGTAACTGCGCGGACGCGCTGTCGATATTACGCTGACTGGTCGCACGCGGATCGACGCCGCGCTGGCGACGATAATCCGCCTGCGCATTAAGCAGATTCGCTTCGGCTTTCGCCTGATCCGCCAGCGCCTGATCGCGCTGTGCCGGATACTGTACCTTTGACAGCGCCAGCTGAGCCTGCGCCTGATGCAGCTGTGCGACAGCTAAACCGAGCTGCGCATTAGCCTGTTCACGCTGGGCACGATTGTCGCTGGGATCGATCTCCACCAGCAGATCGCCCTTCTTCACCCGCTGGTTATCTTTCACCAGCAGCTTCACGACATAGCCGGAGGCTTTAGGCGCAATGGTAACGGCATCGCCTTCGGTAAAGGCGTCGTCGGTAGTTTCAATATTGCGGGTAGTGAACCAGAACCAGAAGCCGACAATCAGCATAATCACCACCACTACCGCCAGAATAATCAGCGGCTTTTTACCGGGGCGTTTACGCTCAGGCTGCTGGTCGTTGTCCTGATTTTCCTCTGACTGACGGTTTTTATCCGTCGCATTTTCTGCGTCCTGCTGGTGTGGATCGCGTTGGTTATTCTCGCTCATAGTTCCCATCACTGGCTAAGGCCCTAATTCCCGGGCATAAAGGTCCTGTTAACCTTATATCGGAAACTGACAAAATCCAGCGCAACTTTACGAAACTTGAGAAATGGCGCACATCCTGCCACCTGTGGCGGGTAGCAGGATGCGTCGGGCCTAATTAAGCAGCCGCAACAGCAGCCAGCCGCTGGCCATCGACCAGGCAAGCAGAGGGAGAGAAAAGAGATGGAAATGCCACCAGACGGCCCGATCTTTCGCCATACGCAGGGCAATCAGGTTAGCGAGCGAACCCGGCAGCAGGCCGAATCCGCCAATATTGACCGCCCAGGCCAGCACATCGCCAGGCGGGACTTTTTGCAGCAGCAGAATCGTCGCCGGAACGTTGCTGATCACCTGTGACAGACCAATCGCCAGCAGGTAGAGCTGCCCCTGACCGAAATGAGAAACCGCATCAAAGTGAGCCTGCATCACCGGCAGACGCGTCATCAGGAAGACGTCAATAAACATGGCGATAAACACCGCCAGCAGGCTCCAGTCGATGCGCAGCAGCACCGGACGCGCCATCACCAGGAACGTGGCAAGAATCAGCAGCAGGACCCAGCCGGTGATTTCCAGCTCCAGTCCGGCGATAAACAGCAGGTATAGCACCACGCTGACAATAAACAGCGGCTTCTGCCACTGCGGCTGTTCCGGGTTGTCATGCTTATCAATCGAGCGCTTTGAGAAGCTGAACCAGGTTAATACCATCAGGCTAAGCAGCAGCCAGGCGGCCAGCGGCAGCATCTGCACAATAAACGCGACAACGCTTAATTTGCCGTGGCTCCACAGCAGAATGTTTTGCGGGTTGCCGACCGGCGTCAGCAGGGATCCGGCGTTGACCGCCAGCGCTTCGAAGATGATTAGTCGCGAGATGGGTAAGTGAGAGAACTTTCGCAGCGTCAGCGTCAGCGGCACCAGAATAAACAGCGCTACATCATTGGTCAGAAACGTAGAGAGCAACGCGGCAGCCAGCACCATAAACAGCGCCAGCGCACGTTCGTGCCGGAAACGCGCAATCAGTCGTCCCCCCAGCACGTCAAAGTAGCCACTGGTTTCCAGCCCTTTGGTCAGGATCAACAACCCGGTGAGCGTAATAATGGTATGCCAGTCTACGGCACCGGGCAGATCGGCCCAGCGAAAATCCGCCAGAAATGCCAGAACTACACCAATCACGATTAATAAATGCAAAACAGAGTCATGCAAAAAAGATCGAAGCAGTTGAGGCATGATGAAGGTACGCCTTAGCGTTAGCGGGTTTCGGAGAATTTCTTAAATACGGCCAGCGTTTCATCACTGACGTGATGCTCAATACCTTCTGAATCACGTCGGGCAGTTTCGGGACTGATGCCTAACGCCAGCAGAAAACTTTCAACAATGTGATGACGGGCGCGACTCTCCTCTGCCAGTTTCTCTCCTTCACCAGTCAGAAAGACACCGCGGTAAGGCACCTGCTCAACCAGCCCGGCACTGCCAAGCCGCTTCAGCATTTTCGCTACGGTAGGTTGTGAAACGCCCAGGCGGGCCGCCATATCAACCTGACGCGCTTCGCCAAATTCACCAATCAAATCAGAGATTAACTCAACGTAGTCATCAATTAATTCCCGACGATGCGCTTCACGCACCTGCCGAAAACCTTCGACATGCTCTTCAATATCTTTCAGTGGTCCTTTTGGCGCAGAAACCACGCTTTTAGCACGACGACTCATTCAGCTTCCTCATTATTTTTTCCCGTACTGTCACTGCTGTACGGATTTAGCTGCGCTCATTGTAAACCAGCCGCAAAGAAGCTCAAATTTTTCGTCATTAGCCTTGGCTAAAGGATATAGCCAGTGCTATATTTGACGATAATGTAAGCAGCAAAAGAGCGATCCCAGTTGATCCTCTGTTGCTCCGGTGATGATGACGCCTCTCACCGCAGGCTGCTGACTACCGCGTCGACAATGATTGGGAGGTGATTCTATGAGCACCCTGAAATGTTGCTTAGATTGCAGTAAATGCTTCCAGGCTGAGAAGAAAACAACCCCGGAGATGAAATCCTGGCTGTGCCTGCTGACGCGTTCACCGTTCACACTGCGTCTGATGTTGCTGGAAAAACTGCTGGGCCATAAGTCTGACGATCGTCGCTGTCAGAATCTGATCTGGCGCGGCTAATCCTGATTCTATGCCTTTCAGCCGCTGGCTGAGAGGCGCACTCTCCCTTTCTGCTCTCTTTTTTTCCTGTTTCCCCATCGAATTAATATGACCTGCGGCTTCAACCAGCATGGCTGCTGATCGGCTACAGCGATCCGGGAAAGTCGGGAAACGTGCAGGCACGAGAGAAGGGTGAGTAAATCAGCACAATAAAAAACGGCCCACAAGGGGCCGCTTTTTTGCAGGTCAGCTAAGCTAAACTTAGAAGCTGTAACCTACGCCAGCAATCCAGGTGCCAACGTCAACGTTACGGATACGGCTCTGCTCGTAACCAACGTCAACTGCGAAGTCCTGAACTGGGTTAAACTGCAGACCTGCGCCGTAAGAGAAACCTACGTCGCTTGAATCAGTTTTATCGCGTGATGAAGTATCGTTCTGCTGGAATTTACCGTAGCCGATACCCACAACACCGTAGATGCTTGCCCAGTCGTTCAGACGGAAAGCAGGACCACCGGTCACACCGTAGTACTGGCCTTTGTTATAAATGCCAGAATCGGTGTTATCTTTTTCTGTGTAGGTGAATGAACCGATCCAACCCAGTGGGTTAGAACCGTCTTCGTAGCGGTATTTCAGGTTGAAGCCGTTAGCTTTGTTAGCTACGCCCTGATAGTCGCTCTGAGCATAGCCACCAGTTACGGTGCTCTGTGCCATTGCTGAACCTGCAGATACTGCCAGTACACAGGCTAATGCTGAAAGACATGCAATTTTTTTCATAACCACCTCAAATGTGAAAATACTTCTCTCCTGACAACGCTGAAAATATAACAAAAAATAGCGAGAAACTCTGCCCGGATTTTGTTGTCTAACAGAATGTTTGGTGTAACAGGAAGTTAATGCGACAACCTATGTCATTCATTTTTCTTATAAAATCCGTCATCTTTCTGCAATAATCATTTTGTGCTCATTTCGTTCTTTAAGTTAAATCCTAAAAAAACCTGACATTTCTTTACCTAAATGGCCCTGATTCTGGCCAAAAATCGCTCAGTTGAGAGAAATTTAAAACCCCATTCCGTGATTTTTTGCCTGCTATTTCCTTTACACTGGCTGACTCATTACGTTGATGACCAGGAAAAGTACACAGGATGTCTGCCTCTCCCGCTTCTAAAAACCTTGCCCCGATAGTGATGCCGATTGCCGTGCTGCTGATTGCGATGCTATCGCTTCAGGGCGGTGCTTCGCTGGCGAAAAGCCTGTTTCCTGCCGTTGGCGCTACCGGCATCACCGCGCTGCGTCTGGGCTTTGGCACCCTGATACTCTGTATTATCTTCAAACCCTGGCGTTTACGCTTTAGCCGGGAACAACGTCTGCCACTCCTGATGTATGGACTGGCGCTGGGCACAATGAATTTCACGTTCTATCTGGCGATTCGTACCGTGCCGCTGGGTGTGGCGGTGGGACTGGAATTTACCGGCCCACTGGCGCTGGCGCTATTCGGATCGCGACGGCCACTGGATTTTGTCTGGGTGCTGCTGGCCGTGATTGGTCTATGGTTCCTGCTGCCTTTTGGCACAGGCATGACTGCGATTGATCCGCTGGGCGCTGCGCTGGCAGTGAGTGCAGGCGCCTGCTGGGCGATCTATATCCTGGCGGGACAGCGGGCAGGCGCAGAACATGGCCCGGCGACAGTGGCTATCGGGTCGCTGATTGCCTCAGTGATTTTTGTACCGCTGGGGCTGACGTTCGCAGAAAGTGGCATCTGGACATGGGCCGTTATGCCGATCGCGTTGCTGGTTGCCCTGCTCTCCAGCGCCATCCCCTATTCGCTGGAGATGATCGCCCTCACCCGCTTACCGGCGCGCATCTTCGGCACGCTGATGAGTCTGGAACCCGCCATGGCTGCCTTTTCAGGCATGCTGTTTCTGGGGGAAACCCTGACCGGGCTTCAGTGGCTGGCGCTGCTGGCGATCATCATCGCCTCGGCAGGTTCAACGCTGACCATGCGGCCGAAAAAGAGTCAGTTAAACAGCGTTGAATTATCAGACGATATCCAAAAATAAACGCTATCCGCCCCGCCTGCTGGCGGGGCTAAATAATAATCATGCTCATCATGAGAATTTTTCCTAATCTTCGCTCCTTCCTGAGTTGCCTATTTTGAAACAGACACTTACCAGTTATTTACATAATAGAATAACAACATGATTTAAATAGCTATTTATTTTATTTTATATTTTAACATGGCATTAACCTTCTTAGCCCAGCTCTGCTCTGACTAAAGACGCACGCTATTTCATCCATCGACAAAGTCGTTTCTGCAAAGCTGAAAAGCGCTGCTATACTTATCCGGTACTTGATTAGGACAACCATCAAAGAGAGGACTGAAACGATGAGTACCGCTAAATTGGTTAAAACTAAATCTTCTGACCTGATTTATACCCGCAATGATGTGGCCGAAGACGATAAAAAAGCCACCATCGCGGTGTTAAACCGTCTGGTAGTCGAGTTTATTGACCTGTCATTGATCACTAAGCAGGCGCACTGGAACATGCGCGGTGCTAATTTTATCGGTGTGCATGAGATGCTGGACGGCTTCCGCACCGCGATTACCGATCATCAGGATACTATTGCCGAGCGTGTGGTTCAGCTGGGTGGCGTGGCGCTGGGCACCACGCAGGTCGTTAACGATACGACTCCGCTGAAGAGCTATCCGCTTAATATTCACAGCGTTCAGGATCATCTGAAAGCGCTGGCAGACCGTTACAGCGTTGTCGCGAATGACACCCGTAAAGCAATCACTGAAGTGAAAGACGAAGATACCGCTGATATCTTTACTGCGGCATCACGTGACCTTGATAAATTCCTGTGGTTTATCGAAGCGAACATTGAATAAGACTCAATGCAGTCTGTCAGGCGGGGAAACCCGCCTTTTTTACGTCTGTGTTACCGCATTTTTATGACCCTGTTAACAGTTCTTCCCTCCCCCGCTTCACAGCCTTAACATCTGAGGCACACTACCGCTTGCACCAAAACAGCCACCTGCACCAAAACTGAGCACCAAACTGGTGCAATGGCAGAATTAACTGCAAAATCGTGTCAGCTATGTTATTTAACTCTCTGATTTCGCGGATTTTGCAAAGTTGGCATAATTCTTTCATATGACAAGCCGCAAACGCAGGCCCTGCCGCCTGGTAGTAAAAAAAGGAAAAATGATGAAGTCACTGTTAAAAGTTTCTGTGGCCGCGCTGGCGCTGGCCTTCTCTCTCTCTTCCACTGCAGCAGACAAAAAGCTGGTCGTCGCCACGGATACCGCCTTTGTTCCGTTTGAATTTAAACAGGGTGACAAATATGTCGGCTTCGATGTGGATCTGTGGGATGCCATTGCGAAAGAGCTGAAGCTCGATTACACCCTGAAGCCAATGGACTTCAGCGGCATTATCCCTGCACTGCAAACGCGCAATGTCGATCTGGCACTGGCGGGTATCACCATTACCGAAGAACGTAAAAAAGCGATTGAGTTCTCTGACGGCTATTACAAAAGCGGTCTGCAGGTGATGGTGCGTAACAATGAAAACGACATCAAAGGCATCAGCGATCTGAACGGTAAAGTGGTCGCAGTGAAAAGCGGCACCGGCTCCGTGGAATACGCGAAAGCCAACATCAAATCCAAAGATCTGCGTCAGTTCCCGAATATCGATAGCGCCTATATGGAGCTGGGCACCAACCGTGCGGACGCCGTGCTGCATGACACGCCTAACATCCTTTACTTCATCCATACCGCCGGTAAAGGCCGCTTTAAAGCGGTAGGCGATTCAATTGAAGCGCAGCAGTATGGTATCGCCTTCCCGAAAGGCAGCGACGATTTACGTGAAAAAGTAAACGGCGCACTGAAAACCCTGAAAGAGAACGGCACCTACAACACGCTCTATAAAAAATGGTTTGGCACCGAACCTAAATAATAATTTGCCCGTTATCTGATTTCAGCAGGGGAACTTTTTCCCTGCTTTTTTCCATCGCAACATATCTGGAGTGACACCATGGAGTTTGACTGGAGCGTCATCTGGCCCGCCATGCCAGCGCTGCTTGAAGGCGCTAAACTGACCTTAATTATCTCAATTATTGGACTGATTGGCGGCCTCTTCATCGGCCTGGTAGCGGGCTTTGCCCGCGCTTACGGTGGCTGGATCACCAATAACATCGCACTGGTGTTTATCGAAATCATTCGCGGCACCCCTATCGTGGTGCAGGTGATGTTTATCTATTTTGCTTTGCCGATGGCGTTCCCCGACCTGCGTATTGATCCCTTCAGCGCGGCGGTGGTAACCATCATGATTAACTCCGGCGCTTACATTGCCGAGATTACTCGTGGTGCCGTGCTGTCGATCAACAAGGGCTTCCGCGAAGCCGGACTGGCGCTTGGCCTGTCGAGCCGCGAGACGCTGCGCTACGTGATTATGCCGCTGGCGCTGCGCCGTATGCTGCCACCGCTGGGCAACCAGTGGATTGTCAGCATCAAAGATACTTCGCTGTTTATCGTTATTGGTGTGGCTGAACTGACTCGTCAGGGTCAGGAGATTATTGCCGGTAACTTCCGCGCGCTGGAAATCTGGAGCGCCGTCGCGATTATCTATCTGGTTATTACGCTGGTGTTGAGCTTTGTGCTGCGCCGCATTGAGAAAAGGGTGAAAATCCTGTGATTGAATTTAAAGATGTCTCCAAGCATTTTGGCCAGACCCAGGTGCTGCACAATATTGACCTGAAGATTAACCAGGGCGAAGTGGTGGTGATTATCGGCCCATCCGGTTCCGGTAAATCAACCCTGCTGCGCTGTATTAACAAGCTGGAAGAGATCACCAGTGGCGAACTGATTGTCGATGGCCTGCGCGTCAATGATCCGAAAGTCGATGACCGCCTGATTCGTCAGGAAGCGGGCATGGTGTTTCAGCAGTTTCATCTGTTCCCACAGATGAGTGCGCTGGATAACGTCGCCTTTGGTCCTATCCGTGTGCGCGGTGCCAGCAAAGAGGCGGCACGCCAGCTGGCGCGTGAGTTGCTGGGCAAAGTGGGCCTCGCCGAGCGCGCGCACCACTTTCCGTCTGAGCTTTCCGGCGGTCAGCAGCAGCGCGTGGCGATTGCCCGTGCACTGGCAGTTAAGCCGAAAATGATGCTGTTTGATGAGCCAACCTCAGCGCTCGACCCGGAACTGCGTCACGAAGTGCTGAAGGTGATGCAGGATCTGGCCGAAGAAGGCATGACGATGGTGATTGTGACGCACGAAGTGGGCTTCGCACAGAAGGTGGCCTCACGGCTGATCTTTATCGATAAAGGCCGGATTGCGGAAGATGGCGATCCCGACAGCCTGATCAGCAACCCACCGAGCGAGCGTCTGCGCGAATTCCTGCAGCACGTTTCCTGATCAAAATGGGCCGCTAAGCGGCCCGTTAAAACTGATGACAATCCAAACCAGGGTAAATCTGGCAGCAACGAATAAACCCGAAGCACAGGGAACCCGGTCAGAAGAGGAAAGCGTCCCGCGCCAGGGACGGCGCGGGCCGAGCGTGTCATGGATGACAGCCTTTGCGTCTTTCCGATCTGACCGGGTTCCCTGTGCCAGCTCGGTCTTACCTCCACCGAGTCGGGCGTTGTCAACAATCAAAACGGGCCGCATCGCGGCCCGTTCTATTTTACTCTTCGCCCACAGATACACCTGTTACCCATGTAAAGCGATACCTCAGTTCCCCAGGCGACTCAGCAGTTTAGTGCGCTGGGCGGCAGGCATAAAACTCCACGCCAGGAAGCGACTCTGCTTCTGACCCTGCGCCATATTAACCACCCGCATCTCCGCCACGTCGAGCGCCTGCAGCTGTTTTTCCAGCGCCGGTAAGTTCTCTTTGCGCGACACCAGCGAGGTAAACCAGCCGATCTGACGACTAAACGCTACGCTCTCGGCGATCATCTTGCCGATAAAGCCCTTTTCGCCACCGGGATACCACAGCTCATTGTGCTGTCCGCCAAAGTTGAGCGGCGCACTCTTATCCAGTCCGAGATTGCGGACCTTACGCTGCGATCCCGATACCGCCTCTTCCGCCGACGCGTGGAACGGCGGATTACACATCACTGCACTGAAAAATTCAGTTTTACTGACCACACCTGCCAGCACTGCATCGCTGTTTTTCTGACGACGCAGACGGATCTGGCGCGTCAGGCGCGGATTGGCCGCAACAATGCGGTTAGCGGCTTTGATGGCGGCTTCATCGACTTCGGTGCCGGTAAAGCGCCAGCCATATTCTGCCGCGCCAATCAGCGGATAGATGCAGTTTGCACCGCAGCCGACATCCAGAACGTCCGCCGTCGGGATCACGCCGTTATTATCCAGCGCCAGCAGATCGGCAAGGTAGTGCAGATAATCGGCGCGTCCCGGCACGGGCGGGCAGAGTGAGCCGGGAGCCAGCTGCCAGTCGATGTCGTAAAATAGTTTGATCAGCGCCTGGTTCAGCAGCATCACCGCCTCCGGGTCCGCGAAATCCACGGACTGCACGCCATACCCATTGGGCCGGACTTTGGCTTTCAGCGGCGGATGGGCAGCGGTTAACGCGGCAAAATCGTATTCGCCCTGATGGCGATTGCGGGCGTGGAAAGGCGACGTGCTGGCTGACTTTTTCATACGTTCTCTCAATTATTCAGGCGCGCGTACAATACGCTGTAGGCGGCGGAAAATAAACCCGCACCATCCGCTTACCTCTTTCCGATTCCGTCGGGCGATGCTGTCGGGCTAAGATAAATAAAATTCCCTGCTGGAGAAGTTATGACCCGGAAACGCTATTCCTATCAACCCCGTGCTGGTCACGGTCTGCCGCACGATCCGCTGAACGCCATTATCGGGCCGCGCCCGATCGGCTGGATTAGCTCAGTGAGCAGCAGCGGCCAGCACAATCTGGCACCTTACAGCTTCTTTAACTGTTTCAACTATCATCCGCCGATTATCGGTTTCGCCAGCAGTGGCTGGAAAGACAGCGTGAGAAATATTGCTGAGACCAAAGAGTTTGTCTGGAACCTGGCGACGCGTCCGCTGGCGGAAGCGATGAACGAAAGTTCCGCCTCGCTGCCTGCCGATCAGGATGAGTTCGCCTTTGCCGGTTTAACGCCGCTGGCGGCTTCACAGGTCAGCGCCAGTCTGGTGGCAGAGAGCCCGGTCAACTTCGAGTGCCGCCTGACGCAACTGATTCAGCTGCAGGATGCCAGCGGCAATCTGATCGACAGCTGGCTGGTGCTGGGTGAAGCGGTGGCGATTCACATTGATGAATCGCTGCTGGAAGAGGGCATTTATCAGACCGCTAAAGCCGAGCCGATTCTGCGCGCGGGCGGCCCCAGCGCCTATTACGGCATCAGCGAAGCGCAACGTTTTGATTTAGTCCGTCCGGACGCGCGCCGCAGGTAATCCTCACCCCACAAGCGCATCGGCCCGGTGCGCTTTAATCTGAGCTACCGCGCGGGCGATGTCGGGTGCCAGCCAGCGATCCTGCTGCCAGCACTCAACAACCTGCCGCAAATGCTGCCAGGCGCGCCGCGTGCCTGCTGCCAGCTGTGACTCACCGTGAAACTCCAGCGCCTGCGCCGCCAGCAGATACTCAATCGCGATAATGTGATCAACATTGCTGACCAGTTTCAGCAGCTTCAGCGCCGAGCCGGTGCCAAGGCTCAGATGATCCTCCTGTAATCCTGAAGTGACATAGTTATCAAGCACCGCAGGCTGCGCCAGCTGACGGTTCTCCGCGCAGAGTGACGCCGCCACGTACTGCGCAATCATCATGCCGGAATTCACGCCCGGCTCGGCCACCAGAAACGGCGGCAGGCCGCTGACCAGCGGATTCACCAGCCGATCAAGCCGTCGCTCGGCGATGCTGCCCAGCTCCGCCATCGCAATGGCCAGCAGGTCGCAGGCCATTGCCACCGACTCGCCATGCGGATTGGACTGTGACACCACGCGCCAGGCCTGCGGCGTCCCCAGCACCAGCGGATTGTCGGTACAGGCGTTGAGTTCGTTCTCCACCTGACGGACAGCGTGACTAAACTGATCGCGACAGGCGCCGTGCACCTGCGGCATCGAGCGCAGACTGAGTGCATCCTGAGTCCGGATGCCAACGCTGGCTTTCAGCAGCGGGCTGTCACTCAGCAACTGGCGCAGGCGTTCGCCACTGCGCTGAATCCCCGGGCTGGCCTTCAGCGCCAGCACCTCAGGGTCAAACGCCACCAGCTGACCGCGCAGCGCCTCAAAGCTCATCGCACCGGTGACGTCTGCCCAGTCCAGCAGCCGTTCGGCATCGTCCAGTGCCAGACAGGCTAAGCCGGTCATACAGGGCGTGCCGTTGACCAGGCTCAGCCCCTCTTTGGCACCAGGCCGGTAAGGGGCTAATCCCGCCTGGGCCAGCGCCTGCTGCGCCGGAACGATTTCGCCCTGCCACTCCACCTCGCCGATGCCAATCAGCGCCAGGCCGATATGCGCCATGTGGGTCAGATATCCCACCGATCCCTGCGACGGTACCTGTGGCGTAATCTGCAGGTTTAGCAGCGCCAGGAGATGTTGCACCAGCGCCACTGAAACACCTGATTTTCCGTGGCTGTAGTTCGCAATCGCAGCGCACAGAATGGCGCGGACCTCGGGTTTTGCCAGCACCGGCCCGACGCCACAGGCATGACTCAGCAGGGTATTGCGCGACAGCTGGCTCAGCTCATCTTCAGACAGGGTGATGTTGCACAACGCCCCCAGCCCGGTATTGATGCCGTAAGCCACCTGCCCCGCCGCCACGATATTCCCGACGATTTCTCGGCTCTGCGCAATTCGCTGCCAGGCACTGTCGCTCAGCGTCAGGGTGGCGCCGTGCCGGGCGACCTGCACCAGCGCCTGCCATTTCAGCGGGCCATCGCCCCAGACCAGCGTCTGACGTATTACGTCGCTCATACCACCGGCTCCACCTGATGATGACTGGAGATAAACTGCTTAAAGCGCGCCGATCCCGCCTCGCCGAACATCGCCTCTGGCGTGCCCTGACAATCAATGGTGCCCTGATGCATAAACACCACCCGGTTAGAGACGTTGCGGGCAAAACCCATCTCATGGGTCACCACCAGCATGGTGCGGCCCTCTTCCGCCAGGCTGCGCATGACCTTCAGCACCTCGCCCACCAGTTCCGGATCGAGTGCCGAAGTTGGCTCATCAAACAGCATCACCTCCGGGTCCATTGCCAGCGCGCGGGCGATCGCCACCCGCTGCTGCTGACCGCCTGAAAGCTGGGCGGGATAGAAATCTTTGCGATTCAGCAGACCGACCCGATCCAGCAGCTGTTCCGCCTGGGCAATACAGGCTTTTTTATCGCGCTTGAGGACGTAGTGCGGCCCTTCAATGACATTCTGCAGCACCGTCAGGTGCGACCAGAGGTTAAAGCTCTGAAACACCATGCCGAGCCGGGAGCGCAGCCGCTCAATCTGACGCGGGTTAGCCGCCAGCTGGTGTCCCCGGGCATGGCGCTTCATCTCAATGGTTTCACCGCCCACGCTGACCACGCCCGCGTCAGGCGTCTCAAGCAGATTAATGCAGCGCAGCAGCGTACTTTTGCCCGAGCCGCTGGCACCGAGTATTGAGATAACATCGCCCTGGTGCGCCTGCAGCGAGATGCCTTTCAGCACCTCCATGGCGCCAAAGGATTTATGGATATCGCTGGCCGACAGCGTGACGGGTGGCAGTTCAGACATGTTTATTTTCCTCCAGGAATCGGCTTAGCGGCCGGTAACGGCTTTTTTTCCGGTTTATGAACCGGCGTCAGACGCCGCTCCAGCAGGGCATACAATTGCACAATGATGAAGTTGAGGATCAGGTAGATTGCCGCCGCACAGAGAAACACCTCCATGGTGCGGTAAGTACGCTGGATAATCTGCTGCGCCACCCCGGTGACATCCCAGACCGTGACCAGACTGGCCAGCGCGGTCGACTTCACCAGCAGAATCGCCTCGGTGGAGTAAGCGGGCAGCGCATAACGCAGCATCACCGGCGCGATAATGCGCCGCAGCAGCAGCCCGCGCGACATGCCGCACGCCATCCCCGCCTCCACCTGACCGGGCGGCACAGCCAGCAGCGCACCGCGCAGGATCTCCGCGGTGTAGGCGGCGGTGCAGAGCGACAGCGCCAGCACCGCACAGGTAAAGGGCTCACGCAGAAACGGCCAGAAGAGACTGTGCCGGATCACACCAAACTGCCCGAGGCCGTAGTAGATCAGGAACAGCTGGATCATCAGCGGCGAGCCGCGAAACACCAGAATGTAGCCACGGGCAAAAGCACTCAGCAGACGCCAGCGGCTCATACGCAGCGCCAGAATACCCACCGCCAGCACGCCGCCGCACAGAAAGGCGCTGATAAACAGGCCCAGCGTAACCGGCAACGCGGCGCTGAGTTTCAGGAAGGTGTCAGTGAGGAACGCGAAATCGATCATAAGTCTCCTTAATGCTGTGCAGCGGTGCGGCTTTGCCAGGCGCGACCAAGACGGGATTCAGCCCGCAGAAAGGCGCGGTTCGACAGCAGCGTCAGCAGCAGATAACAGGCACCGCCCACCAGATAAAAGGAGAAGTAATCACGGGTGGAGCCGGCCGCAATCTGGCTGGCCCGCATCAGCTCGACAATGCCGGTCACTGACACCAGCGCCGAGTCTTTCAGACTCATCTGCCAGACGTTTGACAGGCCGGGCAGCGCATAGCGCGCCACCTGCGGCAGCAGGATGCGTTGCCGGATGCGCCAGCGCGGCATACCAATAGCAACAGCGGCTTCGATCTCCCCTTTCGCCAGGGCCAGCCGTGCGGCACGATAGACTTCCGCCTGGTAAGAGCCGGAGATAAGCCCGATGGCCAGCGCCCCGATCAGAAACGGCGGCGCTTCGATAAACCCGTCCGCGCCAAACAGTTGTCCGATCTGCGTGATCAATCCCGATCCGCCGAAGTAGAACAGGTAGATCACCAGCAGCTCAGGGATGCCACGAAAGATCACCGAGTAGCCTTCCCCTGCCCAGCGCACCGCGCGGTGCGGGGATAACTTTGCAGCGGCGACGCCCGATCCCACTACCGCACCGACCAGCAGCGCGGCAAATGACAGGAGCAACGTCGTCAGTGTGGCACTCAGAATCAACCGTCCCCAGCCCTCCGGGCCAAAACTCAGCAGGCTTATCATCAGTTACCTCACTCAGGGTGTGACGTCAGTTTTGAACCACTTCTCGCTCAGCTTTTTCACTGTGCCATCGGCCAGCGCGGCTTTGATCGCCTGATCCAGCCGGGCTTTCAGATCGTTGTCTGCCATGCGCACGCCCATCGCCTCGCCCTCACCCCAGATTGGGCCGCCCAGCTGCGGACCGCTAAAGCTGAGGTTACGGTTATCCGGTCGCGCCAGCATCGACTGCGCAAAGGTCACATCGTCAAACACTGCGTCAATTCGCCCCGCCTGCAAATCGAGGATCGCATCGGCTGAGCTGGTGTATTCACGGACATCCGCCACCTCTTTGAAGTACTTGTCGATAAACGGCGTGTAGACGGTGCCGGAGGCGATACCGATGGTTTTGCCCTTCAGCGCCGCTTTCAGGGGTGCGATGGCAGGCTCCACGGTTTTCTCATCGTCGGTGAGTTTGATGATCTTACTGTCGGCAGGCAGCAACGACCCTTTCATCGTGATGAAGGTGGCGGGCGTAGAGGCGTAGGGCACGGTGAAATTGATCACTTTCTTGCGCTCGGGGGTGATCACAATTGCATCCATGATCACGTCATATTTTCCGGCATTCAGACCGGCGATCATTCCATCCCAGTTCTGCACCACCAGCTTGCACTGTATTGCCATACGCTGGCAGAGATCGGCCATCAGCTCCGGTTCAAAACCGCCCAGCTTGCCGCCTGGCAGGGTGAGGTTCCAGGGTTCATAACTGCCTTCGGTGGCAATGGTGATCGACTTCCACTCTTTGGCCTGGGCGCTGACGCCACAGAGCAGCAGGCTGGAAACCAGCGTAGTGAGACATAAACGACGAAGAGTCAGAGGGTGCGTCATACGGTTCTCCTGAAAGTAGCGGCCTGGTGATCACCCTGACGAGATTTAACATAAATTTCACAGGATGATATGTCATGTATATACAAGTTAACGCAGCGCAGTTCATTGCCGGCTTTATCGTTTTGTGAGCCAGACAGAATTTATTACGCAGATGGCGGTGCTGCGGCACTTGTACATACAACCAAGCAAAGGTTATGCCAGCTCTGCAGAAGTGGAAAAAAGCGGCGGGAGTCTGGGAGCGGGCAGGCGACCTGCCCGCCGCTGCACCCGATCAGGGCAGCGATGCACCGGAGTGGCGCATCGCTCTGGTGAATTTTATTGCGGTTTAGCCTGCGCCAGCATGGCGTGGATCAGTGCCTTCAGCACGTTCTGCAACCGGGCGGCACGCGCCTGCTGCCAGGCGTAAGGTGGGGTTTCATCCATGTAGTTGAGCTGCGCCAGCTCCAGCTGGACCGCCTCAATCTGCTGCTGCGGCTGACCGTAGGCACGGGTGATGTAACCGCCTTTAAAGCGCCCGTTAATCACCCAGCTGTAGTCGTTCTGCGCCGCGCACACGGCCTCCAGCGCCGCACTCATTGGAGGCGTGCAGCTTGCGCCGTCGTTGGTGCCGATGTTGATATCGGGCAGACGGCCGTCAAACAGGCGGGGAATTTCACTGGCGATAGAGTGGGCGTCAAACAGCAGCGCATAGCCATGCTGCGCTTTGAGCCGCGCCAGCTCCTGTTGAATCTGCTGATGATAGGGCTGCCAGATCTGATCGATGTAGCCCTGACGCGCCGTGTCGTCGGGTGTTTTGCCTGGCGCAAAGGTCGGTGTGCCGTCGAACAGGGTTTCAGGGAACAGGCCGGTGGTGGCGCTGGTGTAGAGCGGCTGGTTATCGGGCGGGCGATTGAGATCGACCACAAAGCGGGAGTAGCGGCCGATTAACACGCTGGCTCCGAGATCACGCACAAAATCATACAGCAGGGGAATATGCCAGTCGGTGTCGGGTAAGCCGCGCGCGGCCTCACTCAATCCGGCTTCCACGTCGGGCGTCAGCTCGGTACCGGCATGGGGAATGCTGACCAGCAGCGGCAGACTGCCCTGGGTAAAATGGAAAGGGTTCATTGCGGTTCTCCACGATAGATAACGGTACAGGGCAGTTCACCACCCAGCCAGTAAACCAGTTCTGCCGGACGGGCCAGCGGCCAGTGAACGAAGTTCGCCACTTTTCCCGCCTCCAGCGAGCCGTGACTGTCAGCCAGCCCCAGCGCTTTTGCCCCCCACAGCGTGACGCCCGCCAGCGCCTCTTCCGGCGTCATGCCAAACAGGGTGCAGCCCATATTAAGCATCAGACGCAGCGACAGCGCAGGCGAGGTGCCGGGATTGGCATCGCTGGCCAGCGCCATCGGCACGCCATAGCGCCGGAAGAGATCCACCGGCGGACGCTGCGTCTCCCGCAGCAGATAAAATGCACCAGGCAGCAGCACCGCCACGGTGCCATGCTGTGCCATCGCTCTGGCATCCTCCTCGGTGGCATATTCAAGGTGGTCGGCAGAGAGCGCCCCATAGCGCGCCGCCAGTGCTGCGCCACCTGACGCCGAGAGCTGCTCCGCATGCAGTTTCACCGGCATGCCAAGCGCCACTGCCCGGTCAAACACCCGCGCCACCTGCTGCGGTGAAAAGGCGAGATGCTCGCAGAACGCATCCACCGCATCCGCCAGTCCCAGTGCCTGCACCTGCGGCAGCAGCCGTTCGCAGATGATATCGACCCAGCCATCCGGGTCGTGCTTAAACTCCGGCGGAAAAGCATGTGCCGCCAGACAGGTGGCGCGCACGTCAGCGGCTACGCTCTCTCCCAGCTGGCGAATCGCCCGCAGCATCCGCAGTTCGCTCTCTTCATCCAGGCCATAGCCGGACTTGATTTCCACGGTGGTGACGCCCTCGGCCAGCAGGCGGTTAAGCCGCCAGCGAGCCGATGCCACCAGTTCCTCTTCAGTGGCGGCGCGGGTAGCGCGCACGGTTGAGAGAATGCCACCGCCCTGCGCGGCAATCTCTGCATAGCTGACGCCATTCAGGCGCTGTTCAAACTCCTGGCTGCGGTCGCCGCCAAACACCAGATGGGTATGACAATCCACCAGCCCCGGGGTCACGATGCCGCCCGGCAGATGATGATGCTGATCGGCGATGAACGCGGGCATCTCCGCCTGCGGCCCGACCCACACCAGCCTGCCCGCCCGCACCACCAGCGCCCCCTGCGGGATAAGATGGTACTTTCCGTCACGCATGGTGACCAGGTCAGCCCCGGTCCACACCGTCTCTACGCGCATCTCTTCTGCCATCGCTGCCTCATGCCTCCGCCGTTTACACTGTGCCTCAAAGTATGTATATGTATATACAACCACATCCGATGAGGATCAACCATGGCGACTTTTTTTGCCTCGCGTGCCCTGCTCGCGGAGGGCTGGCAGCAGCAGGTGCGTATCACGGTCAATCAGGCCGGTTTTATCGACTCTATTACTCCGGATAGCCACGCTGATCAGGCTATCCGGCTCAACGGCGAGGTGATCCCGGCAATCGCCAACCTGCACTCGCACGCCTTCCAGCGTGCCATGGCGGGTCTGGCTGAAGTAGCGGGCGATCCTCAGGACAGTTTCTGGACGTGGCGGGATCTGATGTACCGCATGGTGCAGCGCCTGACGCCGCAACAGGTGGGCGATATTGCCGCCCTGCTCTACATCGAGATGCTGAAAGGCGGCTACACCCAGGTGGCAGAGTTTCACTACCTGCACCACGACACACAGGGTGCGCCCTACAGTGATGATGCGATGCTGCAACAGCTGATTGAAGCGGCGGAGATCGCCGGTATCGGCCAGACGCTGCTGCCGGTGCTCTACACCTACAGCGGCTTCGGCAGCCAGCCAGCGTCGGCGGGTCAGAAGCGTTTTATCCAGCAGACCGATCGCTATCTGCAACAGCAGGCGCGGCTTGATGCGTGGCAGCAGCAAAGACCACTGCTGAACCGTGGCCTCTGTTTCCATTCACTGCGGGCGGTGAGTGAAAGCCAGATGCAGGACGTGCTGGCGGCCAGTGATCTGACACTGCCGGTACATATCCATGTGGCTGAACAGCAGAAAGAGGTGAATGACTCGCTGGCGTGGAGCGGCGAGCGTCCGGTGGCCTGGCTGATGAACCGCTTTGAGGTGGATGCGCGCTGGTGCCTGATCCACGCCACCCATCTGGATGAGAGTGAGCTGGCGCGTCTCGCCCGCAGTGGCGCAGTGGCGGGTCTCTGCCCGACCACCGAAGCCAACCTCGGTGACGGCATCTTTCCGGCAGTGGAGTACATCGCGCAGGGCGGACGCTGGGGCATCGGCTCTGACAGTCACGTTTCGCTGAGCGCCCAGGAAGAGCTGCGCTGGCTGGAGTATGCTCAGCGACTGCGCGACCAGCGCCGCAACCGGATTACCCTGCCCGGCCAGCCGTCGGTAGGCGATCTGCTGTGGCAACAGGCAGCAGCAGGCGGTGCGCAGGCGTGTGGCATTCAGCAGGGCACGCTGGCGGTGGGACAACGTGCCGACTGGCTGGTGCTGCGGGATGAGGCGTGGCTCGGCAGCGTCGGGTCGCACGCCGTCCTCAACCGCTGGCTCTTTGCCGGGCAGCGCGATCAGATTCGGGACGTTTATGTGGCGGGTAAAGCCGTGGTTGAAGATGGGGTGCATCCGCACCAGACGGCGTGTGCCGCCCGCTTTGCTCAGGCGATGGAGGCGCTGCGATGATCGCCCGGTTCACATACGCGGAGCTGGCGGTCAGCCGCTGGCGCAACGGCGGCGGCGAAACCCGCGAAATCATCAGCTTTCCACCCGGCGCGGAGCGCTTCGGCTGGCGCGCCAGCATTGCGACGCTGGCGCAGGATGGTCCCTTCTCTGCCTTTCCTGACATTGATCGGGTGATTACCCTGCTGCATGGCGATCCGGTGTTGCTGACCGCGCCGGGCGGGCAGCACTTACTGACGCCTCAGCAGCCCTGGGCGTTTGCCGGCGAACTCGCCTTAACGGCAAAGCTGCAGGGCAGCGTCAGCGAAGATTTTAATATTATGACGCGGCGCGGGGAATGGCAGGCAGCGGTGGAGATGGTGACCACGCCTGTCAGCACTCTGCATGGCGTTGCCTGGGTGCTGGCTGGCACCTGGCAGACGGCTGACGGGGAACGGCTGACTGCGCAGCAGGGCGCGTGGTGGGTCGATGAAGAAACAGCACTCAGCCCGTGCGATACCGATGCCCGGCTGCTGTTTACCCGTCTTAACCGTGTCCCCTGAAGCGGCCCAGTAATTTGTAACGTGAGCCAGGATAGAGCAGCCGCGCATAGGTCACGATTTTAGTGTCGCTCCAGGTCTGACGGCGAATCAGCAGGCAGGGCTCGTGCTCATCCACTGACAGATGTTTACGCTGACGCGCATCGGGCAACACCGCTTCAACAATGTGCTCGCCCGCCGTCAGCGGCGCGACGCGCATCAGATAGGTGTAAGGCGTCATCTGCTGATAATCCTGCGTCAGGTAATCGGGCGCGACCAGCGGATTGACCAGACGGTCCTCCAGCTGCACCGGCAGCTCATTTTCGTAATGCACAATCAGCGAATGATAAAGCGTCTGCCCGGTGGTCAGTCCCAGCACCGCCGCCTGCTCAGGATCGGCTTTGTCCTGGCCGATGGCGAGGATTTTGCAGCTGTGCTGATGGCCGCGCTGAGCGATCTCATCGGCGATATTATGCACCTCCAGCATGGCGGTGTAGCCTTTCATCTCCGCCACGAAGGTTCCGACGCCCTGCATCCGCACCAGAAAGCCTTCGCTGGTGAGTTCACGCAGCGCCCGGTTAATGGTCATGCGGCTGACGCCCAGTTCATTAACCAGTTCACTTTCTGATGGCACACGCTGATTCGCTTTCCACAACCCTTCACGGATCTGGCTGACGATGGCCTGCTTCACCCGCTGATAAATCGGGGCAGGCTCATCGCTCATTGCCGCCGCCAGTTGTGCCAGTGCCGTATGCTCAACCATTTGCTGTTCCTTATGCTGAAAGTCCCCTAAGTTTACTGTCTCACCGTGTGAATGTATATACATCCAGTACGCTGTGCGGTGCCCCAATGGTGCAGCCTGCGCATCCTGATGGTGCAGCCTCTGAGTAGCGCTAAATAGTCAACCCGCAACGGACGGGCAATCGATTTTTGTGATCGGCCTGGCACGGCACTTGCTTGCTCCCTTTGATTGTATAGACAAGCATAGACAAGAATTAAAGCTTATGTTTCACTCGTATTATTCCGCTGGATCAGGGCAAGGAGAGCAGTTTAGCCACACCAGCACACTTGTATAGACAGGAGTAGACTATGTCAGGTTCGTTTCAGGTTTTGCGCCTGGTGCCAGGCGAGGTGGACCTCGCCACATTACGCGCTATCTATCAGGGCAACGTCACGCTGACGCTTGATGAGCCCGCGCGTCAGGCGATTGCGGCGGCGCAGCAGACCGTGGATGCGATTGTCGCCTCTGGCAACGTGGTATATGGCATTAATACCGGCTTCGGCAAGCTGGCGCAGACGCAAATCCCGGCCAGTCGGCTGGCGGATCTGCAGCGTAATCTGGTGCTGTCACACAGCGTCGGGCTGGGCGATCTGCTGCCCGACAATGTTACCCGCCTGGTGGTCGCCACCAAAATCATCAGCCTGGCACGCGGTCACTCTGGCGTGCGAATCGAACTGGTTGAGGCGCTGCTGGCGCTGTTCAATGCGGGTGTCATGCCCTGCATCCCGGAAAAAGGCTCGGTCGGTGCCTCCGGCGATCTGGCGCCGCTGGCGCACATGTCCCTGATGCTGCTGGGCGAAGGTCAGGTCCGGCTCAGGGGTGAGTTGATCCCGGCAACCGAAGGCCTGGCAAGCGTGGGTCTGTCGCCGTTTGTACTCGGCCCGAAAGAGGGACTGGCGCTGCTTAACGGCACCCAGGTCTCAACTGCGCTGGCGCTGCGCGGCCTGTTTGAGGGTGAAAACCTGTTTGCCGCCGGTCTGATGGCCGGTGCGCTGTCGCTGGAGGCGATTAAAGGCTCGCTAAAACCGTTCGACGCCCGTATCCATCAGGCGCGCGGTCAGCATGGTCAGATTGCGGTCGCCGCTGCCGTCAGCACCCTGATTGAGGGCAGTGAAATAGTGCTGTCGCATACGCATTGCGGCCGCGTTCAGGATCCCTACTCCATCCGCTGCGTGCCACAGGTGATGGGTGCCTGCCTGGACAACTTCAGCCACGCCGCGCGGATTCTGGAAATCGAAGCGAACGCGGCCTCTGACAACCCGCTGGTGTTCAGCGACAGCGGCGATGTGATCTCCGGCGGCAACTTCCACGCCGAGCCGGTGGCCTTTGCTGCGGACATCCTGGCGCTGGCGATTGCCGAAGTCGGAGCCATCTCCGAGCGGCGGCTGGCGCTGCTGCTGGACAGCGGCTTGTCGGGCCTGCCGCCCTTCCTGGTGCGCGACGGCGGCGTAAACTCCGGCTTTATGATCGCCCAGGTGACCGCCGCCGCGCTGGCCTCTGAGAACAAATCGCTGGCCCATCCGGGCAGCGTCGACAGCCTGCCGACCTCCGCTAATCAGGAAGATCACGTCTCGATGGCAACCTACGCCGCCCGCCGTCTCGGCAGCATGTGCTTTAACAGCGCCGCGGTAGTCGGCATTGAGGCGATGGCCGCCGCACAGGGCATTGAATTCAACCGGCCGCTGAAAAGCTCTGCGCTGATTGAGCAGGCCATCGACACCATTCGCGAGCAGGTCGCCTTCCTTGAGGAGGATCGCCTGCTGGCTCCCGATATCGAGGCAATGCGTCAGTGGGCAAGTCGCACTGACTGGCCTCAGGCATTGACCGCGCTGCTGCCGAGCATGCGCCCAACTTCTTGAATTAAGGAATCTTTCATGAGCGAAACTCTTTCTCAGGCTGTGGCACGTGAAATTCGCGCGCCTCACGGTACCACGCTGCACTGCGCCAACTGGCTGATTGAAGCCGCTTACCGCATGATTCAGAACAACCTCGATCCCGATGTTGCCGAGCGGCCGGAAGATCTGGTGGTTTATGGCGGCATCGGTAAGGCGGCGCGTAACTGGGAGTGCTTCGAGCAGATCCTGCGTTCGCTGCGGGCACTGCAGCCGGATGAAACCCTGCTGATCCAGAGTGGCAAGCCGGTCGGCATATTCCGCACCCATGCGGATGCACCCCGCGTACTGCTGGCAAACTCCAATCTGGTGCCGCACTGGGCAACCTGGGATCACTTCCATGAGCTGGATAAAGCGGGCCTGATGATGTACGGCCAGATGACCGCCGGTTCCTGGATCTATATCGGCGCGCAGGGCATCGTGCAGGGCACCTACGAAACCTTCGTGGAAGCGGGACGTCAGCACTACAACAACGACCTCAGCGGACGCTGGATCCTCACCGCCGGGCTGGGCGGCATGGGCGGCGCGCAACCGCTGGCGGGCGTTCTGGCCGGGGCCTGTGTGCTGGCGATTGAGTGTCAGGAGTCGCGCATCGATTTCCGCCTGCGTACCCGCTATGTAGATTACAAAGCCACCACGCTGGATGAAGCGCTGGCGTTAATCAGCGAAGCGACCGCGGCGAAAAAAGCGATTTCGGTCGGGCTGCTGGGCAATGCCGCCGAGATCCTGCCGGAGCTGGTGAAACGCGCCCGGGCGGGCGGGCCAAAACCGGACATTGTCACCGATCAGACCTCGGCACACGATCCAATTAATGGCTATCTGCCGGCTGGCTGGGATCTGGCGCGCTGGCAGCAGGAGCGCGTCTCACAGCCGAAGGCAGTGGAGAAAGCGGCGCGTGCGTCAATGGCGGTCCACGTGCAGGCGATGCTCGACTTCTGTCATATGGGCATCCCGACCGTGGATTACGGCAACAATATCCGTCAGGTAGCGCTGGATGAGGGTGTCAGCAACGCCTTCGACTTCCCAGGCTTTGTACCGGCCTACATCCGTCCGCTGTTCTGCGAAGGAAAAGGCCCGTTCCGCTGGGTGGCGCTGTCCGGCGATCCGGAAGATATCTACAAGACCGACGCGAAACTCAAAGAACTGTTCCCGCACCACAAAACGCTGCATCGCTGGCTGGATATGGCGCAGGAGCGCATCGCCTTCCAGGGACTGCCAGCACGTATCTGCTGGCTGGGACTGGGCGAACGGCATCTTGCCGGTCTGGCGTTCAATGAAATGGTGCGCAACGGCGAGCTGAAAGCGCCGGTGGTGATTGGCCGCGACCATCTCGACTGCGGCTCGGTTGCCTCACCTAACCGTGAAACCGAAGCGATGAAGGATGGCTCGGATGCAATCTCAGACTGGCCGCTGCTCAACGCGCTGCTGAACACCGCAGGCGGTGCGACCTGGGTCAGCCTGCATCACGGCGGCGGTGTTGGCATGGGCTTCTCGCAGCACGCCGGTATGGTGATTGTCTGTGATGGCAGCAAAGAGGCGGATGCGCGTCTGGGACGGGTATTGTGGAATGACCCGGCCGCCGGCGTGATGCGTCATGCCGACGCGGGTTATGAGCTGGCACAAAGTTGCGCGGCAGAGCATGACCTGAATCTGCCGATGCAGAAGTAATACGCTGAACGGGGCGGGCAGCGGCTTGCCCCGTTTTCGTCGCATTTTTCCCTTCTGAAGCCCTGCCCGGACATCACTTCCTTATTACTTATTCCATTTTGATTTAGCCTATAGCCAGATTTCGTCCTGCCGGCGATAGACGCAGCGCCACCCGACCTCTAAAGTGAAATCTTCTCATTCTGTATGGAGCGCGACTCTGCATGACCCTTTCCCCTGCCCTGCTTGAAGATGCCCTGCGCTGGCGCCGTGAGTTTCATCGCCACCCCGAATTAGGTTACCAGGAACAGCAAACCAGCCAGTTTATCGCTGATGAGTTAGAGCGGGCGGGATTGCAGGTGTTTCGTGGTCTGGCGGGCACCGGCGTGATCGGCACGCTGGAAAACGGTCCCGGCCCGGTTATCGGGCTGCGTGCGGATATGGATGCGCTGCCGATTACGGAAAAAGGCGACACTGAATGGCGCTCCGCCACCCCTGGCGTGATGCACGCCTGCGGGCACGACGGTCACAGCGCCATTCTGCTGGCCGCCGCCCGACAGCTGGCCGCCATACGCCAGTTCAGCGGCACGGTACATTTCATTTTTCAGCCTGCCGAAGAGAACCTGGGCGGTGCGCGCAAAATGGTGGAAGAGGGACTGTTCCAGCGCTTCCCGATGGATGCGATCTATGCGATGCACAACTGGCCGGGCCTGCCGCTGGGGTCACTGGCGGTTAACCCTGGCGCCATGATGGCGTCGCTGGATTCGTTTGAGATTACCCTGCACGGCAAAAGCTGCCACGCGGCGATGCCGGAAAGCGGTGCCGATCCAATGGTGGTAGCGGCTGAGCTGATTCTGGCGCTGCAGACGATTCCGTCACGTCGGCTCTCGCCGCTCGCCTCGGCGGTGGTTAGCGTGACGCAGATCCACGGTGGCGAAGCGATCAACGTGATCCCGGAACAGATTGTGCTGCGCGGCACGGTGCGCTGCCTGCAGACCAGCGTGCGCGAAAAAGTACGCGGACTGATTGATGAATTTGTCGCTACCCTGCCACGTCCGTTTGGCGTCAGCGGTGAGATTGAGTGGTTACCGGGCTATCCGGTGACCGCCAACCATGCGGTCCCGGCTGAGCAGGTACGCGAGGTGGCGCTGGCGACGCTGGGGGCCGAACAGGTTCAGTGGCAGGTTAATCCGTCGATGGCGTCTGAAGATTTTGCCTGCATGATGGAGGCCTGTCCGGGTGCTTACTTCTGGCTGGGCGCGGATGGCGACACGCCTTCCGCCCCGCTGCACAACGCCCGCTATGACTTCAACGACGCGCTGCTGCCAATTGGCATTACTTTCTGGCAGAACCTGGTTGAACAGGCGCTGCCAGCAGCCTGAGTCAGTAACCGGCGGCGAGGATCTGCTGCTCTGCCGCCGCCAGCGAGTCGCACTGGCCGCTGGCGCGCAGGCAGCAGGCGAGCTGCAGTCGCATTGATGCGGGCACCGGCCGCTGCTGATTCAGCACCTGCTCAATCCAGCGCGCGGTTACCTCTGCCGTCTTATCGGCCGGCAGTTCAACGGCCACTTCGGGCTGACGCTCAACCCACACTTCCGCTTCTGCGCCTGCGCCCTGAATCATGCTGATCGCCGGGCAGCGCTGTGGATTGGCATAGACTTCCCCTTCGGTGCCATTGAGCAGTATCGCAGGCGCATCGATGTCACTGAAGAATTTCGCCACACGCGGCACATACTCCGGATGCGACACGCTCGACAGCCGCAGCGCCGCACGTTCGGCAAACGGGGTCGCCAGTTTTGCCAGCGTATGCGCGCTGTTACGCACGCCCATTCGCCAGCGCAGCGACAGCTGTTTCGCCATTGGCGGGCAGAGATGATCGATGGTGATAAAGGCGAGTTCGCCCTGATCGAGTTTTGCCTGCGCCGCCTCTGCGGTGGTGACGGGGGTAATACCTAGCGCGGCAAACACCGCTTCACTGGTGATGCGCGTCGCGTCGTCGCTGACGCCATGCACCAGCACCGGGAAGCCGAGTTTCACCAGCAGCAGCGCCAGCAACGGCGTGAGATTGCCCTGCCGACGCGCACCGTTGTAGCTGGGGATCACAATCGGCATCGGGCGGTTTTCCGGCGCCTGCAGTTGCATCATCTGCGCCTGCATCGCCTGATAAAAGCCGCGCATTTCCGCTTCGCCTTCGCCTTTAATACGCAGCGCAATCAGAATGCCGCCCAGCTCCAGGTCCGGCACCTCGCCCGCCAGCATCGCGCCATAGAGCGCCACGGCAGTATCAAAGTCGATATCGCGGGCATGATTTTTACCGCGACCAATCTCTTTAATGATTTTATTCAGTTCCATCACTCGCTTCCGGTTAAGTGCGCGGCTCAGCGCCGCGTGGGACGTCGTTTACGCACCGTATTTTTTGGCACCACGGTGGCCGGTATCGCTGCCGGCTCTGGCGTTTCCGGCTGCTCAATCGGGAAGATCGGCAGCGCCGCTAACAGCCGGCTGCCGTAGGATTTGCTCAGCAGACGGCGGTCGTAAATGACGATTTCGCCATAACATTGATGGCTGCGAATCAGGCGTCCGACCTGTTGAATCAGGGTAAAAGAGGCGCTGGGTAAGCTCTGCACCTCAAACGGATAGCGTTTAAGGCTTTTCAGCCACTCGCCTTCGGTCAAAATTACCGGACTGTCTACCGGGGGAAAAGCGATTTTATGGATATGCACCTGACTCAGCAGATCGCCTTTAAGATCCAGCCCTTCGGCAAACGACTGCAGGCCAATCAGGATGCTGGTTTCCCCTTTGGCGACGCGCTGACGATGCAGATCGACCAGGCGGCTGCGCGGCTGATCGCCCTGAACCAGCATTGAGAGGCGCAGGTCGGGCAGACAGGCGACAAACTGCTGCATCGCCCGGTTGCTGGCAAACAGCACCAGCACACCTTTATGCTTTTTCTCCGCCATCTGCTGCCGGAAGAAACCGGCCATCTCCGCGATATGCTCCGCTTCGTGCGTCATCAGCGGCTCATAGCGCATCTGCGGGATCACCAGCTTGCCCTGCTCCACGTGGTTAAACGGGGAGTCCAGCGCCACAAAGCGGTCGCCCGCCTTCTCGCTGAGTCCCGACATCTCCTGCAGGCGGTTGAAACTGTTAAGCGATCGCAGCGTGGCGGAGGTCACAACCACGTGCGGAATTTTACGCCACAGCATCTTCTCCAGCTGGTCGCTGACGCGGATGCCAGCGCAGTGAAACAGCAGGTGCGCCTGACCTTCGCGCAGCTCGCGGGTGATCCACTTCGACACCGGCGCGCCAGAGGCTTTTTCCATCGCCGCCAGCCGCCACAGTTTGCTGACCGATTCGAACCAGCCAAACTGGCGATTGAGCTGCAGCAGATTGCGATGCAGTCGCACCACATCCACCTTGCCGGTCTGCTCGCTCAGCGCATTAATCAAACCTTCACTCAGGCCGCGCAGCGCATCGCTGAGCTTAAACAGCCGGGCGCAGAGATCCAGCAGCTCCTGCGGCAACGCCCCCAGCACAAAGCGGAATTCGCCCGGCTGGTTATGCGGTGGCAGCAGCGGATTCAGCGCCTGAGCGGTAATCGTCAGCAGTTCACGCAGCTCATCGCAGTGCGCTTTCAGCCGCTCCGGGTTAGCCAGCGGCGGCGGCGATTTTGGCCGCATCTGCGTCATAATGCTCTCTACCAGCTTGATAAAGAGGTCGAGCTGCAGGCTGCTCCAGCCCGGCGTGATGTCGGCGCTCATCTCCAGCGCATCGCGGGCCACTTCCGGCAGGTGATGCCCTTCATCCAGCACCAGCATCAGGTTTTTTGCCGGTGGCAGCACCGACTCATTCTCCATTGCTGCCATGACCAGCGCATGGTTCGCCACCACTACATCGACCTGCTCGATTTCACGCCGCGCCACAAAGAACGGGCATTCACGATACCAGCGACAGTGTGCGCCAAGGCAGCTCGCTTTGTCGGTGGAAAGCCGCTGCCACAGGCTGTCGCTGACGTTCTCGTCGCTGTGATCGCGCAGGCCGTCCCACTGATAGCGATCCAGCGATTTCTGCAACCGGCCACACTGCGTCTGCTCCTCTTTAGTGCTGCTGACGGCGTCATCGTCCAGATAAAGCAGCAGATCGCCCTGCTCATCGTCATCGGCCGCCATCGCCGCCAGATTACGCGGACAGACATAGCGCCCGCGGCCAAAGGCGGCAGTAAAGGTGAGATCGGGAATGATTTTTTTCAGCAGCGGCAGATCTTTGGTGAAGATTTGATCCTGCAGCGCCACGTTGGCGGTGCTGATCACCAGCCGCTTCTCCTGGGCGCGGCTGGTCGCGATGCCCGGGATCAGATAAGAGAGGGTTTTGCCCACGCCGGTTGGCGCTTCAACCGCCAGATGGCGCGAATCGTCGCCCGCCAGGCACTTCGCCACTTCGGCGATCATCTGGCGCTGCGGCGCACGTGGGATGAAGTCAGGCACCTGCTCCTGAAGCGCTTTATACCATTGCGCTATCTGGCTTTTTACTGCGGCTGTCAGGGCCATGATTTGCGTTACCACACCGAAAATATGGCCTGTATTTTTACACAGTATCCTGTTGGCGTCAGCTTTCGCGCCGAATTTTTCGTGCGACGTCGTAAATTTCAGCAGTTGCCCGTTTCAGGGTCGTGCGGGCAGCCCGTCAACCCAGGCCGGTCCGGCACGAAGAAAGGCCAGCCGCATGAGCTAGCGGCTGGCTACGCCAGCACTTTGTACATATAGGTGGTGGCATCCAGCACGCCCGCGGTGGATTCGGCATAAAACGGGATCGACCCCGCCGCCTGCCAGCCCAGCGAGCGATAGAGATCGCTGGCGACATCGCCGCTGCGCGTATCCAGCACCAGCAGCGTTTTGCCCTGCGCACGGGCCTGCTGCTCAGCGCGCTGCATCAGCTCACGCGCGATGCCCTGACGGCGCGCCTGCGGATGCACCAGCAATTTGCTGATCTCCGCCCGGTGGCGGCCATTAGGCATCGCGCTGCCACTGAGAATGACCGTGCCCACGATGCGACCGTGCTGCCGCGCAACGAATAGTTCGCTGTCGCCGTCTGCCAGACCGGCAATCCGCTGCTGCCAGAATCGCGTCATCACCTCTTCGTCTTCAGCATCAATAAAGCCGACGCTGGCGCCGTCTGCCACACAGCCCTGCAGCACCGCTGTGAGTTCATCCAATTGCGGTTGCGCTTCGTCGGCGCGAAGTATTCTGTAATCGATCATGGTTTCGCCACCACCAGTAAATAGCGCGCGCCGTCAGTCAGGTGCGCCTCAAAAGCCGATTTCCCGACCAGATGAAAACGTAAGCAATCACCGGGCTTCAGCGCCCACTGCTGCGCCCCCATCGTGACGGTGAGGCCGCCTTCGCGTAGCCAGATATGCTGCTCCAGCCCCTGAATGGGTGGCGCATCGTAATCTATACGTGCACCGGGCCGTAATTTGCCCTCAATCAGTTCGCATCGGAAATGAAGCGCAGGGGGTGAGACATTCCGGCGAATAAATCCGCTGGATTCATCCTGCCACACGGGCTGCTGGTCATCTCTGATCAGCAAACTGGACTCCTCCTCCACTTCACTGAGCAGGCGCGACATCGTTAATCCGTAGGCAACACATAGACGGTTAAGCAGCGCAGCAGTAGGGCTGGTCTCGCTTCGCTCAATGCGCGATAATGACGCACGACTGATGCCCGTTGCGACAGCAAGTTCATCCAGCGACCAGCCGCGTTGCAGGCGTAATTCTGCCAGCCTCACCGCCAGTCGTTGCTCTGTATTCAGCTCTGACATGGTGATTTCTCATATTTGGGAATAATTCTCTTATATGAGATATAACGGAGAAACGGCGTATCAGTCAAGTTGTACATCGAGAAATGTATTGTACAACTTAGTCGGCTTCGTTATGGTAATTGCACTCAGACCAATCGAAAGAGGAATTTATGACCTTATACAGTATCGGTGACGTCGCCGAGCGCTGTGGCATAAACCCAGTCACCCTGCGCGCCTGGCAGCGTCGTTATGGCTTACTGAAGCCGCAACGTACCGAAGGCGGACATCGTCAGTTTGACGAAGAAGATGTTCATCGCATCGAAGAGATTATGCGCTGGATTGAAAGCGGCGTGCCGGTCGGTAAAGTTAAGGCACTGCTGGAAGGTGGCGATGTTGATGCCCATGACGGCTGGACCACACTCCAGGATGAGCTGATCAGCGTCCTGCGTCACGTCAGACCCGCTAAACTTCGTAATAAAATTGCCGCGATTGGTCGCGAACATCCGATTGATGCGCTGATCGATCATGTTTTTATGCCGGTGCGCCAGAAGCTGAGTCTGGATCAGAACACCGCCCGCACCATGTGCAGTCTGCTGGATGGTTTGCTGATCGATTATGTCGCGTTCTGCCTGACCGGCAGCCGCAAAAAATCGGGTAAAGATGCGCTGATTATTGGCTGGGGTATCGACGATCGTACCCGAATCTGGCTGGAAGGCTGGCGTCTGTCGCAGCATGGCTGGCGGATTGATGTGCTGGCAGAACCGCTGGATTTACCGCGTCCTGAACTCTTTCCCGGCATGAATATGTTTGTCTTTACCGGTAAAAAACTGACCCGCCGCCAGCAGGAACAGCTGTCACACTGGCAGGAACAGGGCTATGCCGTGCGGTTGCACGATCCCGCCTGATAACAAAAACGCACGCCGGGCACTTTGCCTGCTGCCTTGCGCGCGCTATTATCCCCGCCTCACTGTTAACGAGCTCAGGTTTTACCCATGAACTGTAAAAAAGCTTTCTTCGCTACGCTGTTTTTTATTATGGCGGCAGGCGGCACCGGCGGACTGATGCTGGTGGGATACTCTCTCATCGTTCACTCACGCTAAGCCAGCGCTGCAGGCGTTCAAACAGGCGATCGCTGACTATCGCCAGCAGCGCCACCAGTAATGCCCCCTGAATGACATAGGCTGTATTAAAGCCGCTTAAGCCGATAATCACCGGCGATCCCAGACTTTTCGCGCCGACCGTCGAGGCGATGGCAGCGGTGCCGATGTTGATGATCACCGAGGTGCGTATCCCGGCGATGATGACCGGCGCAGCCAGCGCCAGCTCAATCTGCCACAGTCGCTGCCAGCTACTCATGCCGACCCCGATGGCGATCTCCCGACTGCTGGCCGGTACGCTATCAATACCCGCCAGCGTCCCCTGTAAAATCGGCAGCAATCCGTAGAGCAGCAGCGCCACGACTGCGGGCCAGGCGCCAAATCCCATCATCGGCACCGCAATCGCCAGCACTGCCACCGGCGGAATCGTCTGCCCTGCCGCCACAATGGTTTCCATCAGCGGCCGGAAGGCCCGGCCCGCCCGCCGCGTCACCAGCACACCACTGCCAATGCCAATCACGATCGCCAGCAGGCTGGCGGTGATCACCAGAAACAGATGCGCCAGCGTCAGCTGCCAGAAGCTCTCCTGCTGATAGAGTGGCCGCGCCAGTTCGGGAAACCAGCGGTGAAACAGCGGCCCGCTGTAAGGCATCAGGGTCAGCAGCGCGCCGTAGAACAGCACCAGCCACAGCAGCGGATCCCTTAGCCTGCGCATGTTAAATCCTCGCGCAGTTGCAGCAGATCGCCAAAGTGGAGCACGCCCAGCGGCCGCTGCTGATCGTCAATGACCGGCAGTTTATCGGTACGCCGGGCGATAAACTGCGACAGGGCATCGCGCAGCGTCAGTGCCGCAGCTATCGGTTCGCCCGGCAGCCACTCGCCGCGCCGCACGGCATTACCGACCTGCTCCAGCGACAGCAGCCGTACTCCCATTTCGCTGCGACCAAAGAAATCGCGCACAAAATCATTTTTCGGCTGGGTCAGCAGCTCGGCTGGCCTGCCCTGCTGAACAATCTCGCCGTTATCCATCAGCACAATACGGTCTGCCAGCGTCAGCGCTTCGTCGATGTCATGCGTCACCAGCACGATGGTGCGGCCCGACAGTTGATGAATGCGCAACATCTCCTGTTGCAGCACCCCACGCGTCACCGGGTCGAGTGCACCAAACGGCTCATCCATCAGTAACACTTCCGGATCCGCCGCCAGCGCCCGCGCCACGCCGATGCGCTGCTGCTGCCCACCCGAGAGCTGATGCGGATAGCGGTCCAGCAGCTGCGCATCGAGATTCAGCAGCGCCAGCAGCGCCGTGATACGTTCATTGACCTGTGCCCGGGGCCAGCCCAGTAGCACTGGCACCGTGGCGATATTCTTCCGCACCGTCCAGTGCGGAAACAGACCAATCGACTGAATGGCGTAGCCCATGCGCCGCCGCAGCGTGCGGGCATCGAGCTGGCGAATCGACTCTCCGGCAAAGCGGATTTCACCACTGTCAAACTCCACCAGCCGGTTGATCATCTTCAGGGTGGTCGATTTGCCCGAACCGGAGGTGCCAAGCAGCACGCAAAATTCCCCTTTCGCCACCTGTAACGACAGATCTTTCACCGCCGCTTTACCGTTAAACGCGCGGGAAACGCCGTCAAACTCAATCATCTTTTCTCTCCAGCAGTGAGATCAGCAGGCGGAACAGCGCATCGATGACCACCGCCAGCACAATCACTGGGATCACCCCCAGCAACACCAAATCAAGCGCACTGCTTAGCAGTCCCTGGAAAATAATCGCGCCAAAGCCGCCCGCGCCAATCAGCGCCGCAACCACCGCCATGCCCAGCGTCTGCACCACCACTACCCGCAGGCCCGCCAGCCAGACCGGCAGCGCCAGCGGCACATCCACCGCAATAAACTGCTGCCAGCCACTCATGCCGACGCCACGTGCACTCTCACGCACCTCGTGCGGCACCTGTTGCAGCCCCACCACCACGCTGCGCACCAGCGGCAGCAGGGCGTAAAGCACCAGCGCGATCAGCGCCGGAGCCATCCCAATGCCGCTGATGCCCCAGTCGCCGAGCCACGGAAACTGCTGAGCCAGTCCGGCCAGCGGCGCAATCAGCAGACCAAACAGCGCCACCGAGGGCACAGTCTGAATCACATTCAGCACGCCGAACACACCGCCCTGCCACCCAGGCCGCCGGAACAGCGTGACGCCCAGCGGCAGCGCAATCATCAGCGCAGGCACCACCGTTCCCGCCAGTAGGGTGAGATGACGGCTCAGCGCGGCATCAAACACCGCGTGGCGGTTGGCATACTCTTTCAGCAGGGAGAGATCGCTGAGCTGGCCACTGAACAGCAGCAGCAGCGGCAACAGCCAGACCTGCAGATTGAGCAGCAGCTGTGCCAGCCGATGGCGGGTCAGTTGCCGCACCTGATCGGTGATCAGCAGCAGGATCAGCGCGCCGCTGCACCACAATCCGCTGGCAAAGCTGGTGCGCGCCAGACGGCTGCCCTGCTGGCTGAGTAAAGTGGCCTGATGACCGCTGAGCCAGATGATCGCCGCCAGCATCAGTTCTGCCGCCAGCAGCGCCAGCATCAGCGTGATGCGGGTCGGATGCCGCCACAGCAGCAGCCACAGCGTCAACAGCGGCAGCAGCAACAGCCCGAAGCGGCTAATCTGCCAGCCCATCAGCGGTTCACCCGCCACCAGACGGTTTGGGGCGAAGTTCAGAAACGGCAATGCCACCAGCGCCAGAGTCAGCAGCGTCAGCAGCAGCAGTGCCACCGGCTGCTCAACCGGACGGCTTATCGCTTCCCGCGATATCTGCATCGCTTACAGCAGCTTTTTCTGCTGCAGCCATTCGGTCGCTACGCTGCTGGCATCCTGACCATCGACCGCGATTTTGGCGTTGAGCTGTTGCAGCGTCTTCTCGTCAAGCGCGCTGAACACCGGCTTCAGCCACTCTGCAATCTCTGGATAGGCTTTGAGTACCGATTCACGGATCACCGGCGTCGGCGCATAAATCGGCTGAACCCCTTTAGGATCGCTGAGCGTCTGCAGACCTAATGCCGCCACCGGACCGTCGGTGCCGTACGCCATCGCCGCGTTTACGCCGGAAGTCTGCTGTGCCGCTGCGCTGATGGTGACAGCGGTATCGCCGCCAGCCAGCGACAGCAGCTGGTCCTGCTTGAGGTCAAAGCCATAGGCTTTTTCAAAGGCGGGTAAGGCATCGCTGCGTTCAATAAATTCTGCTGAGGCCGCCAGTTTGAAAGTGCCGCCTTTTTTCAGCCAGGCGCTGAGATCCGCCAGAGAGTTGAGCTGATTTTTTTCAGCCAGATCTTTTCGCACAGCGATGGTCCAGGTGTTATTGGCCGGAGCGGGTGTCAGCCAGACCAGATGGTTTTTCTCTGCATCCAGCTTCTTCACTTTCTCGTAGCCTTCGGCGGCATTTTTCCAGGCGCTGTCTTTCTCATCATTGAAGAAAAATGCACCGTTGCCGGTATATTCCGGATAGATATCAAGTTCGCCCGCCGTGATGGCACCGCGCACCACCTGCGTGGTGCCGAGCTGAATTTTATTGACGGTTTTTACCCCGTGCTTTTCCAGCACCTGAAGAATCACATTGCCCAGCAGCGATCCTTCGGTATCAATTTTTGAGCCGACCCGCACCGGGTCTGCCGCCTGTGCTATCCCCATGCTGAGCAGCAAAGCGCTGACGCCCATCCAACCCCGAATTCTGACCATGGCTTTTTCCTTATCGCAGTGTGTTGTTTTTACGTTTTGTTCGTGCGTGATGATTCACAAGGCGTTGTGCGCCTGCGCGTTCAGGCTGCCCTCCTGCCACTCTGCGGGAGGCTGGCAAGGCGTGCAGCGGAAATTATCTGCCTTAAAAGCGTAGCCTGGCGCAGCGGCGATGCAGCTGACTTTATCGCAAATTGATAACGATTTGAGATTATAAATTCATCTCATATAACCGAAATGAATTTACGTCTGGGCGTCTAAACGGCTATTCTCGGAAATCTGTTTTTATAATAAAAGACGCACAACATCATGTCCGACCTGACCTCTTCCGCCCATGTGGCAACAGCAGGGAGTTCGCCCGGTGGCGAAACACAGTGGATCCGCAGCGCAGCTGACGTCTCCCGATTAGTGAACAGTGGCGACAGCGCCCGTAATAATGCCCGCATTGTGGTGGCGATTGCGCTGGGGGGCGTCTTCCTTGACGCCTACGACCTGGGTGCGCTGGCCTTTGGCATCAAAGACATCACGCGCGAATTCAATCTCACCCCGACCGGCACCGGCATGGTCGCCTCGGCAATCACCTTCGGGGCCATTATCGGCGCACTGATCGGCGGCTATCTCACGGATAAAATTGGCCGTTATCGGGTGTTTATGGCCGATATGTTCTTTTTCGTGGTGGCGGCTATCGCCTGTGCGTTTGCCCCCAATGAGTACGTGCTGGCCGGCGCGCGTTTTGTGATGGGTCTGGGAGTCGGAATCGATCTGCCGGTGGCGATGGCGTTTCTGGCGGAGTTTTCCAGACTACGTGGCAAGGGAAATAAAGCGGCCAGCGTGGCGATGTGGTGCCCAACCTGGTATGCGGCGATCAGCATCTCTTATCTGCTGGTGCTCTTGCTCTATGCCGTGTTACCCGAAAGCCACACCGACTGGCTCTGGCGACTGATCCTTGGTTTTGGTGCCGTTCCGGCGATTATCATCATCGCCATCCGTAGCCGTTACATGAGCGAATCCCCGGTTTGGGCGGCGAATCAGGGCGACCTGAAAGGTGCCGCGGCGATTTTACGCAGTGCGTGGAGTATTAATGCCCAGGTGGCACCCGACGCCGCGCTGACGCCTGCCATGCCGGTGCGCAAGGCGAGCTGGCGTAACTATGGTGCGTTGTTACAGGGCGTTTATCGCCGCCGTACATTGCTGGCGACCATCACTTCCATTGCCTCATCTTTTGCTTATAACGCGGTGGCGTTTGGCTTGCCGGTGATCATCTCCAGCTTCTTTGCCCAGTCAATGCTTACCACCATTCTGGTGTCGCTGGCGCTGAATCTGCTGTTCGCCTTTGTCGGCGGGATACTGGCGGTGCGGCTGGTGCCGCGCCTCGGGGCGTGGAAGATGTCGGTGGCGGGTTATGCCTGTCAGTGCGTGGCGCTGCTCGGGCTGGCGCTGATTGGTCGTCCGGAAGGCGGTCAGGAAGCCGCGCTGGCAATCGGCATGCTGGCGCTGTTCCTGTTTGGACAGGGATTCGGGCCGGGTTCGCATACCATGACTTTTGCGTCGCTGAGCTACCCGACGTCGCTGCGTGGCGTGGGTGTCGGCTTTAACCAGACGCTGATGCGCGGCAGCTCTAAGTTTCGCTGTTTCTGTTTCCGGTGCTGGTCGCGGCGCTGGGCACCGGCGTATTCTGGGTGATCTTCCTTGCACCACTGGCGGGCCTGCTGGCGCTGCTGGCGATCCGCTGGGAACCGTCGGGTTATGATGTGGATGCGGAAGATTTCGAGCTGCAGCGATAATCAATGGTCAGGGTGTGGATAGCGCGCAGGCTCAGGGAGCAAACGGGCTCATAACCCTGGCGCATTGTTTACCCCGGCCCGACTTCTCCGGCCAGCATTGAAACCGCACCTTAGTGCGGTTTTTTTATGCGGTGACTTCCGGGAAAGGAAACTGCTCCAGATAGTCCGGGATGCGCGGGAAGGTGTGCAAAAACCACGGTGTGAACTGCTGTGGCTGCTGCTGCATCTGCTGCTCAATGAGCGCCATCGGGCGATAATCCCAGGCATCCGCTTCCTGCGGATTCAGCTGCGGCAGGCTGTCGCAGACGGCAAAGAAGACGTGACCATACTCATGTTCAGTCAGGCCATTGCTCAGTTTCAGGTTGTAGCTCAGCTCAAACACCGGCGTCAGCGTCACCACCATCCCCATCTCTTCACGCAGGCGACGCTCGGCGGCGTCGCGGGTTGATTCATGGGGATAAGGATGACCACAGCAGGTATTACTCCACAAGCCACCACAATGATATTTATCGCTGGCACGCCGTTGTAGCAACAGCTCCTGCCGGGAATTGAAGACGTAGACCGTCACCGCGCGGTGCAGTAATCCTTTTTCATGCACTTCCAGCTTTTCCATCTTGCCGGTGGGACGATCGAGGTGGTCAACGAGGATAACTTCAATAGCAGACATGGCGTTTCCTTGAGATTATTCCCAACTATTCTGGCACAGAATTATCGGTTTGGGCGGATCATCGAGGATTTTTTACCCGGGTCAGGCGGAGATAAGCGGATGAAGCAGAGAGAAAATCAGGCCAGCAGGGCTGGCCTGGAGAGGGATTACAGTCGGAAGCTCTGAACCACCCGCTCAAGCTGGGTGCTTTGCGATTCCATCGCCTGCGCGGCAGCAGAAACCTGCTCCACCAGCACGGCGTTCTGCTGTGTGGTGCCATCCAGTTGGGTAATCGCAACGTTAACCTGTTCGATGCCCAGGCTCTGTTCGCGGCTGGCTGACATGATTTCGCTCATCAGCGTTGTCACACTGCTCACGCCCTTCATCAGCTCATCCATGGTCTGACCCGCCTGCTCGACCAGCGCGCTGCCGGTATCGATGTTCGCCACCGACTCTTCGATTAACTTTTTAATCTCACGCGCCGAGTTGGCTGAACGCTGTGCCAGGTTACGCACTTCCGATGCCACCACCGCAAAACCGCGACCCTGTTCACCGGCCCGTGCGGCTTCTACTGCGGCGTTCAGCGCCAGGATATTGGTCTGGAATGCGATGCTGTCGATCACGCTGATGATATCGACCACTTTACGGGATGAGTGATGAATCTCGCCCATGGTGGTCACCACCTGACGGACCACTTCGGTGCCACGTGCGGCCACCTGCGAGGCATCACCCGCCAGCTGGTTAGCGTGGGTAGCGTTGTCAGCGTTCTGACGCACGGTGCCGGTCAGCTGCTCCATCGACGCGGCCGTTTCTACAATCGAGCTGGCCTGATCTTCGGTACGGGAAGAGAGATTAGCGTTGCCGCTGGCAATTTCCCGCGACGCGGCAGTGATCGCCAGCGCGCTGTCGCCCACCTGCTGGAGCAGTCCATGCAGATAGCTGATGAACTGGTTAAAGCTCTGCGCGACGGCGTTGAACTCCGGGCTGTTGCTGGCTGGCAGACGCTGAGTCAGATCCGCACCACCGGTCGACAGCGCTTCAATGTTGCTGTTCAGCACGTTAAGACGTTTCATCATGGCGCGGACAAAGCCCAGCGACACCAGCAGCAGGATCACCGCCAGAGGGATCTGCACCAGACCCAGGCGGGTCAGCATGTTGTGCGACTGCGCTTTAAGCAGGCTGGTTGGCAGGCTGCTGGCGAGATACCACGGGCTGCCTGGAATGGCCTGCACGAACAGCGTCTGCTCGCCTTCACTGCTGTCATAGGTGGTTTCCAGCGGCTGATTGCCAACACCGTTAAGCAGCGTTTTCAGCGGTGCTGCCATCGGCATCTGCACGTCAGCCAGGTTTTCGAGCTTCGGTGCGGCATTCACCAGTGCGCCATTGCCCACGACTTTACCGTCGGCTTCAACGATCAGGACGTTGCCCTGAATGGTTTCACCCATCTGCTTCGCCAGCTGGTTAAAGAACCCCAGCGTCACGTCGATGGTGGCGACACCCCAGGCCGTGCCGTTTTTGTAGATAGCCATAGCACAGTTGGTGCGCGGCTGCGGGCTGGCGGCATCCTGATAGGCTTTTGCCCAGGCACACTGGCCTTTTGGAGCGGCCATGCCATCTTTGTACCAGGGTTGCTCCCAGTATTTGTCAGCCGCGTCGGAGTTCCAGTAGGTGTTCACCTGCAGTTCATTGCTGGCATTACGGGCAAAGAAGCTGCTGTCCTTCTCTTTGGCCGGGTCACGACGATTTGGTAGTGGCCAGATCCCGCCACCAAACACATTGCTGTCCTGATACTGGTTAACCAGCGTCGGTAACAGGGTGTCGATAGTGGCGCTGTCCATGACGGATGCGGCTTCGGTAATGGCGCGCTGCTGGGCCTGAACGCGGTTCATCTGTTCAACGATACCGGAAGCCAGCGAATCTACCTGATAGCGAACCAGACGGCTTTCGCTATCGACCAGCTGTGGCGCGACAAACTGATTAATAACCCAGACTGTAACGAGTAAAAGCGCAACAAAGAACGCGATCATTGTTGCGGTGAAGCGGGATTGTGTTGTTTTAAACATCTTCGTTCCCCTGAACCTGGTGCGGCGCGATTGCCTGATCGGGTTTAACGGCGCGGCAAGCGGGAACTTGAGATGAGCAGGATCACATATTTGAGAAATGTTTGATTTTTGTAAAAATTTAATTTCACATAGAAACTATCACATCCCCGGCGGGCGCCGGGGAATGGGCGAACAGGCGCATTATTGCTGGCCTACTCTTCTGAACTGACGACCTGCTGGCGCGGGCGGAAGATGTGATTATTGCCATCCGCCGTTAACAATTCACGTAACTTCTGACCACCATGTTCATCCGCCTGCGCGAACTGCCGTTCCGTTTCAGTAATCGGCGTAGTCCAGAGCAGAGTCGGGCGATCGCCGTCGCGTTTTGGCAGCGAGAACTGCGCCTGTTCGGTTGCCAGCTCATTGGCGAGCAGGAAGCTTTCAAAGCCGACGGGGGCCACTTCCGACGCCAGCGTATGGCCCTCGCCCAGCCAGGTCAGCCGCGCCCACGGCAGATGCACGAACTCCGCCAGCGCGCTGGCCATCTGCACCGCGTTGCCTTCGGTCATGACTTCACCGTCAACCGCCATGCCGAGTTCAATGCGGCGATACTGCGGTGCCAGTTCATCAAACAGATAATCGACCTGCGGCATCGGCCGGATGCTCATGCCGATGGTCAGGAAATACCAGACGCCCTGATGCCAGTGCTGGGAGATCGCCATCGGCGGCCAGCTGCCCTGATCGATAGCGTAATATTTCACTGACTCGCCAAAGCGCGCCTGATAGCAGGCCATCAGATCGTTCTGCACCTTATCCCACTCGCTGCCGTCGTGCCATTCGCGCCAGAACTGACGCTGATGCTCCGCACGGGCGTAGTAGTCATTGGTTGATGCCGAACCCAACGGTGCCGTCAGCCGGTTCTTTTTGATGCAGCCTGCAGAGAAGCTCACCTGCTTCTCCTGATAGAGGCTCCAGCCGGGGATCACCGCCAGCAGCTGGCCGTAGTACCACAGCGCCGCGCCATCATCGCTCGGCTCCCACAGCACCTGCAGACCCGCCGGATCCAGCGCGGGTTCCGCTTCCAGATTACGGCAATACTCGGCGCTGAGCAGCGGCGCTATGCCCTGCTCCATCGCCTCGCGATCTTCCTGCGCCGGTGCCGGCAGCAGGTTTCGTAGCCAGCAGCCGCGCACCGCATACTGGCTGCGGAACAGGTCGGTTGGCCAGATGTAAAAATAGGCAGTGCGCTCATCCTGTTCGACAATGGCGGTCAGGGTGCGCTGCTGATTGTGGACTTCAGCAATCAGGGATTTGTACGTCATAGTGCCTCGACAAAGCCTGGAGGAATCCATTTTCCCCGAGAATAGAGCAGGATCCTGGCTGCGGCTATCTGAGACAAGGGTATTAGTCTCAAAGTGTGGGAGTTTGAGGGGATTTGGGAGTAGAAGTGCTCAAAAATGCGATTGAATATGGACCCCCCCTTTATTTGATTTCCGCTATGGTAAGCGTGAAGTTGTGAAGAAAATCCATTTTAATCTTATTTTTTTGAACTTTAAAACGTCATAACACTTGAAGGCAATGTAATACTTTACCCCTATATTTTAAACAAGCCCTAAGCATTAGTAATTTTAATTAACAACAAAATCTTCATACATATTATAACAAATTGTCGAGTTTTTGTATGACAAGAACACTGATTATATGATATTCTTACGACTAAAATTCGCATTCAACCCATTTTTTATCCTTACTAAAATCAATTTATTTCATAGCTTCTTTGCGCTTCTTTATTATATAATAAATTTAAATCGCAGAATAATTATAAATTCATCAGCAGAAAAACTTACAATGACACATTTAAATCCCGAATGTGAAATTATAAACTATCTTCTACTTTCATTGTCTGCCACGATAAGCCTATGCAACTGAAAATTTATTTCATTATAATCCAAGAAATGACCACTTGCATAGAAAGATGCTAGCATACTTATTAACTCAACTATTTTTGGAAGATAAAAAGCACGTGAGTAAAATAAAAAAATAAAATATGCAAGATTAGCTTCAGCTGATTTACCATTCGATAAATTTATAATTATATCGCATACTACATTAAAAAGGTATTCTTCATGGCCGACATATGAAGCATTATATGTGCGGCCACCTTTTGGAATTTTCTTTTCAAGCATCCCTTTAAATATAATTGGACTTATTAGATCAAATACATAATCAAAAACTGCCTCGTGTGAATTTAGTTTTACACCATATTTGTGCAGAAAACGAGTTAATACATACACATCCAGATCATTATTAGAAAGATAAAAAAGGTCATTATAATTTAAATTGACTGGGAGCCCCCACGTAATATGAGCTCTGACAAGTCTAGCTTTCTGAATCGAATTACACTGCTGAGAAAGTGCGTTTAACATTGAGTTAAAATTCACCACATCAACTTTCAAGCTCGAAACAAGTTGGCTAACATAATTATCTAGGCAAGCCCAAGGAATCTTATTAGCTATTGCTATTTGCAATGTTGAATAGATTGTATTGTCAACAATATCGCGTAACTTAACAATCTCATCTGGCATATCGAAAACTATTAAAGGTATCGTTATACAGTGATTCAAAAAATCATGAATTTCACGTATGTAATCAAATTGCTCTGATTTTATGTCTTCTGAAGTAAGCCGCTTGAGCCCCCTCTCAGTTACTGCAAGCGACATAAAATTGTTCTTAAGGCTTTCTGACAACCACTTTTTAAGAGTCAAATTAGTCGCCGATGAAATGTATATTTTATACCCAGAACTTACAATTATGGATAGTAACCCTAATTGTCCAAAGTAATGAATAGTGTAACCATCCAGAATAATTTCTTTTTGATCTACTAAACCGTTGTTATATAGAGTGATAAGACTGCACAATTTGTCATAGGTTAATAAGTTATGCATCGCCTTTGCAGGATTTTCAGGAAAAGCATGATGCCCCTTCATGAATAGAGGCAATTCAGGATTAAGCAAAAAGTGATCTAGTTCACTTATATTAGTACTGTACTTACCAATTACTCTAGTAAGATATGGTATTAGGTCATCTTGTTTTTCAGGAAGGGTAAACAGACGGAAAGAATCCGACCCATCATTACTGTTATTTCTTATATTTAATGCGAGTTGATAAACGGCTAGATATGGAGTTATTTCTTCTTGGAGAGTGATTTGATTACTACCAGATATAGTTCTCTTTTCTCCAACGGACATCGAACACAGTGCCTTTCCCAATGGAGTGGAAGCATCAACAAATTGAGCGTGCTTTGAGGCGTGATTATTGACTACAATTTTTTTAAATGTATCAAAACCATCGGTAAAAACAACTCCTTTAACACAAAGGTCTGAGGGGTAGGTTATGTTTAGCTCGTCCTTGTTATAATTGCGTTTATCTATAGTCTGCATATGAACGTCGATTAACAATCTTGAACCTTTTACAGGTTCTTGAATAAACCAATCTATAAGAATTTTGTCAGATAGCTGAGTATCTACGTTAACGGCAATCTCTACTATAAGCTGTCTCTTATTTTCACTATAAGTGGACAAAACTTTAGGAGGAATTTTATAAACCATATTTTTTATAATTTTTAAATCGGTTTTATTCAATCTATGTGAAAGCAGGAAAAGATACCAATTGTGAGGAGAGGTGTCATTCAATTCAATCAGCTTTGACGCACATTCTACTGCCCTGTGGAACAACAAATAACTGATACACGCCTGAGTTTCTAATGACAGCAAAAATTCGGTTTTATCAGATAGTGGAATTGTGTTTATTCTTTTGAAGAACTCACTGTTTTTTTCGCTGAGATAGAGAGCTTGAAGATATGTTTCATATAGAGGTGATATCCACATACCTTCTAAAATAAATGGTTCGATGAACTTCAGTGCTAAAATTGGCAATTCGGTACATAATAAACTTTCGCTTACCCTAAGTATAAATGCCGGATTAAGCTCGCTTGAATTCTCAAGCTTTTCGTAAATTAACTCTTCAGCTTTTTTTGAAATCCTTAACACTTCAAGATTATCATCGGATTTAACTACCCAAAGATCTAATAATAAATTGGATATTTTAGAAAAGTATTCATTTTCACTTACAACATGACCTCCATCGAGTATCCATTCTTTTATCCTTTGAATGCTAACAATCCCCTTATCTAAAGCGAATAGCAGATCTGAGAATCCATTTAAATCAATTTCTAAACCTTTCAACATTCTAATGTCTTCAGGAACATAATACTCTTCCGTTGCTGCAATAATATAATTTGCAAAATCGGAGTTATGTTCTCTTACATACTCAATATTTTCAACAGCCAGCTTAACTAGCCTTGATTCATTCATATGAGTGGCTGAAATTAAATTAATAAGTGGGATTGAGTATTTTGATGGGTTACTGTGGAATATATTCAGCAACTTACTTACGTAATCGTCAATTTCTTTTATTTCATAGCTCTTATAATGAAAAACATGTTTTTCTAAAACTCTATTACTAAGTAATACTACATCAATATGAAATTTTAAAAACTCTGAGTATGGCGTTTGCATGACAGCATTGAGATAATTACTGACTTGATATGCAATATCTATACTCTCTAACCTCAAAGCACCCCGGATTAATGCAATAAGCTCTCCTTCTGTTCTCCGGGAAAGTTGAGTAGATAAAGAGCTCAGCTCATTTTTGGTGGCAATGCGATGAAAAAAGACTTCGTTATATATAGAATCATCGATGCCAATCTCATTAAATTCATCCCTGGCAGCATTATCATCAATAAAACTTAAAAGCTCTATAAATACAGATCTTGCGAGCTTGATAAGCATATTAGGATAATCTGGATTTTTAATTACGTTTCTTAATCTATGATTATCACTAATTTTATTTGGCTTATCCTGAGCAAGCCTTATTTTTACTTCCAACACATCAAGCAATGCTTTAACAGAAGCATCAATATCATCAATAGTTTTGATAATTAATATTTTCTCGCTTGCTAAATTAATCGATCGAAAATTAATATCTCTCAACACCTCTTCAACAAAAGTGCCTAAGTTACCAGCCTTCAGGCTGGTAATAATGTTAATAATCTTATTATTTACATTGTCACCTGAACCTTCATGATGTTGATTTATCATTTCTGCCATAATTTATCACTTTGTTTCCACCGACATTATCACCTTGCCCATAATGATTTTGACTTATAGTGTTATTTTTTTGTTCATGAAAGATGCTTGATATACATTCATTAACTTCACTATCACTCTCTAACCTTTTTTCAATACCTTTTTCATTCAAATCCTCTAAGTTCATTTTTTTAAGCTTGTCAGCAAGACGTTCAATTGCTGGTTCGTCGAATAACCAGCCTTGCAGTTTTGATTTTAAAAAATTTGATGATATTTCAATACCTTGAGACACAGCTGAAGCTAATATTTTCGCTAGAATGGATGTTGTTAATGAAGTCATGTCCGCTTCTCTGTATTAAAAATCTAAAATAGTATGATAGCTAAGCATTGTAACTTTACGTTAAGTAACATAAAAAAGGTATGAATCAAGCTATCTAAAGTAAACATTGTGGAATAACAAATCTATCCTAGCAATAGAAAATTTTTCACTTGAAAAGCTGAGTTCTACAATACGAACCACACTACCATTTCAGCTTTTTATATCCCCTCACAAGACTCGCACATCCTCACCCCACCCTTCCCATCCGCACCATCGCCCGATACCAGGCTCCGCGCTGAATCGACCACCTTAATCCCACCGCAATCGCATTAATCTTCCGGTCAATGATCGCCTGCTGAAAGCGGCCGATCTCAGTACCGGACATTGCCTGCGCCCAGGCTGGCATCAGCCCGAATCCCGACTTCAGCATGATTTTCATCACCGGTTTTGCCTGCCAGCTGGGTGCGGGGGCATTCATCAGCAATCGCGTCACTTCGGCAGTGCGATGATCAAAGCGCAGCTCTGAACGCATCTGTTGCAGGTAATCCGCGACGTCCACGACGCTTTTCGGTACCTTCTCCGCCCCCAGCGCTTCGGCAATCTGCGCCGCTTCCTGATAGTACTGATCCTGCCCGGCGCGGCTGAGGTGTGGATTTTTGTAGCGCAGATGTGCGGCCAGAAAACGGCTGGTCTCCGCCACATGCACCCAGGTCAGCAGATGCGGATCGCTGGCGGCATAGGGTTTGCCTTCGCTATCAACGCCGCTGACTTTCAGGTGAATGCGTTTCACCCGGTCAATCAGCGTCTGTGCATCCTGCGAATTACCATAGGTGGTCACGGCGATAAACTGACTGGTGCGCCGCAGGCGGCCCATCATATCTTCGCGGAAATTGGAGTGATCCCAGACGCCCGCCAGCGCCGCCGGATGCAGCATCTGCAACAGCAGCGCGCTGATCCCGCCGCACATCATGGAGGTGAAGTCACCGTGAACGCGCCAGATCACGCTGTCCGGGCCAAACAGGCCGGGATCGCCAGGCGGTTGAGAGAGGTCAAATTCATTCATCGACAGGCCGTTAAGGCGGAATACCTGCTGCTGAATGCGGTCACGCAGATTAATCATGGCGGCTCTGATAGTGGATATGACGCGGCGCGCCGTAGCAGGACGCTAACGACGCGCCGCATCACCTTCCCCTGACGTCAGGGGAAAGGCTGACGGTTATAAATAGTTGAACTGCCCATCCTCGGTACGAACGGAATCGAGTCCAATCATCACGTTGAATTTGCCGGGCTCTGCAACATGCTGCATCTGCTGGTTCCAGAACTTCAGCGCATCCACGTCAATTTTAAAGGTCACGGTTTGCGACTCGCCTGCTTTCAGCATGATGCGCTTAAAGCCACGCAGCTCCTGCACCGGACGGCTGATGGACGCGACCGGATCGTTGAGGTACATCTGCACCACCGTCGCGCCATCGCGTTTACCGCTGTTGGTCACCGTTACGCTGGCTTCGATGCTGCCGTTACGCGGCATGGTCGGTGAGGACATTTTTACCGGCGACACGGTGAAAGTGGTATAGCTCAGGCCGTAACCAAACGGATAGAGCGGGCCATTAGCCGCGTCGTAGTAGTGCGACGTGTATTTGTTCGGCTTAGCAAAGTTGTAAGGACGACCGGTTGGCAGATGGTTGTAATAGATAGGAATCTGACCCACTGAACGCGGGAAGGAAACCGGCAATTTGCCCGACGGGTTGTAGTCGCCGAACAGCACATCGGCGATGGCGTTGCCGCCTTCGGTGCCGCTGAACCAGGTTTCCAGCATCGCATCGGCCATCCGATCTTCATTCACCACTGACAGCGGGCGTCCGTTCATCAGCACAATCACCAGCGGCTTACCGGTGGCTTTCAGTGCTGCTAACAGCTTCTGCTGGCTCGGCGGGATCACCAGGTCGCTGCGGCTGGAGGCTTCGTGCGCCATACCCTGCGCTTCGCCCACGGCGGCAACTACCACATCGGCCTGCTTCGCTTTGGCGACCGCGTCATCAATCAACTGCTGCGGTGAACGCGTATCCACGGAAACCGCCTGCTCATAGAGGTTCAGGAAGTCCTGAATCCCTTTGTTGTCGGTGACGTTAGCGCCCTTCTCATAGAGCAGCGTAGCCTTGCCTTCGGTGGCATTGCGCATGCCCTGCAGCAGCGAAACGGATTGCTTCGCCACGCCAGCGGCGGACCAGCTGCCCATAATGTCGCGCTGGCTGTCTGCCAGCGGACCAATCAGGGCAATGGTGCCCGATTTTTTCAGCGGCAGCGTTTCCAGGCGGTTTTTCAGCAACACGATGCTCTTACGCGCGACGTCGCGCGCTTCAGCCCGGTGCAGACGGCTTTCCGCATTGGTATCCTGCGGATCGCTCTCTTTCGGACCTAAATGGCTGTAGGGATCGTTAAACAGGCCCATGTCATATTTGACGTTGAGCACATGGCGCGCCGCATCATCAATCTCCGCCATGGTGACGGCGCCGCTCTTCACCAGAGCGGGCAGATACTTGCTGTAATATTCGTCGCTCATGCTCATATCGACGCCCGACTTCAGGGCGATGCGCACCGCTTCCTGCGGATCGCTGGCGACGCCATGCTTGATCAGCTCTTTGATTGCGCCATGGTCGCTGATGGTGATGCCTTTGAACTTCCACTTATCGCGCAGCAGATCTTTCAGCAACCAGCTGTCCGCCGTGGCGGGTACGCCATTGATCGAGTTCAGCGCCACCATCACGCCGCCGCTGCCTGCATCCAGTGAGGCTTTATAGGGCGGCAGATAGTCCTGGAACATGCGCTGCGGGCTCATGTCCACGGTGTTGTAATCGCGTCCGCCTTCCACTGCGCCATAAAGTGCGAAGTGCTTCACGCTGGTCATCACGCTGTAGCGATCGGCAGCACTTTTGCCCTGCATCGACTGCACCATGCTGCGACCCATTTCGCTGGTGAGATACGTATCCTCACCGAAACCTTCGGAGCCACGGCCCCAGCGCGGTTCACGGCTGACATCCACCATCGGCGCCCAGGTCATGTTCAGGCCATCGTCGGCCGCTTCATAGGCAGAGACGCGCCCCACCTCTTTCACCGCATCCAGATCCCAGCTCGACGCCAGCGCCAAAGGAATCGGGAAAATGGTGCGCTGACCATGAATAACGTCGTAGGCGAAAAACAGCGGGATCTTCAGGCGGCTGAGCTGCATCGCCTGATCCTGCATCGCGCGGATATCCTGACGGGTTACGGTATTAAAAATCGCGCCAACCTGACTCTTCTGAATCATGTCGCGAATCACTTCTTTCGGATTATCAGGTCCGACGCTGATTAAACGCAGCTGGCCGATCTTCTCGTCCAGCGTCATTTTTTTAAGCAGTTGGTTGACGAAGGCATCCCGCGCCTGTTCGGTCATCGGGTGGTTACCTGGCACTGTCTCAGCCAATGCCGGTTGCATCGCGAGGGAGACAGCGAGACTAACAGAGTAAATCCATTTCATCAGGTTGGGTTCTCTTAAGTAACTGCGCAATATCGAATTAACAGGCGGCAGTGTGCCACAAGATGAGAATAGCAGGTAGCTGCCGCTGTCACACTGCGTTGAGGTGAGTTGACGTGCTACAGTTAGGACGCACTGATAAGACAAGGGAATTGCTCATGATACAAACCTCTGCCCTGCTTTCTGACCTGCGCCGCCTGGTCGGCCCCACCCATCTGCTGACTGAACCTGAACAGACCGCGCGCTATCGCAAGGGCTTTCGCTCCGGCGAAGGCGAGGCGCTGGCGGTGGCGTTTCCCGGTACGCTGCTGGAGCTCTGGCGGGTACTGCAAACGCTGGTGAATGCCGATGTCATTATCCTGATGCAGGCGGCGAATACCGGCCTGACCGAAGGCTCGACGCCGCATGGCGACGATTACGATCGTCCGCTGGTGATTGTCAGCACCCTGCGGCTGGATAAGCTTCAGCTGATCGACGAAGGCCAGCAGGTGCTGGCGTTCCCCGGCAGCACACTCTACCAGCTGGAAAAAGCGCTAAAGCCGCTGGGGCGTGAACCCCACTCGGTGATTGGCTCCTCCTGTATTGGTGCCTCGGTGCTGGGCGGCATCTGTAATAACTCAGGCGGATCGCTGATCAAACGCGGACCGGCCTACAGTGAAATGGCGCTGTTTGCCCAGATTGATGCGCAGGGAAAACTGAAGCTGGTGAACCATCTCGGTATCGATCTTGGGACGTCGCCGGAAGAGATTCTGGGGCGGCTGGATGATGACCGCTGGCAGCCCAAAGATGTGCAGCACGATGGCCGTCACGCCTCCGATCATGAATATGCCGACCGGGTTCGTGAAGTGGATGCGGATACGCCCGCCCGCTATAACGCCGATGCGCGTCGCCTGTTTGAAGCCTCCGGTTGTGCCGGGAAGCTGGCGGTCTTCGCGGTGCGACTCGATACCTTCGCCAGCGAACCGCAGCAGCAGGTGTTTTACATCGGCACCAACGAACCCGGCGTTCTCAGCGATATCCGCCGTCACATGCTGGCGCATTTCACCCATCTGCCGGTGGCGGGCGAATATATGCACCGCGACATCTATGACATTGCGGAAGTCTACGGCAAAGATACCTTCCTGATGATCGACAAGCTGGGCACCGACAAGATGCCGCTGTTTTTCACGCTGAAGGGGCGGGTTGATGCCTGGCTGAGCAAACTCTCCTTCGTTAAACCGCACTTCAGCGATCGCCTGTTGCAGCGCCTGAGTAAACTGTTCCCGGCGCATCTGCCGAAACGCATGAAGCAGTATCGCGACAAATATGAACACCATCTGATGCTGAAGATGTCTGGCGACGGCGTGGCGGAAGCGCGTAACTATCTGCGCGACTACTTCCGTGAAGGCGGTGGCGAATTCTTCGAGTGTGAAGGCAAAGAAGGTGCGCACGCCTTTCTGCATCGCTTCGCAGCGGCGGGTGCGGCGGTGCGCTACCACGCGGTGCATTCTGATGAGGTCGAAGATATTCTGGCGCTGGATATCGCCCTGCGTCGTAACGACGCGGACTGGTTCGAAACCCTGCCCGATGAGATCCGTGCCTCGCTGAGCCATCGTCTCTACTATGGTCACTTCTTCTGTCATGTGTTTCATCAGGATTACATCGTCAGAAAAGGTGTCGATGTGCATGCGCTCAAAGCGCAGATGCTGGAGATTCTTCAGGCGCGGGGCGCGGAATATCCCGCTGAACATAACGTCGGACATCTTTATCAGGCCAAACCGCAGCTGGCGGCGTTCTATCGCCAGCTCGATCCCACCAACAGCTTCAATCCTGGGATTGGCAAAACCAGTAAGCAAAAGGGATGGGCGGTTAAGCAGGTTTAATCGCCTTATGGATTAGCCTGCTTATCTGAGCAGGCTGATTGTCAAACAACCGGGAGGCCCGTTCGCACCACCAGCTTCCCATTGCAACAGTCCTGCCAATAGCTAACATCTTCATCAAAATATTAATCTCCCCTCCCATATTGCACCTGCTTTATTTTATCTCATCGGGTTCTGCGCAATAGTTCACAAATCACCACGCTGCTAATTGATAATTCGCGTCGCGAAAAATAGAGTACCGCCACAATAATAATATTCTGCTTAATTATCCGGATTGCATTCAGGGAGGAGTGATCATGCGAAAAATTTATTACGCGTTAGCGTTAATTGAAATAGCCACCGCATTAATAGCGTTAACTGCAATAAGTTCATCAGCGGCCTACGCCAGCGGATTTATTGAGGACTCATCGCTGAAAGGTAATGTTTTTTACTGGCAGCGTCAGCGAGATCGCAGAGACACCGATCCCGCCAGTGAATATCAGGGGCAGTATCGGGCTAATTTACATCATGCCTCGCTCAACAGTAATCTCGACTATCAGTCAGGCTATGCCGGAGAGTGGATTGGTCTGGACCTCGCCATTTTCGGTGCTGCTGAGCTTTCCAACAGCGGCCCCGCCGCACCCAATGAAATTGGCTTCAGCAAGGCGCGTACCCGCTGGGATGAAAAGTGGAATGGCGACAGCGGCGGTGCTTCTGTTTATAAAGCCGCACTGAAATTAAAATATAACGATTACTGGTTGCGTGCCGGTTATATTCAGCCAACCGGCCAGACAATTATTGCGCCACACTGGAGTTTTTTACCCGGAACCTATCGCGGCGTCGAAATTGGTGCGCTGTATGATTTCCAGCAGGCTGGTACATTATCGCTCTCCTGGATGTGGAGCGACAAATATAAAGCACCCTGGTATCGTGATTTATATAATTTTCGCCAGGCTGATGGCAAAACTTCTGTCAGCTACCTGCATTCGTTCGGTATGAAATATGACTTCAAAAATAATCTGGTGCTTGAGGGCGCATTTGGCCAGGCGGCGGATTATATGGATCAATATTTTGCCAAAGCCTCGTGGTCAGCTACGCCCGGTGGCAATGCACTTTACACCAGCTATCAGTTTTACGGGGCGCACGACAAAGTAGCGGGCGGTGCCGCTAATCCCCGTGATGTCTATGACGGCCTGGCCTGGTTACAGGCGATCACGGTCGGCTATACCGTCGGCCCGGTTGATCTGCGACTCGAAGGTAGCTGGGTCAAAGCAGAGGGGAATCAGGGCTTCTTCCTGCAGCGCATGACGCCAGGCTACGCCAGCTCCAATGGACGACTGGATATCTGGTGGGATGCCCGTTCCGACTGGAACGCCAATGGCGAAAAAGCGATCTTTGCCGGGGCGATGCTCGACTTAACGCCGTGGCAGCTGGCGGGATGGAAAGTAGGCGCATCGTACGTCTGGGGCTGGGATGCCAGACCCGCCACGCTGCCCACCGTTGACCAGAGCCAGCGGCTGAAAGAGTCCGCCTGGAACCTTGATCTGATCTATCAAATCCAGCAGGGCCGCGCCAAAGATACCCTGTTTAAACTGCATTACACCCGCTACGACAATCACAGCAATCTGCCCAGTTACAGCGGCGGTTACGGCAACATTTTTCAGGACGAGAAGGACATCAAATTTATGGTTATCGTGCCGTTTACACTGTTCTGACGCCCTGCAGACTCCCGGATATCTCTTCAGCAGCAAGGATGAATCAATATGTTTAAGTTAAGCCTTATCGCGCTCACTCTGCTGGGCGCTGCAGCCACAGGCCACGCCAGCTCGTCAGCGCAGCAGGTGGTGAATCAGATCAGCCAGTTTGGCGTCACTTATCAGGTGAACGATAATCAGGCCGCCCTGCATGGCACCGACTGCGCCGCGCTGGGTGCCGACTATGCCGCCTGCAATCGCGCCACCATTACCCTGACCAATAACGGCCCAGCCCTGACCGATAAACACTGGGCAATCTACATGAGCAACGTCCACCAGACGCTGCGGGTCGATAACGAACAGTTTAAAATGACCCATCTGGTCGGCGACCTGACCCGGCTGGAGCCGACTGAGAAGTTCACCGGCATTGGCGCGGGCGAATCGGTGCAGATTCCGATCGTTAACGAATACTGGCAGCTGTTTGCCACGGATGTGATGCCGCGCTGGTATGTGACGTCCGGGCAGGCCACCCCCAAAATCATTGTCAGCACCGATCATGAAGATCCCAGTCAGTTTGTGTTGCCGTTGGGGGATAACTGGCGACGCAGTGCCGATGACCGGAATATCCTGATGCAACCCGCCAGCCGGTTTGATAAAAACAGCGATGTTGCCACCCTGCCCGCCTCCGTGCTGCGCGGTCAAATCACACCCACGCCGCTTGAGGTGAAACTGCGTCCCCAGGATGCCGACCTCAGCCGTGGCGTCAGTCTGTCACTGACCGGGCTGACCCGTGAAACCGGTGAGGCGGTGAAGCAGCGTCTGGCCCTGCTCGGCCTGAAAGAAGATCCTGCCGGATTTGCTATTAAGACGCAGATCAAACCGGATCATTTCAGCGGGAAAAAGGCTAAACCGGGCGCATACGATCTGGATATCACTCCCCGCCGCGCCATCGTGGTGGGCTACGATGCTGCCGGTGCGTTCTATGGTCTGATGTCGATTCTCTCGCTGATACCCACCGAAGGCGCGCCGCGTATTGCCACGCTGGAAGCCCATGACGCGCCACGCTTTGCCTATCGCGGCGCGTTTCTTGACGTTGCCCGCAACTTTCACAGTAAACAGGCGGTCATGCGGCTGCTTGATCAGATGGCGGCCTGGAAGATGAACCGCTTCCACCTTCACCTCACTGACGATGAGGGCTGGCGGATTGAAATTCCCGGCTTACCGGAACTGACTGACGTGGGGGCTAAGCGCTGCCATGACCTGAGCGAACAGCGCTGCCTGCTGCCGCAGCTCGGTTCCGGTCCGTTCAGCGATAACAACGGCAGCGGCTATTTCAGTCGTGCCGACTACATCGAGATTGTGAAGTATGCGCAGGCCCGTCACATCCAAGTGATCCCGGAAATCGATATGCCCGCCCATGCCCGTGCCGCCGTCATCGCCATGGAAGCGCGCTATCAGCGGCTGATGAAGGAGGGACAATCTGAACAGGCCAGTGCGTATCGCCTGATTGATCCCACCGACGACTCCAATACCACCTCGGTGCAGCTCTATGATCGCACCAGCTATCTCAATCCCTGCATTGCGGGTTCACAGCGGTTTGTCGATAAAGTGATCGGTGAAGTTCAGGCGATGCACCGGGAAGCGGGACAGCCGCTCGACGTCTGGCATTTTGGCGGTGACGAAGCGAAGAATATCCGGCTGGGTGCTGGCTACTCGGATAAACGCGACCCTAAACCGGGCACCGGTCTGCGCGACTGGAGTAAAGAAGATCTGCCGTGGGCGAAATCGCAGGTTTGTCAGGCGCTGGTGAAGAGCGGCAAAGTGGACGATCTGGCGCACCTGCCGAGCTACTTTGCCCTGACCGTCAGTGACATCGTTAACCGACACGGTATTGGCAAAATGCAGGCCTGGCAGGATGGTTTAAAACATGCCAAAGATTCAGCAGCCTTTGCCACACCGCGCGTCGCGGTCAACTTCTGGGACACCCTCTACTGGGGCGGTTTTGACACAGCCAGCGACTGGTCACAGAAAGGTTACGACGTGGTGATCTCCAGCCCCGATTATCTCTATCTGGATTTTCCGTATGAAGTTAACCCGCTGGAGCGCGGCTATTACTGGGGCACGCGCTTCAACGACGAGCGCAAAATCTTTGGGTTCGCGCCGGACAACCTGCCGCAGAATGCTGAAACCTCGGTGGATCGCGATGGCAACTTTTTCAGCGCCAAATCAGAGAAGCCCTGGAGCGGTGCTTACGGCATTTCGGCCCAGCTGTGGAGCGAAACGGTACGCACTGACGCTCAAATGGAGCACATGATCTATCCTCGCCTGTTTGCAGTAGCGGAACGAAGCTGGCACCGCGCCAGCTGGGAGCAGGATTACAAGGCAGGTCAGGAGTATGTGGGGGGTAAAACCCATCTGGTCGATCAGCAGGCGCGTCTGAATGACTGGCAGCGATTTGCCAATCTGCTGGGACAGCGGGAACTGGCGAAGCTGGATAAGGCGGGCATCGATTATCGCCTGCCGGTGCCGGGAGCCAGGATCGTTGATGGCATCCTGTCGATGAATGTGGCCCTACCGGGCGTTACGCTGGAGTACAGCCTGGACAAGGGCACAAACTGGCAGCGCTACGATGCCACCAGACCGCCGCAGGTCAGCGGTGCGGTGGCAATTCGCTCGGTGAGCCGCGACGGGCAGCACACCAGCCGCGTTGAATCCCTGTAGCGCGTTGAATCCCTGTAGAAAGCGAAGTGTGAACGGGCTGAGAAGCCAGCGTTTGAATATGAAAAAGGCCGACAGAAGTCTAATGGCAGTCAGTTAAGCGACAGGGGATAACGCAGTCTGGTGCCGGGCAGGGGCTGGCGGTCCTCGCGCCGCTGCGCGGTTCCTTCACTTCATTCGCCTGCCTGACGGACCGCCGGGGATGGCACATCCTGTGCCGCCCCGCCTTTCGCCCGCGTCCTGCGGGCTCTCCTGGCAGACTCATTCTGTTCAGCGCTGCGGATTACCTGCCCCTGCCCGGCCCCAGCCTGCTCTGAAACTTCAGTGTGTATTGTTAAAAAGGGCACGATAGTGAAGGCCTGAGCGCCGCTGTTGCTCGCTCGCCCAGAAAAAAGGCTGCCACGTTTGACCGTGGCAGCCTTTACAAATCTGATCTTAACTGATCAGCATTAGACAGCAGTCGGCCCTTTCACACCTAAACCAGCTTCTCTTCGGGGACCGGCTCCGCACCCGCCATCTGCTGACGGCGCTCGATAATCATGGTCTGCGGCGTAGAGAGCAGAATGCCCTCTTTACGCAGACGCGTCAGAATATCGAACAGCAGGTCGCTCTTCGCCCCTGCGATCTGGCGCTGACCCGCCACGTTACCGGTGACGCTCAGTATAATTCCCTGCTGAGTCAGATCTTTAAACGAAACGGATGGCTCTGGCGTCTCCAGAATGCGTTCATTTTCGTTGTAGACCTCCAGCAGGATATCGCGCACTTTCGCCGGATCGATGTCGAGCGGGAACGTCAGCGTAATCGTGACCACCCCCTGCGCATTACCCATGGTGGCATTTCGCACGTTCTGCGAGATAAACTGCGAGTTTGGCACAATCACCGTGGATTTATCGCCCAGCTGGATCTCGGTGGCGCGCACGTTAATCCGGCGGATATCCCCTTCGATACCGCTGATGCTCACCAGATCGCCAACCTTCACTGGCCGCTCGGTCAACAGAATCAGCCCCGAGATAAAGTTCTTCACAATCTCCTGTAAGCCAAAACCGATACCTACCGACAAGGCACTGACGATCCAGGCCAGCTTATTCCACTGCAGGCCCATGATCGACAACGTCAGCAGGATAATCAGCACATAACCGATGTTGCTGAACAGCGTCACCAGCGACACCCGCATGCCCACATCCATGGTGGTTTTCGGCAGAAAATCAGTGTCGAGCCAGCGGCGCACCGTTCGCAGCACATAGATGCCGACGATCAGGCAGATAATCGCATTCACCATATGCGCCGGGACGATATTCAGGGATTCAAGCCCTTTACCGCCCCAGAACTCAATCACTTTTTGCAGCAGCTCAATCGGCGTTGAAGAGGCAAAGGTCCCGTTGACCAGCGCCAGCGCCACAACCAGCACCAGGAAGGTTTTACCGATGGCCGTCAGCAACGTAGCCGTTTGCTGCAGATGGCGCTCATTGATGTTAAGCGAACTCTGAATACGGCGACCGGTTGCGTTACTGGTCGAGAACAGGCTCTCACAGCCATCGTTGAGCAGATGACTGAGGAAGTAGAACGAACCAAACAGCAGGCCGCACCAGATCACTTCATAACTCAGGAAGCGTGCCAGCGTGACGTAACCGATGAGCAGTGACACCAGAATGGCGATGCCGGTCAGCGTCAGGCCCATCTGGATCAGTCCGACCAGCGTAGAGCGAGCCTCTGGTGGTGTGCCCGCCTGGGTCATACGGCGACGAACCCGGTTGGTGCGCATGCTGATCGCCAGCGCGGTAGTACCAATCAGCAGTGCCGTCAGCCCGTTGGCAAAAATGGTGGTATTCAGGCTGGTGCCGACGCTGTAGTTAAACGCTTCGACCGTCTGGAAGATAAAGACCAGCACGGCGGTAATCGGTGGAAACGGTTTTAACGCCATCGCCACTTCATTGGAGATGGTCGGTAAACGCCAGCTGGGTCGACGGGTAGAGAGGAAAGCGCGTCCCAGTCCGGCAATCAGGCCACAAAAGACACTGAGCCGAACCAGTTGATCCACAAAGTCCTGAACGTTTTCAGAAACCTCATCACGGCGGGTAAAGGCCAGGGCGATAAAGTTAAAGGTGAGGACGACAGCCACCAGGGTGGTCAGGGCTATCGCTGCCGCCAGGAAACTGCGGCGCAGCTTCCCTTCCGGCAGTTTGTGAATGCTAATCCAGGCCAGAAACTCTTCGCTGTAACGACGGCCAGCCGTCATCACCAGCATGGCAGCCAGCAGCCAGAAGACACTGCCCACGCGCCAGCCCGGCTCCCATGAGAGTGCCGCAGTGTCCTGCAACTCCTGCAGGAATTCACCGATTTTCTCGCCATCCAGATCCTGACTATTGAGCAGTGGTGACCAGAAGCGCGGCCCCAGAATGGTGCCGGAGTTCAGCGCCAGCTGGCTTTTCAGCTGATCGCGGCGCAGGTTAACAATCTGCGAGGAGAGCATCAGCGCGCCATTTTTAATGCCTTCGGCCTGTTTAATCTGATCGTCGAGTTTGCTTTTCTGACTCTCCAGCGCGTTACGCTTGCGCGTCACTTCCGACGTCTCTTTTACGCCGCTGTCGGCTTTAGGTGCCGGCCCCAGAACCTGCAACTGGGCGTCCAGTTGCTGGCGATCGGGGAGCAGCGCCTGGCCCAGCGTGTCGGCACTGCCTGAGAGCTCAAGCGCCATTTCATTCAGCTGAGTCAGCTTGTTTTCGCCAGCATCAACGGAGACCTGACTTTTGATTTTATCGAGGATCTTCTGCATTTTCGGCAGTTCAACCGCAGCATTCAGCTTCGGCGGCGCATCCTGTTCCTGAGCAGCACTGGCCTTATCATCCGCGGCCAGCGTCAGCGCCGGGGCAAACGCCACCAGCGCCAGCATTAACAATGCAAAAAAGGATCGTAGCTTAAACATATGAGTAAGATTCCGGCAGCTTAAATCAGGCGATCGTCCCTCGCCAGTCGCGCGTAGTGTAGGGCTTTGCAAGGGATGGCAATATAGGAATAACGGGCATTTTTCGGGCTAATTCGGTGCAGACAGAGGCGTGAAACTCACTCTACGCCTCTGCCTGCATCATTCCGGATACCCGCTCAGCCTGCAGGTAATGCCAGTGTCCGCAGCGCGTAACACCGGTTGTTTTCTACTCAACGTCGGCGCTGCTGGCCCCATTACTGGCAACCTGGCCCGATTTTTGTTTTTTATATGCCAGCGCGGCAGCCGGCACCGGCGCCGCTTTACCGGTCTCAATCCAGCTGCGCAGACGGTTAGCGTCGGCGAAGTGGGTATATTTGCCAAAGGCATCCAGCACCACCAGCGCCACCGGACGATTATTAATCATGGTGCGCATCACCAGGCAGTGGCCCGCCTCATCGGTGTAACCGGTTTTGGTCAGCTGAATGTGCCAGTCATCTTTATAGACCAGATGGTTGGTGTTGCGGAACGGCAGCGCATAGCTCGGATGGGCAAACACTGCCGTCTCCTCTTTAGTGGTGCTGAGCGCGCCAAGCAGCGGATATTCCCGCGTTGCTTTGAGTAATTTAACCAGATCCTGGGCGCTGGAGACGTTTTGCGTCGACAGGCCGGTTGGCTCCACGTAGCGGGTCTGTTTCATGCCCAGTGACCGCGCTTTCGCGTTCATCGCCCGGATAAAGGCGTTATAGCCGCCCGGATAAGCATGAGCCAGGCTGGCGGCGGCGCGGTTTTCCGAGGACATCAGCGCCAGCAGCAGCATATTCCGGCGGCTGATCTGGCTGTTGAGCTTAACGCGTGAGAAGACACCCCGCATTTCCGGCGTCTGGCTGACATCGACGGTTATCATCTCGTTCATCGGCAGATGCGCATCCAGCACCACCATAGCAGTCATCAGCTTGGTGATGGAGGCAATGGGCCTGACCCGGTCAGGGTGGCTGGAAAACAGCACTTTATTGGTCGTGAGATCGACAATCATCGCACTGCCAGAGGCGATCTGCGGCTGAGCAATCGGCGCCAGTTGCGACAGCGACGTCGTCGCCTGCGCCGGCAGTGAAACAATCTGCCCTGAAACGAGCAGCGCCAGCGAAAGCAGGGTGGAACGAATTTTTGCAGGCATCGTAGAAAAAACCCGGTTATGAATATGTACTGTGTCAGACCGACACAGGCCGCCCGCTTCAGTGAGGTCGGAGCGCGGGCTGGCGGCGATATCATACCCGTAAGGTTAAGAAATTTCCTGGTGAGAGTGTTTCCGGGCGTAAAAAGAGAACTGCCGCCAGAGCGGCGGCAGCGATCGGTCAGAACAGATGCGGTCCATATCCCCACAGCACCACGGTTAATGCCAGTAATACTTCAAATACCAGCACGCCGATGGCCAGCGTTGAACCGGAAAAGCGCAGACTCTCTTCGCGGTCGATATTCAGAAACAGTGGAATGCCGATATAGAGCAGATAACCGGTGTAGAGCAGCGCCAGCGCGCCCGCCAGCACGCAGAGCCAGACCAGCGGATAGAGCGCCACCAGCCCGCTGAGAAACAGCGGCGTGGCCACATAGCCCGCAAACACCGTACAGCGCTGTACGCCGGGGCGCTGCGGATAATCACGTGCCATCCAGTGAATCACGCGTCCCATTACCGCGACGCCACCCAGAATAATCAGATAGAACAGAATGCCAAGCCCAATCCCGGTCAACAGGTTGAGTTGCACATATTGCCCCTCGCCCAGATTCCAGCCCAGCTGAGTTGTGCCGATAAAGGCGCAGATCACCGGAATCGCCGCCATCAGCAGAACATGGTGGGTGTAATGGTGCGATACGCTCTCATTCTCTTGCTTGATATGACGCATTTCCTGATTCGGATGCGCCAGCAGACCCCAGACATGATTCATAGATTCACTCCTCTGATGCAGTGGGCCGCCCGATGATGCATCCGTCTTTGGGGGCAGCGTCCTCTCAAGTATAAACGGCAGCGAAACTTTCGTGGTGATCGGACAAAAAAACAGCATAAATAAACGGACCCATGAGGCATGGGCGGAAGCGAAGCCAAATCGCGTATAGACTGGAAGAAACAGTCACTGAACAGGGAGGGTCATTTTGCATCTGGATATCAACGCATTAATTACGCAGTACGGTTATCTGGCACTTTTTATTGGCTGTATCGCCGAGGGGGAAACATTTACGTTGCTGGGCGGCGTCGCCGCGCATGAGGGGCTGCTGCATTACGTGGGAGTGGTGCTGGCCGCGATGGGTGGCGGTATTGTCGGCGATCAACTGCTCTACTGGGTCGGTCGCCGCTGGGGCACGCAGATCCTGCGCCGCTTTAAAAAGCATCAGGATAAAGTGGTCAAGGCGAACCGCCTGATTAAACGCCGTCCCAGCCTGTTTGTGATTGGCGTGCGCTTTATGTATGGCTTTCGACTGATTGGCCCAATCATCATCGGGGCCAGCCGCCTCAATCCGATGAAGTTTTTTATTCTTAACGTCATCGGGGCAGCCATCTGGGCGCTGATTTTTGTCACGCTGGGTTATTTCGCGGGCGGTATCATCGCGCCGTGGCTGCATAAACTCGACCAGCATCTGAAGCATCTGCTATGGCTGGTCGGCGCAGTGGTATTCGCCTTTGCGCTGCGCTGGGTGATCCGCCGCTGGCACAACCGTCGTGCCGACCAGGAATAAATGAACCACGGATTCGCCAGCAGACGCCACCGGCTATAAGAGAGAGCTGACCGGTGGCACAGGTCGCCGACGCTGAGCAGCGCCAGGCGACCCTGCTGGCGATTTCCCATGTCTCACCCGCCCTCACCCCTTCCCTGCCTCATTCAACCATACGTTAACCATCTGTGCCCAAACGAAGCCGCATCAGATGGCTCAGCTATAGTTAGGATGGACACTGACAGGGAGATGAGGATGAGTAAGGTAAAACGTAAGATTGAAGACCATGGCGTCATCGGAGATTTGCGCACCTGCGCGCTGGTCGCGAATGATGGCACCATTGATTATCTCTGCTGGCCGGAACTCGACAGCCCGTCGGTCTTTGCCGCCCTGCTCGACAGCGATGATGCCGGGCTTTTCTCCCTGGCCCCTGACTGGCCCAATGCGCGACGTCAGCAGCTCTACCTGCCCGATACCAACATCCTGCAGACCCGCTGGCTGGATGATGAAGGCGTGGCGGAGATTACCGACTACATGCCGATTTGTGATGACAAGGACAAGCTGCCGCGTCTGATCCGGCGGGTCAAAATGGTACGCGGCAGCGCGACCTTTAGCCTGCGCTGTTCACCGCGCCACGACTATGCCCGGGCGCAGACCCGCGCAGAGGCGCACAACGGCTGTATCGATTTTCATGCCGAAGGCCAGCCGTCGTTGCGTCTCGCCGCCAGCGTGGTGATGACGCTGGAGGATGAGAGCGCGACCGCCCTCTTCACGTTACAACCCGGTGAACATGCGCAGTTTGAATTTGGCAGCGTGGATGATGCGCATATCGAAGCCCTGACCACCGAACACTGCTTTGAAGAGACGCTGAACTACTGGCGACGCTGGAGCGCCCACAGTAACTATCAGGGACGCTGGCGCGAAATGGTGCAGCGTTCGGCGCTGGTCCTCAAACTGCTGACCTCACATCAGCACGGCTCTATTGCGGCGGCAGCGACCTTTGGCCTGCCCGAAGAGCTGGGCGGTGAACGCAACTGGGACTATCGCGCCTCCTGGATCCGTGACGCCTCGTTCAGCATGTATGCCCTGATGCGGCTGGGCTATATCGATGAAGCCAAACACTTTACCCACTGGGTTGGTCGCTGCGTTGAAAACAGCCATCATGATGAGATGCGCCTGCAGGTCATGTACCGGCTGGACAGCGGCACCGAACTGCACGAGATGGAGCTGCTGAATCTCTCCGGCTATGCCGACTCCCGTCCGGTGCGCATCGGCAATGACGCCTGGCAGCAGACACAGCTCGATATCTATGGCGAGCTGATGGATGCGGTCTATCTGGCCAATAAATATGGTGAGGCGATCTCCCAGCGCGGCTGGGAACATGTCGTCAAAATGATCGACTGGCTGTGTGATAACTGGGATCAGCCCGATGCCGGTATCTGGGAGATGCGCGGTGAACCGGAACATTTCCTGCACTCGCGTCTGATGTGCTGGGTGGCGATGGATCGCGCGCTGCGTCTGGGCATGAAGCGATCGCTGCCGATGCCTTATGAACGCTGGGATCGGGCGCGCCGGGAGATCCGCGAGGATATCTGGGCTAACTTCTGGAACAGTGAGCGGGGTCACTTCTCTTCGACCCGTCATGGCGAACATCTCGACGCCTCAATGCTGCTGATGCCGCTGGTGCGTTTTGTGGGAGCCACCGACCCGGACTGGATTGCCACGCTGGATGCGATCAAAACCAATCTGGTCAGCGACGGTATGGTGCGCCGTTACAATACGCATGAGACGCCCGCCGATGGCCTGAAAGGCTCAGAAGGGTCGTTCGGAGCCTGCTCCTTCTGGTATGTCGAGTGTCTGGCGCGCGCGGGCCGGATTCAGGAAGCGCATTTTGAATTTGAAAAGTTGCTGAGCTACGCCAATCCACTGGGCCTCTACGCGGAGGAGTTTGACAGCCACGGCCATGCGCTGGGCAACACGCCGCAGGCGCTGACCCATCTGGCGTTAATCAGTGCCGCCTTTTTCCTGAACCGCAAACTCAGCGGCGAACAAACGCAGTGGCAACCTTAGTCAGGGATAACCCCGGAAAGCCCCATTTTTAGCGCCCTGCTTTACGGAAATGCGCTAACATCCGCGGTGAATTTACGTAAAGTATTGCAGGCAGGTTAAAATCCCGATTCACAACGTCAGATTAATGAACATATAATGCGCAGCAGGTCACATTGGCCAGCATGAATTCGACACACTGAACAGCCTGAAATATGGCGATAAAGAATTGTAAAATATGAAAATCATTCGCGCTTTCGCTTCAATCGCACTGGCTCTGGCGGCCTTCAGCCAGTCAGCCTTTGCTGTGGTTTACCCGTTACCGCCGGCCAACAGTCGTCTGATCGGCGAAAATATCGAAATTACTGTCCCTGAAGACAGCAAACTGCCGCTGGAAGCTTTTGCGGCGCAGTACCAGATGGGCCTCAGCAATATGCTGGAAGCCAATCCGGGCGTTGACGTTTATCTGCCTAAGGCTGGCAGCAAAATGATCATCCCACAGCAGCTGATCCTGCCGGACGCACCGCGTGAAGGCATTGTGATTAACAGCGCGGAGATGCGTCTTTACTACTATCCGAAAGGCAGCAAAACCGTGGTGGTGTTGCCTATTGGTATCGGTGAACTGGGTAAAGATACCCCGATTAACTGGACCACAGCGGTAGAACGTAAAAAAGATGGCCCGACCTGGACGCCAACCAAAGGCATGCATGCGGATTACGCGGCGCGCGGTGAAACCCTGCCAGCGGTCTTCCCGCCAGGCCCGGATAACCCGATGGGCCTGTATGCGCTCTATATCGGTCGTCTCTATGCGATTCACGGCACCAACGCCAACTTCGGTATCGGCCTGCGCGTGAGCCATGGTTGTGTGCGTCTGCGCGCTGACGATATTAAATGGCTGTATCAGAACGTGCCGGTCGGCACGCGCGTACAGTTTGTTGATCAGCCGGTAAAAGCGACCGTGGAGCCAGACGGTTCACGGTATGTAGAAGTGCATAACCCGCTGTCGACCACCGAAGAGCAGTTCAACTCGCGTGAGCTGGTGCCGATTACGCTGAATCAGGCGGTGAGCAAAGTTCTGGTTGATGCCAGCGTCAATCAGGATCAGGTTAATGGCGCGATTCAGGGCCGTACCGGTATGCCAGTAAAAGTGAACGGCGTGGAGAACAACATCCAGACTGCGCCAGTTCCGATGCCGGAAAATCCGCAGGCTGTGCCACAGGAAGAGCCAATGACGCCAGTCACCTCTCAGGGTGCAAACAGTGATGCCGCGCAGCCACAGCAGCCGGCCACTGAGCCAGCCGCACCGGCCGCTCCGGTAACACCAGCAGCACCTGCAGCCGCGGCCAATACCAGCTCGTAATTGCCGCCCTGCTTGCAGAAGCCAGCGCCTGTCGCTGGCTTTTTTATTGCCTGCGTTTCCGCATTTTTCCCCGCACTCCGCTCAGAATGCCCCGTCCGACGATCATTAATCTGTCATATAAAGCGCGTATCACACTGCGTTGACCCGGTGCAAATCAGCATCCGGCATCAGCCACCAGAGGTACACCATGAGCGAAAACAGTCTCTCGTCCTCATCAGCCCGAGGTCGCCCCGATTTCAACGGCAAAAATAGCCGTTTCAGTAAACCGCTGTTCTTTATTCTGCTGGTTGCCGGACTGGCGTTCGCTGGCCTCAATCTGGTCAGCGATGTTGAAGAGACCAATATGCCGGTCACCAGCTATCTGCCGTTCTTTCTGCTGGGGCTGGCACTGCTGATTGCGCTCGGCTTTGAGTTCGTGAATGGCTTTCACGATACCGCCAATGCCGTGGCGACCGTGATCTACACCCATTCGCTGACGCCCGGCGTCGCGGTGGTCTGGTCCGGTTTCTGTAACTTTCTGGGTGTGCTGCTCTCCAGCGGCGTGGTGGCGTTTGGCATTATCTCACTGCTGCCGGTGGAGTTGATCCTGCAAGCCAGCAGCGGCAGCGGGTTTGCCATGGTCTATGCGCTGCTCTTCTCAGCGATTATCTGGAACCTGGGCACCTGGTATTTAGGGCTGCCGTCGTCGTCGTCCCATACGCTGATCGGCTCGATCATCGGCGTCGGCGTTGCCAATGCGATGCTGCACGGACGCAGCGGTCTGAGCGGGGTTGACTGGGATCAGGCCTTGAAGGTCGGCTATGCACTGCTGCTGTCGCCGGTGGTCGGCTTTGTCTGCGCCGGGCTGCTGCTGTGGGTGATGAAACTGTTTATCCGCAATCGCCAGCTTTATCAGGCGCCGGAAAGCAATCAGCCGCCACCGGTCTGGATCCGCGGCCTGCTGATCCTGACCTGTACCGGCGTGTCGTTTGCGCACGGCTCCAACGATGGTCAGAAAGGGATGGGGCTGATTATGCTGATCCTGGTGGGCACCATGCCGATCGCCTACGCCCTGAACCGATCGCTACCACCCGATCAGATCCCGCGCGTCGCGGCGCTGAACGAAGTGACCGCCCATCAGCTGCTGCAACTGCAGCCCGCGTCAGCCAATCCTCCACCGGCCCGTGAGGTACTGACCGGCTTTGTTGGCAGCAACAGCATGAATCCCGACGTGCTGCCCGCGCTGGCGATGACGCTGCGCGAAGTCGGCGATGAGATTCGTCGTTACGGTTCAATGGAAAACATTCCAGCCCAGGCGGTGACCAATACCCGCAACCAGATGTATCTGGCGTCAGAATCGATCAAGCATCTGCAGGGCGCCGAGGTCAGACTGCCGCAGGAGACGGAACGCAACCTTAAGGCAGTGAAAACGGAACTCGACAGCGCCACCCGCTTTATTCCGATGTGGGTGAAAGTGGTGGTGGCGATTGCGCTGGGACTGGGCACCATGGTCGGCTGGCGCCGGATTGTGGTCACCGTGGGAGAACGGATCGGTAAAACCCATCTGAGCTATGCCCAGGGCGCCAGCGCCGAACTGGTGGCGATGATGACCATTGGCGCGGCAGACGGTTTCGGTTTACCGGTTTCTACCACCCACGTGCTCTCATCCGGCGTGGCGGGCACCATGGCGGCGAACCGTTCCGGCTTGCAGCTCTCGACGCTGCGTAACCTGGCCGTCGCCTGGATTTTAACGCTGCCGGTTTCTATTCTGCTCTCTGCCCTGCTCTACTGGGCGTTCAGCCATTTTTAACGGTTTGCGGCTTATCGTCATTCAGGCGATAAGCCGCTGCTGCCAGTAAAGCCGCAGGGTAATCAGTAGCGCTCCCAGCACCATCAACGCCGCCGCCAGATAGACTGACTGCATCCCCCAGTGTCCGATAAGCAATCCCGCCACCGGGCCGGTTAAACCCAGGCCCAGATCGAGAAAAGCGGAATAGGTGCCCAGCGCCGAGCCCTGATCCTGGCGCTCAACCCGTTTAACCGCCTCAACGCCCAGTGCCGGAAAGACCAGCGAAAATCCGCTGCCGGTAAGGAATGCGCCCGCCCCTACCAGCCAGGCGCTGTCCGCCTGCCAGATAATCAGCAGTCCCAGGCACTCCAGCAGGAATGAGAAGAGCGACACGCGCAGCCCGCCGAAACGGGTAATAAAGCGACCAAACCCCAGACGCACCAGCACAAAACCCAGGCTGAACAGCGTCAGCGCATAGGCCGCGCCCTGCCAGTCACGGCTGGCAAAATAGAGGGTGATAAAGGTGGCGATAACGCCAAAACCGATGGTGCCGAAGCCCAGCGCCAGACCATAAAGCCAGACGCGGGAGAAGACGCGGTGAAACGGAATGCGCTCGCCCACACTGACCGTCACCGCCGGTTTGCGACTGGCCATCAGATAGCCCGCCACGCCCATCAGCGCAATCAGCCCGGCAAATCCACTCATACCAAATTCACTGTTCAGCAGCACACCCAGCGGTGCACCGACGGCCATTGCCAGATAGGTCGCAACACCGTTCCAGGAGATCACGCGCGCGGTCTGCATTGGCCCGACGATGTTCATACCCCACAGGGTAGAGCCGGTGCTGCTGAAGCTTTCACCTACGCCGAGAAACAGCCGCCCGATGGCCAGCAGCGCCAGACTCAGCCATGGCCAGCCGCTCAGCAGTGCGGCCACGATAGTCAGCACCCCGCTCATGCCGCAGCAGAGCAGTCCCAGCATCACCACCCGCTTTGGCCCAAGGCGATCGGCCAGACGGCCCGACTGCGGACGGCTGAGCAGCGTCGCAAAATATTGAATGCTGATAATCAGTCCGGCGATAAAGGAGCTGAAGCCAAGATGATTTTTGACGAAGCCTGGCAGCACGGCCAGCGGCAGTCCGACAGAGAGATAGCAGAAGAAGGTGAAGATAATAACGGAGAGGATTCGTTTGTTGAGCTGGCTGTTGCTCAACACAGCGGAGTCAGACATAGCAGGCAAGGGGTCCAGGAAATTTTTCCCACTATACCGTCAGGCCGCTAAGGGGTCGCCTGATTTTTTATCACAAACCATGAACATGTGCGTGACGATCAATCGCCTGTGCAATGTCGCCCGACGATTTTAACGCACGGATTTCGCTGAATAAGCCATCGGCTTCGCCATAGGCTTTGCGCAGATAACCGAGCCACTGTTTGATACGCGCCACGTGATAGAGACCGGTATCGCCCTGCTTTTCCAGCCGGCTGTATTTCTGTAATAACCGCACCACATCAGGCCAGGCCATCGGCGGCTCGTTATATTTCACTACCCGGCTCAGGTTGGGGATGTTCAGTGCGCCACGGCCAATCATCACCGCATCGCAGCCGGTTACCGCCATACAGTGTTGCGCGCTTTGCCAGTCCCAGATTTCGCCATTGGCAATCACCGGAATGCGCAGCCGCTGACGAATGTCGCCAATCGCCTGCCAGTTGATCGCCTCTGCGCGATAGCCCTCTTCTTTAGTCCGCCCATGCACCACCAGCTCGCTGGCACCGGCCTGTTGCACCGCATCGGCAATCTCCAGACTGCGGGCGCTGGAGTCCCAGCCGAGCCGAACTTTTACCGTTACCGGCAAATCTGCAGGCACCGCTTCACGCATCGCTTTCGCGCCGCGATAGATCAGATCGGGATCTTTAAGAAGAGTTGCGCCGCCTCCGCTGCCGTTGACCAGTTTAGAAGGACAACCACAGTTGAGATCCACACCCCATGAGCCCAGTTCCACCGCACGTGCGGCGTTTTCGGCTAACCATTCGGGATGCTGCCCCAGCAGCTGCATACGCACCCGCGTGCCGGAAGGCGTGCGGCTGGCGTTATGCAGTTCGGGGCAGAGACGGTAGAAAGATTTTACCGGCAGCAGTTGATCGACCACGCGCAAAAACTCAGTGATGCAGAGATCGTAGTCGTTCACTTCCGATAACAGCTGGCGCACCAGTGAATCCAGCACGCCCTCCATCGGTGCCAGTAAAACCCTCATACTCAGACGTTTCCGGTACGCTTCGCTGCTGCCGGACGACGCGGACGGGCTGCGGGCCTATCGCCCTGAGGAGCGGCCTGGCTCTGACGACGCGCCTGAGGACGCTTTTCGCCGGATGAAGATGAGCGCGATGCGCCTGCACCCTGTCCGCCCTGGCTGCGACCACGGCCGCCGCCACCGCCACCTGCACCGCCGCGAGACTGCTGCTGACGACCGTTGATGATCGGCTCCGCTTTGATGCTCGGATCGGGTTCATAACCTTCAACGGCCAGACGCGGGATTTCACGCTTCAGCAGACGTTCGATATCACGCAGCAGTTTATGCTCATCGACGCAGACCAGTGACAGTGCGACACCGGTCGCCGCCGCACGGCCGGTACGGCCAATACGGTGAACGTAATCTTCGGCGACGTTAGGCAGCTCATAGTTCACGACGTGTGGCAGCTCTTCGATATCCAGGCCACGGGCCGCGATATCGGTGGCAACCAGGACGCGAATTCCGCCTGACTTAAAGTCGGCCAGCGCGCGGGTACGTGCACCCTGGCTCTTGTTGCCGTGGATCGCGGCAGCGGAGATACCATCTTTACCCAGCTGCTCGGCAAGGTGGTTCGCGCCGTGTTTGGTCCGGGTAAAGACCAGCACCTGCTGCCAGTTGCCTTCGCCAATCAGCTGAGACAACAATTCACGCTTACGCTTCTTATCAACGAAAGCCACCTGCTGCGCGACCTGCTCGGAGGCGGTGTTGCGGCGAGCCACTTCAATCATTTCCGGGTTGGTCAGCAGTTTCTCAGCCAGGCCTTTGATCTCATCAGAGAAGGTGGCAGAGAACAGCAGGTTCTGACGTTTGGCCGGCAGACGCGCCAGTACGCGACGGATGTCGTGGATAAAGCCCATATCCAGCATACGGTCCGCTTCATCCAGCACCAGAATTTCGACCTGTGACAGGTCAACCGCATTCTGTTGTGCCAGATCCAGCAGGCGTCCAGGCGTTGCCACCAGGATATCGACGCCGCCACGCAGTTTTACCATCTGTGGATTGATGCTGACGCCACCAAACACCACCATGGAACGCAGCGAGAGATATTTGCTGTAGTCGCTGACGTTTTCGCCAACCTGCGCCGCGAGCTCACGGGTTGGGGTCAGGATCAGGGCGCGCACCGGGCGACGACCGCGGATGGGCGTGGCAGTGGCAGAGAGTTTTTGTAACATCGGTAAGGTAAAGCCGGCTGTTTTGCCGGTGCCGGTCTGGGCGCTCGCCAGCAGATCGCGGCCTGCCAGCACAACAGGAATCGCCTGGCGCTGGATAGGTGTGGGTTCGCTGTAGCCTTGTTCGGCGACCGCGCGCAAAATATCGGCACTCAGGCCGAGAGAGTCAAAAGACATTAAGTGATTTACTCCGGTCCGCTCTGACCGTGATTCACGGTGTAGTTTTCAGAGGGATAGTGACGCCAGCCAGGGCTGACGCGTGAAAAGGGCGCAAACTACGATGCGTAAGCGGGCGAGTGTAACAGCTTTAAGAGAAGTGTGCGAGATAGCTCACATTTCCTGACACAACTTAACCGCCTGAAAACAGGAAGGCCACCTTCCGGTGGCCTTCAACTTAACTACGTTTGTTTTCGATTCGTCGCGGTGGCTCTTTCACCAGCAGCGAGACCAGCGCCGGACCCAGCAACATCACTACGCCGAGACACGCCAGCAGCAGGTTGTTGTGGTAAATCCGCGACACCAGGAACAGTGTCATCATGGCGGCGCCAAAGTAGTAAGTGGTGGTCGCTTCTTCAAGATAATCGCCGAGAGTACGTAAACGGGCAATGCGCTGTGTCACCAGCATGGCAACAAAAACCAGTGCGTACATCGCCACCAGCGTACTGCAGACATCAACCAGCGCTTTGTGCTTCCAGCCCCAGATCAGTGCAGCGATCACCAGCAGATGCATAGCAATATGCAACAACGTTTGACCCGTGATAATTTGAATACGATTAGACCATTTCATTCAGTTCTCCTGGCAGACCCAACAGGTCGCCCAAGTGCTACCGGCACAAGCCGGAAACGATTTCCTCAATGTAAAACAATTTTCGGATAACGCCCTAATTTTCGCCCTCTTTCACCACCCATTTGTGACAAAGACTACACTTTGATTCTATTGATGATGAAAAGGAGTGCGTCGCGAGTATGCCACAAAACAAGCAAGGATTTTCAATAAAAGTCCTGACGATCAATACACATAAGGGTTTTGCCCCTTTCAATCGCCGCTTCATCCTGCCCGAATTACGCGACGCCGTTCGCGCAACGGAGGCGGATGTGGTCTTTCTGCAGGAGGTGATGGGCACGCATGCCATCCACTCCCTTAACCATGAGGAGTGGCCCGATTCTCCTCATTATGAGTTTCTGGCCGACACCATATGGAACGATTTCGCCTATGGGCGTAATGCGGTCTATCCGGAGGGGCATCACGGCAATGCGGTGCTGTCTCGCTTCCCAATCGCCGACTATGAGAACCGGGATATTTCGGTGGCGGGCAGTGAAAATCGCGGCATGCTGCACTGCCAGATCGCCCTGCCCGAGCCGCACGGCACGCTGCATGTCATCTGCGTTCATCTGGGTCTGAAAGTGGCCCATCGTCACGCGCAGATGAAGAAAATATGTGAAATGGTTAACTCACTGCCGCCCGACGCGCCGGTGGTGGTGGCGGGCGATTTCAACGACTGGCAGCGACGCGCTAACTCCATTCTGAAACATGGCGCAGGCCTGAAAGAGGTATTCAGTATGAAAACCGGACGCCCGGCGCGCACCTTCCCGGCGCGCTTCCCGATCCTGCGGCTTGACCGCATCTATGTCCGCAACGCCACCGTCAGTCATCCGTGGGCGCTGCCGCGCAAGCCCTGGTCCCATCTTTCCGACCATGCGCCGCTGGCGGTGGAGATTCACCTATGAATTTTAGCTGGCAGGAAGGCAACCGGCTGCTGTTGCTGGAAAATGGCGAAGCGTTTTTCCCGCGGGTCTTTGGCGCCATTCAGCGGGCGGAACGTACGGTATTAATCGAAACCTTTATTCTGTTTGAGGATGACGTGGGCAACGCCCTGCACCGCGAACTGCTGGCGGCAGCCCAGCGCGGCGTGCGGGTCGAAGTGATGGTCGATGGTTATGGCTCTGCCGAACTCTCCGACAAATTTGTTAACAGCCTGACCAGCGCTGGCGTGCGTTTCATCTATTACGATCCGCGTCCGCTGGTGATGGGGATGCGCACCAACGTTTTCCGCCGCCTGCACCGCAAAACCGTGGTGGTGGATGACGTGGTGGCCTTTGTGGGCGGCATTAACTTCTCGGCCGAGCACAACACGGATTATGGCCCGGAAGCGAAACAGGATTATGCGGTACAGGTCAAAGGCCCGGTGGTGGGTGACATCGCCCGCTATCTGCAACAGGCGATTGGCAGCGAACAGAATACCCGCCGCTGGTGGGGATCGCGCTCTCATCGTCCGGCGGTCAACGCCACGCCCGGCGATGCTCAGGTGCTCTATGTTTATCGCGATAACGACGAGCATCGTGACGACATCGAAGTCCACTACCTGGAGATGCTGCGTGAGGCGAAGCGGGATGTGATTATCGCCAATGCCTACTTCTTCCCGGGTTACCGGCTGCTGCGTGAGATGCGCAACGCCGCGCAGCGTGGCGTCCGGGTGCGACTGATTGTGCAGGGCGAACCGGATATGCCGATTGTGAAAGTGGGCGCGGAGCTGCTCTACAACTATCTGGTCGATGGCGGCGTCGAAGTCTACGAATATATCCGTCGCCCGCTGCACGGCAAGATCGCGGTAAAAGACGACTACTGGGCCACCGTCGGCTCCAGCAATCTCGATCCGCTCAGCCTGTCACTTAACCTTGAAGCCAATCTGATCATCCACGACAGGCCGTTTAACCAGACGCTGCGCGATAACCTGGAAGCGCTGCTGGCCAACGATTGCCAGCGCGTGCAGGAAGATCGCTTACCGTCGCGCAACTGGTGGCAACTGAGTAAAAGCGTGGTGGTATTCCACTTCCTGCGCCATTTCCCGGCCATCGCTGGCTGGCTGCCGGCGCATACGCCGCTGCTGGCCCAGGTGGGTGAGCCGGTACAGCCTGAAATGGAGACGCAGGATCGCGTTGAAACTGATAACCCGGGAGCAAAATCCTGATGGCAAAAAAACATCCACGCTGGCAACTGGCGAAAAAAATCCTCACCGTGCTCTTTTTCATCGCGGTGGTGGTTCTGCTGGTGGTCTATGCCCGCAAAGTGAACTGGGAAGATGTTTATGACGTCATCGTTAACTACAACCGCTTTGTGGTACTGACCGCCGCCGGACTGGTGGTGCTGAGTTACCTGGTGTATGGCTGCTATGACCTGATTGGACGCGCCTACTGCGGCCATAAGCTGGCGAAGCGGCAGGTGATGCTGGTGTCGTTTATCTGTTACGCCTTCAACCTGACGCTGAGCACCTGGGTGGGTGGCGTCGCGATGCGCTACCGGCTCTATTCACGGTTAGGGCTGGATAGCGGCACCATCACCCGCATCTTCTCTCTGAGCATCGCCACTAACTGGCTGGGCTATATTCTGCTGGCGGGCGTGGTATTCAGTGCGGGCATGGTGTCGATTCCCAGCGGCTGGTTTATTGGTGAAACCACCCTGCGGCTGATTGGTGGCGCTCTGCTGGTGCTGGTGGCGGTCTACCTCTGGGCCTGTGCCTTCTCAAAGCAGCGTCGCTGGACGGTAAAAGGCCAGACGCTGCAGCTGCCCTCGCTGCGCATGGCGCTGCTGCAATTTGCGGTTTCCTGTGCCAACTGGATGGTGATGGGGGCGATTATCTGGCTGCTGCTGGGACGAGACGTCGGTTATCCGATGGTGCTGGGCGTGCTGCTGATCAGCAGTATTGCCGGGGTAATCATTCATATTCCGGCGGGCATTGGCGTACTGGAAGCGGTCTTCCTGGCCTTACTCAGCGGTCAGCACGCTTCGCATGGCACTATCATTGCGGCGCTGCTGGCTTATCGCGTGCTCTACTTTATCCTGCCGCTGCTGTTAGCGCTGGTGCTCTATCTGGGGCTGGAGAGCCGGGCGAAGCATCTGCGCCAGAAGAATGAGCAGAAGTTGCAAAAATCGTAATAAAAAAGGGGAGGCGCAGACAGTGCGCCTCCCCCGCTACTCCCTCAGGCTTAACGGCGGTTGCCGAAAATCCGCAGCAGCATCAGGAACAGGTTGATAAAGTCCAGATACAGCGTCAGTGCGCCCATAATCGAGTAGCGACGCAGGTTTTCCGTATCGCGGGCATCGATCTGCTCACCGATATTTTTCAGCTTCTGCGTGTCATAGGCCGTTAACCCCACAAACACCACCACCCCGATGTAGGTAATCGCCCACATCAGCGCCGGGCTTTTCAGCCAGAAGTTCACCAGCGACGCCAGCACGATGCCAATCAGCGCCATAAACAACAGGCTGCCAAAACGGCTGAGATCGCGTTTGGTGGTATAGCCGTAGAAGCTCATCGCGCCAAACATACCCGCCGTGATAAAGAAGGTGCTGGCGATCGAGGAGTTAGTGTAAACCAGGAAGATACTCGCCATGGTCAGGCCGGTCAGCGCCGAATAGAGCATAAACAGCCCGGTTGCCACGGCCCCGCTCAGGCGATGCACCATGCCTGACAGGAAGAAGACCAGCCCCAGCTGCACGATAATCAGTCCGAAGAAGGTGATGCGGTTAGCAAACACCAGCTCCATGATCGCTGGCGTGCGCGCAGCGTACCAGGAGACAAACGCCGTCAGTAACAGACCGCAGGTCATCCAGCCATAAACCTGCGCCATATAAGCTTGTAAACCGCGAGATGCGGATTGAACGATGGAATCATTTCGTGGATATCGGTCCATGATGCACCTCTTGTTAAACGGATTAGGACCGGCTCCACACAGGGAACCGGATGAATAACCTGGTCTGGCAGGCATACGTTGTTTCTGTTTCAGCCCGTTGGGCCAGCGACAGCGCGACACAACCGCCACGGGCCCGTACGGCCTTATGAGGATGCGCACAGTTCAGGGCCAGAATAACAATAAAAGTCGCCCGGAACTGGCTCTAAGTGTGGCACAGCTCAGCTCAACTGCGCCACAACATGCCGCTTAACGTCGCGACAGGCACTGCTGATAACGGCTGTCGACACGCTGCGCAAACCACGCCGTGGTGAGATTACGGGTAATTTTCGGGCTTTCCAGCTTGATTCCCGGCAGCATTTCACGCGGTAACTTTCTACCCGCCATTTTATCCGCCAGGGTAAAGACCTGTTTCCAGAGTTCGCTGTCGCTGAACGACGCTTTCTCTCCTTTCTCCAGATCGCGGCGAATGTCGCTGTTGCTCATATCGATCTGCTTCGACAGCGTGCGCACCGCCAGTTCGGTGCCGCCCGCCGCATCCGATCCATAAAGAATCAGATCGCCATCCAGCGCCAGCTTCATGCCGGTGGCGCGCGACACCGCCGCCTGGAAGGCCGCATTGCGGCTGGCATACCAGCCCGCATTGTAGTCGGCAAAGCGGTAGAGCGGCTGGCTGTAGTCAGCCGGATAGCCGAGCAGGTGCATCGTCCCGAAGTAGATCCCGCCATGACGGGTAAAGACTTCACGCCGGATGGTGCCATCGATCGGCCACGGGTAGCCTTTGGCATGCGCTTCGGCAAACGCAATGCTGACCTGCATCGGCCCGCCGGTGTGGATTGGATTGAGATTACCAAACAGCGTCTGGCCCATCGGCACCATATCGATCAGGTCATCGAAAATAGCGCTCAGCTCTTTCTCACTGCGCACTTTGTCCAGCCGGGCGGCGTAGCTTTCACCGGTGGGCGATTTGATCTGCAGCGCGGTACGCACCAGGAATGCCGGGACGTGCACCTGCGCCGCACGGCGGTTGATCTCGCCCCAGGCGATTTTTGGCAGACCCGGCACGGCGGCCTCGGCGCTGAAGTTGCTCTCCTGATCCGCCACGGCGATCACCGCGCAGAGGTTGCTGGCGCTGGGATCGATCTGCTGAGTGCGGAAGGTGGTGTAGATATCGTCGCTCCATGCCGCTTTATTGCTGACGTGCGAGGGCAACAGCCGCTGGATCTGCGCTTTGACATCTTCAGGCTGCCGCACCGGCGCCTCAGGGGTTTTCTTGCTGCTACAACCTGCCAGCACCAGTGCGGCGACCAGTGTCAGACGTTGCAGAATCGGGGTGGATGACATGCCTGTCCTCAGAATGAACCAAAGCTCTACTCTACCATTGCCAGAGTTTCACAGGCAGGCGAGAACTGAACTAAGGTTATCTTTTTTACCGTTAAAGGAACTTACGATGTTTAAACTCTGGCCTGTTGCGGCGTTCAGCCTGTTCTTAACCGGCTGCGGCGCCAATAATACGCCTGCCCAGGTAAAATCACCGGGCGCCCCCACCTCCTCCTCGCTTAAGGTGCTGGAGACCGGCGCCAGCGTGATGCAGTCACGTCCGCCCATCGACGCCATCAACACCTATCTTGACGGATTCCATTTTTATAACGGCGATAAGAACGGTCAGATGGAGGCGCACCACTATGTCACCGTGCTGAACGACGATGTGATGCAGGCGGTGATTTACGACGGCAACACGCGCGATGCACGGCTGATGGGCGTGGAGTACATTATCAGCGAACGGCTGTTTAACACCCTGCCGCCCGAAGAGAAGAAGCTCTGGCACAGCCATCAGTATGAGGTGAAATCGGGCACGCTGATTGCACCAGGCTTACCGGAAGCCGCCGACCACGCCCTGATGAAGCGCATTGTGAACACCTACGGGAAAACCTGGCACACCTGGCACACCGATCGCGACAAAACGCTGCCGATCGGCATTCCGGCGCTGATGATGGGCTTTACGGAGGATGGTCAGATGGACTCGCGACTGCTGGCGGACCGCGATCGTCGTTTTGACGTCGACAGCAAAAAGATCCGCGCCCAGCGTGCGGATATCGTGGCGCATCCTGCCGCGGCAGGTGCCAACGCCTGGCAACAGGGCCAGGTCATTCAGCTGAAGCGCACCGCCGGCGGCGGCGAACACAGCCACGGTCAGACCGGTTTTGGTCCGGCTGAGCAGCTAAAGCAGCCTTAATCCTGCCCTAAGCGTCGTGATGTCCGGGGATGCGGGCAGCGGCGTGTCTGCAGTTAACGGCTCAGCGGGCGCAGACACTTCTGCCCGCTAAGCCGTTAATGCAGCTTAGTCCCAGCGCTGAGCCGCCTGGTGGTCGCTGTCGCGGGCATCCACCCAGCGATCGCCCTGCTCTGTCGCTTCTCGCTTCCAGAACGGCGCGCGGGTTTTCAGGTAATCCATGATGAACTCTGCAGCGGAAAAGGCGCTGCCGCGATGGGCGCTGGTCACGCCCACCAGCACGATTTCATCGCCGGGAAACAGTTCGCCCACGCGATGGATCACCGTGACGCGTTGAAGCGGCCAGCGTTCGCGCGCCGCATCAACAATCTCCTGTAGCGCTTTTTCGGTCATGCCGGGATAGTGCTCCAGCGTCAGTGCCGCGACGTCGTTGCCCAGATTGTGGTTACGGACTTTGCCGGTAAAGGTCACTACCGCACCATCTTCATCACAGGCCGCCAGCCAGCGATAGGCTTCCGCCATATCAAAGGGCGCGGGGCCGACGCGAATCTGCGTTTCCATCTTAGCCTCCGGTCACGGGCGGGAAGAAGGCCACTTCATCACCGGCGTGCAGCGGATGACTCATCGACACCAGCGTCTGATTCACCGCCGCCAGCAGCTTGCCCGACTCGAGCGCCAGCGCCCAGCGGTCATCGCGTTCTGCCAGCGCACTGCGCAGCGCGGCCACATCCGGATAATCAGCACCGACCTCAAGCGATGAGGTGCCGGTCAGCTCACGGACCTGGGCGAAAAACAGCACCTTAATCATGCGCGACCGCCTGGAAATCGCCGCTTTTGCCACCGCTCTTGCTGATTAACCGCAGCTGATCGATAACGATATCTTTCTGCACCGCTTTGCACATGTCATAGATGGTGAGCGCGGCAACCGATGCGGCCGTCAGCGCTTCCATCTCCACGCCGGTTTTGCCGGTCAGGCGACAGAGCGTGGTGATGCGGACCCGGCAGTGGTCCGGTTCCGCCTCCAGGTTCACTTCCACTTTACTCAGCATCAGCGGATGACAGAGCGGAATCAGTTCCCAGGTGCGTTTCGCCGCCTGAATGCCGGCGATGCGCGCGGTGGCAAAGACATCCCCTTTGTGGTGGCTGCCTTCAATAATCATCTGCAGCGTTTCCGGCTGCATCAGCACCAGCACTTCTGCCCGCGCTTCGCGCACGGTTTCCGCCTTGGCGGAGACATCCACCATGTGCGCTTCGCCCGCGGCGTTTATGTGTGTGAGTTGAGACATACTTACCGTTTCTTGAGATGTGAGACAAAATTACAGGGCGCGGTTCGCGCATCAAGCTGGTCAGCGATAATGCGTTCCCAGGCGGTGCGGCAGGCGCTGGTGGAACCCGGCACGGCCAGGATCAGCGTCTGATTAGCCAGACCGGCAATCGCGCGAGACTGCAATGTCGAACCGCCAATCTCTTCATAGGAGATCATCCGGAACAGTTCGCCAAATCCATCAATCTCGCGGTCGAACAGCGGCAGGAGTGCTTCCGGCGTGCTGTTTTTCAGGTTAAAGCCGGTTCCGCCATTAATAATCACGACCTGAACATCTTCACTGGCGATCCAGCGCGACACGGTGGCGCGAATACGATAAAGATTATCCGGCACGATGGCGTGATCGACCACCTCATGCCCCGCTTCGGCTGCGGCTTCGCGCAGATAGTCGCCGGAGGTATCGTCACTGGCATCGCGACGATCTGACACTGTCATCACCGCAATCTGCACTGCCTGAAATTCGCTGGCTGGTTTACCCATACTGCCTCCTGAAATTAGCCGCCAATGTAAGAGAGATTCTGTGTGATGCCGGTGTTGCCCTGATGCAGAAAGTGCGTCTGCTTTTTCTGCCCCAGGCTGCTGGCGATGCGCGCCTGCAGTTCGGCCTGCTGGTCGTCTGACGCCAGCAGATCGCGCAGCGGCACACCGCCGTCACCAAACAGGCAAAGGTGCAGATTACCGTGCGCCGAAACGCGCAGACGGTTGCAGCTGGCACAGAAATCTTTGGCATAAGGCATGATCAGACCAATCTCGCCGACATAATCGGGATGGTAAAAGACCTGCGCCGGGCCGTCGCTGCGTCCGCTCTCACGACGCTGCCAGCCCTGGGCGATCAGCTGATCGCGGATGACCATGCCGGAAACATGCTGATCGCGGAACAGCGTGCCGCCGTCGCCGGTCTCCATCAGTTCGATAAAGCGCAGCTGAATCGGACGGGTGCGGATCCAGTCGAGGAACGTGGCCAGATTACGGCTGTTGAGATCGCGCATCAGCACGCTGTTGACTTTGACCTGACGAAAACCGGCGTCGAGGGCAGCATCAATACCGCTCATGACCTGATGGAATTTATCCTGACCGGTAATGGCGTGAAACTGACGGGCATCCAGGCTGTCGACGCTGACGTTGAGTGCGGTTAACCCCGCGTCACGCCACTGTTTCACGTCACGCGCCAGCCGGTAGCCATTGGTGGTTACCGCGATCTGGCGAATGGAGGCGTTTTCGCGCACCGCCGCAATGATGTCGGTGAAATCGCGGCGCAGCGACGGCTCACCGCCAGTCAGCCGCACTTTTTCCGTTCCGGCAGCGGCAAAGGCCCGCGTGACGCGGCGGATTTCATCCAGCGAGAGAAAGCTTTTGTTACGAATTCCCTGCGGTTTGTAGCCGTCAGGAAGACAGTAGGTACAGCGGAAATTACAGACATCCGTGACCGACAGGCGCAGGTAATAGAACTTACGCGCGTATGCATCAGTAAATTGTGACACCAGAACACCTTTCCAGATTGGGAGATGCAGTCATTTCTTCCTGCACCCTGGCAGCTCGATGGCTACGGCCTGAACCCCCTATCCGCAGACGTAGGCATTCAGGCTTGAGTGTACGCTGACCCGTTGATCAGCGCGGTAAGCATGATGGTAGCGTGATTTTCGTCACTCTTCCATTTGCTGTTTTCGCTATATATTCTTATACATATCGAATTTTCACCGCATTTTCGCGACAGGATACGTTAAAATGCGATCCAGATTTTGACGTAAGTCATCCGCGTGGGCTTAGCGATTAGAGCCACGCCACGCGAAGGGATATTAAGGAGAAGTATGAATCGCACACTGGCCGATCTTGATCGCGTTGTGGCACTGGGAGGCGGACACGGTTTAGGCCGCGTCATGTCTGCCCTTTCCCCGCTGGGCTCGCGTCTCACCGGCATAGTCACCACCACCGACAACGGCGGATCGACCGGCCGTATTCGTCGCTCAGAAGGCGGTATCGCCTGGGGCGATATGCGTAACTGCCTTAACCAGCTGATTGCAGAACCCAGCGTCGCCTCGGCGATGTTTGAGTACCGTTTTGCCGGTAACGGCGAACTGGCCGGACACAACCTGGGTAATCTGATGCTGCGGGCGCTGGATCATCTCAGCGTTCGTCCGCTGGAAGCGATCAACATTATCCGTAACCTGCTGAAGGTCGACGCCTTTTTAATCCCGATGTCGGAGCAGCCGGTGGATCTGGTGGCGATGGATGTTGAAGGCAACATGGTTTATGGCGAAACCGCAATTGACGAGATGAAACAGCCGCCGCAGGAGCTGATGCTGCATCCCAACGTCCAGCCAACGCGGGAAGCGCTGCAGGCGGTTGGTGAAGCGGATCTGATCCTGATTGGACCCGGCAGCTTTTACACCAGCCTGATGCCGATTCTGCTGATGGAAGAGATGGCGCAGGCCTTGCGTCGCACGCCTGCCACTATGGTGTTTATCGGCAATCTGGGCCGCGAGCTGAGTCCTGCCGCCGCCAGTCTCTCAGTGGCTGACAAGCTGCAGATGATGGAGCGTTATATCGGCAAGCGGGTGATTGATGCGCTGGTCGTCAGCCCGGCGGTGGACACCCGTGGCATTGAAAACCGGCTGATTGTCCGTGAACCGCTGGAGGCCGCCGATATCCAATATCGTCACGACCGCCAGCTGTTACGGGTGGCGCTGGAACACGCCATTCAGGGCTTTAACGGCGCTACGAGGCCGCAATAAACAGCGTTCGCAGTTCATGCAGCTGATCGCGCACGTTGGCCGCCTGTTCGAACTCCAGGTTCTGAGCATGCTGCTGCATCTGCCCTTCCAGTTCGTGGATCTTCTTCTGCAGAGCCTGCGGCGTTAACAGCTGGAAATCGGCCAGCGCCTGGGCTTCGCCAGGACGGGCGGGTTTCGCTTTGCCTCGGGTTTTCACCACGTTTTTGCCCAGTTCCAGAATATCGGTGATCTTCTTATTCAGGCCCTGCGGCACGATGCCATTCTCTTCGTTGTGCAACTGCTGTTTCTCACGGCGGCGCTCGGTCTCTTCAATGGCGCGCGCCATCGACGGCGTGATTTTATCCCCGTAGAGAATCGCCTTACCGTTGATGTTACGCGCCGCACGGCCAATGGTCTGAATCAGCGAGCGTTCGGAGCGCAGGAAGCCCTCTTTATCCGCATCGAGAATCGCCACCAGCGACACTTCCGGCATATCCAGCCCCTCACGCAGTAAGTTAATGCCCACCAGCACATCAAACTCGCCCAGACGTAAGTCGCGTATAATCTCCATACGCTCTACCGTGTCGATATCGGAGTGCAGATAACGCACCTTCTCACCATGCTCAGACAGATATTCGGTGAGATCTTCCGCCATGCGTTTGGTCAGCACCGTCACCAGTACACGTTCGTTGATCGCCACGCGCTGACGGATTTCTGACAGCAGATCGTCGACCTGGGTACCGACCGGACGCACTTCGATGATCGGATCCAGCAGACCGGTAGGACGCACCACCTGATCGATCACTTCGTCGCCCGACTTTTCCAGCTCATATTTGCCCGGCGTCGCCGAAACATAGATGGTCTGTGGTGCCAGTGCCTCAAACTCTTCAAACTTCATCGGACGGTTATCCAGCGCCGACGGCAGGCGGAAGCCATACTCCACCAGCGTCTCTTTACGCGCCCGGTCGCCTTTGTACATGCCGCCAATCTGCGGAATGGTCACGTGCGACTCATCCACCACCAGCAGGCCATCGGCGGGCAGATAGTCAAACAGCGTCGGCGGCGCTTCGCCCGGTCCGCGTGCGGAGAGGTAGCGTGAGTAGTTCTCAATGCCAGAGCAGTAACCCAGCTCACTCATCATCTCCAGGTCAAACTGGGTACGCTGGGTAATGCGCTGCTCTTCCAGCAGCTTATTGTTCTCCAGCAGCACCCGGCGGCGGTCCGCCAGCTCAACTTTGATATCTTCCATCGCCTGCAGAATACGCTCACGCGGCGTGACGTAGTGCGTCTTGGGGTAGATGGTAAAGCGCGGCACGACCGAATCGATCTGGCCGGTCAGCGGGTCAAACAGCGACAGACGCTCAACCTCTTCATCAAACAGCTCGACGCGCAGCGCAATATCGTCCGACTCCGCCGGGAAGATATCGATCACTTCGCCGCGCACCCGGAAGGTGCCGCGCTGGAACGCCTGGTCGTTGCGGGTGTACTGCAGCTCTGACAGACGGCGCAGAATACTGCGCTGATCGATAATCATGCCGCGGGTCAGGTGGAGCATCATTTTCAGATAGAGATCGGGATCGCCCAGACCGTAGATAGCCGAAACCGATGCCACCACAATGACATCGCGCCGTTCCAGCAGCGCCTTGGTGGCCGACAGACGCATCTGTTCGATATGTTCGTTCACCGACGCATCCTTTTCGATAAAGGTGTCGGAGCTCGGCACATAGGCTTCAGGCTGGTAGTAGTCGTAGTAAGAGACGAAAAACTCGACGGCGTTATCCGGGAAAAACTCTTTCATCTCGCCATAGAGCTGGGCGGCCAGCGTCTTGTTCGGCGCCAGTACCATGGTCGGCCGGTTGAGGTCGGCAATCACGTTGGCGACGGTAAACGTTTTACCGGAGCCGGTTACGCCTAATAAGGTCTGATGGGCCAGTCCATCCTCCAGCCCCTCTTCCAGGCGACGTATCGCCTCAGGCTGGTCGCCCGAAGGTTTAAAGGCGGAGTTCAATTTAAAGGCTTTGCTCATGAATGCAGTTCCTGCTGGAGAAGTCGGCGGGCAGGCACTTATTTTACTCTGCTATGGTGATTTTGCCAGAAAATAATACTGGATATAAAAACAGTATTGGTGCAATGTTAACGCCAGCAGGATGGCACCTGATGTCCCCGCAGGCTGGCAGCGTTATCGCTCAGCATGTTGCGCAATGTTATCCCCAGGCAGAGATCTGATTTAACATTTGTCAATAGAGTGTCACAAAATTACAGTACGGTTACCTGACAGATAATTCTCAGGCTTGTTTTTTGATAAACAACTGATTTTACTGATATAAGGCTATGAGGCCAGATTCTCGTCATTATGTTACCAGGCCGCGTATTTCCTCGCTTCCAACTGGTTTTCATTACCTAATGCACAAGGTTATCCACAGGAATGGTGGATAAGTGATGGCAGCCCCGACGCCATCAGCTGTGTATAATTTTTCCCTGCCTTCTCACTACCGTGAAAATAATTTTTTTTGCGTTAAATTTCGCATCACCTGCTGACGGATTATTCTGCAATTTTAATCTGTCACCGGGTGTCGTACGCAAATTTGCACGCCTCATACTAAGATTCTTAATCGGACTTCCTGCCACGTTACAGTACGTCTGCACCAGAAACAGCGCTCCAGGGCACTGCAAAAGTGCAGGCGCGTGGTCACCGTGGGGAATTGATAAGTTTTTCTCACCTTTCATCCCTGACACGCGGCGCTGCAGCAGGAAACAGGGCCGTTTTTAGATCTGGCCTGGGAATTGCAGGAGTTCAGTGGCGTCACCGCGCGAAACGCGCACTGTGCTGCAATGGCGAGGCTGCCGTTGCTGATGACTTGTTTGCCAGACGACAGAGCGCGGAAGCAATCAGGCTAACGATCGGGAAGGAGAGTGTCAGATGCTGAGTTTACGTTCGGTAAATCAATTTTACGGTCAAAACCATATTCTGTGGGATGTGGACCTGGATCTGTCGCCTGGCACCTGCACCGGCATTCTGGGCCGTCCTGGCATGGGTAAAACCACGCTGGTAAACTGCATCATGGGTAGATTGCCAATTAACAGCGGCTCTATCTCCTGGAAAGAGGATGGCTCGCCGCCGGAAGATCTGCTGCTGCAACCGGCTGAACAGCGGGCGCAGATGGGGATTGGCTATGTGCCGCAGGGCCGCCATATTTTTACCCAGATGAGCGTGGAAGATAATCTGCTGATTGCCCTGCTGGCGGGTGCCAGCCAGCGTGATCGGCATCGCGCCATTCCCGAAATGGTGTTCGACCTCTTCCCGGCGCTCTACTCTCTGCGCCAGCAGCGCAGCGGCGATCTGCCGATCGATCAGCAGCAACAGCTGGCCCTGGCGCGCGCGCTGGTGCTGCAGCCCAAACTGCTGATTCTGGATGAGCCGACCGACGGGATGTCGCCGTGGCTGGAAGAGGAGATGGGCAATCTGATCCGTCGGCTTAACCTCGACTACGGGCTGACCATCCTGCTGCTGGAGCAGCGCCTGTCGCTGATCCGTCGCGTAGCGGACTATTTCCTGCTGCTGCACCGCGGCCGCAATGTGGCGCAGGGCAGCATGGAACAGCTCGATGACCACACCGTCGATAAATGGCTGACGGTGGCCTGACACTCAGCGCCTGCCCCACTAGGCGTAAGTGTTGCAGGCAGGCTGGAGACGGAGCGCGCGGAACCACCGGAGCGTGTACACAGCGCGCAAGGATGGAGAGCACTGCCCGGATTCAGCACGACAAATAAAATAGCCAGGCCACGCGGTTACTCCGGCAGCGTCAGGTATTGACCACAGGATGCCTGCTGCGCCGCATCGGTGAGAAACGGGATGGTGCCCAGACAGGGCGCAGGTAACCTGTTTTTCAGGCTGGTGAGATACTCCTGATAGCGTTTACCCGGCGGTTCGACGGTGTTGGCGATCCAGCCCACCAGCGACAGGCCGCTTGCCCGCACCGCGTCAGCGGTGAGCATGGCGTGATTGATGCAGCCGAGCTTAATCCCCACCACCAGAATCACGGGCAGCTTTTCGCTGACCACCCAGTCCGCATAAGTGTGCGTCTCCGACAATGGGGTGTACCAGCCGCCCGCGCCCTCTACCAGAATCCAGTCTGCCAGCGGTTGCAGCGCCGCCAGACCCGCCGACAGCGCCAGATGGGTGATCGGCCTGCCCTCTTCGGCGCTGACGATGTGCGGCGATGTCGGCTCAAGAAACGCCAGTGGATTGACCTGCTGATAGGTTAACGGCACGCTGCTGTAACGCTGCAGCGCCAGCGCATCGCTGTTACGGATGCCCTCTGGCGTCATCTCACAGCCAGAGGCAACCGGCTTATAGCCCGCACAGCGATAGCCCGCTGCGGCTGCCGCCTGCAGCAGCCCGCCGCTGGCCACGGTTTTACCGACCTCGGTGTCGGTGCCAGTGATAAACAGGCGTTTCATGATGCACTTACTCCATAGATTAAATGGTAACTCAGGCGATAGCCGTGCCGATCGCGCGGCCAGCGCGCCTCTAACTGGTTGAGCCGTTGTCGGGTTAATACCTGCCCGTCACGCCCCTGATGCAGATGAGTCGCGCCAATCCCCTTCAGGGAGCGCATGGCGCTGAGCGCATCGGGAAAATGCAGGGTCACCACCTCTGAGGTACAGCGCAGCTGCTCTGCGTGGCAGGCCGCCGCAATCTGCGGCTCGCTGAGAAAGCGATTAGCGTGAGGCAGCGCATCCAGATGGGACCAGGCTTCATGAACCTCCTGTAGAGAACCGTCGCCCAGAGTGGAAAACAGCAGCGTGCCATCGGGCCGCAGCACCCGCCGGAACTGGCTCAGCGCGCCGGGCAGATCCTCGCTCCACTGCACCGCCAGGTTGCTCCACACCAGATCAATCGTGTTATCCGCCAGCGGCAGCGCGTCGATATCACCGGCCAGATAGTGCTGCGCCGCGTCATTGTCCCGCGCCTGTTGCAGCATCTGCGGAGAGAGATCCAGAGCCGTTACCTGTTTGCCACGTTCGCGCCACAGCCTGCTGTACCAGCCGGTGCCACAACCGGCATCCAGCAGCTGCAGACCACTCTGTGCGGGCGCCAGTGCCAGCAGGGCATCGCCGCTGAGGCGTTGCAGCGCCGCATGGGCATCGTAATGGCTGGCCGCCCGGCCAAAGGCGCGTGCCACCGCCTGCTTGTCAACCCGCAGCGTCATGCAGCGCCTCCAGTAACCGGTCAATATCCTCGGGGCGATGAGCCGCGGTCAGGGTGATGCGCAGCCGGGCCGTCCCCGGCGGCACGGTCGGTGGCCGGATCGCGCTGACCCAGCAGCCCGCCTCAGCCAGCCGCTGGGAGAGCGCCATCGCATCACCATTTTCGCCCACCAGCAGCGGCTGAATCGCGCTGCCGGAGTCCATCAGTTGCCACGGCAGCGAGGCCGCACCGCGCCGGAAATGGCCAATGTTCTGCTGCAGTTGCTGCCGCAGGGCATCGCCCTGCTGAACTTCACGCAGCGCCGCCTGCAGCGCGCTCGCCTGCGCCGCGGGCATCGCGGTGGAGTAGATCAGATGTCGGCTGAACTGCAAGAAATAGTCGGCGGTGGCTGCGTCGCACAGCAGCGCGGCACCGCTGACGCCAAAGGCTTTACCAAAGGTGACCACCAGCAGTTCCGGTTTAACGCCCTGCTGCCAGCAGCTGCCGCGCCCCTGCTCACCCACCACGCCAATGCCGTGCGCATCATCCACCAGCAGCCAGCCCTCTGCCTGGCGCGTCTGTTGCGCCAGGGCGGCCAGCGGCGCACTGTCGCCATCCATGCTGAAAATACCTTCCGTCACCACCAGCGTTTCGCCCTCACAGGGGGAGGCGAGCCGGGCTGCCAGGCTCTCCGGCGCGTTGTGATGGAAACGTCGTAGCTGTGCCGGACTATGGCTGGCGGCGTCGAGCAGCGAGGCGTGGCTGAGTTTATCGGCCAGGATGCGATCGTTTTTCTCGCCCAGCAGATGAATGACCGCCTGATTGGCCGCAAAGCCAGAGATAAACAGCAGCGCACGGTCGTAGCCGAGCCAGTCGGCCAGCTGCGCCTCAAGATCGGCGTGCTGACGGTGATAACCGGTGACATGCCCTGAAGCACCGGCACCTGCGCCCGCCTGCGCCGCGCCCTGTTGCCAGCCCGCAATCACCGCCAGATGCTGGGTTAAGCCGAGATAATCATTGCTGGAGAAGTGGAGATAGCTGCGGCCGCCGCTGTGCAGTGTGCGGGTCGATTGCTGATCGATCACCCGTCGCTGCCGCCAGCCATCGGCCACCCGGCGCTGCGTCAGCGCCTGACGGATACGTTGCTGCCAGCCCATTACAGCGCCGCGTTGTAGAACTGTTCAGTGTCGGCATGGAATAGCTGCTCGCTGAGTTGCTGCTCCTGCTGCTGATCGCCGTGCTGAGTGTGAGTATGCTCCGGGTTAAGACCCAGTTTGCGGAACAGCACGCGGTCTTTGTCCTCTTCCGGATTCGGCGTGGTCAGCAGTTTGCAGCCGTAGAAAATCGAGTTCGCCCCGGCCATAAAGCACATCGCCTGGGTCTGCTCACTCATCTGCTCACGGCCCGCTGAGAGGCGCACATGCGAGGTCGGCATCATGATGCGCGCCACCGCGATGGTGCGGATAAAATCGAACGGTTCCACATCATCGTTATCCGCCAATGGCGTGCCTTTGACCTTCACCAGCATATTGATCGGTACACTCTCCGGCGGCGTTGGCAGGTTGGCTAACTGCACCAGCAGACCGGCGCGGTCGTTAACGGTTTCGCCCAGGCCGACAATGCCACCCGAACAGACCTTAATGCCGGCGTCGCGCACTTTGCCCAGCGTATCCAGACGTTCCTGATAGCTGCGGGTGGTGATGATGGAGCCGTAGAATTCCGGTGAGGTGTCGAGGTTATGATTGTAAAAATCGAGCCCCGCGCCCGCCAGTCGCTGCGCCTGGTGCTCGCTGAGCGTGCCCAGCGTCATGCAGGTTTCCATTCCCATCGCCTTCACGCCTTCCACCATCTTCTCCAGATAGGGCATATCGCGCTCGTGCGGGTTTTTCCACGCGGCACCCATGCAGAAACGGGTTGAACCGGCGGCTTTGGCCTGACGCGCTGAGGTCAGCACCTCTTCCACTTCCATCAGCCGCTCCGACTCCAGGCCGGTCTTGTAGCGCGCGCTCTGCGGGCAGTATTTACAATCTTCCGGACAGGCACCGGTTTTAATCGACAGCAGGGTACTGACCTGCACCTGGCGCGGATCGAAGTGCTGCCGATGCACCTGCTGCGCGTTAAACATCAGTTCAAGAAAAGGTTGATCAAACAGCGCTTGCGCCTGTGCAATTGTCCAGCGTTGAGCCATTACTTACTCCAAAAAGGGTGTCATCCCGACGAAAAGCAGGGTTATACTTGTAAACTATATTTTTTTATTTTGGTTTACAACTCCGATGACTATCCCCGTTTTCTCCTCAGACGATGCCCGCTTTGACCGCCAGCATATCTGGCATCCCTACACCTCGATGCAGGATCCGCTGCCCTGCTACCCGGTGGTCGCCGCACAGGGTTTTCAGCTGCAACTGGCCGATGGCCGTGAGCTGGTGGATGGGATGTCCTCGTGGTGGGCGGCGATCCACGGTTACAACCATCCGCGCCTGAATCGGGCGCTGACAGAGCAGGTCACCCAGATGTCGCACGTGATGTTTGGCGGCATTACCCATCCGGCGGCGGTGGCGCTCTGCCGTCAGCTGGTGGCGATGACGCCTGAGGCGCTGGAGTGCGTCTTCCTGGCCGATTCAGGCTCGGTGGCGGTGGAAGTGTCGATGAAGATGGCGCTGCAGTACTGGCTGGGGCGTGGCGAGACGCGTCAGCAGTTCCTGACGCTGAAACGCGGCTATCACGGCGATACCTTTGCAGCGATGTCGGTGTGCGACCCCGAGAACTCGATGCACAGCCTGTGGCGCGGCTATCTGCCCGAGCATCACTTTGCGGCGGCCCCTGCCTGCGGCTTTGATGATGAATGGCACCAGCCTGATTTCGATGATTTCGCCAGGCTGATAGAACAGCATCACCGGCAACTGGCAGCCGTCATTCTGGAGCCGATTGTGCAGGGTGCGGGCGGCATGCGTTTCTACCATCCGCGCTATCTGCAGCAGGTACGGGAAGCCTGTGATCGCTATGGCGTGCTTTTGATTGCGGATGAGATCGCCACCGGCTTTGGCCGTACCGGCAAACTCTTTGCCTGCGAGCATGCGGGCATTACCCCGGATATTCTCTGCGTCGGCAAAGCGCTGACCGGTGGCATGATGACGCTGGCGGCGACCCTGACCAGCCGCGAGGTCGCGGACACCATCAGCCGCAGCGCGGCGGGCTGCTTTATGCATGGCCCGACCTTTATGGGCAATCCGCTGGCCTGCGCGGTCGCGGCGGAGAGCCTGACCATGCTGGCGGAAGGTCACTGGCAGCGCCAGGTGGCGGCGATCGAACAGCAGTTACGGGCTGAGCTGCTGCCGCTGCGCAGTTCACCGCAGGTGGCCGATGTGCGCGTGCTGGGCGCGATTGGCGTAGTGGAAACCCATCAGGCGGTTAATATGGCGGCGCTGCAGCAGTTCTTTGTTGAACAGGGCGTCTGGATCCGGCCTTTTGGCCGGCTGATCTACCTGATGCCACCCTACATCATCACGCCGCAGGCGCTGAGCAGGCTGGTGCAGGCGATTGGCGGCGCGCTGGAGCATTCTCAACATTTTGCCGCCTGAAGCGGGCTGACCGCTGGCACTGACGGCACTTTTGGTTATGATGACAGGCTATTCATCGACAATTAAGGAGATGTGATGCGCGTTTTTAGTCAGGATTTTAATGACGGCGAGAAGATGCCTGAAAAACATGTTTTCAACGGCATGGGTTATCAGGGCGAGAACATCTCTCCCCATCTTGCCTGGGAAGCGGCACCAGAGGGTACCAAAAGTTTTGTGGTGACCTGCTACGATCCTGATGCCCCGACCGGTTCCGGCTGGTGGCACTGGGTGGTGGCGAATATTCCGGCCAGCACGACGTCACTGCCGCAGGGTGCCGGTTCCGGCAAAGCGTCACTGCCAGCAGGCGCAATCCAGACCCGTACCGATTTCGGTCAGGCGGGTTACGGTGGCGCGGCGCCGCCACAGGGCGAAACCCATCGCTACATTTTCACCGTGCATGCGCTGGATGTGGAGACGATTGAAGTAGATGAAGGCGCCAGTGGCGCAATGGTCGGCTTTAATGTGCATTTCCACGCACTGGCGAGCGCCTCGCTGACCGTGAATTATCAGTAATTCAGCACGACAGACTACTGGCAAACCCAAGGCTGGGTGACCTGGCAGCAACGTATTAGCTCAAAACGCAGGGAAGGGCGTCAGAAGAGGAAAGCGTCCCACGCCCAGGGACAAAAACGCCGGGAGCGTTTTTGAACAACGCAAAGCGTTGGCCCGGCTACGGGCGCACCTCAGGGATGAGGTGCGTAATCGCGGGGGCAGAGCGTGCCATGGATGGCGGTTTTTGCGTCTTTCCGATCTGACGCCGTTCCCTGTGTCAGCTCGATCTCACAGCTGGGCTGTGGCAGACTTCGTCAACTATCTCATACCTCTCCTGACAGGAGAGGCGTTTTTCGTAGCGGGTTACGCCTGTAACTGATGAATCACAACCCACATCGGGCCCTGCCCCACCGCATAACGTCCCAGCGGCTTTAGCAGCCCTTTCGGTTCGGTAATCGCATAAACTTCGATGTGATGAGATTTCTGTCCCGCCGCCACCAGATAGCGTCCGCTGTGATCGATATTAAATCCGCGCGGCTGCGTTTCCGTCGGCTGGAACCCTTCCAGGGTCAGCTCATCGCCCAGGTCGCTGACGCTGAAGACCGCCAGCGTGCTGCTGGTGCGATCGCAGGCATAGAGGAAACGGCCATCCGGCGTCAGATGAATATCGGCTGCCCAGCGCGTACCGCTGAAGTCAGGCGGCATCATATCCAGCGTCTGCACGCTTTCTGCTTCGCCTTCGCCCGTATTTAATGCCCACACCTCAACCGTGCTGTCGAGCTCATTCACGCAGTAAGCATACTGGCCGCCCGGATGGAACTGCATATGACGCGGGCCAGCGCCTTCTACCGTCGTGACCTGCGTCTGTTTACGCGGCGTCAGCTGACCATCTTCGCCCAGCGTAAACAAACAGATACGGTCCTGCTTCAGAGCCGGCACGTAGAGCGTCTTGTTGTCATTATCGATGTTGGCCGAGTGACAACCATCCAGTCCGCTGATCACCTGCAGCGGGGCCTGCGGAATGCCGTCATCGCCAATCGGGCTGACGCTGACGCAGGCATCATTGTAGGAGCCGCAGAACAGGAACCTGCCCTGCCGATCGGTGGAAATGTGAGTCGGACTGCCGGGCAACGGCGCCTGACCCGCTTCGGTCAGCGTGCCATCGGCGGCAATGCGAAACGCCAGCACGCGGAAATTGGGACGCACACCGACATAGAGAAAATCGCGGTTCGGACTCACCACCATCGGCTGAACCTGGCCGGCGACATCGGTCACCTGAAGCAACGTCAGCCCGCCCTCATCATTCATCTGCCAGACGTGGATCTGCTGGCTCTCGGGACTGGCGGTGTAGACAACTTGTTTCATGCATTCTCCTTTTTTGCTGCCTGATCATGATCTGTGAATCACTGTAGCCTGTTTTATTGCCCTGCGCTGGGATCATTTGTGCCCTGTTTTTTGTCTCCGGGCCGTGGTGAGGTGTAGACTTCAGCCCCTGCAAACCAGGAAAAACGAGAGGATTAATGAACTACCGTGTAATTGCCCTCGACCTCGACGGCACGCTGCTGACCCCAGCCAAAACGATTCTGCCGCAGTCAATCGAAGCGCTAAATCAGGCACGCCAGGCGGGCGTTCATGTCGCTATCGTGACCGGACGCCATCACTGCGCTATCCACCCTTTTTATCAGGCGTTACAGCTGGATACACCCGCAATCTGCTGTAATGGCACCTATTTGTATGATTACCAGGCGAAAAAGGTGCTGGCGTCCGATCCCCTCGACCCGCAGCTGGCGTTGCAGGTGATTGAGATGCTGAATCAGCAGCAGATTCACGGGTTGCTCTACGTGGATGATGCGATGCTCTATCAGACCCCGACCGGCCACGTGATGCGCACCCTGAAGTGGGCCGAATCGCTGCCCGCCCACCAGCGTCCACTGTTCCGCCAGGTGCCCGACCTGGCCCAGGCGGCACGCGACGCCGGTTCGATCTGGAAGTTTGCCCTGTCGCACAACAACATCCCGGAACTGCAGCAGTTCGCCACCAGGGTGGAAGCGGAACTGGGACTGGCCTGCGAATGGTCGTGGCACGATCAGGTGGATATCGCCAAAGGCGGCAACAGCAAAGGCAAACGACTGGCGCAGTGGGTTGAATCACTGGGGCTGAGTATGTCCGATGTGATCGCGTTCGGTGATAACTATAACGATCTCAGCATGCTGGAAACGGCCGGACTGGGCGTGGCGATGGGTAATGCCGATGAGGCGATTAAAGCGCGGGCGAAAATGGTGATCGGCACCAACCTTGAAACCGGTATTGCCGATACCCTCTATCAGTACGTGTTGTAATCAGGGCGTCACCGAGACGCTTTTGATCTGGGCATAAAGCCACTGATCTGGCCGGATGCCCAGCTCATCCCGCGCCCACGGCGTGATGCGCGCCCAGAGTTCGCTGATGCCGATGCGCAGCTTTACCTCAACCTGGTCCCCGACCTCCAGCAATTCCACCACCTGTGCCGGTAAAATGTTGCGGATCGAGCTGTGTTGCGGCGGTTGCAGCGCCAGCGAGACATCGGCCGAGGCAATGCGAATACGCAGCGGAGTTTTAACCGGCTGATTCACCCGGCTGACCCAGATGTGCTGATCGCCCAGCGACAGCGCGGTCATTGGATAGTCGGGATGCTGCTCCAGCACCTGCACCCGCAGCACGCTGGTCAGTTCACTCACCGGCAGCCAGGGCCGCATCGCGCTGCTGCTCCAGACCCGCTCCAGCGGACCAAAGGCTTTGACCTTGCCCGAATCCAGCACCAGCACGTTATCAGCCAGCTGCAGGATCTCCTCCAGACTGTGCGAAACGTAGAGCATCGGAATCTCAACCTGCTTCGCCAGCTTTTGCAGATAGGGCATCAGTTCACGTTTGCGTGGCAGATCCAGTGACGCCAGCGGCTCATCCAGCAGCAGCATATCCGGTGCGGTCAGCAGCGCACGGCCAATCGCGACCCGCTGCTTTTCCCCGCCCGACAGCGACAGCGGAAAGCGCGGCAGCAGCGCCTCCAGACCCAGCAGAGAGACCAGACTGTCGAACTGCGCTTTCATCTTAGGTGCCATACCATATTGCAGGTTGCCACGGACCCGATAGTGCGGGAACAGTCGCGCATCCTGGAATACATAACCGATACGCCGTTTTTCCGGCGGCAGCGCAATCTTCTGCTCTGCATCAAACAGCAGACGATCGTGCAGCTGGATCCGTCCCCGCTGCGGCTGGGTCAGCCCGCTGATCGCGTTGATCAGGGAGGTTTTTCCGGCACCTGACACGCCGAAAATAGCGGTGATCCCTTTGGCCGGGATCTGCAGGTCGACCTCCAGCACGTGATCGCCCTGCTGCTGCATAATGTTGAGTGATAGCATCAGTTTCCCATCCGCTTACGGCCTGCACGTGCCAGCCATTCCGACGCCAGCAGTGACGCCAGGGCCAGCACGATCGCGATGACGCAGAGCCGTGCCGCCGCCCCTTCCGCACCCGGTGTCTCTATCAGGGTAAACATCGCCAGCGGCAGCGTGCGCGTCTCGCCGGGAATATTGGAAACAAAGGTGATGGTGGCGCCGAACTCGCCCAGCGATCGGGCAAACGCCAGCACCGTTCCAACGATCACGCCCGGCAACGTCAGCGGGAGCGTAATGGTGAAAAAGACCCGCCAGCGTCCGGCGCCCAGCGTGCGCGCCGCCTGCTCCAGCCGGCTATCCACCGCCTCCAGCGCCAGCCGGATGGCACGCACCATCAACGGAAAGGCGATCACGGCAGAGGCCAGTGCGGCACCGCGCCAGCTGAAAGCAAAGCTGAAGCCAAACCAGTCATAAAGCTTTTCGCCTATGATGCCGCGCCGCCCAAGGCTAATCAGCAGCAGATAACCCACCACCACCGGCGGCAGCACCAGCGGCAGATGGATCAGGCTGTCGAGCAGCGCTTTACCAGGAAAACGGCAGCGCACCAGAATCCAGGCCATCAGGATGCCAAACGGCAGACTGCCTATCACGGCTATGCCAGAGACTTTAAGGCTAAGCAGTACCGCCTGCCATTCGGGATCGCTGAGTATCATTTCGTCGGTGTGAATCCGTAATGTTTAAAGATAGCCGCGGCCTGAGGCCCTTTCAGATAATCATAAAACGCTTTAACGGCGGCGTTGTCGTGATCGTTCACGATCGCCATCGGATATTCTACGGGTTTATGGCTGGTTGCCGGAAAATGCCCGACGACCTGCACTTTATCGCTGGCGACCGCGTCAGACCCGTAGACAATGCCATAGGGCGTTTCATTACGCTCGACCAGCGCCAGCGCTGCCCGCACATTATTGGCTGGCGCTAACGAAGGCGCAACGCCTTCCCAGGCACCCAGCTTTTGCAGCGCCTCTTTGGCGTAGATGCCCGCAGGAACGTGGTCCGGATCGCCGACTGCCAGACGCTCACCGTGCAGCAAGGTTTTCCAGTCAGTCTGCGGGTCCAGCGTCACCGCTTTCGCGTCAGCACTGCGTGGCGCAATCAATACCAGATCGTTGCCCAGCAGGGTATAGCGGCTACTGGTAATCACACTTTTTTTCGCCACCGCATCATCCATCCACTGCTGATCGGCAGAGATAAAGAGATCGGCAGGAGCACCCTGCTCAATCTGGCGCGCCAGCGTTGAAGAGGAGGCAAACGAAGAGACCACCGTCACCCCCTTTTCCTGCTTGTAACGGCTGGCAATATCCTGCATCGCGTTGGTCAGTGAAGCCGCGGCAAACACAGTGATGCTGTCGGCGGCCACAGCCTGCCCGGCCAGCGAAACGGTGATCAGGGCCGCGACGCCCCAGCGATAGTGTTTAAATGACATGATTTTCTCCGGCTATTCGTTGTGTAGCGGATAATATAGCGCAATGTCAGTGAGGTTCAGTAAATTATCGGCAGGGGGAACAAAAGGTTAAATCAGGAGAGATAAAAACGACCACGCCCGCGCAGATGGCGGGCGTAGCAGCAATTAATTGTGCGAACGGGCTGAGGATTTTTCGCGATGACCAATTTTAGAGATGACGTTAAACACTTCACCCAGGCCATAAATCATGCCCAGCATCAGCGCCATCACGACAGGCACCATCAGTATGGCAACGGCGAGGCTTTTAAGTAATTCCAGCATGGAGAGTCTCACTCTGCTAACAAAAAAGAGATTGTAACGGGTCAGCAAAATTTTGCGCAGCCCTTTTCGTGCTTTTACTTTGGTCACAAAACGCCGCTATCATCGGCCTTCGCCTTAACCCTTTGCCGGAGCTGTCATGGAAGCCGAACTGTCCCTTCATATCCGTTTACAACAGAAACTGTTTGCCGATCCGCGACGTATTGAGCTGCTGAAACGCGTACAGCAGACCGGGTCGATCAGTCAGGGGGCGAAGCTGGCCGGTATCAGCTACAAAAGTGCCTGGGATGCGATTAATGAGATGAACCAGATGGCGGATGAAACGCTGGTGGAGCGGGCCACCGGTGGCAAAGGCGGCGGCGGTGCAACGCTGACCCGCTACGGTGAACGCCTGATTCAGCTGTTCCAGCTGATGGAGCAGATCCAGCAGAAAGCCTTTGATGCGCTGCAGCAGGATACGTTACCGCTCGACAGTCTGCTGGCGGCCATCGCCCGTTTCTCGCTGCAAACCAGCGCCCGTAACCAGCTGTTTGGCACCGTCGTCAGTAACGATGCGCAGCAGGTGGTCCAGCATCTGCTGATTCAACTGGCCGATGGCGTCACGCAGCTTAATGTGGCGCTGACCCAGCGCAGCGCCGATCGCCTGCAACTGGCCGCAGGTAAAGAGGTGCTGGTGCTGATCAAGGCGCCGTGGATCCGCATCAGTCGTGACGCCGCACAGGATGACAATCAGCTGGCAGCGACGGTCAGTGCCATCGAACCCGGCGAGCAGATGAGTGAAGTGCTGATGAAGCTCCCCAGCGGCGAAACCCTGTGCGCGACCCTGAGCAACGATCAGCTGCAGCAACTGACGCTGCAGCCCGGCGACGCCGTGATCGCCAGTTTCAATGCCGAACACGCCATCGTCGCCACCCTGCTCTAGCGGTTGATTTGACTTCATTAAGGGCAATGGTTACAACTCAGTGACACGATGCAAAAAATGGAACAGATCATGGCTTCATTGCACATTTCGCAAGGCACGTTTCGTCTTAGCGATACCCGGATACTGAGTCTGAATCAGGTGGAACTGCAGCGCGGCGAAAGCTGGGCGTTTGTCGGAGCCAACGGCAGCGGCAAATCATCACTGGCGCGTGCACTCTCTGGAGAACTTCCGCCGCTGGCCGGTTCAGTCAGCAGCGATTTCAGACGGCCGGTCCGGCTGTCGCTGGAGCAGCTACAAACCCTGGTGGCGCAGGAGTGGCAGCGCAACAACACCGATATGCTCAGCGAAGGTGAAGAGGATACCGGGCTGACCGTGGCAGAGGTGATTCAGGCGGAGGTGCAGCAGCCCGAGCGCTGCGAGCAGCTGGCACAGCAGTTCGGCATCGAAGCGCTGCTTTCACGCCGCTTCAAATATCTCTCTACCGGCGAAACCCGCAAAACCCTGCTCTGTCAGGCATTGATGAACCAGCCAGATTTGCTGATTCTGGATGAGCCGTTTGACGGGCTGGATGTGGCGTCGCGCGCCAGCCTGACCGACACGCTGCGCGGCCTGCAGCAACCGACATTTACCCTGGTGCTGGTGCTCAATCGCTTTGACGATATTCCCGATTTCATTCAGCAGGTTGGCGTGCTGGCGGAGTGCACCCTCACCCACAGCGGGCCACGCCAGTCCATTTTAACGGAAGCGCTGGTGGCGCAGCTGGCACACAGTGAACAGCTGATGGGAATGGCGTTACCTGAGGCGGATGCGCCGGATCAGCTGCCATCGCTGGCGGATGATGCGCCGCGCGTTATCCTGCGCAACGGCACCGTCTCGTATAACGATAAGCCAGTAATTCAGGGGCTGAACTGGCAGGTCAACGCCGGCGAGCACTGGCAGATTACCGGCCCGAACGGCGCAGGGAAATCGACCCTGCTCAGCCTGGTGACCGGCGATCATCCTCAGGGCTACAGCAATGATTTAACCCTGTTTGGCCGCCGTCGCGGCAGTGGTGAAACCATCTGGGATATCAAGCAGCATATTGGCTATGTCAGCAGCAGCCTGCATCTCGATTACCGCGTCAGCACCAATGTGCGCACGGTGATCCTGTCGGGCTTCTTCGACTCTATTGGTCTCTATCAGGCGGCTTCTGACCGGCAAAAAGCGCTGGCGCAGCAGTGGCTGGCACTGCTGGGGATGGATAACGGACAGGCCGATGCGCCATTCCACTCGCTCTCATGGGGACAGCAGCGGCTGGTGCTGATTGCTCGCGCGCTGGTTAAGCATCCGACGCTGCTGATACTGGATGAGCCACTACAGGGGCTCGACCCGATTAACCGCCAGTTGGTGCGGCGCTTTGTCGATGTGCTGATTGGCGAGGGACGGACTCAGCTGCTGTTTGTTTCGCATCACGCGGAAGATGCGCCCGCCTGCATCACACATCGCCTGAGCTTTATCACCCATGACGGCGGCTATCACTATCAGCAGGAAACCCTGCACTAAGGCTCTTGTAACGCGTCACCCCACGCCGCTGCTGCGGCGTTTTAAAGCGCTCTTGTGTAAGCGCTACCATTCCACATCACCTTTCACGCCATATATCCGCGCACATTGCCACGAAATAAGAATATTCAGCTTGTGTAAACGATACCATTTATCCAGACTTGATCACGCTTTCGGGCGCGCTGATGTGCTACTTTTTACCGATGCCTTTTTGGCTTTTGACGCTTACCAGGATCTAACATGGAAAAATTTAACCCGGTCGATCACCCGCATCGCCGTTACAATCCACTGATTGATCAATGGATTTTAGTTTCACCTCATCGGGCCAAACGTCCGTGGCAAGGCGCGCAGGAAACCCCGGCGGTCAATACGTTACCGGCGCACGATCCGGACTGCTTCCTGTGTGCCGGAAACACCCGCATCACCGGCGACAAAAACCCGGACTATGCAGGCACCTACGTCTTTACCAATGACTTTGCTGCGCTGATGACCGACACGCCAGACGCGCCTGAGAGCGACGATATCCTGATGCGTTGTGAAAGCGCACGCGGCACCAGTCGGGTCATCTGCTTCTCGCCCGATCACAGCAAAACCCTGCCGGAGATGTCGCTGAACGCGCTGGAAGAGGTGGTGCGTACCTGGCAGGCAGAGACCGCCGATCTGGGTCAGCACTATCCCTGGGTGCAGGTGTTTGAGAACAAAGGCGCGGCGATGGGCTGCTCCAACCCGCATCCCCATGGTCAGATCTGGGCCAACAGCTTCCTGCCGAATGAAGCGCAGCGTGAAGATGATCATCAGCGCGACTATTTCGCTAAACATGGCTCGCCGATGCTGGTCGATTATCTGGCTCGCGAACAGCAGGATGGCAGCCGCGCCGTGGTGGAAACCGATCACTGGCTGGCGGTGGTGCCGTGGTGGGCCGCCTGGCCGTTTGAAACCCTGCTGCTGCCGAAAGCGCACGTCAAACGAATTACCGACCTCAATGAGGCGCAGCGTACCGATCTGGCGCTGGCGCTGAAGCTGCTGACCAGCCGCTACGACAACCTGTTCCAGTGCTCATTCCCCTACTCCATGGGCTGGCACGGCGCGCCGTTTAACGACGAAGCCAACGATCACTGGCAGTTGCATGCTCACTTCTATCCGCCGCTGCTGCGCTCAGCAACGGTGCGTAAATTTATGGTTGGCTATGAAATGCTGGCCGAAACCCAACGCGATTTAACGGCGGAACAGGCGGCGGAACGTCTGCGTTCTGTCAGCGACGTTCACTTCCGTGAGGCACAACAATGAGCTTAAAAACCATCACGCAGCAGCTTTTCTCTGACATCTTCGGTTACGCCGCTACGCATACCATTCAGGCACCGGGCCGCGTTAACCTGATTGGCGAGCATACCGACTATAACGACGGCTTCGTGCTGCCGTGCGCCATCGATTACCAGACGGTGATTGCCTGTGCCCGCCGTGACGATCGCCAGATTCGGGTGGTCGCTGCGGATTATGAAAATGCGCAGGACACATTCTCTCTCGATGAAGAGATCGTCAGCCTGCAGGAACCGATGTGGGCCAACTATGTACGCGGCGTGGTGAAACATCTGCAGCAGCGTCATGCCGATTTCGGCGGTATCGATATGGTGATCAGCGGCAACGTGCCTCAGGGCGCGGGCCTCAGCTCATCTGCGTCGCTGGAAGTGGCGGTCGGCACCGTGGTGCAGCAGCTCTATAATCTGCCGCTGGATGGCGCCGCCATTGCCGTGAATGGTCAGGAAGCGGAAAACCAGTTCGTCGGCTGTAACTGCGGCATCATGGACCAGCTGATCTCAGCGCTGGGCCGGAAAGATCACGCCATGCTGCTCGACTGCCGCACGCTGGGCACGCGTCCGGTGTCGATGCCGGAAGATATCGCGGTGGTGATCATCAACTCCAACTTCCGTCGTACCCTGGTTGGCAGCGAATACAACACGCGTCGTGAGCAGTGTGAAGCAGGCGCGCGTTTCTTCAATAAGAAGGCGCTGCGTGACGTTGAACTGGCCGAGTTTGAAGCGGCACAGGCGCAGCTCGACCCGCAGGTGGCAAAACGCGTGCGTCACGTCCTGACCGAGAACGCCCGCACCCTGGAAGCAGCCGATGCGCTGACGCAGGGCGACCTGACCCGTATGGGCCAGTTGATGGCCGAATCTCACGCCTCGATGCGTGACGACTTCGAGATCACCGTGCCACCGATCGATACCCTGGTTGAGATCGTGAAAGCGCAGATCGGTGAGCGCGGCGGCGTGCGTATGACCGGCGGCGGCTTTGGTGGCTGTATCGTCGCGCTGATGCCACTGGATCTGGTCGATCAGGTCAAAGCCGCCGTAGCAGAGCAGTATGAAGCAGCAACCGGCATCAAAGAGACCTTCTACGTCTGCAAAGCCTCTGAAGGAGCCGGCCAATGCTGAACGACGTCAACTCCCATGCGCCCGACGGTCAGCCGTGGCGCATAACGGTGCTGCGCAATGCCAACGGCATGCTGGCAACCTTTATGGACTGGGGCGCGACCTGGCTCTCCGCCCGCGTGCCGATGCAGGATGGCACGGTGCGTGAAGCGCTGCTCGGCTGCGCCACGCCCTCTGACTATCTCCATCAGGATGCCTATCTGGGCGCGACGGTCGGCCGCTACGCTAACCGCATCGCCGGGGCAAAACTGAATAAACTGAACCGCCAGCTGGTGCCGAACCAGGGCGCACATCAGCTGCATGGCGGACCGGAAGGCTTTGATAAGCGCCGCTGGCAGATTGTCAGCCAGTCTGACAGCGAGGTGCACTACCGTATTGATTCGCCTGATGGCGATCAGGGCTATCCCGGCAATCTGATTGCCGATCTGCGCTATCAGCTGGATGACCAGAACTGCCTGAGCATTAGCTATGAAGCGCGCTGCGATCAGCCCTGCCCGGTCAATCTGACTAACCACGCCTACTTTAACCTTGATGCGCATCATGGCGACGCCCGCCAGCATCGCTTACAACTGCACGCCGACCATTATCTGCCGGTCGACAGCGAAGGCATCCCGAATGCGCCGCTGAAAGAGGTTGTCGGAACCAGTTTTGATTTCCGCGAGGCCAAAGTCGTGGCACAGGAGTTTCTGGCAGACGACGACCAGCGAGCGGTGAAGGGCTATGACCATGCGTTTCTGCTCAACAGCGCAGGCGACGACACTCAGCCTGCGGCAGAACTCTGGTCGGAAGATGGCAGACTGCAGCTCAGCGTGACCACTTCGGCACCGGCGTTGCAGTTCTACTCCGGCAACTACCTGGCGGGCACCCGTGCCCGTGAGCAGGCGAGCTATACTGCATTTCAGGGTATTGCGCTGGAGAGCGAATTTTTACCGGATTCGCCTAATCATGATGAATGGCCTCAGCCTGATTGCTGGCTGCAGCCGGGAGATCGCTGGGAATCCGTGACGCGTTATCGCTTCACGCCACGCTGAGCCTCCGGCTGAAAAACGCGCAGTGCGTCACACACAGGCTTACGCGCTGCCCGCTTTTCCGTTATGGTATGGCGCAATCAGCTCGCGTGTCAGGCGGGCAGCAGCAGGTTTCCAATCTCACAGAAACATCACAGTATTAAGGAGTTAAGCTATGGCTGTAACTAAGCTGGTTCTGGTGCGACACGGCGAAAGCCAGTGGAACAACGAAAACCGCTTTACCGGTTGGTATGATGTTGACCTTTCAGAGAAAGGTCGTGGCGAAGCCAAATCAGCAGGTCAGCTGCTGAAAAAAGAGGGCTTTGTTTTCGATTTCGCTTACACCTCAGTACTGAAGCGTGCCATTCACACGCTGTGGAATGTGCTGGATGAGCTGGATCAGGCCTGGCTGCCGGTTGAGAAAACCTGGCGTCTGAACGAGCGTCACTACGGTGCGCTGCAGGGTCTGGATAAAGCGGAAACCGCTGCCAAATATGGTGATGAGCAGGTTAAGCAGTGGCGTCGCGGCTTTGCCGTTACTCCGCCAGAGCTGGATCGTTCAGATGAGCGCTTCCCGGGCCATGATCCGCGTTACGCGAAACTGACCCCAGAGCAGCTGCCAACCACCGAAAGCCTGGCGCTGACCATCGACCGCGTTATCCCTTACTGGAACGACACCATTCTGCCGCGCATCAAAAGCGGTGAGAAAGTGATCATTGCCGCACACGGCAACTCACTGCGTGCGCTGGTGAAATATCTGGATAACCTGAGCGAAGATGAAATCCTCGAACTGAACATCCCTACCGGCGTACCGCTGGTTTATGAGTTCGATGAAAACTTCAAACCGCTGAAACGCTACTACCTTGGCGACCAGGACGAGATTGCCGCGAAAGCCGCAGCCGTTGCGAATCAGGGTAAAGCGAAGTAATTTCTCGCTGAAATGCAAAAAGGCCAGACGAAAGTCTGGCCTTTTTTATTGGGCTGCGCGCACGAACGCTGCGCACTGTGTTCGTTGTCAGAATAAAGAATTCAATGAGCCTGGCAACAACTGATTAGCTCAAAGCGCAGGGTACACGGTCAGAGGCACAATCCTCAAAGCGAACCGGGTCAGACCTTGTCAGTTATCCCACTCAGCCGCGGCGCTGTTTAACCGCTGCCGCCAGCTGACGCAGCACCTTGTCGGTATCTTCCCAGCCGATACAGGCGTCGGTGACGCTTTTGCCATAGACCAGCGGCTCGCCGCTCTCCAGACTCTGGTTGCCTTCCACCAGATGACTCTCGATCATCACACCGACAATCGCCTGCTCACCATTAATCAGCTGCTGTGAGACATCGTCTGCCACAACCATCTGACGCTGGAACTGCTTGCTGCTGTTGGCGTGGCTGAAATCGATCATCACCTGCTGTGGCAGACCCGCTTTTGCCAGGCCCTCTTTGACCTCTGCAACATGCTGCGCACTGTAGTTCGGCTCTTTGCCGCCGCGCAGAATGATATGGCAGTCACCGTTGCCGCTGGTTTCCACAATGGCGGAGTGACCATACTTCGTCACAGACAGGAAACAGTGCGGCGATCCCGCCGCGTTAATGGCATCGATCGCCACCTTAATGGTGCCGTCGGTGCCGTTTTTGAAGCCGACCGGACAGGAGAGACCGGACGCCAGCTCACGGTGTACCTGGGATTCCGTGGTGCGCGCACCAATCGCGCCCCAGCTCATCAGGTCAGCCACATATTGCGGGGTAATCATATCCAGAAACTCGCCCGCCGCCGGTAAGCCGCTGTCGTTAATATCCAGCAGCAGTTTACGCGCCAGACGCAGACCGTCGTTGAGCTGGTAGCTGTTGTCCATGTAGGGATCGTTGATCAGCCCTTTCCAGCCCACCGTGGTGCGCGGCTTTTCAAAATAGACCCGCATCACCACTTCCAGCTCGCCTTTCAGCTCATCACGCAGCGACAGCAGGCGGTCGGCATACTCTTTTGCCGCTTCAGTGTCATGAATTGAGCAGGGGCCAATCACCACCAGCAGGCGATCGTCCTTGCCCTGCAGGATCTGATGAATCGCCTGACGGGCCTGTGAAACGGTCTGTGCAGCACGATCGGTCGCCGGGAATTTTTCGAGCAGCGCAACCGGAGGTAACAGCTCTTTAATCTCTTTGATGCGTAAGTCATCGTTCTGGTAATTCATACTGATTCCATATTATTTCTGGCCCGGCGCCCGCCGGACACAACCTGCCCAATGTAGCCCGAAGCGCCTGGGGTGTAAATTCCCGCTGCGGGTTAAATGTGCGGGTGATATTTGCATTAATCAGGTTAGCGACTAGACTTTTTAATGGTAAGCACTGAGGAACGTCCCGCTTACCAAATTAAATCACCCTGTTTAAGCCAACCGGCGAATTATATTTCGTCAGGGATTTTATTACCCGAAATTGCACCTCTGGGCTTAAAGCACCTTCATTTATTAACGGGAGCATAATGATGAAAAAGTTTGCCTTACTCTTTTTGACAGCAGCAATGACACTGAGCAGCGGTGCGGTACTGGCTGCAGACAGCAGCAGCAATAACGGTACATCGAATCAGGCAGCCAGTGCAGGTGCAGCAGCGGGCGGAGCGAAAGAGAATCTGCCGCCAAATAATGTCGATAACAGCAAAATTAATAACACTGGCAACGATACCAATCCTGCAACGTCCGGCAGCACCACCAGCCATGGTAATATGTCTGCTAACGAAATGGACCAGAACGCCCAGTGTAAAGATGGTAAATGTCCGAACATCAATAAAAAAGTTCAGACTAAAGTGGGCGGCGGTGACGTAGATACCAAAACCGACGGCACCACCCAGTAATTCTGTTTAGCCAGGAGAGCTGACGCTCTCCTGGTTTTTCTCCCCTCTGTCCCACTCTTCCGCTATGCTAATCCTGTGAATTTTACAGGAAATCCTTCATGGCCGTTTTGCTTCTGATTGACGATCATCCGCTGGTTGAAGTGGCACTTGAAGCCGCTCTGAGCCAGTCACCCATTCCGGTTCAGCTCCTCTCTGCCAGCAGTGAAAAAGCCGCCCGTCCCCTGCTTCAGCAGCCACTGGACATCATCGTGCTGGATATTGGCCTGCCGGACAGCGATGGGCTGGAGTTCCTGCGTCGCCTGAAGATCCATCGGCCCGACTGTCCGGTATTGATCTACTCTGCTCAGCAGACCCGCCACTATGTGCGTCGCGCCCAGGCGCTGGGTGCCGCCGGTTATGTGGTGAAGAGCCAGCGCATGGCGCAACTGCTTAGCGCTATCCTGGCGGTGCTGGGCGGTCAGACGGCGTTTCCGGTGATGGATGATGAGCCGGAACTCCCGCTGACCCAGAAAGAGCGTCAGATTCTGGCGCTGCTGGCCAGCGGCCTCTCCAATCTGCAAATCGCCGCCCAGTTGCACATCAGTAACAAAACGGTCAGCACCCATAAAAAGAACATTCTGGAAAAAACCGGCGCCCGTTCGGTGGTGGAACTGGCTGACCTGTGGAAGGCGCAGCAGTGAGAACTCTCCTGCTGATGCTGCTGTTGCTGTGCGGCTCCGTTCTGGCTGAGGTGCGTCCGGTGAGCAGCATCAATCTGCCGATGATGCTACCGGTGACACACGCGGAAACCATGCAGGGCAAAATTCTGCGTGTTGGCCTGCTGGAAGAGAACCACGCCCCCTGGGCGATGCGCATCGGCAACGACCTGTATGGCATCAATGCTGACTATCTTTCCGCACTGCGCCAGCTGACTGGCGCGCAGTTCAGCCTCAACCTCTACAGCGATCAGCCGCATCTGATGCAGGCGCTGAACAGCGGCCAGATCGATTTTGCGCTTGGCATGTGGATTTCTCCCCTGCCAGCCGGCGCGCTGAGCAGCGATAACTGGTACAGCAGCCCGCTTCGGGTCTACCGCAATCAGCAAAACCAGCGTGCCGTGATGTTTAACAGCCAGAATGCCCAACTGGCGATCAGCGAAAGCACGCTGGCACAGCTGCCGCCTGCGCTGGCGGCCCGCCACAGCTGGCGACGCTACAGCAGTGATCTGCAGGCGCTCTATACCCTGCTGAATCAGCAGAATGATTATGTGGTGGCGGATGAGACCAGCGCCGGATTTCTGCTGAGCCAGCTGCAACAGGGCCAGATTTATCAGATCGCCTCACACATCGAGGCCGGACAGCTCAACCTGCGCGCGGTCTCCCGCGATCCGGAGCTTATCAGCTGGATTAATCAGAGCCTGCGTCAGTTGCCAGCAGAACTGATGAACACGCTGCAGGCGCGCTGGAGCAGTACCCTGCCGCGCTACCAGGATACGCAGACCCTGATGCTCAGCCCCACTGAACGTGCCTGGATTGCCGATCATCCGCGTATTACTTACACCGCCGAACCGGACAACTATCCCTGGAGTTATCGCGATGCCAGCGGGACCGCCAGAGGCTATGGCGTGGATTTGCTGAAAGCGATAGCTCAGAGCACCGGCCTGCAGTTTGAACCGGTGTGGGTCAGCAATCCGCGTCAGGCGAACACGCTGATCGGTCAGCAGCAGGCGATGCTGCAGCTGATGCAGCCGCTGAACGGCGATGCGATGCAGAGCACCTCGCTGCCGGTGTGGCGCGCACTGTGGGGCATCTACAGCCTGCAGCCCGATACGCTGGCGCACTGGCGCGACCTGCGCGGCAAGCGGGTCGGCGTGTTGCAGGATGACCTGGCGCTGCGTCTGCTGCCTGCGGATCTGCAGCCGCAGCAGTTTGCCGATCGTAATAGCCTCTATGACGCGCTGGCAAAGGGGCAGATCGATGCGCTGGTGGATAACGTGCTCTCCGCCCGCTGGCGTATCGCCAGCCGCGATGATGCGCGCATCCATCTCGCCTTTGCCGCCAGCGACATCGCCTGGCCGATCGCGCTGGGTGTGACGCCTGACCAGCCGGTGCTGCGCACCCTGCTGGATCGCGCGCTGCAGCAGATCCCGGCTGACACACAGAGTCAGATGCGCGACAGCTGGTCAACCCCGCCACAGCCCGGCAGCGTGATGGTGATGCGTTCGCTGCCGATGATGGTGCTGGCGGTGGCAGGTGCGGCCATTGCGCTGCTGCTGTTGCTGCTGGCGCGCCGCTACTGGCAACAGCGCCGGGAGCGTCAGCAGCGTGAACAGGCTGAGCACGCCAATGCGATGAAGAGCCAGTTCCTGGCGACCGTCAGCCATGAGCTGCGCACGCCGATGCAGGCGATCCTCGGCCTGCTGGAGCTGGAGAAGCAGCAGCACAGCAGCCAGAACCTGACGCTGCTGCACAGCAGTGCGCAATCGCTGCTGACGTTGCTGAATGATCTGCAGGATCATGCGCGCATCGAGAGCAACAGTTTTACCCTGGCGCCCCGTCCGCTGGCGCTGGCGCAGTGGCTCAATCAGCAGCAGCACTTTTATCATCCGTTAATGCGCGAAGACGGCCCGCATCTGATCGTCGAGGCGCTGACGCCGCTGCCTGATGCCGTGATGATCGATGCCGATCGCCTGCAGCAGGTGGTCAACAACCTGATGACCAATGCGCTGAAATTTACCCGCCACGGCGCGATTCGCCTGACGCTGGCCGCACAGCAACAACAGTTGATTCTGACGGTGAGCGACAGCGGCAGCGGTATTCCGCCAGAGGAGCAGCAGAAGCTGTTTGATCCCTGGTATCAGGCGCCGTCCGGTAAATCGGTTTCGGTGCAGGGCAGCGGCCTGGGGCTGTTTATCTGCCGGGAAATGGTGCAGCGGATGGGCGGCGACATCCGGCTTGCCTCTGAAGCCGGTCACGGCACCCAGGTCACCGTGACGCTGCCACTGGCGGTCTGCGCACCAGCAAACCACGTGGATGAAACTGCCCTGCCCGACCTTCCACAACTGCGGGTGGCGATTGTCGATGACCATCCGACCAATCTGCTGGTGATGCAGCAGCAGCTGTCGCGTTTTGCGATTCAGGCTGACATCTTTGAGCAGGGACGCGCGCTGCTGCAGGCCGATGCGCAGCAGCCTTATGACCTGCTGTTTATCGACCAGATGATGCCGCGGCCTGACGGCACACTGCTGCTGCGGATATTGCGGCGGCGTGACCGTCAGCGGAAGCGTCAGGCGATGCGGGTGCTCTGCTCCGCGGATGCCCAGCTGCTGTCACGACCGCTGGAGGCGCGGGAGCGGGTAATAATAAAACCGGTGCAGTTAGCCGATCTCAGCGCGCTGCTGGCAGAGTGGCAGGAAGATCCGCTGGCGGCGCTGGATGATAATCTGTGGCAACTGGCGCAGCAGAATGAGAAATTCCTCCGCCGTCTGAGCCAGACGCTGCACAACACGGTGACGCAGGATCTGGCCGTGATGCGCGAAGCACGCGAGCGCGAGGCGTGGATGCCGTTCGCCGAAGCGGCGCACCGGATGAAAGGAAGCTGGTTACTGGTGGGACTGGATCACGGCGCACAGCTCAGCCAGCAACTGGCGGAGCAGGCAAAACAGCATCAGGACACGTCTGAGACGTGGCAATTACTGATATTATTAGCAAACAGGTTACTGAAAAAACTGGAATCTTATGGCACATACCCACACTCATAGCGGGCAGGATAGTAATCGCACGCGTCTGGCGGCCGCCTTCGGGGTGACCGTTGTCTTTATGGTGGCTGAAGTGATTGGCGGCTGGCTCTCGGGTTCACTGGCGTTGCTGGCGGACGCCGGGCATATGCTGACCGATGCCGCCGCGCTGCTGATGGCGCTGCTGGCGGTGCAGTTCTCGCGCCGTAAACCCAATGCACGCCACACCTTTGGCCTGCTGCGTCTGACCACGCTGGCCGCATTTGTTAACGCCATTGCGCTGCTGGGCATTACCGCACTGATCGTCTGGGAGGCGGTGCGCCGCTTTGCCGACCCGCAACCGGTGACCGGCGGCCTGATGCTGGGGATTGCTATTGGCGGCCTGCTGGCCAATATTCTGTCGTTCTGGCTGCTGCATCACGGCAGCGAAGAGAAGAATCTCAACGTGCGGGCCGCGGCGCTGCATGTGATGGGCGACCTGCTTGGCTCGGTGGGTGCGATTGTCGCGGCGGTGATTATTATGCTGACCGGCTGGACCCCAATCGATCCGATTCTTTCGTTGCTGGTGTCACTGCTGGTGCTGCGCAGCGCCTGGGCGCTGCTGCGTGAGAGTCTGCAGGAGTTACTGGAAGGGGCGCCGCGTTCGCTGGATGTGAACCGGCTGATACGGGATCTCACCCTGAACATCGCAGAGGTGCGCAATGTTCACCATGTGCATCTGTGGCAGGTAGGCGAAAAGCCGCTGCTGACGCTGCATGCGCAGGTGATCCCGCCTTACGATCACGATGCGCTGCTGCAGCGTATCCACGACTATCTGCGCCAGCACTATCAGATTGCGCATGCGACCGTGCAGATGGAGTATCAGCCCTGTGCCGGTGCCGAGTGTGAACTCGGCTTAAGCGGCGCTGCCGCCACCGGCCATGACCACAGTCATTCTCACGACCATGATCATGGCCACGCTCACGCTAAAGGCGAAGCGCACACTCACTGAGCCGACAGCGCGCGGGAACCCTGTTGCCGCGCGCTGCGGATCCACATGCGCGAGCCGTTCAGCGCAATCAGCGTCAGAATCACATACTCCAGCGACATCGCATAGACGCCCTGTCGGGCAAAAATCATCACGCTAATCACGTTGATGATGACCCACAGCAGCCAGTTCTCAACATATTTGCGCGTCATCAGCACCATCGCCGCAATCGACAACACCATCATGCAGGAGTCCCAGAACGGGAACGCATCCGGCTGCAGCGCGGGCATCGCCACCGACAGGCCAAGGCCGCTCATCAGCGTGACGGCCGCACGGGTTAACAGCGCAAACACCGGATCGATATAGAGGGTCATCAGCGCAATCGCAATCACACAGCCCGCCGTCCAGGCCAGCGCCTTAGGCAGCGGCAGCCAGCGGATTTTCAGCGCCGCCTGATGATCGGAGGTTTGCCGACTCCAGGCGTACCAGCCGTAGATATTGGCGGCAAAAAAGAAGAGCTGCAGCAGCAGGCTGGCGTAGAGCTGGATCTGAAAGAAAATCACCGCAAACAGCGTGACGTTAATCAGGCCAAAGGGATAGTTGATGATTTTTTCCAGGCTGGCAAACCAGATGCAGAGTAAGCCTGCCAGCGTGCCGATAGCCTCAATCCATGAGAGATCGTAGCCTCCGGCACCCAGAGGAATGTGAACCAGAATATTATGTGTGCTGAAGAAGTCCATGCTGAGCACCTGTCCGGAAAACGCTTACGCGTTTCCCTTCACGTTGAGTTTAAGTTCCGCTGCAAAGGATAGCATGCGATTAAGCGGCAGTAACGCCGCCTCACGCAGCGTCTCATCCACCTGAATCTCATGTTCCACCCCACCCGACTCCAGCGCCTCTGCGATGGCTTTAAGGCCGTTCATCGCCATCCAGGGACAGTGAGCACAGCTGCGGCAGGTGGCACCTTCACCGGCTGTGGGCGCTTCAAGCAGCTCTTTATCCGGCACCGCCTGCTGCATTTTGTAGAAAATGCCGCGATCGGTCGCCACAATCATCTGCGGATGCGGCAGGGATTTGGCGGCCTGAATCAGCTGGCTGGTCGAGCCGACCGCATCGGCCAGATCGACAATCGCCTGCGGTGACTCAGGATGCACCAGCACTGCCGCGTCGGGATAGAGCGCTTTCATACGCTGCAGCGCCTGGGTTTTGAACTCGTCGTGCACAATGCATGCGCCCTGCCAGCAGAGCACGTCCGCACCCGATTTTTGGGTAACGTAGCGGCCAAGATGGCGATCCGGCGCCCAGATAATTTTTTCGCTCAGACTGTCGAGGTGCTCAATCAGCTCGACCGCAATGCTTGAGGTCACCACCCAGTCGGCCCGCGCTTTTACCGCCGCCGAGGTATTGGCGTAGACCACCACGGTGCGATCGGGATGGGCGTCGCAAAAGGCGTTAAACTCTTCAATCGGGCAGCCGAGATCCAGTGAGCACTCCGCCTGCAGCGTCGGCATTAGTACGGTTTTCTCCGGGCTGAGGATTTTGGCGGTTTCCCCCATAAAGCGCACGCCGGCCACCAGCAGTGTCGTCGCCGAATGGTTGCTGCCAAAGCGTGCCATCTCCAGCGAGTCGGAAACGCAGCCGCCCGTCTCTTCTGCCAGCGCCTGAATTTCCGGATCGGTGTAGTAGTGCGCCACCATCACCGCGTTTCGCGCCTTCAGCAGCGCTTTAATTTTCTCACGGTAGAACGCCTTCTCGTCGTCACTCAGACGGGCGGGTTTGGGCGGAAAGGGATAAACGGCGCTTTCTGGATCGAACATCACACTCATGACACAGCTCTCGTTTTGTCTAATTAACGAAAATCGCCTGTTCCGGCGACTTATGGCGTCGAATTCGCCATCGTGTTTTATATGCTAAACACGATAGCGGAAAAGCCTGGCTGTGTCGTGCGATATTTATTCTGTCTGCATCACAGCGCCGACCCTGCCGGGCTGCGTTTCATCTGCCAGTACCAGCGGTTTTTGCGGCGCTTCCAGTGCCAGCAGAAAGGCTTTGATATCCAGTCCGCCCGCAAAGCCGGTCAGCTTGCCGTTGGCCCCAATCACGCGGTGGCACGGTGCGACAATCGAGAGCGGATTACGCCCATTGGCCGCACCGACGGCTCGCACCGCCAGCGGATGGCCGATCTCCCGCGCAATCTGGCTGTAGCTGCGCGTCTCACCAAACGGGATCGCCACCAGCGCCTGCCAGACTTTTTTCTGAAACTCAGTGCCGACAAAATCGAGCGGCAGCTCAAAGCAGCGACGAGCACCGGTGAAGTACTCGCTGAGCTGACGCTCAGTTTCGATCAGAATGGGATGATCGTCATCGCGCGTTTGCGGCAAAAACCGGGTGCGTTTGGGATCGTCGTTTTCCCACAAAATACCCGCCAGGCCGCTATCGCTGGCGACCAGTTTCAGTTCACCCACCGGGGTGACTATCGGTTTGAAGTAGTACATGGTGATTCTCCCGTCACGGTTCTGTCGCCTATTATCGCACTTTTCATCAGCCTGACTGGCTGTTTTCGGTCATGGCGATAAACTGTTGTGCTGTCCGAAAACAGCCAGTCTGCCGGGATTCACCGGTGTAGGCTGCGCTTATTTACCGGAGAACTGCCATGCTCGATCCCGACATTGCCTATCAGGCGCTGACCTCTCGTGATACCCGCTTTGACGGCGTTTTTTTTGTTGGCGTGACCTCAACCGGTATCTATTGTCGTCCGGTCTGCCCGGTCAAAGCGCCAATGCAGAAGAACTGCCTTTTCTTCAGCAGCGCGGAAGCGGCGGAGAAAGCCCGCTTTCGCCCCTGCCTGCGCTGTCGGCCCGAACTGGCACCCGGTAATGCGCCGGTTGATCAGCCGCACCGTGTGGCCGAGCGGCTGGTTCAGCGTATCGAGGAAGGCATGCTGGAGGAACGTGAAGGACTGGAGGCGATTGCCGCTGAATTCGGTATCAGCCTGCGTCAGCTGCGCCGTATCGTGCAGCAGGAGCTGGGTGTCTCGCCGCTGGAACTGAAGCAGACGCGGCGCATGCTGCTGGCTAAACAGCTGCTGACCGAAACCCGGCTGCCAATTATTGACGTTGCCTATGCCAGCGGCTTTGGCAGCCTGCGGCGCTTTAATGATGTCTTCCAGGCGCGTTACCGCATGACGCCAGGCTCGCTGCGCAGGGACGATACGGGCTCTCAGTGTGCGCAGCCCGGCGACCGTGTGACGCTGCGGCTGGCCTATCGCCCTCCCTACGACTGGGCGGCGATGCTCTGGTTTTTGCAGACGCATCTGATGAAAGAGGTCGAGGCGGTGGAAGATGGCAGCTGGCGACGCACCGTGGTGCTGGGCCGCTGCCGGGGCTGGGTTTCTGTTTCGCATCTGCCGCAAAAGAATGCGTTGCAGGTGACGCTCTCCACCTCGCTGACGCCGGTTCTGCCTCTGCTGCTGCGCCGTCTGCGCGATCTGTTCGATCTCGACGCACAGCCGCAGCGTATCGCCGCCTGTCTGGCGCAGGACCCACTGCTGGCACCCAGCCTGCTCTCGCATCCGGGTCTGCGTGTGCCTGGCGCATTCGACGCCTTTGAGCTGGGTGTGCGCGCCATTATCGGCCAGCAGGTGACGGTCAAAGCGGCCACCACGGTCAGCAGCCGTTTTGCCGCCGCTTTTGGCGAACCCTGTGAGACGCCGTTCGCCGATCTGACCCGCTACACCGCCCATCCTGAACGCATCGCCGGACTGACGGTAGACGATGTCGCGCCGATGGGGATTGTCAGTGCCGCCCGCTCCCGCGCCATCATCGCCTTTGCAAATGCCTGCGCCAGCGGAGATTTGCGTCTCAGCGCCGCTCAGGCGCCAGACGAGGTCATCAAAAAGCTGGTCAGCCTGCCGGGTATTGGTCCCTGGACCGCGCACTACATCGCGATGCGCGCCCTGCGCTGGCCGGATGCCTTTCCCAAAGAGGATATTGCCATCCGGAATAACCTGGGCGGCATGTCATCGAAAGAAGCGGAGGCGCGATCGCAGTCATGGCGTCCCTGGCGCAGCTATGCAGTGATGCATATCTGGGAGAGCCTGGCAGTAGCAAAGGCAAAGAAAAAGCCGTGACGGTTGATGTAAGGATGCAGATAGTCTGCCCTGATCTGCATAGTCGGTATCGCAGAAACTAAAAATGCAGAGCCTCTTCCAGACTGCTTACAAACTCGCACCCGACTGAATCTGACCGCAACGAAAAAGCTCAACACGCAGGGAACAGGGTCAGAAGAGAATGGCGCGGCCGACAGCCATCGCCAGAGGCTTTTCCAGACTGCTTACAAACTCGCACCCGACTGGATTTGGCCGCAACGAAAAAGCTCAACGCGCAGGGAACAGGGTCAGAAGAGGAAAGCGTCCCGCGCCAGGTACGGTGCGGGCCGAGCAGGTCAGGGATGACGGCTTTTGCGTCTTTCCGATCTGATCCTGTTCTCTGCGCAGGCTCGATCTCTCAGCGGAACGGGCCAGAGTTTGCCAACAACTTCAAAAACCAGTGACGTTTTGCTTTGAAAAAATTTTCAGATACCGCAGAAACAAAAAAAGCGCCCTGAGGGCGCTTTTTTCTTAATTGGTGGGTCGTGCAGGATTGCCTCGGCCCATCCGGGGCCTCGCCCTTCGGGTGATGCTGTCGCATCAGCCTGAATCGCCTGGCGATTCAGTCGAACCTGCTGCAGGTTCTCACCCTGCACGGGGAACGCCGTGCCGCATAAACAAAAAAAGCGCCCTGAGGGCGCTTTTTTCTTAATTGGTGGGTCGTGCAGGATTCGAACCTGCGACCAATTGATTAAAAGTCAACTGCTCTACCAACTGAGCTAACGACCCGCTGGGGGCTTACAACCGTTCAACGCGCCAGGCGGCTGAGATAAGATGGTGGGTCGTGCAGGATTCGAACCTGCGACCAATTGATTAAAAGTCAACTGCTCTACCAACTGAGCTAACGACCCATCTTAGGTTGTGAAGCAATGCTGAAGTGTTCTTCTTAAAACTGCGCGGTAAAAGCGCGTCTGAGGAAGATGGTGGGTCGTGCAGGATTCGAACCTGCGACCAATTGATTAAAAGTCAACTGCTCTACCAACTGAGCTAACGA
>NZ_JALNPO010000002.1:192574-241535 GCF_024520895.1 Pantoea sp. Fr-CA_6 | reverse complement strand
CCCATCTTCAGGCTTACCAGACACTTTGCAATGTGTCCCGGCAACGGCGGCATATATTACTGATTTAGCGGGGTAGCGCAACTCTTATTTCTGCTAAATGCTTCAGTTGCTTACCTTTCATACGGCAAGACCAGAAATCACACGATATCTGGCCTGAACCGTACAGATTACAGACTTGTCAGACGTTTTTGCGCCTGCTTAGCAGATTCGGTGTCTGGATAAAGTTTGATCACCTGCTGGAAGACCGCTTTAGCTTTCGCTATGTCTTTTTTCTCCTGCATGATGACGCCCACTTTCAACAACGCTTCTGCAGCTTTCGGCGACTTCGGATAGTTTTTCACTACCGTGGCGTAATAGTAAGCCGCGTCGTCCTTTTTGCCTTTGTTATAGTTCAGCTGTCCCAGCCAGTAATTGGCGTTCGGCTGATAGGTCGAATCCGGGTAACGTTTTACCCACGCCTGGAGCGCGCTGATCGCCTGATCATACTGTTTCTTCTCCAGAATCAGCGCCACAGCCGCATTGTAATCGCTGTTAGCGTCACCGGTCTGCGCAGGTGCGCTATCCGTTGATGCTGCCGCGCCTGCGGTTGCTGCTGCGCCGGTATCCGCTGCGGCATTACTGCCCGCTGCCTGCTGACCGCCGCTGGTGCTGGCACTGCTCAGGCTGTCAATCTGCTGGTAAAGCTGCTTCTGCCGCTCAACCACCTGATTCAACTGATACGTGTTTTGCTGGATTTGCCCACGCAGCGCGTCGATATCACGCTGGTTATCGCTCATCTGCTGCTGCAATTGCTGCATCAGCTGTGCCTGGGCATTAGAAATTCGTTCAAGAGTGGTGACACGGTCTTCGACCGAGCCGGAGCCAACGCTACTGATTGACGCTTGGGCATTAGCGGCCCAGGGGGCCGCTACGCCAATCAGTAACGACAGACTCAACAGGTGATGTCTGAAGTTACTAACCATGTGATTCTCTTAGTAGACCAGAACGGCACGACGGTTTTTAGAATACGCTGCTTCGTCATGACCCAGAACAGCTGGCTTCTCTTTACCGTAAGATACGATAGACATCTGATCAGCCGACACGCCTTTGCCCTGCAGGTACATTTTAACCGCGTTAGCACGACGTTCGCCCAGGGCGATGTTGTATTCCGGCGTACCGCGCTCATCCGCATGACCTTCGATGGTCACTTTGTATGACGGGTTGCTGCGCAGGAAGGTTGCATGCTGATCCAGCATCTGTGCGTAATCAGACTGAACGTCATACTTGTCCAGGCCGAAGTACACGATGTTGTTCTGCTGCAGCTGCTGCATCTGCAGACGAGCCTGCTCGTCAGAAGACATGTTGCCGCCGTTGCCGTTCATGCCAGAATTTGCACCGTAAGCGCCGCCATCAGCGCCCATGCCAGTCTGGTCATTGTTGTTGTTCTTGTGTGAGCTACAAGCCGCTACTGCCAGAACCGGCAGAGCCAGCATCAAACCCTTCAGCACTTTGTTCAGTTGCATTTCAAAATCCCATTATTGTTTATTGTTTGTGATGTCTGAACTGTCAGACATTACAGATACGGCGACCAGGCAGGAAATTTTACCTGTCCATCAGTTGCCGGAAGACGCGCTTTGAAACGGCCGTCGGTAGAAACCAACTGCAACACGGAACCCATACCCTGAGTAGAGCTGTAGATTACCATTGTGCCATTGGGTGCCAGGCTCGGCGTTTCATCCAGGAACGTGTCCGTTAACGTTTGAACGGCTCCCGTTTCCAGATCCTGTTTGGCGACGTGTTGAGCACCACCGTTGGTGCTAATCATCACCATTGACTTACCATCTGTTGCGACATCCGCATCCTGGTTCTGACCGCCTTCCCAGGTAATACGTTGTGGCGCGCCACCGTTAAGTCCGACTTTGTAGATTTGTGGAGCACCAGCCTGATCGGAGGTGTAAGCCAGCGTCTGGCTGTCCGGGAACCAGGTTGGTTCGGTGCTGTTATAGCGACCATCGGTAATCTGACGCGTCTGACCTGAGGCCAGATCCATCACATAGAGGTTCAGGCTGCCGGTTTTAGAGAGCGCGAACGCCAGTTTAGAGCCATCCGGCGAGAACGCTGGGGCACCGTTGTGACGTGGATAGGAGGCGATCTGACGGATAGCACCGTTCGACAGCGTCTGTACCACCAGCGCAGATTTGCCGCTTTCAAAGGTCACGTAAGCAACTTTGCTGCCATCCGGAGACCAGGCTGGCGACATCAGCGGCTGTGGTGAACGGTGCACGACAAACTGGTTGTAACCATCGTAGTCAGCAACGCGCAGCTCATACGGGAACTGGCCGCCGTTGGTCTGCACCACATAGGCGATACGGGTACGGAAAGCGCCCTTGATGCCGGTCAGCTTCAGGAACGTTTCGTCACTGGCCGTGTGAGCGGCATAACGCAGCCACTGCTTCGTCACTTTATAACTGTTTTGTGCCAGCACGGTACCGGGAGCACCGCCGGTGTCGACCAGCTGGTACGAAACCTGATAGCTGCCATCCGGGTTAGACGCGACCTGACCGACGACCACGGCATCAATGCCGAGTGCACTCCACGCGGCAGGCTGAACTTCCTGCGCGCTGGCAGGCTGCTGTGGCAGACGCGAGCGATCCAGTGGATTAAATTTGCCACTGTTGCGCAGGTCAGCTGCAACGATGCCGCCGATATCTTCCGGCGCTGCGCCAGCACCGGCCCATTTAAACGGCACCACGCCAATCGGGCGCGCAGTGTTGACACCCTGGGTGATCTCAATTCGAACTTCTGCATGCAGCATGGCTGCCCACAGCAGGATAAAAAAGCCTAACGTAACGCGAAGAGCTTGCTTCATTTTATCTCCCTTATCTGAACCTCAGTCCACGATAATTGGCACTGTTCCTGGAAACCACGAGTACAACTTAAGTACGGCACGCTAAACATAGATCAACTTGCCGCCCGTTACTGCATTATTGCGGTTTAAAACGCATTGGGGCGTTTTTAAACACTTCGTAGACCGCCTGCGAAGGCGGCTTCGGAATACGTGCCTGTTTTGCGGCAGCAATCGCGGCCTGACAGAGCGCGGGATCGCCACCCTCTGACTTAACATCAATCAACAAGCCATCAGGCGCAAGTTTAATCCGCAAATCACAGGTTTTTCCGCGATACAGATCCGCATCATAGAATCGGCTCTGAATCGCACTCACAACCTGACCCATGTAGGAGTTGATTTCCGCGCCTGATGCACCCGCTTTCTTCTGGTTTCCCTGCCCTGCTGCGCCGCCAGAGGTGCCGCTTTTCGGTGCATTTTTACCGGAAGCGAGTCCACCCAGCAAATCATCGACATCGCTGTCGTTGGCAGCATCGGCGGCGGCTTTGGCTTTAGCATCCGCTTTGGCCTTAGCGGCAGCATCGGCTTTGGCTTTCGCCGCGGCATCGGCTTTCGCTTTCGCGGCAGCTTCTGCCTTCTCTTTGGCGGCCTCTTTAGCCGCTTCCGCTTTCTCTTTTGCGGCTTCTGCGGCTTTCTCTTTCGCCGCCTCTGCGGCTTTTTCTTTGGCTTCAGCAGCTTTTTGTTTAGCCTCTTCAGCCGCTTTGGCTTTGGCATCCGCCGCCGCTTTCACTTTGGCTTCAGCTGCGGCTTTCGCATCTGCTTCAGATTTCGCCTTCGCTTCCGCAACGGCTTTCTCTTTTGCAGCAGCGGCAGCGGCGGCTTTCGCCTGCTGATCAGCCTGCTTCTTTGCTTCGGCTGCGGCCTGTTTCGCCTGCTCAGCCGCGGCTTTTGCCTGCGCATCTGCCTGAGCTTTTGCATCCGCTTTGGCTTTGGCAGCCGCCGCTTCCGCCGTTTTTTGCTGCTCCTGCGCCTGCTTAGCAGCGTCTTCGGCAGCCTTCTGCTGCTCAGCCTGCTGTTTTGCCTCTTCTTTCGCGGTTTCCTGCGCGGCTAAACGCTCTTTTTCCAGCGCTTTCAGACGCTGCTGTTCAGCAGCCTGTTTCTGTTGCAGCTCTTCAGCCTGCTGCTGCGCCTGCTTTTTACGCTGCTGCTCAGCCCGCTGGCTGTCACTTTGCTGGTTCTGCTGACGATTGTATTGACTCACGACGGCACCGGGATCGACCATCACTGCATCAATATCGCTGCCTCCGCCACCCGCACTGCTGGCGTCAATGTGCTCATTAAACGAGCTCCAAATCAGCAGCGCGATCAGCACGATATGCAGAATCACCGAAATGATTATCGCGCGCTTTAACTTCTCGTTTTGCTCGGTTGCCTTCGACACACTCGGTTCCCAAAAAACGGTTCGATTTTAAATCGGCTGCGTCATCAAACCGACAGATTTAACACCCGCCTGGTGCAGCAGGTTGAGCGCTTTAATAATTTCATCGTAAGGCACCTCTTTCGCGCCCCCGATCAAAAAGACCGTCTTAGGATTCGCTTCCAGTCGACGCTGCGCTTCGCTGATTACCTGCTCTGGTGGAAGTTGATCCATACGATCGTGATCCACGACCAGGCTGTACTGACCCACGCCCGCTACTTCGACAATCACCGGCGGATTATCATCGCTGGCAACGGTTTTCGAATCGGTCGCATCAGGCAGATCCACTTCCACGCTCTGGGTAATAATGGGCGCCGTTGCCATGAAGATCAGCAACAGCACCAACAGGACGTCCAGTAGCGGAACGATGTTGATTTCCGACTTCAGGTCGCGGCGTTTGCGACCACGTACTCTGGCCATCATTAACCTCTATTTACTTAGCGCTATCGCTGGAGAAAGCCTGGCGATGCAGAATGGCAGTGAACTCTTCCATGAAGTTGTCGTAGCCCTGCTCCAGTTTGTTCACGCGCTGGTTCAGACGGTTGTACGCCATCACCGCCGGAATCGCGGCAAACAGACCGATAGCGGTCGCAATCAACGCTTCAGCGATACCCGGTGCAACCATCTGCAGGGTTGCCTGCTTCACGGCACCCAGTGCGATAAAGGCGTGCATGATCCCCCAGACGGTGCCGAACAGTCCGATATAAGGGCTGATAGAACCGACGGTGCCGAGGAATGGAATGTGGTTTTCCAGCGCTTCCAGCTCACGGTTCATCGAGATGCGCATCGCACGGCTCGCACCATCAATGACCGCTTCCGGCGCATGGCTGTTGGCGCGATGCAGGCGGGCAAACTCTTTAAAGCCGGAATAGAAAATCTGCTCCGAACCGCCCAGTTCTTCCCGGCGCTCCTGGCTCTCCTGATAGAGACGCGAGAGTTCGATGCCGGACCAGAATTTGTCTTCAAACGCCTCCGCTTCTCTTCCCGCCGCATTCAGAATACGTGTGCGCTGAATAATGATGGCCCAGGAGGCAATAGAAAAGCCGATCAAAATCAACATGATAAGTTTGACCAGAAGGCTCGCCTTCAGGAACAAATCAAGAATGTTCATGTCAGTCACTGCTTGAACTCCGCGACAATAGACTTGGGAAGCGCAATCGGCTTCATTAGATGTGGGTTAATGCAGGCAATCAGGACTTCTGCCTCATTGAGCACTTTGCCTTCAGTATTCACGATACGCTGAGTGAACGTCATGGTAGCCCGTGTCATTGATGTGACCTCGCTCTGGATCTCCAGAAGGTCATCAAGACGCGCCGCCGCCAGATAGTCCACCGATATACGCCGTACCACAAAAGCGATCTGCTGTTCTAACAGCGTCTGCTGATTGAAATGGTGCTGTCGCAACATTTCAGTACGTGCTCGTTCATAAAAAGCGATATAGCTGGCGTGATAAACCACACCACCGGCATCAGTATCTTCGTAGTAGACCCGAACCGGCCAGCGAAACAGCGTTGTACTCACTCTACATCCCGGCCTCGTTTTAAACGTTGTTACTATACGCAAGAGAATTGGGGTTGGGAATGGCTCGTCAGAGCCAGGCGAAAATAATTATCGCTCCGTAACAAACGGAACGATTTCAGGGAGATTAATTGACCAGACGCTGACAAAAATTCACTGACAGCGCCGATGAGACGGGGTCTTAAAGATAAAAACGGTAAAGCGCAATAAATAGCACCAGCATGGCGGGTAACGGGGCAAACAGCGCCTGCCATCGGGTTTGCTGTGGCCGGAAGCCCACACCGTGGATCACCCCACTGCAGACCGCCCAGATCAGCACCAGCCCCTGCAGAGCCGGTAACTGGCCTGCCTGATTGGCAAAGCGTGTCGGATCCCACATCACGCCGCCTGCGGTCAGCAGCGCCAGCAGCAGTGAAAGGGCCCGTAACGGGCCCTTATCCATCAGATCATACAGCATCCGAATTAGCGTTCGCATCAGTGAGGCTCATCCTGCGCTTCAATGTGCTCAATCGCCAGCGCGGTCACGATACCAAAGGCACAGGCCAGCAACGTGCCGAGAATCCAGGCAAAATACCACATGCGACGTCTCCTTAATTAATAGAGTGAGTGACTGTTGCTTTCAATATGCTCTTTGGTGATACGACCAAACATCTTCCAGTAGCACCAGGTGGTGTAGGCCAGAATGATCGGCACAAAGATAGCGGCGGCAACGGTCATGGTTTGCAGCGTCAGCAGGCTGGACGTTGCGTCCCACATGGTCAGGCTCATACCCGGCACCGTGCTGGATGGCATGATGAACGGGAACATTGCAATGCCGGCTGTCATGATGACGCAGGCCAGCGTCAGTGAGGAGAACAGGAACGCCCAGGCGCCCTTCTCAACCCGCGAGCAGAGTATGGTCAGCAGCGGCAGCACAGCGCCCAGCAGCGGGAACAGCCACAGCACAGGGTGGTTCTGGAAGTTGACCATCCAGGCACCCGCTTCGCGCACTACGGTTTTGCCCAGTGGGTTAGAGGCGGCGAAGTGATCCATGGTGCTGGTCACCACGTAACCATCGATACCATATTTCACCCAGACGCCCGCCAGGATAAAGCAGACCATCATCACCAGGGCGGCAAGTTGTGCTGCGGTGCGTGAACGCAGATGCAGTTCGCCGGTAGTGCGCATCTGCAGATAGGTTGCACCCTGCGCCAGAATCATCGCCACACTGACCACACCCGCCAGCAGCCCAAACGGATTCAGCAGCTGGAAGAAGTTACCGGTATAGAACAGGCGCAGATACTCATCGGCATGGAACGGCACGCCCTGTAACAGGTTGCCAAACGCTACGCCAATCACCAGCGGCGGCACGAAGCTGCCAATAAAAATCCCCCAGTCCCAGGCACCGCGCCAGCGATTGTCTTCAATCTTCGAACGGTAATCGAAGCCAACCGGACGGAAGAACAGCGACGCGAGCACCAGAATCATCGCCACGTAGAAGCCAGAGAAGGCTGCCGCGTAGACCATCGGCCAGGCGGCAAACAGCGCGCCACCTGCGGTGATCAGCCAGACCTGGTTACCGTCCCAGTGTGGAGCGATACTGTTAATCATGATGCGACGTTCAGTATCATTCCGGCCCAGAATGCGCGTCAGCATCCCGACACCCATATCAAAACCATCTGCGACGGCAAAACCAATCAGCAGTACGCCAATCAACAGCCACCAGACAAAGCGCAGAACTTCATAATCAAACATGGTCGCTCTCCTTATCCCTGTACCGGCTGGGTGATTGCCGTAATCTGCTCATGATGATAACGCCCGGTTTTCAGGCTGCTCGGCCCAAGGCGGGCGAATTTGAACATCAGGTACATCTCAGCCACCAGGAACATTGTGTAGAGTCCGCAGATCAGGATCATGGAGAAAAGCAGATCGCCAACGGTCAGGGAGGAGTTGGCCACCGCAGTCGGCAGCACTTCACCGATAGCCCAGGGCTGACGGCCATACTCCGCCACAAACCAGCCTGATTCGATAGCGATCCACGGCAGCGGAATACCAAACAGCGCCGCTTTCAGTAACCAGCGATTTTTACCGATGCGGTTACGCAGTACGCTCCAGAACGCCAGCGCGATAATGCCCAGCAGCAGTACGCCACACAGCACCATGATGCGGAAGGCAAAATAGAGCGGAGCGACACGCGGGATAGAGTCCTGCGTCGCCTGTTTAATCTGCGCTTCGGTTGCATCAGCCACGTTGTCGGTATAACGCTTCAGCAGCAGACCGTAGCCGAGATCCTGTTTGTGACTGTTGAACGCGTCACGCACCGCCGGATCCTGGCTGCCACCGCGCAGCTCATTCAGCAGGGCATAGGCTTTCATGCCGTTGCGGATGCGCACTTCATGCTGTGCCATCAGATCTTTCAGGCCGGTTACCGGCGTATCGGTAGATCGGGTGGCGATCAGGCCCAGCAGCCAGGGGATCTGTACTGCGTATCGGTTCTCCTGAGTGGCCTGATCGGGCAGGCCAAACAGGGTAAACGACGCCGGTGCCGGCTGGGTTTCCCACTCCGCTTCGATAGCGGCCAGTTTGGTTTTCTGCACGTCACCCATTTCGTAACCTGACTCATCGCCAAGAACGATGACTGACAGCACCGCCGCCATGCCAAAGCTGGCTGCGATAGCGAACGAGCGTTTAGCAAAGGCGAAGTCACGACCTTTCAGCATGTACCAGGCGCTGATGCCCATAATAAACATTGCACCGGTGGTGTAACCGGCTGCCACGGTGTGAACGAATTTCACCTGCGCGACCGGGTTCAGCACCAGCTCTGAGAAGCTGACCATCTCCATGCGCATGGTTTCGAAGTTGAACTCAGAGGCGATCGGGTTCTGCATCCAGCCGTTAGCCACCAGAATCCACAGCGCCGACATGTTTGAGCCCAGCGCCACCAGCCAGGTGACGGCGAGGTGCTGCACTTTGCCCAGGCGATCCCAGCCAAAAAAGAACAGGCCAACAAAGGTGGATTCCAGGAAGAACGCCATCAGACCTTCGATGGCGAGCGGCGCGCCGAAGATATCGCCAACGTAGTGAGAGTAATATGACCAGTTAGTCCCGAACTGAAATTCCATGGTCAGGCCGGTGGCGACACCCAGCGCAAAGTTAATACCAAATAACTTGCCCCAGAACTTCGTCATATCTTTATAGATTTGTTTGCCGCTCAGGACATATACCGTTTCCATGATCGCCAGCAAAAACGCCATACCCAGCGTTAAAGGGACGAACAGAAAATGGTACATCGCCGTTAAGGCAAACTGTAACCGCGACAGCTCGACGATATCTAACATAAGGACTCCTTGCTCCTCGCTTTGTCTCCGTCACGCGCGCGATCAGATCGAACGCAATCAGAGTCAGCAACGACTGTTTATTGATTCCAGTTTTTTATTACACGCAGAACAGGTCTGTGAGCTGCCCGAACAGGCGAGTAGCGAATGAAGCAGCTCAGAAAATTGTCAATCAGCGCTTTCGTTAACGCGTGCTTTAACAGGAGGAAAGCGGGTGTTATCCCGGGTTGAGCAGACGTTTGAAAATTTGTGTAAAAGGCTGGATTGATGCAGCGCAATTTACGCCCTTAGCGTTGCGCTTTGCCAGAGATATAGTTGGATATAAGTCGCGATTAATTGATCTGGATTAACGCAATAAGTTTCCAGATAGGGTCAGGTAGGTTTCTTGTTAATGAGATGTCAGTAATGCAATAAAGCGCGAAGGAATAATTTACCTTTGACACTTTTCCTTAACGTGATGAGCCGCGGGCCGGTTATTTAACCGCGCACTCTTCACTTTAGCTTCCTGCGTTAGAGCTCTCATTTACAGGCATAAAAAAAGCCACCCGAAGGTGGCTTAGTCTCAGATGACGCTGACTTATTTAGCAGGTAATACGGCTTTAACTGCGTCACCGATATCCGCCAGGCTGCGGACGGTTTTCACGCCTGCCGCTTCCAGCGCAGCAAATTTCTCATCTGCTGTACCTTTACCACCGGCAATGATGGCGCCAGCATGGCCCATACGCTTGCCTTTCGGCGCGGTGACGCCAGCAATGTAGCCTACAACCGGCTTGGTCACGTGCTCTTTAATGAAGGCTGCAGCTTCTTCTTCTGCGCTACCGCCGATCTCACCGATCATCACGATAACTTCAGTCTGTGGATCATCCTGGAACATTTTCAGGATGTCGATGAAGTTAGAGCCTGGGATCGGGTCACCACCGATGCCAACGCAGGTTGACTGGCCGTAGCCGATATCCGTGGTCTGCTTAACCGCTTCATAGGTCAGGGTGCCTGAACGTGACACGATACCGACGCGGCCCGGCTGGTGAATGTGACCCGGCATAATGCCGATTTTACATTCGCCTGGGGTGATAACCCCTGGGCAGTTTGGACCGATCATCCGCACGCCTGCTTCATCCAGCTTCACTTTCACGGTCAGCATATCCAGGGTCGGGATGCCTTCGGTGATGGTGATGATCAGTTTGATGCCCGCGTCGATCGCTTCCAGGATGCCATCTTTACAGAAAGGAGCCGGAACGTAGATCACGGTGGCGGTCGCGCCTGTTGCTTCTACCGCTTCGCGTACGGTGTTGAACACCGGCAGGCCGAGATGGGTCGTGCCGCCTTTGCCTGGCGTCACGCCGCCAACCAGTTGGGTGCCGTATGCCAGCGCCTGCTCAGAATGGAAAGTCCCCTGGCCACCGGTGAAACCCTGGCAAATGACTTTGGTGTTTTTGTCGATCAGAATGGACATTATTTACCCTCCGCGGCAGCAACAACACGCTGTGCGGCGTCTGTCAGGCTGGTTGCTGCAATGATGTTCAGACCGCTGTCCGCCAGTTTCTGGGCGCCCAGCTCGGCGTTGTTACCTTCCAGACGTACCACAACTGGCACGTTCACACCCACTTCAGCGACTGCGCCGATGATGCCGTCGGCAATCAGGTCGCAGCGTACGATGCCGCCGAAGATGTTAACGAATACGGCTTTAACCGCATCGTCAGACAGGATGATTTTAAAGGCTTCGGTCACGCGCTCTTTGGTTGCGCCGCCGCCGACATCAAGGAAGTTGGCCGGTTGACCGCCGTGGTGTTTAACGATGTCCATGGTGCCCATCGCCAGACCTGCGCCGTTAACCATACAACCGATGTTGCCTTCCAGCGCAACATAGTTCAGTTCCCACTGTGTCGCATGGGCTTCACGCGGATCTTCCTGGCTTGGATCGCGCATTTCGCGCAGCTCTGGCTGACGGAACAGGGCATTGCCATCGGCACCCAGTTTGCCATCCAGGCAGATCAGGTCGCCCTGTTTGGTGATCACCAGCGGGTTGATCTCAACCATCGCCAGATCGCGCTCCAGGAACAGTGTCGCCAGGCCCATGAAGATCTTGGTGAACTGGCCAACCAGCTTGCCGGTCAGGCCAAGTTTGAACGCCAGCTCACGGCCCTGATAAGGCTGCGGGCCAGTCAGTGGATCCAGCGCCATTTTGTGGATCAGGTGCGGGGTCTCTTCCGCCACTTTTTCAATTTCCACGCCGCCTTCAGTTGAGGCCATGAAAATTACGCGACGTGTTGCGCGATCGACCACAGCGCCCAGATAGAGCTCCTGATCGATATCGGTCGCCGCTTCAACCAGAATCTGATTTACCGGCTGGCCGTTTGCGTCTGTCTGATAGGTAACCAGGCGTTTGCCCAGCCAGTTTTCAGCAAAAGCACGAATCTCTTCTTTGCTGTTAACCACTTTCACACCGCCCGCTTTACCGCGGCCACCGGCATGAACCTGACATTTAACTACCCACGGGCCTGCGCCAATTTTAGAGGCTGCTTCTTCCGCTTCACGTGGTGTAGTACAGGCGTAACCCGTTGGTGCCGGCATGCCATACCGTGCAAACAGTTGTTTCGCCTGGTATTCGTGTAAGTTCATGATGTTCTATCCATTCAGGTCTGAAAAGAGTAATGAGGTTGGGCGCGCGGCAAGGCGCGCCCGGTGAAAATCAGACATCCAGTAGCAGGCGCGCCGGATCTTCCAGCATCTCTTTCACTGCAACCAGATAACCAACTGATTCACGGCCATCGATCAGACGGTGGTCGTAGGAGAGCGCCAGATACATCATCGGCAGCACCACAACCTGACCATTGACCGCCATCGGGCGATCTTTGATGGCGTGCATGCCCAGGATGGCGCTCTGCGGTGGGTTTATGATCGGGGTGGACATCAGTGAACCAAAGACGCCGCCGTTGGTAATGGTAAAGTTACCGCCGGTCAGATCCTCAACTGTCAGCTTGCCGTCACGGCCTTTCACTGCCAGCTCTTTGATTTTCTTCTCGATGTCCGCCATGCTCAGCGCATCCACGTCACGCAGGACCGGTGTAACCAGACCACGTGGCGTAGAGACCGCAATGCTGACGTCGAAGTAGTTGTGGTAAACCACATCTTCACCATCGATAGAAGCATTCACTTCCGGATAGCGTTTCAGCGCTTCAACAACCGCTTTGATGTAGAAGGACATAAAGCCCAGACGTACACCGTGACGCTTCTCGAAGGCCTCACCATACTGCTTACGCAGATCCATGATGGGCTTCATGTTGATTTCGTTGAAGGTGGTCAGCATCGCGGTGCTGTTCTTCGCTTCCAGCAGACGCTCGGCAACACGCTTACGCAGACGGGTCATCGGCACGCGTTTTTCGCTGCGGTTAGCCACTGGCTGCTGTGCGGCGGCCGCATCAGCAGCTGGCGCAGCGGCTTTGGCAGCCTGCGGTTTGTTGGCCAGATGTTTTTCAACATCTTCACGGGTCAGACGACCACCAACACCGCTGCCTTTGATCTGTGAGGCATCAAGATTGTGCTCTGCAATCAGACGGCGGATAGCCGGGCTGAGCGCATCGTTGCTCTCTTCTTCCAGTGACGCAGTCTGACGCTGAGCCGGGGTAGACTCTTTGCTTTCAGACTTCGCGCTGCTCTCTTTACCGGCGCTGTTGCCCTCTTTCAGACGACCCAGGATCTGGCGGGAAGTGACGGTGGCGCCCTCTTCTTCCAGAACGGCTTCCAGGATACCGTCCGCCGAGGCTGGCACTTCCAGTACAACTTTGTCAGTTTCGATTTCGACCAGCACTTCATCGCGAGTGACTGCATCGCCTGGTTTTTTATGCCAGGTTGCCACAGAGGCATCGGCAACCGATTCAGGCAGGTCGGGAACGAGAATATCTACGCTACTCATTATCTTTCCTTTTAATTAATTAACGTTCAGCGCGTCATTAACCAGGTCTTGCTGCTGTTGTTGGTGTACGGACATGTAACCCACGGCCGGTGAGGCGGATGCCGGGCGGCCTGCATAACGTAAGGTGGCACCAAACGGCACAACTTCACGGAAATGATGCTGACTGCAATACCAGGCGCCCTGATTCAGTGGCTCTTCCTGACACCAGACAAAATCCTGCACGTGAGCATACGCTTTTAATGCTTCCTGTACCGCGTGATGCGGGAACGGATAGAGCTGCTCGATGCGCACGATAGCCACATCGGTCTGCTCATTTTTACGACGCTGCTCCAGCAGGTCGTAATAGACTTTACCGGAGCACAGCACGACGCGTTTCACGCCCTGCGGATCCAGATCATCGACTTCGCCAATCGCAGGCTGGAAGCTGCCGTTAGCCAGTTCATCCAGCGTGGAGATCGCCAGCGGATGACGCAGCAGTGATTTCGGCGACATCACAATCAGCGGACGGCGCATACCGCGCAGCGCCTGACGACGCAGCATATGGTAAACCTGCGCAGGGGTAGACGGCACGCAGACCTGCATGTTCTGCTCAGCGCAGAGTTGCAGATAACGCTCCAGGCGTGCAGAGGAGTGCTCTGGCCCCTGACCTTCATAACCGTGCGGCAGCAGCATCACCAGGCCACACATCCGGCCCCATTTCTGCTCACCGGAGCTGATGAACTGGTCGATAACAACCTGTGCGCCGTTGGCGAAGTCACCAAACTGCGCTTCCCAGATGGTCAGGATGCGCGGCTCTGCGGTGGCATAACCATATTCAAAGGCCAGTACCGCCTCTTCTGACAGCACGGAGTCCCACACTTTGAACTGACCCTGTCCGCTGTGCACGTGGTGCAGAGGGGTATAGGTTGAGCCGTTCGCCTGGTTATGGACTACCGCGTGACGATGGAAGAAGGTTCCGCGACCGGTATCTTCACCCGACAGACGCACCGGAATGCCTTCATCAACCAGCGTGGCGTATGCCAGGTTTTCCGCGCCGCCCCAGTCAAAGGCTTTCTCGCCTTCAGCCATCAGGCGACGGTCGTTGTAAATCTTGGCAACACGCGACTGCACTTCCACTTCTTCCGGCACCTGGCTGATACGCAGCGCCAGCTCCTTCAGACGTTTCATGTCGACCTGAGCCGGGTAAGGTTCATCCCACTCATGATTCAGGTAAGGTGACCAGGTAAAGGAGTGCAGGCTCATTGGACGCCATTCCGGCACCACACACTCACCCGCATCCAGCGCGTCACGGTAGAGATTGACCATTTCGGTCGCATCTTCCTGCGTGGCAATGGCCTCACCTTCCAGACGGTCGGCATAGATTTTACGCGGCGTCGGGTGTTTTTTGATTTTCTGGTACATCAGCGGCTGGGTCGCACTTGGCTCATCCGCCTCGTTGTGACCATGACGGCGATAGCAGACCAGATCGATAAACACATCACGCTTAAAGGTGTTGCGATAGTCGAGCGCCAGACGGGTCACAAACGCGACCGCTTCCGGATCGTCAGCATTGACGTGGAAAATCGGTGCCAGCACCATTTTGCCGATATCGGTGCAGTAAGGGGTCGAACGCGCATCTTTCGGGTTGGAGGTGGTAAAGCCAACCTGGTTGTTGATGACGATGCGAACGGTACCGCCCACTTCATAACCGCGCGCCTGTGACATGTTCAGAGTTTCCTGAACCACGCCCTGGCCAATCACGGCCGCATCACCATGAATGGTGATCGGTAAGACTTTATTGCTGGCTGGCTCATCCAGACGATCCAGACGGGCACGTACTGAACCCATGACTACCGGGCTGACGATCTCCAGGTGCGACGGGTTAAACGCCAGCGCCAGGTGAACCAGACCGCCTTCGGTTTCCACGTCAGACGAGAAGCCCATGTGGTACTTCACGTCACCGGTGCCCAGATGCTCTTTGTGCTTACCGGCGAACTCGTCGAACAGATCCTGTGGCTTTTTACCCAGCACGTTGATCAGCACGTTGAGACGACCACGGTGCGCCATACCCAGTACGACTTCACGGGTTCCGCTCTTACCGGCATGACGGATCATTTCGCGCAGCATCGGAACCAGTGCATCGCCGCCTTCCAGCGAGAAGCGTTTGGCACCCGGGAATTTCGCTCCGAGATATTTTTCCAGCCCTTCGGCCGCGGTCAGCTCTTTCAGGAAACCTTTTTTCTCTTCATTGCTGAAGGCTGCACGGCCCGCGACTGACTCAAGACGCTGCTGAATCCAGCGTTTCTCATCAGTGTTGTTGATGTGCATATATTCTGCACCGATCGAGCCGCAATAAGTCTGAGTCAGCGCCTCGAACAGTTCGGCCAGCTTCATGGTCTCTTTGCCAATGGCAAAAGAGCCGACGTTAAAGCTTTCCTGAAAATCGGCCTCGGTCAGATCGTGAAAAGCGGGATCGAGATCGGCTACCCGGTCCTGTTTCCACAGACCAAGCGGGTCAAGATTGGCGTGCTGATGACCGCGGAAACGAAACGCGTTAATCAGCTGCAGCACTTTTACTTGCTTGGAGTTGGTTTCAGGATCGGAGACAGATGAGGTGTAACGAGATGCGTCTTTCGCCAGGCGACGGAAGTACTCACGTGTGGTGGAGTGAAACTGCTCAGGTTTCATTCCGGTGCCCGGTAACTGCTGGAACATCGAGCGCCACACTGCATCGACAGAGTCAGGATCGGTCAGGAAATCCTCATAGAGCTGCTCTATGTAAGACTGATTCGCGCCGGCCAGCCAGGAAGAGTCCAGCCAGGGCTTCATCGCGCTGTTCTGCATTGTGATCCCTTAAGCATTGCTATGCTTTTTTGAGGTTTCATTTGTTGCCGCTTTCGCGGTTTGCCGTAGTGAGTTCAGCGATACGAGCACTTTGCGCAGCGCGCGTGGCCCGTAAGGGAACCTTTGTAAACGTGGTAATCACCGCGCTTACAGAGGCTTCCGTAAAACACCGGGAACCTGAGGTTCCCGGCAGAAACTGCTTATGCGCCGCGCTGCAGCAGCATCGACTTGATATGGCCGATGGCGCGCGTCGGGTTCAGCCCTTTCGGACATACGCTCACACAGTTCATGATGCTATGGCAGCGGAATACGCTGAAAGCATCATTCAGATTGTCGAGACGCGCCTCGGTTTCGGTGTCGCGGCTGTCAATCAGGAAGCGGTAAGCGGCCAGCAGGCCAGCAGGACCGATGAACTTCTCAGGATTCCACCAGAATGATGGGCATGAGGTTGAGCAGCAGGCACAGAGTATACATTCGTACAGGCCATCCAGGTGTTCACGCTCATCCGGCGACTGCCGATGTTCACGAGCTGGCGGATTTTCCCCATTATTCAACAGGAAAGGCTTAATTTTCTCATACTGTGCATAAAACTGGCTCATGTCTACAACCAGGTCACGCACCACCGGTAAACCTGGCAGCGGACGGATAACAATTTTCTGTTTGCCGTTGCCCAGCGCCGAGACGGGCGTAATGCAGGCCAGTCCGTTTTTACCGTTCATGTTCAGGCCATCGGAACCGCAGACGCCTTCACGACAGGAGCGACGAAACGCCAGGGTCGGATCTTTCTCTTTCAGGCGAATCAGTGCGTCCAGCAGCATCATGTCGCGACCATCTTCCGCTTCCAGGGTGTAATCCTGCATGCGCGGTTTGTCATCGACATCCGGATTGTAGCGATAAATTGAAAACTCGAGTCTCATGATCGTCTCCGAAATTAGTAGGTACGCACTTTCGGCGGGAAGGCCGCGCGCAGTTTCGGCTGCATGTTCACCTCACGGCGCGTCATGCTTTCGGTTTCCGGGACATAAAGACTGTGGCACAGCCAGTTTTCATCATCACGATCCGGGAAGTCGAAGCGACTGTGCGCACCGCGGCTTTCGGTGCGATAGTTAGCCGCTACCGCCGTGGCAAAGGCCGTCTCCATCAGGTTATCCAGCTCCAGGCACTCAATACGCTGGGTGTTGAAATCCGGTGAGCGGTCATCCAGACGCGCTGACTTCAGGCGCTGACGAATCTCTTTCAGCTCTTCCAGACCCTGAGCCATCGCTTCGCCTTCACGGAATACCGAGAAGTTATTCTGCATGCAGCGTTGCAGCGCTTTACGAATCTCAACCGGATCTTCACCCGTGGTGTTATTTTCCCAGCGGTTGAAACGCGCCATCGCCCCGGCGATCTCATCTTCTGTGGCATCACGCAGGTCGCCCTGCTCCTGAATACTCGCCAGCAGATGCAGACCCGCTGCACGGCCAAAGACCACCAGGTCGAGCAGTGAGTTACCGCCCAGACGGTTGGCACCATGCACCGATACGCAGGCGATTTCACCGACGGCGAACAGGCCTGGAATCACTACATCTTCGCCCTGCTCATTGACGCGCAGTGCCTGGCCGGTCACTTTGGTCGGAATACCGCCCATCATGTAGTGGCAGGTCGGAATGACCGGAATCGGCTCTTTAATCGGATCGGCGTGCGCAAAGGTGCGTGACAGCTCAAGGATGCCAGGCAGACGTGACTCAAGCACCTCTTTACCCAGATGATCCAGTTTCAGTTTGAGATGTGGACCCCACGGGCCATCACAGCCGCGACCTTCACGGATTTCAATCATCATTGAGCGCGCAACCACGTCGCGGCCCGCCAGATCTTTGGCGTTCGGCGCATAACGCTCCATGAAGCGTTCGCCATGTTTGTTCAGCAGATAGCCGCCTTCACCACGGCAGCCCTCGGTGACCAGCACGCCCGCACCGGCGATACCGGTTGGGTGGAACTGCCACATCTCCATATCCTGCACCGGTACGCCCGCACGCAGTGCCATACCTACGCCGTCACCGGTGTTGATGTGTGCATTGGTGGTGGACTGGTAGATACGGCCCGCGCCGCCGGTGGCCAGAATGGTCGCTTTCGCTTTGAAATAAACGGTTTCGCCGGTTTCGATGCAGATAGCGGTACAACCCACGACTGCGCCATCGGCGTTTTTCACCAGATCCAGTGCATACCACTCAGAGAAGATAGTGGTTTTGTTTTTCAGGTTCTGCTGATAAAGGGTGTGCAGCAATGCGTGACCGGTACGGTCAGCCGCAGCCGCCGTACGTGCCGCCTGCTCGCCACCGAAATTCTTTGACTGGCCACCAAACGGACGCTGGTAGACTCGACCATCTTCCAGACGCGAGAAAGGCAGACCCATGTGTTCCAGTTCCAGAATCGCTTCCGGTCCGGTTTTACACATATATTCAATCGCGTCCTGGTCGCCGATATAGTCGGAACCTTTGACGGTGTCGTACATGTGCCATTCCCAGTTATCTTCATGGGTATTACCCAGCGCAACGGTAATACCGCCCTGCGCAGATACGGTGTGGGAACGGGTCGGGAAAACTTTAGATAACAGGGCACAGCTCTGGCCGCCCTGGGAGATTTGCAGTGCGGCTCGCATTCCTGCGCCACCTGCGCCGATTACCACGGCATCGAACTCTCTGATTGGCAAACTCATTTACACACCCCACACCACAACAAATCCATAAATCGCATACCACAACAGCGCCACGACAATCACAAACTGCAACAACAAGCGGGTTGGCAGTGATTTAACGTAGTCTGTTAACACCTGCCACATGCCAATCCAGCCGTGGATCAGAATGGAGAACAGCGTCAGCAGCGTGAACACTTTGGTGAATGCGGAAGCGAAGAAGCCACGCCACAGGTCATAAGTCAGCGTGTCTGTCATCACCACGAAACCGAGGATATAGACAATGTAGAGCGTAATGAGAATTGCAGTTGCCCGCAGCAGCAGCCAGTCCTGAATGCCGTTGCGACCCAATGCGGATGCATTGCTTACCATACGAGGACTCCCGCCAGAATTGCCAGCACGACAGTGATCACAAAAGTCATATGAGCGGAACGCTTACCAACCTGCAGCGTTTCGGCCAGATAACCAAAATCCATCAACATATGACGAATCCCGCTCACCGCGTGATAGGCCAGCGCCGTTAAGATGCCCCACATAATGAACTTCGCGAAGAAGCCATCCATGATGGACGCAGCGTGCTGGAAACCTTCAGGAGAGGAGAGAGAGAGACCGAGCAGCCACAGCAGGATGCCAATGGCAACCAATGTGATTACGCCGGAGACGCGGTGAAGAATGGACGATATTGCAGTAACGGGAAACCGGATCGTCGAGAGATCCAAGTTGACAGGTCTTTGTTTTTTCACGGTTTTGCCCACACAGCTCTTTTTTATTTTGCTTCCTCCGGACCTGAGGCGGAGTCTAATCACAACGCGTGGCAGACTTTAACCGTCACCAAAAAAGCAACATCCAGTGTTAATTGACGCGGTAGTAAACGCTGGGTGGCTCCTGGTGTCAGGGTGTTCCGGAGACCTGCCTGGAGTATAGGAGGATCACATTCTGATTACAATTCCCCTACAAACTCTTTGGTATATTTTAGGTGGAACAGTGATCCTACTCACGATTTTCACAATTGATACAATTTTAATTATCTGATTTGACAATAGTTCAACAATTCAGTTACAAACTAAGCCTGTAAATTCCTATGATGCGCAAAAGTTATGGGGATACACTTTCCCCTAAGCGCAAGTTATGTAACATTGCGATAATGAGCATTAAAAAGCATCAGGTTATTGGTTACCAAGAAGTTATGTCCTGACCGGATCTTTAACAACCGCGATATGCAGCATGTCCATGGCTCACCGGTTCCCGCTGGGAACGCGCCGCTCACTCTGTACCCTGCACCCGTTTTATCCCCGCAGAGTGATACTGTGTAGTTTTGCCAACCGCAACATGAACGCGTTTCAGGTGTCTAAAGATCCTTACCCACATAAGGCGCTATGGAGACGAAAATGACAGATAAAAAAGTAACGCTAACCCTGCAAGATGGAACATCTATTGAACTGGACGTGCTGAAAGGTACGCTGGGCCAGGATGTCGTTGATGTCCGCACTCTGGGTTCAAGTGGCCTGTTCACCTTCGATCCCGGTTTTACGTCTACCGCGTCCTGCGAATCTGCAATCACCTTTATCGATGGGGATGAAGGTATCCTGCTGCACCGTGGTTTCCCTATTTCTGAGCTGGCGACCCACTCTAACTATCTGGAAGTCTGCTACATCCTGCTGAACGGCGAAGCACCAAATCAGAAACAGTTTGATGAGTTCCGTACCACGGTTACCCGCCACACCATGATTCATGAGCAGATTACCCGCCTGTTCCACGGCTTCCGTCGCGATTCGCATCCGATGGCGGTAATGTGCGGTGTTACTGGTGCACTGGCTGCGTTTTACCACGATTCTCTGGATGTAAACATTGAGCGCCACCGCGAAATCGCAGCATTCCGTCTGCTTTCTAAAATGCCGACCATGGCAGCGATGTGTTACAAATATTCTATCGGCCAGCCGTTTGTCTATCCGCGCAACGATCTCTCCTATGCGGGTAACTTCCTGCACATGATGTTTGCCACGCCGTGCGAAGAGTACAAAGTGAATCCGGTGCTGGAACGCGCCATGGACCGCATCCTGATCCTGCATGCTGACCATGAGCAGAACGCCTCAACCTCTACCGTTCGTACCGCCGGTTCAAGCGGCGCGAATCCGTTTGCCTGTATCGCCGCCGGGATCGCCTCCCTGTGGGGACCGGCGCACGGTGGTGCCAACGAAGCGACCCTGCGTATGCTGGAAGAGATCAGCACCGTTGAGCACATTCCGGAATTTGTTAAACGCGCTAAAGACAAAAATGACTCCTTCCGTCTGATGGGCTTTGGTCACCGCGTTTACAAAAACTACGATCCACGCGCGACCGTGATGCGCGATACCTGCCATGAAGTCCTGAATGAGCTGGGTATGAAGGATGACCTGCTGGAAGTGGCGATGGAGCTGGAACACATTGCGCTGAACGACCCGTACTTCATCGAGCGTAAACTCTATCCAAACGTGGACTTCTACTCCGGTATCATTCTGAAAGCGATGGGTATTCCATCCTCCATGTTTACGGTGATCTTCGCGATGGCCCGTACCGTTGGCTGGATTGCACACTGGAAAGAGATGCACGACGAAGGCATGAAGATTGCCCGTCCACGTCAGCTCTACACCGGTTATACCGAGCGCGAATTCAGCTCACAGCTGAAAAAGTAAGGTTCGCAGGGCAGATAGGGATTTCCGCTTGATGTTGGTATAAAGCTGGGGGCAGTTAGCTGTGATACTGCGCCTACGCAGAGAACACGGTCAGATCGGAAAGACGCAAAAGCCGTCATCCATGACACGCTCGGCCCGCGCCATCCCTGGCGCGGGACGCTTTCCTCTTCTGACCGTGTTCTCTGCGCGTTAAGCTATTTTATTGCTGTAAGATTCACACGGGTTTGACTCTGTCAGCCGTAAGAGCATTTTACCCTTTTGACTTTACTGTCTATCTCTGACAACCCGGACACCAGTAAAAAGGCCGTGATGAGAGCGTGCCCTTCTCAATTACCGTGCCGCAGCGCCGGCATTTTTTGCCCTGCCGATGAAAAACCTCAAACTGAAACGCCGCTTCCTCATGATATTTCTTCATGGTTCCACGCATCCGATAGGCATGACGCGGCACCGACAGCAGCGCTTCGCTGAAAGCAGTCAGCTGATCGTTACTGAGATCCTGCGCCCGATGATTTGGCAGCAGCTGCGCCAGCCAGAGAATCTCGGCACGCAGATAGTTTCCCAGCCCGGCCAGAAAAGCCTGATCCAGCAGCAGACCACTGAACTGCCGCCGCCGGAAGCGGGGTGACAGCAGCCGCTCTTTCACCTCTTCCACTGTCAGCGCGCTGTTCAGCACATCCGGCCCGATACGATTAAGAAACGGATGTGCCGCCAGCGTATCCGCATTAAGCAGCTCAATATCTGAGGCGCTGTAGAGCAGAATCGCTTTGCCCGCCGTCGCCAGCCTCACCCGCAACTGACGGGTGGAATTCAGTTCGGTGTCAGGTTTTACAATGCGCCAGACACCATAAAGCTGATTATGACTGTAGAGCGTCAGGCCATTGCTGAAATGAGTCAGCAGCGCTTTACCCCGCGTCTCAATCGCCTGAACCTGCTCACCAATCAATGCCGGTTCATAGGTTTTGAGCTGAGGAAACGCGAACCACGCTTCCGTTAACGGCTGACCCACAATGGCGTCTTCAAGTTTATCCGCCACGCGGCGAATTTCCGGTCCTTCAGGCATCGTTCATCCTCTTAATGGGTGGCGCCGCCAGCCTGTCTGATATCCTCGCCGGTCTCCAGCGTGACCTTTACCGCAATTTCCAGCGCCTGAATAATGGACGCCAGTGCCATGCTCGGTGCGCCCGGATGCTGCGCCGCCTGTTCTGGCAGATAAGGAATATGGATAAAACCTCCCCGCACCGGACTGTCATGCTGCTCAAGCCAGTGCAGCAGGCCGTACATTACGCGGTTGCAGGTAAAGGTGCCCGCCGTTTGCGACACTGAAGCGGGGATCCCCGCTTCCCGCACCGCCGCCACAATCGCTTTGATGGGCAGACGGGAAAAATAGGCTGCCGGGCCACCTGCTACGACGGGCTCATCCACCGGCTGATGACCGGCGTTGTCCGGGATACGGGCGTCATCGACATTAATACCAATACGTTCAACGGTAATGTCGCTACGGCCGCCCGCCTGCCCCACCGACAGAATCGCATCCGGTTTCACCTCTTCCAGCGCCTTATTCAGCACCCTGAGTACGTCGCTGAATACCACCGGCAACTGGCGTATAACTATCGTCGCCCCGCTAATCTGTTTACCTTCCAGCGCGCGCACCGCTTCCCATGAAGGGTTAATCGTTTCACCGCCAAAAGGTTCAAAGGCGGTCATCAGGACAGTTTTCATGCAACCTCACAGGAACATCAGGAAATAGAGCAGGAAAATATTAACGATTAACAGTAGCACACCGGTCGGAATCTGAGCCTTGATCACCGCGTTACGATCGGGCAGTTCCAGCAGCGCTGCCGGGACGATATTGAAGTTGGCCGCCATCGGCGTCATCAGCGTGCCGCAATAGCCGGAGAACATGCCAATTGCCGCCATCACTGCCGGATTTCCGCCGTGCTGCAACACAAGAATCGGGATGCCGACGCCTGCGGTGATAATCGGAAACGCCGCAAAAGCATTACCCATGATCATGGTTAACAGCGCCATCCCGACGGCATAGACGGTGACCGCGACAAAGCGATTATCTACCGCCAGCCAGGTTTCTGTCAGATGCGATATAGCACTTCCCACGCCTGCGCTGGTAAACAGCAGCCCCAGGGTGGCAAGGATCTGCGGCAGGATAAAGGCCCAGCCAATCGAATCCAGCAGGCGACGGGTCTCCTGCATCGACTGCACCGGTTTCTCGTGGGTCAGTTTTAACGCCACCAGCCAGCCAATCACACAGCCGACCATCATTGAAAACAGCGTCACCAGCGTAGCGTGGTTACCGGGGCCGAACACCGCATCCTGCAAACCGGGAATATGGTTAAACGCCAGCACACCGACCACGGTCACGACCGGAATCGACAGTGCAGGCAGAAACAGTTTATTGCGCAGACGCAGCGCACTGGCCTGTTTCTCTTCATCGCTGCGCTGATGATAGCGACCCAGCCTGACACCGCCAAACCCGGCAATCAGCGCCATCACCACCACAATGACACCGATGCCGATGTGCAGCATACGGGTGCCCGCCGCATCTGACCCCATCCAGGCGCTCATCAGTTGCGTCGTCCAGTCACCGACCAGAAAAACCAGGCCATACAAAGCCCAGAACAGTCCGGTGGTAAAGCGACGTGGATTCGCGCTGTCACGCCAGGAAAGCACCGCCACCACCAGCAGGATAATGCCCGCCAGCCACATCAGATATTGTTGCTGGAACATTACTCACCTCCTTTGGCTTTCAGCGCCTGACGGTTCAGCTGCTGCAGCTCTCGCGCCAGTTGCCGATCCAGCCGCACCAGACGTGCCGAGTGGATCAGGAACGCGGCGACGGCAGTCGGAATACCCCATAAGGCGATGTGCAGCGGTTCGGTCTGAATCCCGGCTGACTCCTGCATAAAGTTGTGCATAAAGATAATCGCGCCAAACGCCACGAAGATATCCTCACCAAAGAAGAGGCCGACATTATCGGTCGCCGCTGACATCGCGCGCAGCCGATGACGCAGCTCAGGTGAGATCTCGCCATAGCGGCTTTCAGTTGCTCCTTCCGCCATCGGTGCCAGCAACGGACGCACCATCTGCGGATGTCCGCCGAGACTGGTTAACCCCAGCGCGGCGGTGATTTCGCGCACAAACAGGTAGACGATCAGCAGCCGTCCGGCGGTTGCCGTTTTGATCTGTGCAATCCACGCCTGCGCCCGCTCTTTCAGTCCGTGACGCTCCAGCAGGCCAATGACTGCCAGCGGCAGCAGCAGGATCAGTGGCAGGTTGCGGGTGTTGAGAAAACCTGCCCCGAGCTTTTCCAGAATGTCCGCCAGCGGCATCATCGCGGCCAGACCGGTCACAAACCCGGCGACAATCACCACCAGCACCGGATTGAACCGTAACAGGAAGCCGACGACGATGGCGGCGATGCCCAGTAATGGCCAGAGATTTACTGCACTATCCATGGATTTCCCTCAGAGTTGAAAAACCCGGCATACGCCGGGCTAAGTGTGGTTGTTCAGTTGCTGGTGACACGAATCTGCTGATCGGCAAACGCATCACGCAACCGCTGTGCAAATTGCAGGGCGTGCGCGCCGTCGCCATGTAAGCAGACGGTCTGTGCATTCACCGCAACCCATTCTCCGGTGATACTTTTTACTTTGCCCTGCTGCACCATCGTCAGCGTCTGACTGATAGCCTGCTGTTCATCTTCAATCAGCGCGCCCGGCTCGCTGCGCGGCACCAGCGCACCGCTACTGAGATAGCCACGGTCGGCGAACACCTCTTCCCGCGTACGTAGGCCGTAGTGCGCCGCCGCGCGAATCGATTCGCTGTTAGCCAGTCCCACCACAATCAGCTGGCTGTCGACAGCCCTGATGGCGCGGGCAATGGCGTCCGCCAGCACCGGATCGGCCGCAGCCTGGTTGTAGAGCATGCCGTGCGGTTTAACATGAAGCAGCCGCGCACCTTCGCTTTCCGCCAGACTTTTCAGCGCACCAATCTGGTAGATCATCTGGGCGTAGACCGTTTCCGGCGGCAGCTGCATGGCGCTGCGGCCAAAGTTCTCCCGATCGGGAAAAGCGGGATGCGCACCAATCGCGACGCCGGATGCCTGTGCCCAGCGCACCGACTGCAGCATGGTCTGCGCATCACCTGCGTGAAAGCCACAGGCGATGTTGGCGGAACTCACCAGCTTCAGCAGCGCCTGATCGCTGGCGCAGCCCTCGCCCAGGTCGGCGTTTAAATCAATTTTCATTGAGTCCCCACTTCATCTGGTCCAGTGCGCGTTGCTGATGCTGACGTGCCAGCATCGCTTCTGGCAGGGTGCAGTGAATAAAGTGAATCGGCTCACCCAGCCGGATTTGCGCCAGGTGATAGAGATCGGCTTCGATAACCGAGGCGATGCGCGGATAGCCGCCGGTGGTCTGGGCATCCGCCATCAGCACGATAGGCTGTCCGTTCGGCGGCACCTGAATCACACCCGGCATCACGCCGTGTGACAGCAGCTCGCGCGGGCTCTCGCGCTCAAGCTTGCGTCCCTCAAGCCGGTATCCCATCCGGTTACTTTGCGGGCTGAGTTTCCATGCGGTACGCCAGAATGCCTGCTGCGCTTCGCGGCTGAACTCGTGATACTCCGGGCCAGGTAGTGCGCGGATGCGGTTGCCCCACAGCAGTTGCCGCACCCCGACTTTACGGTCAAACGTGCGGGTCGGTTTACCCAGCGGGAGCTGATCGCCATCCTGCAAGGCTCGCCCCTGAAAGCCGCCAAATTTTGCTTTTAGATCGGTGCTGGCAGAGCCGAGCATCGCGGGGATATCAAAACCGCCCTGCACTGCCAGATAGCTGCGCATACCGCGCTGCGGCATCGCCAGTGACAGGAGCTGCCCCCGTTTCACCGGCGTGCGCCAGCCCGTCCAGACCGGCTGGCCGTCAAGCTCCGCATGGCAGCCTGCGCCGGTCAGCGCAAACCAGCCATCGCGGGTAAACTCCGCTTTGAACTGGCCGAGCACCATCTCCAGCACCGCGCTGTCGGGATCATTGCCCACCAGCACATTGGCGGTGAACATCGCGGGATGATCCAGCACACCGCCAGGGCTGATGCCATACTGACGCCAGCCGTAACGGCCCGCATCCTGAATAGTGGCGGCCAGGCCGGCTCGCAGAATGTTTAACATACGCCCTCCTGTTGCGGCACAAAGCGAACCCTGTCACCGGGACGGAGCAGCGTAGGCGGTTGCTGCAGGGGATCAAACAGCGCGGTGCGCGTCTGGCCAATCAACTGCCAGCCGCCGGGCGAAGCCAGCGGATAGACGCCGGTCTGGCTGCCGCCGATGCCCACCGAGCCGGCGGGCACTGCTACCCTGGGCTCAGCACGCCGCGGGATGTGCAGGCGCTGATCCAGTCCGCCCAGATAGGGAAAACCGGGCTGAAAGCCGATAAAAAAGACCACATAGTCGCTGCTGCTGTGCAGCTCAACCACCTGGCGGGGCGTCAGCGCGGCGTGTTCCGCCACCACCGTCAGATCGGGGCCAGACTTGCCGCCATAGATCACCGGGATCTCCACCTGACGCGACTCCGGCAACTGCGCTTCACTCTCTTCCCACCAGCGCTGAAGCCGCTCTATTGCGTCCAGCGCGCTCTGCTGGGGATCTCGCAGGATCAGGGTGATGTTGTTCATGCCGGGGATCACCTCCAGCACGCTGGCATAGTCGTGCAGTCGCTGATTCAGTCCCCAGATTCGTTGCTGGCTCTCCAGTGAGATCGGCGGTTCCAGCTCCAGCACGACAGCGCGTTCACCCAATAAATAACACCGTGCTCGTTGCAACAGCTACCTCCCGCTCAGTTGAGATCGCGCCTGGCCGACCTGACCGGATGCCCGGTGCAGCCCATTGCTTATCTACGTAAAGCAAACAGTTATGCGAAAGTGACAGGGATGTGTCAACAGATTTAGGTCCTGCGCAGGCGCGCAGGACAAGGGAGAGTGTCAGGCAGGATTGGGGATATCGATGAAGGTCACATCAAGATCGTGGTGTTGCGCCAGCCAGTCGCCCAGCGCTTTTACGCCGCCGCGCTCGGTGGCGTGATGGCCTGCGGCAAAGAAATGCAGCCCCTGCTCACGCGCGCTGTGAATGGTCTGTTCAGAGACTTCACCGGTGATAAAGGCATCGACGCCCGCCGCAGCCGCCTGGTCGATAAAGCCCTGCCCGCCCCCGCTGCACCAGGCAATGCGACGGATCAGCGCTGGCGCGTTGTCACCACAATGCAGCGGTTCACGTCCCAGCCGTTCACCGATTCGGCGGGCCAGCTGCTCGCCGGACAGGGGCTCAGCAAGCTCACCCCAGAACACCAGCGGCATCACTTCGCCGCGCACTTCGATATCCAGCAGTTTCGCCAGTTGGGCGTTGTTGCCTAATTCAGGATGCGCGTCGAGCGGCAGATGCCAGCCATAGAGATTGATATCGTTGGCCAGCAGGGTCCGCAGACGACGGCGCTTCATACCTTTAATCGCGGCCGGTTCACTTTTCCAGAAATAGCCATGATGGACAATAATCGCATCGGCCTGACGCGCCACCGCCTCATCCAGCAGCGCCTGACAGGCAGTGACGCCGGTGATAATCGTTTTGATCTCGCTGCGTCCCTCAACCTGCAAACCGTTGGGGGCGTAATCGCTGAAGCTGTGGCTGTCGAGTTGCTGATTGATCAGCGTCTCTAATTCGTAATGGTTCATTCAGGCTCCTTCGAGGCCTCAGGCTGCGCTTTTGGCGCGCTCAAAGGCGTCTAATGTCTTTTTACGTGCCACCTTATGATCCACGATTGGTGCCGGATAATCGAGTTTCTTATGATGCTTCTCTGCCCAGACATGGGGCTGGTGAATATCGCTGTCAGGCACCCCGGCCAGTTCAGGCAGATAGTGGCGGATAAAATCCCCCTTCTCATCGAAGCGCTCGCCCTGCGTGGTCGGGTTAAAGATGCGGAAATAGGGCGCCGCGTCCGTGCCGGTCGATGCCGCCCACTGCCAGCCGCCGTTGTTCGCGGCCAGGTCACCATCAATCAGCTGCTGCATGAAATAGCGTTCGCCTTCACGCCAGTCGATCAGCAGATCTTTGACCAGGAAACTGGCGGTGATCATCCGTAAGCGGTTGTGCATCCAGCCCAGCGCCTTCATCTGACGCATTGCGGCATCGACAATCGGATAGCCGGTTTTACCCGCTTTCCACGCGTCGAAATGTGCGTCGTTACGCTGCCATTCAACGTTTCGCGTCCAGTCGATAAACGGCTTGTGTCGGCACAGCGCCGGCCAGGCAACCAGCAGATGACGGTAGAATTCACGCCAGATCAGCTCGTTCAGCCAGGTGAACGCGCGGCTGTTGTCCAGCGCATCGGGATGTTCATGCAGCACGCGATGCAGGCACTGACGTGGCGACAGTACGCCGGTCGCCAGATAAACCGACAGACGGCTGGTGGCGTCCAGCGCCGGAAGGTCGCGCTTAGCGGGATAGTCGATAACCGGTTGCGTGGCGAAATGGCGCAACCGCTTCAGCGCCGCCGCTTCGCCTGGCGGAAACAGATCCTGATCAAAGTCTTCGGTTGGATAGTCAAAGGCGGGAATCGGGGAGGCTTTCAGCGGTGCGCCTTCGCGCGCTTTCGGCGCAGGCACGCACTCAGGCAGCCCCTGCTGCAAGCGGCGGACAAAGGCTTTGCTGAACGGGGTAAACACCTTATACATCGAGCGATCGCCGCTCTGCACACTGCCGGGCGGCAGCAACAGGCTGTCATCAAAGCCCTGGCAAATCACGCCCGCGTCGTCGAGACGCTTTTCAGCCTCCGCATCGCGCTGGCGTTCATTAACTTCATACTGGTAATTGTAGAAGAGCTGATCGACCTGCTGCTTAGCGCAGAACTGCAGCAGCGCATCAATACTGTCGCTGAAGGCGTGACACGCCTGGTAGTGCAGTTCAATGCCCCGCTCCGCCAGCGCACGCTGCACCTGCAACAGACTGGCGTGGATAAACGCCGCCTGCTTCGGTGACATGTCATGCTGCTGCCACTGTGCTGGCGTGGCAAGGTAGAGCGCAATCACTTTTGCATCGCTGTCGCGGCAGGCGGCGTGCAGCGCCAGATTGTCATTGACGCGTAAATCGTTACGCAGCCAGACCAGATGGGTGGTCATACTCCTCCTGTATTACTGTCCGTAGCGTAAGCACAAGGCTTCGGGATAGGGATCGAAATAGCGTTGCTGGGCCAGCCACGGGTGCGGGTACTCCGCCATGTAGTGTTTGAGAATGGTAATCGGCACCAGCAGCGGTTGTGTGCCCTGACGATAGCGGTCAATCAGCGTTGCCAGCTCCTGGCGCTGCGGTGAACTCAGATGCGTGCGGAAGTAGCCCTGCACATGCATCAGCACATTGGTGTGATTGCGACGTGAGGCGGGACGTGACATCAGTTCCATCATGCGATTGCGGTATTCAAAGGCAAAGGCGTCCAGCGACTCCCACTGGCTCATGGAGGCGACAAAGGGTCCCAGCTCGCGGTATTTCTCCTGCGAATGCGCCAGCATCATCAGCTTGTAACGGCTGTGGAAGGCGATCAGTCCCTGCCGGGTCAGACCGCTTTCCCACATCTGATTAAATTCATGCAGCGCGCAGACACGACCGATAAAGTTCTCACGCAGGGCGGGATCGTGCAGACGACCATCTTCTTCCAGCGGCAGCCAGGGCATCTCGCGCTGCAGGAATTCAGTAAAAATACCGGTGCCTGCTTTGCGGTTATTGTTGTTATCGGGCTCATAGACCCGCACCCGCTCCATGCCACAACTGGGTGATTTGGCGCAGAGGATATAGCCACAGAGGTGATGCAGCGATTTTACCCGCTCAGCAGACCAGTCACGCATCTGCGTCGTAACCTCTTCTCCGCCATCTTTGCTGAAGCAGAGATGCAGCTCATCATCGCCCTGCTTCACCAGACGCAATGCCGGGCGCGGCGTTGGCAGACCAATCGCCATCTCAGGGCAGATGGGCTCAAAACGGACAAATGGGGTGAGATCGTCGGTCGCAAAAGTAAGACGCTTATGCCCACCATCAAATCTGACGCGGTCGCCGAGCAGGCATGCACTGATTCCAACGGGGATTTTTTTGCTCATACTTGTACAACCTCCGAAATCTTGTAGAGGTTTAAGTGTAGCGTAAAATGGTCAGGAATAAAGGGTTAAAACGGGATTCCGGATCGCTTATTCTCAGAAAAAACGCAAAAAAAAGCCCGGTCAGTTGACCAGGCCTGTTTTGCGGCAGGGGAAATCACCAGAACGCGCCACCACTCGCTTCAGCCTGCGCCAGCCAGACCGGCTTGGCGCTGGTCTTACACCAGACGCGGTGCAGATAGCTGTAGAAACGTGCCCGATCCTGTCGAAACAGCATAACAGGAAGCGCCAGTACGCCGAGAAGAACCACCAGCGTACGTCGCGCAATAATTTTATAACGTGGATAAGCCCGATACATGGTTTCTCCTCCCGGTAAGTGAAAAAGTGTGAATGTGATCTGTGTTCAACTTTACGCCAGGTTGTGTAATTTTACTACTCATCTGACCACTTATTTGCTGCTATTTTTGCTGTTTAAGAATTAACCTGTAATTAAGTTACAAAAAGGTTACCGCCTGGTTGCGTTGGCGTTGAAAGGGCCGACAGATTATGGTCGCGGACGCCAGCATAAAATGTTGATAAAGTAGCGCTTCGGTCCCCACTCAAGGCAGGTATTGCGTGACCACGGTTTTGATCGTTGAAGATGAAAAAGAGATCCGGCGCTTTGTCCGGCTGGCGCTGGAAAATGAAGCCCTTAAGGTGTTTGATGCCGATACACTGCAACGCGGACTGATTGAAGCGGCGACCCGCAAGCCGGACTTAGTGATCCTGGATCTGGGTCTGCCGGATGGAGATGGCACCGATTTCATTCGTGACCTGCGCCAGTGGAGCGCCATACCGGTGATTGTGCTGTCAGCGCGCAGCGATGAGCAGGATAAGATCGCCGCACTGGATGCGGGAGCAGATGACTATCTGACCAAACCCTTTGGCATTGGCGAACTGCTGGCGCGCGTCCGGGTTGCGCTGCGTCGTCATAGTGGCCAGCAGCCGGATGCCAGGGTGACGTTCGCCGACGTCAGCGTCGATTTCGCCGCACGACGGGTACAGCGCGGCAGCAGTGAGATTCACCTTACCCCGATTGAATTTCGTCTGTTGAGTATTCTGCTTAACAATGCCGGCAAGGTGCTGACGCAGCGGCAGTTGCTGAGCCAGGTCTGGGGACCCAATGCGGTGGAGCACAGCCACTATCTGCGCATCTATATGGGACATCTGCGCCAGAAACTGGAAGCCAATCCGACACAACCGGCTCATCTGCTGACGGAAACCGGGATCGGCTATCGCTTTATGCCATAAAAAAAGGCGCCAGAGGCGCCTGAGACTGTCAACGAATTCTGGCCCGGTTCGCTGTGAGACCGAGCTTGCTCAGGAAACAGGGTCAGATCGGAAAGACGCAAAAGCCGTCATCCATGACACGCTCGGCCCACGCCATCCATGGCGTGGGACGCTTTCCTCTTCTGACCCTGTTCCCTGCGCGTTAAATAAATCCGTTGCGGTCAGATTTACTCTGATGTGAGTTTGTCAGCAGCTCTGAGGCGCGCGATGCGCCTCTTTATCTGCCCGACTAATCAGGCGTTTTTCAGCACTTCGCTGACAATCTCAACGGCTTCTTTCTCAATCTGCGCGCGGTGTTCAGCGCCCAGGAAGCTTTCACAGTAGATTTTGTAAGCGTCTTCGGTGCCTGAAGGACGGGCAGCAAACCAGCCATTCTCCGTCATCACTTTCAGACCGCCGATAGATGCACCATTACCTGGCGCGGCAGTCAGACGAGCGGTGATAGGATCACCTGCCAGCGTATCAGCGCTGACCATCTCCGGTGACAGCTTCGACAGCGCGGCTTTCTGCGCTGAGGTGGCTGATGCCTGCAGACGGTTGTAGCTTGGTGCGCCAAAGCGCGCTGCCAGTTCGTCATAGTGCTGCTGCGGGTTTTTACCGGTCACTGCAGTAATTTCAGCGGCCAGCAGACACATGATGATGCCATCTTTGTCCGTAGACCACGGCGTACCGTCGAAACGCAGGAATGAAGCGCCTGCGCTCTCTTCGCCACCGAAACCGAGGCTGCCGTCATACAGACCATCAACAAACCATTTGAAACCCACCGGCACTTCCACCAGCTTGCGACCAATGTCGTTGACCACACGGTCAATCATGGCGCTGGAGACCAGGGTTTTACCCACGGCAACATCCTGACCCCACTGTGGGCGGTGCTGGAACAGATAGTTGATCGCCACCGCCAGATAGTGGTTTGGATTCATCAGACCCGCCGGGGTCACAATGCCGTGACGGTCATAATCGGGATCGTTGCCGAACGCCAGATCGAACTTGTCACGGTAAGCCAGCAGGCCTGCCATTGCGCTTTCAGACGAGCAGTCCATGCGGACCACGCCATCTTTATCCAGATGCATAAAGCGGAAGGTCTGATCGACCGCGTCATTCACCAGCGTCAGATCCAGCTTGTAGTGCTCAGCAATACGCTGCCAGTAAGCAATACCGGAACCACCCAGTGGATCCACACCCAGCTTCAGGCCCGCTTTCTGAATCGCCGGGAAGTCGATAATCTCTGCCAGACCTTCAACATAAGGCTGGATCAGATCTTTTTCGACCACATGACCGCTGGCCATCGCCTGCTCCAGCGGCAGACGTTTCACCTCTTTCAGGCCATCTTTGATCAGCTGATTGGCACGATCTTCAACCACTTTGGTGACGTTGGTATCAGCAGGTCCGCCGTTAGGTGGGTTGTACTTGATGCCGCCATCTTCCGGTGGGTTATGCGACGGCGTAATCACGATGCCGTCAGCCAGCGCGCCACCCGCTTTGTTGTGCTCAAGAATCGCATTCGAGATCGCAGGGGTCGGCGTATAGCCATTATCCTGCTGCACGATCACATCAACGCCGTTTGCCGCCAGCACTTCCAGAACAGACAGGATGGCGGGTTCAGACAGCGCATGGGTGTCTTTACCGACGTAGCAAGGCCCGGTGATACCATTCTTTTTACGCTCTTCGGCAATCGCCTGAGCGATCGCCAGAATGTGCATCTCGTTGAAGCTTTGACGCCCTGCACTGCCGCGATGGCCGGAAGTGCCAAATTTCACCGCATGTTCCGGGTTCGCCACATCGGGCTGCAGGACATAATATTGTGACGTTAATTGTGCAACGTTAATCAAATCGCTCTGCTGGGCGGGTTGCCCGGCACGTGGGTGATTGGCCATTGGCGCTGCTCCCTGACGCTTAAGTTTTAAATGGTGCCGCAAACTTTCTCGGTCAGTTCCGCAGGGAACTGCATCGAGAGCATGATGTGTTCGATCATGCTGCATTTACGACCAGTATTGGTGTTGGTGATCACCCAGTACGGCGTGCCGGGCACATGCTTCGGCTTAGTATGGGTGCCATTCTGCAACAGCGTATGCTCATCACCTGCAAAATAGACGCGGGTGCGGCCCTGCAGAGATGCAGTAGCTTCAGCAAAGGCTGCGGTATCAAGACGATAGAGCGTTGACAAGATAAGCATAAAGCGATTCACCGCCCGCTTCTGCTCCGCATATTCATCGGAAAGCAGCAGCTCGCGCACCGCGCGGACACGATCCTGCGGGCGCGAACCCACAGACGCAGGCTGGGACTCTTTCGCTGCATCTTTTGAGGCTGGCTGTGCAGGCGAAGCGGGTGCAGTCTGACCGGCCGTGAACTTCAGCATACGACGCAGAATGTCGGATGCGCTTTCACCAATGTGTTGCGTGTGGCTGGCAATATAACGGTAGAGCTCTTCGTCAACTTCGATCGTTTTCATCTTATTCCGTACGGTTCTTTCTCATGACAGAACCACCTGTTTCCTGAAAAGCTCTGAGTATAGTCAGGCAATTCAAAGGGTGTGTGGGTTCTAACATCAGGATTATAAAGTTAAAGTCAGGCGGGTTGTTAGCAATCAAACGGTTTACGGGCAAAAGTCAGAATATGTCCTAATGCCGCCGGAACCGGCGCGCCTGAAAAGGTGAAACCATGATAACCTAAGCTCAGGTCTCAAACTTAAGAACTTTGCTATGATTTTGAACGCCCGTCTGCAAACTGAACAATCCCCTGCTGATTCTCTGCCCATCCTGCTTATTCACGGTCTGTTTGGCAGTCTCGATAACCTTGGCGTGCTGGCGCGCGGGCTGAAAGATGCCGGTCCGTTGCTGCAGGTAGATGTCCGCAACCACGGACTTTCACCACGATCTGACGAGATGAACTACGCTGTAATGGCGCAGGATATGGTCGAAACACTGGATGCACATGGCATTGATCGTGTCGCGGTGATCGGACACTCGATGGGCGGTAAAATCGCCATGACCATGAGCGCGCTGGTGCCGGAACGCATTGAGCGCCTGGTGATGATCGATATCGCCCCGGTGGATTACCAGACGCGCCGTCATGACCAGATATTTGCCGGCATTCGTGCCGTCACCGATGCGGGCGTCTCATCCCGCAGCGAGGCGGCGAAGGTCATGCGAACGCTGATAGAGGAAGAAGGGGTGATCCAGTTCCTGCTGAAATCCTTCCAGGAGGGGGAGTGGCGCTTCAACGTTCCGGTGCTGTGGGATAACTACACCACGATCTCTGGCTGGCAGCCGGTTCCCGCCTGGAATCACCCGGCGCTGTTTATTCGCGGCGGCGACTCCAGCTACCTGGATAACAGCTATCGCGATGCGTTGCTGCAGCAGTTCCCGGCCGCTCAGGCTCATGTGATCGGTGGCGCAGGACACTGGGTTCATGCAGAGAAACCCGATGCCGTTTTGCGCAGTGTCCGTCGCTTTTTTGCGCTTTAAAAGCAAATAGATGGCGGTAAAGGTTTAGGATTGGCGTCCGGCGTAAGCGTGAAGTATGATGGCGCGCTAAAATTTTGCCGCGGGTCAGTTTTGCTGCGGCAATGGCCAATAATTTATAATCTGCGCGGTGAGTGTCTGGCGCCCGCCCCCATTCAGTTTTACTAAGCCATGGCAAAAGAACAGACTGACCGCACGACGCTCGATCTCTTTGCTGATGAGCGCCGCCCTGGTCGACCCAAAACCAGTCCGCTTTCGCGTGATGAACAGCTGCGCATTAACAAGCGCAATCAACTGAAACGTGACAAAGGACGCGGGCTTCGTCGTGTCGAACTGAAAATGAACAGTGACGCCGTCGATGCACTCAATACGCTGGCAGAACAGCGCAATCTCAGCCGTAGCGAACTGATTGAACAGATGCTACTGGCACAGCTCAAACTGGATTAATACGGGCAAATCGCACGCAGAGGCAAATGTCGGGGCTTTAACCGTTCACCGGTTTTCTCTCGTCTGCTATTATTCGCTGAAATGTGCTGCGGCACACATCTCATCATCAGGATTTAAGAGGTTATTTTACTCATGGCACTCGTAGGCATCTTCTTCGGCAGCGATACCGGCAATACCGAAAACATTGCAAAAATGATCCAGAAACAGCTGGGTACAGATGTTGCAGAAGTCCATGACATCGCAAAAAGCACAAAAGAAGATCTGGAAGCGTTCGATATCCTGCTGCTGGGTATTCCGACCTGGTACTACGGCGAAGCGCAGTGCGACTGGGATGACTTTTTCCCGACGCTGGAAGAGATCGATTTTAACGGCAAGCTGGTTGCGCTGTTTGGCTGTGGCGACCAGGAAGATTACGCAGAGTATTTCTGTGATGCCATGGGCACGATTCGCGACATTATCGAACCGCACGGTGCCGTGATTGTCGGACACTGGCCAACTGAAGGCTATCACTTTGAAGCCTCGAAAGGCCTGGCCGATGATACCCACTTCCTGGGCCTGGCCATTGACGAAGATCGCCAGCCTGAGCTGACCAGCCAGCGTGTGGAGCAGTGGGTTAAGCAGATTTTTGATGAACTGCAGCTGAAAGAGATCATCGAAGCCTGATCCTGCCCGACTCAATGTGAGCGCCAGCTCACATTGAGGCAATGAAAATGCCTATAGAAATAATAGCCACATTTTTTTAACTTTCTCCGTTTAATCTGTAGAATACCCGCATCGATCTTCCGCTTATTTTCTCAGGCGGCAAGACTAAGTGATGTGCTAACAGACCTCTGTCAGAATCTTCCCCGGCCCGGTGACGAATCCCCAATAGCCCATGATGATTCAGACACGCCCTCTGGTTTTCATTTCATCGCTTCAGTTCTATAATGAGACGCAAATGAGAATGAGCACAGATCGACATTCAAGGCGATAAGCCACAAAAGTGAATATTAGTAACAGGACAAAATCCGCATGACTGACAACAACACCGCATTAAAGAAGGCTGGCCTGAAAGTAACGCTGCCCAGACTGAAAATTCTGGAAGTGCTTCAGGAACCTGAGTGCCATCACGTCAGTGCGGAAGATTTGTATAAACGCCTGATCGACATTGGCGAAGAGATTGGCCTGGCGACCGTTTACCGTGTTCTGAACCAGTTTGATGATGCCGGTATTGTGACTCGTCACAACTTTGAAGGCGGCAAGTCTGTCTTCGAACTGACGCAGCAGCATCACCACGATCACTTGATCTGCCTGGATTGCGGCAAGGTTATCGAGTTCAGCGACGAATCGATTGAAACGCGTCAGCGTGAAATCGCGACCCGCCATGGCATCAAGCTGACCAACCACAGCCTCTATCTCTATGGACACTGTACGCTGGGCGATTGCCGTGAAGACGAAACGCTGCACGACCAGTAACGCTGGCGCGGCCTGAAATAAAAAAACCGGTGAATTCACCGGTTTTTTTTCGTCTGTTTTCTGCCCTCACCTCACGCGACCAGCGTCTCCTGCAGATAGCGCCAGCGTGGAATGGAGCTGCTGCAATCCAGAATGGCCAGCGAAATGCGGCTCTGGTTATTGCCGTTCATCATCTGCATTTCGCGATACTGTACGACGATCTCTTTTTCATGATGAGAGAGAATGACATGTTCACAGGTGGCAATGCGCATCCCTTCCCGCTGCCCTTGTAACTGCTGGAAAAGATCCTCGACCTCGTTCAGATTGTACTCTTTGCCCTTTGGGGTCACCATGCGAAACTCAGGATGAAAATAGGACATCAGCAGCTGGAAACTGTCGTCAGATCCGGCTGGCTGATTAAAAATACGTTCAATGAGCTGATGTAAAACGACGACACTGTGTTTGGCTTCCTGGGCGAGAACTGTCATTTTTTTTCCTTCTGTAACCCGCTTTGCAACCTCTGAGAGCGGATAGCCTACCTGAAAGCTGACAATTCACACCCTGAAATTGATTAATTTTTTTAAACTCAGATTACTCCCACAAGTCGGTATTGAACCGGTTGTGGTTAGTGCAGAATAAACGTCGGCGATGGTAAAAATCGGGGCAATAAAAAAGGGCGATAAATCGCCCTTTTGTCATTTTATGAGGTCAGCCCCAAAAAATTTATTCGCCCGTTTTGGTCCAGGTATCACGAAGACCGACGGTGCGGTTAAACACCAGTTGCGTCGGTTTCGAGTAAACGCTGTCGGCGCAGAAATAACCTTCACGTTCAAACTGAAACGGTGTTGTCGGTTCCACATCGCGCAGGCTGGGTTCAACAAAGCCGTTTTTGATGGTCAGTGATTCAGGATTAATGACCGCCAGGAAATCCTCTGCAGCAGCCGGGTTTGGCACACTGAACAGACGATCATACAGACGGAACTCAGCTGGCTGCGCGTGATCCGCAGAAACCCAGTGAATCACGCCTTTGACTTTGCGGCCATCGGCTGGATCTTTGCTCAGCGTATCAACATCGCTGGTGCAGTAGATGCAGGTAATGTTGCCCGCTTCATCTTTGGCGACCCGCTCAGCACGAATCACATAGGCGTTACGCAGGCGGACTTCTTTGCCCAGCACCAGACGCTTATATTGTTTGTTCGCCTCTTCACGGAAATCCGCGCGATCGATCCAGATCTCGCGGCTGAACGGCACTTCACGCGTGCCCATCTCCGGTTTACCCGGATGATTTGGCATGGTGACGATTTCGCTATGGCCTGCTGGCAGGTTTTCGATCACCACTTTAAGCGGATCTAAAACCGCCATGGCGCGGGGCGCATTCTCGTTAAGATCATCACGGATACAGGACTCCAGCGAAGCCATCTCCACGATGTTATCTTGCTTAGTCACGCCAATACGACGGCAGAACTCACGGATAGAAGCGGCGGTGTAACCACGACGACGCAGACCTGAAACGGTCAGCATGCGCGGATCGTCCCACCCTTCTACGTGCTTCTCGGTCACCAGCTGAGTGAGTTTACGTTTCGACATCACCGCATACTCCAGATTCAGGCGCGAGAATTCATACTGACGCGGATGAACCGGAATTGTGATGTTGTCCAGCACCCAGTCATAGAGACGGCGGTTGTCCTGAAACTCCAGCGTACAGAGCGAGTGCGTAATGCCTTCCAGCGCATCGGAGATGCAGTGGGTAAAGTCATACATCGGGTAGATGCACCACTTATTGCCGGTCTGGTGGTGTTCCGCGAACTTGATGCGGTAAAGCACCGGATCGCGCATCACGATGAAATTAGAGGCCATGTCGATTTTGGCGCGCAGACAGGCGGTGCCTTCGGCAAACTCACCGTTTCGCATCTTCTCAAACAGCGCCAGATTCTCTTCCACGCTGCGATCGCGATAAGGGCTGTTTTTACCCGGCTCTTTCAGGGTGCCGCGATATTCACGAATCGCATCCGGACTCAGTTCATCAACGTAGGCCAGTCCTTTGGAAATCAGCTCGATGGCATAGTTGTAGAGCTGATCGAAATAGTTTGATGAGTAACAGACCTCACCGCTCCACTCAAAACCCAGCCACTGAACGTCACGCTTGATGGATTCAACGAATTCCATATCCTCTTTAACCGGATTGGTATCGTCGAAACGCAGGTTGCATTGCCCCTGATAGTCCTGGGCGATGCCAAAATTCAGACAGATCGATTTCGCATGACCAATATGCAGATAGCCATTGGGCTCCGGCGGAAAACGGGTATGCACGCTGCTGTGCTTACCGCTCGCCAAATCTTCGTCAATGATCTGACGAATAAAGTTAGTTGGGCGGGCTTCAGCCTCACTCATCTCAAAAATCCTCAATACGAATAACGGGTGATTTGTACCACGAAGTAACGGAGTATGATCCACAAAGCGTCTGAGGGAAACAACCGTTTGTTAAGCCTTTAAAACAAAAAAGGCAGGAATCGCTTCCTGCCTGTGGGGTTCTGTTGCGGGGATTAGCCTTTCACTTCATACAGCGGGGTTTCCCCTGCTATTACCTGACCCTGTGCCAGTAAAGTCAGACCGGCGAAATCGTCGCTGTTGCTGACCACGACCGGACTCACCATTGAGCGGGCATTGGCGTTAAGGAATTCAAGGTCCATCTCCAGTACTCGCTGACCGGCGACCACGCTGGCCCCCTCTTCAACCAGACGGGTGAAGCCTTTACCTTCCAGCGCCACGGTATCCAGCCCCATGTGCACCACAATCTCCACGCCATTGTCGGTTTCCAGACAGAAGGCATGATTGGTGTTAAAGATTTTCACCAGCGTACCGGCAATCGGTGCCACTACCCATTTGTCGCTGGGCTTGATCGCCAGACCGTCGCCCACCGCTTTGCTGGCAAAGGCTTCATCCGGCACATCATCCAGCGCCACGACTTCACCGCTGACCGGCGCCAGCAGCGTGGCGATGACCTGCTTCTCACTGTTCAGCACCGCCTGCGGTTTAACGTCCGGCTCGGCCGGCGCACTGCTGGTAGCCGCTGCAGCGACCGGACCTTTGGTCAGCACTTTTTTCATGGCCGAGGCGATGCTTTCTGCCTGGGTACCTACGATGATCTGCACGCTCTGTTTGTTAAGACGGATCACGCCGGACGCGCCAAGACGCTTAGCAACCGCCTCATTCACCTGCGCCGAGTCATTCACGTTAAGACGCAGACGGGTGATACAGGCATCGATGCTGGTTAAGTTAGCTGAACCACCAATCGCCCCAATGTAGCGGCGCGCCAGTGACTCTGTGGCACTTTCACCGCTATCCGTTTTATCAACGTTAACGTCATAACCATCAGTTTCATCACCATCAACCGCCAGCTCGCGGCCCGGCGTCATCAGGTTGAATTTTTTGATGGTAAAGCGGAACACCACATAATAGATAACGAAGAAGACCAGACCCTGCGGGATCAGCATGTACCAGTGTGTCGCCAGCGGATTACGGGTCGACAGCACCATATCCACCAGCCCGGCGCTGAAACCAAATCCGGCAATCCAGTGCATGCTGGCAGCGATGAAGACAGAAATACCGGTCAGGACGGCGTGGATCAGATAAAGCACGGGTGCCACGAACATGAAGGAGAACTCCAGCGGTTCGGTAATACCCGTAAAGAAGGCAGCAAACGCCGCGGCCAGCATGATACTACCCACTTTGACGCGGTTCTCAGGACGCGCACAGTGGTAGATAGCCAGCGCAGCACCCGGCAGACCAAACATCATGATCGGGAAGAAGCCCGCCTGATAACGACCGGTGATGCCGACAGTTGCCGATCCGTCAGCCAGTGACTGTGCACCGCCAAGGAATTTAGGAATGTCATTAATGCCCGCAACATCGAACCAGAACACCGAGTTCAGGGCGTGATGCAGACCGACCGGAATCAGCAGGCGGTTAAAGAAGGCGTAGATACCGGCACCGGCAGAGCCGAGCTTCTGGATATGTTCACCAAAGCCCACCAGACCGTTAAAGATAACCGGCCAGATATACATCAGGATAAAGGCGACCAGGATCATCAGGAACGAGACCAGAATCGGCACCAGTCGCCGTCCGCTGAAGAAGGAGAGTGCTTTCGGCAGCTCGACGTGGCTGAAGCGGTTATAGACCTCCGCCGACAGGATACCGACCAGAATACCGACAAACTGGTTATTAATTTTGCCAAACGCCACAGGCACCTGGTCAACCGGCATCTTCTGTATCATCGCCACCGCGGCCGGTGAGCAGAGCGTGGTGACTACCAGGAATCCGACAAAGCCGGTCAGGGCTGCCGCACCATCTTTATCTTTCGACATGCCATACGCGACACCAATCGCAAACAGCACTGACATGTTTTCAATGATGGCAGCACCAGATTTGATCAGCAATGCCGCCAGCGCATTACCTGCGCCCCAGCTGTCTGGATCGATCCAGTAGCCCACGCCCATTAATATTGCTGCTGCTGGCAGGGTTGCTACCGGCACCATCAGTGCGCGCCCCACCTTTTGTAAGTAACCTAACATATCCCCTTCCCCCTATGAGCCTGACTTGTCGCTTTGCGCTGCTTAATGTTGTTATGTCAGCTGCAAAGATCGTTAATACACTTCATATCACGCAGCGAAGTGTAATGATAAATTAATTCGCCTCGCAAATTAAAAGCCTGGTAAATGTGATTTTTATCACTAAAAAACATCGTTTCATACGGCAACATCTGGCTATGACCGTAAACTTATTTTATGATCCGAAATATTGAATTATGCGCTGGCCATGGCGACAATGAATCATCTGTTCAGATTGTTGACTCACGCAACGGCTTAGCCATCCCCTTTCTATTTTCAATTGAGGTGAAACATGAGACTGATTCCTTTAGCGACACCAACCCAGGTGGGAAAATGGGCCGCCCGACATATTGTTAATCGTATCAATGCGTTTAACCCGACGGCGGATAAACCTTTTGTCCTGGGTCTGCCAACCGGCGGTACGCCACTGGAAGCGTACAAACACCTGATTGATATGCACAAAGCGGGCCAGGTCAGTTTTAAAAACGTCGTGACATTCAATATGGATGAATATGTTGGCCTGCCAAAAGAGCATCCTGAGAGCTATCACAGCTTCATGTATCGTAATTTCTTCGATCACGTTGATATTCAACCGGAAAATATCAACCTGCTGAATGGTAATGCCCCCGATATTGACGCAGAATGTCGTCAGTACGAAGAGAAAATTCGCGCGCTGGGTAAAATTCACCTGTTCATGGGCGGCGTTGGCAACGACGGTCATATCGCCTTTAACGAACCGGCTTCCTCTCTCGCTTCCCGTACCCGCATTAAAACCCTGACCCATGACACCCGCGTGGCGAACTCCCGCTTCTTTAACGGTGACGTTGATCAGGTGCCTAAATATGCGCTGACGGTCGGCGTCGGTACGCTGCTGGATGCAGAGGAAGTGATGATTCTGGTTACCGGCCATGTTAAAGCGCAGGCATTACAGGCGGCGGTTGAAGGCAACGTTAATCATATGTGGACTATCAGCTGCCTGCAGCTGCACGCGAAATCGGTGGTAGTGTGCGATGAGCCGGCCACCATGGAACTGAAAGTGAAAACCGTGAAATATTTCCGCGAAATGGAAGCGGAAAATATGAAAGGCGTGTAACAGAACATTGTCATGCCCTGCTGTTACGCTGAGTGACAGCAGGCCAGGACGGGAGAAGAAAGATGTACGCATTAGTTAACGGTCGAATCTACAGTGGCCATGAGGTTCTGGATAATCACGCGGTGGTGGTTGCCGATGGGCGTATTGCGCGCGTCTGTCCGCGTGAAGCGCTCCCGGCGGATATTGAGCAGCGGGATATGGCAGGGGCAAATATTGCGCCAGGCTTTATCGATCTCCAGCTCAATGGCTGCGGTGGCGTGCAGTTCAATGACAGCCTTGAGGCGCTCAGCATTGAAACGCTGGAAACGATGCAGCGCGCCAATGAAAAGTCTGGCTGCACCAGCTTTTTACCGACGCTTATCACCAGCAGCGACGCCCTGATGAAGCGGGCGATTGAAACCATGCGCGCCTACCTGCAGAAACATCAGAATCAGGCGCTGGGTCTGCATCTGGAAGGGCCCTGGCTGAGCAAAGCGAAAAAAGGCACCCACGATCCGGCGCTGATTCGCCTGCCGGATGCGGCGATGGTGCAGTACCTGTGTGACAACGCGGACGTCATCACCAAAGTCACGCTTGCCCCTGAAAATGCGGGTAGCGATGTGATTCGTCAATTGACTGATGCCGGGATTATTGTCTCAGCCGGTCACTCGAATGCGACCTATGAAGAGGCTAAAGCGGGCTTTTCTGCTGGTGTGAGTTTCGCGACGCACCTCTACAACGCCATGCCCACCTTTGCCGGACGTGAACCCGGGCTTATCGGTGCGCTGTTTGATTCGCCTGATGTATACTGCGGCATTATTGCGGACGGTTTACATGTACATTACGCTAACGTGCGCAATGCAAAACGCATCAAAGGCGACAAACTGGTGCTGGTCACGGATGCCACTGCACCGGCTGGCGCGGACATAAGCGAGTTTATTTTTGCAGGCAAAACAATCTATTATCGCGATGGGCTCTGTGTCGACGAAAACGGCACATTAAGTGGTTCTGCCCTGACGATGATTGAAGCGGTACAAAACAGCGTTGAGCATGCAGGGATCGCACTGGACGAAGCGTTGCGCATGGCAACACTCTACCCGGCACGGGCGATGGGCGTGGAAAGGCAGTCAGGCTCGATCGAAGCAGGAAAAATCGCGAACCTGACTGTGTTTACGCGCGACTTTAAAATCATAAAGACGTTTGTCAACGGAGACGACGTCCTGAGCGAGTAAGCACTGAATGACCACTGGCGGCCAGTCACAAATAGGAAATGTCGATCTTGTTAAGCAACTCAATAGCGCAGCGGTTTACCGGCTGATTGATCAACAGGGGCCGATATCGCGCATTCAGATTGCCGAACTTAGCCAGCTCGCGCCCGCCAGCGTCACCAAAATTACCCGTCAGTTGATTGAGCGCGGCCTGATCAAAGAGGTAGACCAGCAGGCGTCTACCGGTGGTCGCCGCGCCATCTCCATCATCACTGAAACCCGCCATTTCCATACCATCGGCGTCCGCCTCGGACGCAACGACGCCACCCTGACTCTGTTTGACCTCAGCGGTAAATCGCTGGCGCAGGAAGATTATGCGCTGCCGGAACGCACTCAGGAGACGCTGGAACATGCGCTGTTTAACGCCATCAGCAGTTTCATTGAGCAGCACCAGCGTAAAATTCGCGAGCTGATCGCGATTTCAGTGATCCTGCCAGGGCTGGTCGATCCGATTAACGGCGTGATCCGCTATATGCCACACATCTCTGTCAGCCGCTGGCCGCTGGTCGCCAGTCTGAAAAAACGTTTTAACGTTACCAGTTTTGTAGGTCATGATATTCGCAGCCTGGCGCTGGCTGAGCACTATTTCGGTGCAAGCCGCGACTGTGCTGACTCAATTCTGGTGCGTTTACACCGGGGCACGGGCGCCGGCATTATTGCCAACGGCCATATTTTTCTCGGCAGCAACGGCAACGTTGGCGAGATCGGACACATTCAGGTCGACCCGCTTGGCGAGCGCTGTCACTGCGGCAACTTTGGCTGCCTTGAGACTATTGCCGCCAACGGCGCCATTGAAAATCGGGTACGGCATCTGCTGAATCAGGGCTATCCCAGCGTACTGACGCTGGAGGCGTGCCAGATATCCCACATCTGCAAAGCGGCCAATCAGGGTGATGCACTGGCCTGCGAAGTGGTTGAGTACGTTGGCCGTTATCTTGGCAAAGCTATTGCGATTGCGATCAACCTGTTTAATCCGCAAAAAGTGGTGCTGGCGGGTGAGATCACTGAAGCAGAAAAAGTGCTGCTGCCAGCGATTGAGGGCTGCATTAATACTCAGGCATTAGAGGCCTTCCGTAAAAATCTGCCGGTCGTGCGTTCCACCCTGGATCATCGTTCCGCTATTGGTGCCTTTGCGCTCGCTAAACGTGCCATGCTTAACGGCATTCTGCTGCAACATCTTCTGGAAGACTAAGAGCCTATCCCAGTAGGCGTAATTGGTGCAGGCAGTCTGGACACGGACAGCGCGGAACAACCGGAGCGTACACGTAGTACGTGAGGATTGTGAGCACTGCCCAGGTTCAGAATGACAAATTAAATAGCCTAATGGGATAGGCTCTAAGCTAACCCGCTGCTGTGGCGGGCCATATCGGATCTGACTATGACCATTAAAAGCGTAATTTGTGATATCGATGGCGTGCTGATGCACGACAACACGGCCGTTCCCGGCGCACAGGAGTTTTTACAGCGCATTCTGGCCAAAGAGATGCCGCTGGTGGTGCTGACGAACTATCCCTCGCAAACCGAGCAGGATCTGGCAAACCGCTTTGCCTCGGCCGGTGTCGAGGTGCCCGACTCCGTTTTCTATACCTCCGCAATGGCAACCGCCGACTTCCTGCGCCGTCAGGAGGGCAAAAAGGCGTATGTGATTGGTGAGGGCGCACTGATTCATGAACTCTACAAAGCGGGCTTTACCATTACCGATGTGAATCCCGATTTTGTCATTGTCGGAGAGACGCGCTCGTTTAACTGGGACATGATGCATAAAGCGGCCTTCTTCGTGGCTAATGGCGCCCGCTTTATTGCCACCAACCCGGATACTCATGCGCGCGGTTTTATTCCTGCCTGTGGCGCACTCTGTGCGGGTATTGAGAAGATATCAGGCCGTCGCCCGTTTGTGGTCGGCAAGCCCAGCCCCTACATCATGCGCGCCGCGCTGAACAAAATGCAGGCCCACTCGGAAGAGACCGTGATTGTCGGTGACAATCTGCGAACCGATATTCTGGCCGGTTTTCAGGCGGGTCTGGAGACGGTGCTGGTGCTCTCCGGCGTCTCGACGCTGAGTGATATCGATGCCATGCCGTTCCGTCCGGACTGGATCTACCCTTCTGTGGCCGATATCGACCTGTTCTGATTCATTTCTCTTATGACGCATCCGGCTAATCTGTGATGCGTCACCTCTTTTTGCGCTATATATCCCACTTTTACTGCCTGATTTCTGCTCACAAAAGCTATTTTATTGCTGATCCATCAACGAAACGGCATTAAAATTATCGTTTATTCAATTTTATTGCCATGCAAGCAATCTTTTTATCAGTAAATCACGATTCCTCTTGCATTGAATGCACCAAATAGCGCATTTTCTTATGTATCACGCAGCATCAGGCTGCCGGACAAACGCAAAAGATAACATCGCCGTAAGGTGAGCTCAGGAGTCAGTTATGTGTTCAATTTTTGGTGTGCTGGATCTGAAAACCGATCCTGTTGAGCTGCGCAAAAAAGCGCTGGAATGTTCACGCTTAATGCGTCATCGCGGCCCGGACTGGTCAGGCGTCTATGCCGATGACCATGCTATTCTGGCGCATGAACGTCTCTCAATTGTTGACGTTAACAATGGCGCACAGCCGCTGTACAACGCCGATCACACCCACGTACTGGCAGTTAACGGCGAAATTTATAACCATCAGGCACTGCGCGCTGAACTCAGCGATCGCTACGCGTTTCAGACCGGTTCTGACTGTGAAGTGATTCTGGCGCTCTATCAGGAGAAAGGTGTCGATTTCCTCGATGAGCTGGAAGGCATGTTCGCCTTTATCCTCTATGACACCGTTAAAAAAACGTACCTGATTGGTCGCGACCACATCGGCATCATCCCGCTCTATATGGGTAACGATGAGCATGGCAACCTGTTTGTTGCTTCAGAAATGAAAGCGCTGGTGCCAGCCTGCCGTTCAATCAAAGAGTTCCCGCCGGGAAGCTACCTCTCCAGCACCGATGGCGAGATCCGCCGTTACTGGCAGCGCGACTGGATGGAATATAAAAACGTTGAGCACAACACCACCGACGCCGCTGGCCTGAAACATGCGCTGGAAGAGTCCGTGAAAAGCCACCTGATGTCAGATGTGCCTTACGGCGTGCTGCTGTCAGGCGGTCTGGACTCTTCCATCATTTCAGCCGTGACCAAGCGTTACGCGGCGAAGCGGGTTGAAGATCAGGATAAAAGTGATGCGTGGTGGCCACAGCTGCACTCCTTCGCGGTAGGGCTGGAAGGTTCACCCGACTTAAAAGCGGCGAAATCGGTGGCGGAGCATCTGGGCACCGTACACCATGAAATTCATTTCACCGTGCAGGAAGGTCTGGATGCCATTCGCGATGTGATTTATCACATTGAAACCTATGACGTCACCACCATTCGTGCCTCTACGCCAATGTACTTAATGTCGCGTAAAATTAAAGCGATGGGCATTAAGATGGTGCTGTCGGGCGAAGGCGCAGATGAAGTCTTCGGCGGCTATCTCTATTTCCATAAAGCGCCAAACGCCAAAGAGTTCCACGAAGAAAACGTACGTAAACTGCAGGCGCTGCATATGTTCGACTGCGCCCGTGCCAACAAAGCGATGTCCGCCTGGGGCGTTGAAGCCCGCGTACCGTTCCTGGATAAAAAATTCCTGGATGTGGCGATGCGAATCAACCCGGCCGATAAAATGTGCGGCAGCAACGGTAAAATGGAGAAGCACATTCTGCGTGAATGTTTCTCCTCTTACCTGCCGGAGAGCGTGGCGTGGCGTCAGAAAGAGCAGTTCTCGGATGGCGTGGGTTACAGCTGGATCGACTCACTGAAAGAAGTGGCTGCGAAGCAAATCAGCGATCAGCAGCTGGCTACCGCTCACTTCCGCTTCCCGTTCAACACGCCGGGTTCGAAAGAAGCCTATCTCTATCGTGAGATCTTTGAAGAGCTGTTCCCGCTGGCGAGCGCGGCAGAGTGTGTGCCTGGCGGTCCATCGGTCGCCTGTTCTTCTGCCAAAGCGATTGAATGGGATGAAGCGTTTAAAAACATGGACGATCCCTCTGGTCGTGCCGTGGGTGTGCATCAGTCAGCCTATAAATAAGCCGGCTGAAAGCAACCAGAACGGGCCCGCTGCGGCCCATTTTTTTTACGATTAGCGTTGTATTCACTGAAAAATTGCCGAATAAACATCCAGGCTGGTTATAAGCCAGTCAAACAGCGATTATCTGGCAAAAAACGGTAAAAAAATTGTTGACGCTGTCTGGTCAACTCCGCATAATGCGCCCCGCAACGCCGATGAAGGTAACGCGAAAAAAAGATGGCTACGTAGCTCAGCTGGTTAGAGCACAGCACTCATAATGCTGGGGTCACAGGTTCGATTCCCGTCGTAGCCACCATCTTTTTTTGCGGGAGTGGCGAAATTGGTAGACGCACCAGATTTAGGTTCTGGCGCCGCAAGGTGTGCGAGTTCAAGTCTCGCCTCCCGCACCATTTCATTATTCGGCAGCGTGGATGGGATATCGCCAAGCGGTAAGGCACCGGTTTTTGATACCGGCATTCCCTGGTTCGAATCCAGGTATCCCAGCCAATTTCGATGATTCTCGAGGCTGAGAACGGACGAATGGGATATCGCCAAGCGGTAAGGCACCGGTTTTTGATACCGGCATTCCCTGGTTCGAATCCAGGTATCCCAGCCATCATTGAAATGCAGTACAATTTGGCTACGTAGCTCAGCTGGTTAGAGCACAGCACTCATAATGCTGGGGTCACAGGTTCGATTCCCGTCGTAGCCACCATATAATTGGGGTGTCGCCAAGCGGTAAGGCACTGGTTTCTGATACCAGCATTCCGGGGTTCGAATCCCTGCACCCCAGCCATACAAAAGACAATTTGAAAAACACCATTATTGGGGTGTCGCCAAGCGGTAAGGCACTGGTTTCTGATACCAGCATTCCGGGGTTCGAATCCCTGCACCCCAGCCA
>NZ_JALNPO010000002.1:0-192474 GCF_024520895.1 Pantoea sp. Fr-CA_6 | reverse complement strand
ATTGGGGTGTCGCCAAGCGGTAAGGCACTGGTTTCTGATACCAGCATTCCGGGGTTCGAATCCCTGCACCCCAGCCAAATTGCACAACCTGGCCCGCTTTTGCGGGCTTTGTTGTTTTTGTCGTTCCCCTTCCTGATTGCAGGCCCGCCGTGCGGCGAGCCAACATGCGCAATCTGCTATAACCCCAGCGCGTAGCGCAATACCTGCCGCTTCAGTACCCCGGAATGTTCGGCGGCAATCAATCCGAGATTACGTGCAAACCGCAGCGGTGCCAGCTGATTGCTGAAGGCAAAATAGAACAGATCCATACCGCCCTGCATCAGCATATTGTCTTTACGACGTTGCCGGTGATAGCGCTGCAATACGCGCTCGGATGCCCAATCCTCCGCCGCACCGCGTGCGCTGACCAGCACATTAATCAACGCATCAATATCGCGATAGCCCAGATTCACGCCCTGCCCGGCCAGCGGATTAATGGTATGCGCGGCATCACCGACCAGCGCCAGTCCTGGCAGGACATACCGTGAAGCGTGACGCCGCACCAGCGGGAAGCCGCCCGCCGCATGGGCTTTAAAACGTCCCAGCCGCGCCGGGAAGTGGCTGGCTATCTCTTTTTCCAGCAGGGCCATCGGCATCGCCTGTAGCTGACGGACTCTTGCAGGCGCGTCATACCAGACCAGCGAGGCCCGGTTGCCATACAGCGGTAAAAATGCGCGCGGTCCCTGAGGCGTAAAGTGCTGCCAGGTCGCATCGCCTGCCGGATGTTCGCAGGTCACGCTGATCAGTAAACAGGATTGCGCATAGCTCCAGCCATGAATACCGATCCCGGCCATCTGTCGCACCTGAGAGTTCGCGCCATCAGCCCCAACCACCAGGCGTGTATGCAGGGCAACGCCGTCGTTGAGGTCGATGCGCCAGCCGCCATTTTCTGGCTGCAGGTTCTCCAGTGTGGCCGGGCAATAGCAGGTCACGCCCAGCGACTGCATCTCCTCCCATAGCGCCCGCTGAAGCACGCTGTTCTCGACCATAAAGCCCAGCTCGGGCAGCCCCAGCGAGGCCGCATCAAAACTCACCTGCGCCGTCTGCCACTCCCAGGTTTCCAGCCTGCGATAGGGCGCGCTGCGCATCGCCTCTACCCGTGGCCAGACGTTGAGCTGCTTCAGCAACCCCACCGAGGATGAGCCAATCGCCGAAATTCGCAGATCGGGATCGCTGTCGGCATCAAAAGGCGCGGGTTCGGCACGCTCAATGACCGCAACGCGAAAATGTTGCTGCGTCAGTCCACATGCCAGCGCCGCACCGACCATGCCACCGCCAACAATCACTACATCAAACTGATTATCCTGCATTGCTTATGTCCCTCTCTTATTCCCGCCAGCCTGCGCAACACGGGTCTGAATAAAGCAAAGTGTACCGGAAAACCGGATTGCTGGCAGAAAAGCCCTGAGGCTGGTCACAACAGCATCAAAGCATTACAATACGCGCCCCGCACTTCACTGCACTGAATCAATGGTTAGCGCGATGACAAAAAAACTGCATATCAAAACCTGGGGATGTCAGATGAATGAGTATGATTCATCCAAGATGTCTGATCTGCTGAACAGTACGCACGGCTATACGCTGACCGAGGTTCCTGAAGAGGCGGATATTCTGCTGCTTAACACCTGTTCTATTCGTGAGAAAGCGCAGGAGAAAGTATTCCACCTGCTGGGACGCTGGAGAAAACTCAAAGAGCGCAACCCGGATGTGATTATCGGCGTGGGCGGCTGCGTGGCGTCGCAGGAAGGGGATCATATCCGCCAGCGTGCGCCCTGCGTGGATATCGTTTTTGGTCCGCAGACACTGCACCGCCTGCCGGAGATGATCAACACCGTGCGCGGCACCAAAAGCCCGGTGGTCGACATCAGCTTCCCGGAAATCGAGAAATTTGATCGCCTGCCGGAACCGCGCGCAGACGGCCCGACTGCCTTTGTCTCCATCATGGAAGGCTGCAACAAATATTGTACTTTCTGCGTGGTGCCTTACACCCGTGGCGAGGAAGTGAGCCGTCCCAGCGATGACATTCTGCTGGAGATCGCTCAGCTGGCGGCGCAGGGCGTGCGTGAAGTTAACCTGCTTGGCCAGAACGTTAACGCCTATCGTGGTGCCACCTTTGATGGTGAAATCTGTACCTTCGCTGAGCTGCTGCGCCTGGTCGCCGCCATCGACGGTATCGACCGCATTCGCTTCACCACCAGCCACCCGATTGAGTTCACCGATGACATTATCGAGGTCTACCGCGATACGCCGGAACTGGTGAGCTTCCTGCACCTGCCGGTTCAGAGTGGATCAGACCGTATTCTGACGCTGATGAAGCGTGCTCATACCGCGCTGGAGTATAAGGCGATTATCCGCAAGCTGCGCGCGGCGCGCCCGGATATTGAGATCAGCTCTGACTTCATCATTGGTTTCCCCGGTGAAACTCAGCAGGATTTCGAGCAGACCATGAAGCTTATCGCCGAGATCAATTTCGACGTCAGCTTCAGCTTTATCTACTCTGCCCGTCCCGGCACGCCCGCCGCTGACCTGCCGGATGATGTCAGCGAAGAGGAGAAAAAGCAGCGTCTGTGGATCCTGCAGGACCGCATTAACCAGCAGGCGCAGGCGATCAGTCGCCGCATGGTGGGCACAGTGCAGCGTATTCTGGTGGAAGGCATCTCCCGCAAGAACGTGATGGAAGTCTCTGGCCGCACCGAAAATAACCGCGTAGTAAATTTCGAAGGCTCGCCTGAAATGATCGGCCGCTTTGTGGATGTTGAGATTGTCGATGTCTACACCAACTCGCTGCGCGGCAAACTGGTGCGTACTGAAGAAGAGATGGGGCTGCGCATGGCGGAAAGCCCAGCGTCCGTGATCGCCCGTACCCGTAAAGAAAATGAAATCGGCGTGAGTCTGTTCCAGCCGTGATGCCTGCTTTACTGTGCGGCAGCGCGCATCGCGTTGCCGCCAATTTCACTTTGCACCACTTGCTTTCTGAAAGTGTCGCCCAAATATCTCTCCATAAGCTTGCGCCCAGGCGTTACGGCATAAATAATTTCGTTATGGTGCATCCGGTTAAGTTTAACGGTGCGTCAGACACATCCCATAACTGGCCCTGAGTGACCCAAAGGATTCGTTTGAATATCGAAACTCGTGAAATCGCCCTTGAACCGGCTGATAACCGTCGTCTGATGAGCCTGTGTGGGCCTTTCGACGATAATGTAAAACAGCTTGAGCGTCGTCTGGGCATTGAGATCAATCGTCGCGACAACGTTTTTAAGCTGTCAGGACGTCCACTTTGCGTCAATGCCGCAGCAGATATTCTGAAAACCCTCTATGTCGATACCGCGCCTGTGCGTGGCGACATCCCGGATATCGAGCCTGATCAGATTCACCTGGCAATCAAAGAGAGCCGGGTACTGGAGCAAACCGCTGAGAGCGTGCCGGAGTACGGTAAAGCGGTCAATATCAAGACCAAACGCGGTGTGATCAAGCCGCGCACCCCAAACCAGGCCCAGTACATCGCTAATGTGCTCGACCACGATATCACCTTTGGTGTCGGCCCGGCTGGTACCGGTAAAACCTATCTGGCGGTAGCCGCGGCAGTGGATGCGCTGGAGCGTCAGGAGATTCGCCGCATCATGCTGACCCGCCCTGCCGTCGAAGCGGGTGAAAAGCTGGGCTTTCTGCCAGGCGATCTGAGCCAGAAAGTCGACCCTTATCTGCGTCCGCTCTACGATGCGCTGTTCGAAATGCTCGGCTTCGAGCGGGTGGAAAAGCTGATGGAGCGCAACGTCATTGAGGTCGCCCCGCTGGCCTACATGCGTGGTCGTACCCTGAACGATGCGTTTATCATTCTTGATGAGAGCCAGAACACCACCATCGAGCAGATGAAAATGTTCCTGACGCGTATCGGCTTTAACTCTAAAGCGGTGATTACCGGCGACGTTACCCAGATTGACCTGCCGCGTCACGTCAAGTCAGGCCTGCGTCATGCCATTGAGGTGCTGGCGGACGTTGAAGAGATCAGCTTCAACTTCTTCCACAGCGAAGATGTGGTGCGCCATCCGGTAGTTGCCCGCATTGTTACCGCCTATGAAGCCTGGGAAGCGGCCGATCAGACCCGTCGTGACCAGCAGGCCGAAGAGCGTAAACGTGAAGCACTGGCTGCACAGAGCGCCACGCAGGAGAGCAAATGAGCGAGGTGATTCTCGACCTGCAGGTCGCCTGTGACAACACCGCTGACCTGCCTGATGAAAGCCAGTTTCATCGCTGGCTGTCAGCGGCTGTCACCCCTTTTCAGCCGGAAAGCGAAGTTACGGTGCGTCTGGTTGATGAAGCGGAGAGTCATGAGCTTAATCTGACTTATCGCGGCAAAGACAAGCCGACCAACGTCCTCTCTTTCCCGTTTGAAGCACCGCCGGGCATTGAGCTGCCGCTGCTGGGCGATCTGATCATCTGCCGCCAGGTCGTTGAGCAGGAAGCGGCTGAACAGGGTAAAAGCGCTGAAGCCCACTGGGCACATATGGTGGTACACGGCACGCTGCATCTGCTGGGTTACGACCATATTGAAGACGACGAAGCGGACGAGATGGAAGGGCTGGAGACCGAGATAATGCTTGCTCTTGGGTATCCTGATCCGTACATTTCGGAGAAAGAAGACGCCTGAATCCTGAATTCAGTCAATCCTGCTGTCAGTACAGGTTACTGACAGCACCCATTCCTCACCAGAGAGATCTTTAAAAACCGCCATGAGCGACGACCATTCTCAAAACAGCGATGCACCCAGTAGTAAAAAGGGATTTTTCTCCCTGTTGATCAACCAACTCTTTCACGGTGAACCAAAAAGCCGTGATGAGCTACTGGAGCTGATCCGCGACTCGAATAACAAAGAGCTGATTGACCAGGACACCCGCGACATGCTCGAAGGGGTACTGGATATTGCGGAGCAGCGCGTGCGTGACATCATGATCCCGCGCTCGCAAATGATCACCCTGAAACGTAATCAGAGCCTCGAAGAGTGTCTGGATGTCATTATCGAATCCGCCCATTCTCGTTTCCCGGTGATCAGCGAAGATAAAGATCATGTGGAAGGGATTCTGATGGCGAAAGATCTGCTGCCGTTTATGAGCAGCGAATCTGAGCCTTTCAGCATTGAGAAAGTGCTGCGTCCTGCGGTGGTTGTGCCTGAAAGTAAGCGTGTCGACCGGATGCTGAAAGAGTTCCGCTCCCAGCGTTACCACATGGCGATCGTCATTGATGAGTTTGGCGGTGTCTCCGGTCTGGTGACCATTGAAGACATCCTGGAGCTGATCGTCGGTGAAATTGAAGATGAGTATGACGACGAAGAAGATCGTGATATCCGTCAGCTCAACCGTCATACCTTTACAGTGCGTGCACTGACCGCCATTGAAGATTTCAACGAGGTGTTTGGCACCCAGTTCAGTGACGATGAAGTCGACACCATCGGTGGTCTGGTGATGCAGGGCTTCGGTCATCTGCCCGCTCGCGGTGAAAGCATCGAGATTGAGGGTTACCAGTTCAAGGTGGCGATGGCTGACAGCCGCCGCATCATCCAGGTTCACGTGACTATTCCGGAAAATTCGCCACAACCTCAACTGGAAGACGAATAAGTCTATGGCTTTAGCCTCACTCTACCCGCGTCAGCGGGTTCGCCTGCTGCTGGCTTTAATAACGGGTGCACTTGGCACCCTCGCCTTTTCTCCCTACGATTTCTGGCCCGCTGCACTGCTCTCGCTGTGTGGCTTACAGCTGTTGACTCTTAACCGCTCCAGCCCGCAGGCCAGCGCCATTGGGTTTGTCTGGGGTTTAGGTCTGTTCGGCAGTGGCATCAACTGGGTTTATGTCAGTGTCGCCACCTTTGGCGGCATGCCTGGCCCGGTCAATGTCTTTATCGTAGCGCTGCTGGCGGCTTATCTGGCGATCTACCCGGCGCTGTTTGCCGGCGTACTGAATCGCATCTGGCCGCGAACGACGCTGTGGCGCCTGGCGCTGGCGGCACCGGCATTGTGGCAGATCACCGAGTTCCTGCGCGGCTGGGTGCTGACCGGCTTTCCGTGGCTGCAGTTTGGTTACAGCCAGATCGATGGCCCGTTAAAAGGCCTGGCCCCACTGGCGGGCGTAGAGACGCTGACCTTCCTGCTGATGATGGTGGCTGGCCTGCTGGCTTATGCCCTGCAACAGCGCAACGTCAGAAGTCTGGTAGCAGCGCTGCTGCTGCTGGCATTGCCATGGCCGTTGCGCTACATCCAGTGGGTTCAGCCAATGCCCGAGCGGGCCGTCGAGGTGGCGCTGGTGCAGGGAAACATCCCGCAATCGATGAAGTGGGATCCGCAGCAGCTGCTCACTACCCTGCGCATTTACAACGGTCTGAGTCAGCCGCTGATGGGCAAAGCGCCGATTATTATCTGGCCTGAATCGGCAATTACCGATCTGGAGAGTAATCAGCAGCCGTTCCTGCGTTCGCTGGATGACGAACTGCGTGAGCGCGGCAGTTCGCTGATCACCGGCATTGTGGACTCCCGGCTGGAGCAGAACCGATATCACGATTACAACACCGTAATCGTGCTGGGCGGTAAAGCGCCGTACAACTACTTCAGCGGCAATCGTTACCAGAAGAATCACCTGGTGCCGTTTGGCGAATTTGTGCCGCTGGCCGATCTGCTGCGTCCGCTGGCCCCGTTCTTCGATCTGCCGATGTCGGCATTCAGTCGTGGCAACTACCTCCAGCCGCAACTCAGCGTGGCGGGCTATAACCTGACCAGCGCCATCTGTTATGAGATCGTGCTGGGTGAACAGGTGCGGGCCAACTTCCATCCCGACACCAACTTCCTGTTGACCGTTTCGAACGATGCCTGGTTTGGTCACTCTATCGGCCCATGGCAGCACTTCCAGATGGCGAGGATGCGTGCGCTGGAACTGGGACGTCCGCTGTTGCGCAGCACCAATAATGGTGTGACGGCGGTGGTCAATGCCAGTGGTGATGTGGAAGCCATGCTGCCGCAGTTTACCCGCGATGTGCTGACCAGCAAGGTTACGCCAACGCAGGGAGAAACCCCGTATGCGCGGGCTGGCATCTGGCCAGTGTGGTCACTGACGCTGCTGGCGGCGGTGATAGCACTCCTGCGCCGTCGTCGATAACCTCCCCTCCTGTGCTCACTGAAGGCGAAGCACGTGCTTCGCCTTTTTCATGGTGACTCTCCGGTTTTTTTCACTCCCCACGCCGCACACTCTGCTGTCTTTCTAACCCATAACCTCTTTCTGGCACGATGATTGCAAAATGTTTCACTGCTTTTCGCAAACAGGCTGATTGCAGGCGCTGATGCCGGGCGGGTTGCACCAAAACAATTGACGCTGCTGCACCATTAACGCGCAGGGTGAAAAAATTGCCTTTTTTTGGTGCGTATCACCTCGCAAAAAAGAAACTTTTTTGTTTCATTGCGTTAACAATCCGCTATGTTAATGACTCTTCTGCGCCCGTTTAAACCGCAGAATGAGCAGAAACGCAGCAGAAAACAGACACAACATCATAATCAGCGCAGGTTATATCCTGTGCCTTTTTCATACGAAGGAGTTGGAACATGCAACTACGCAAAGTGGCATTATCTCTTCTGCTGATCAGCGCAGCGGCGGGAGCGGCCCAGGCGGAAGATCTCAGCGGCACCCTGAAGAAGATCAATGACAATGGCGTCATTGTGGTCGGGCATCGCGAATCATCAGTTCCCTTTTCTTATTATGACAACCAGCAAAAAGTCGTCGGCTACTCACAGGCTTACTCAAACGCCATCGTTGAAGCGATTAAAGCAAAGCTGAACAAGCCTGATCTGCAGGTCAAAATGATCCCGATCACCTCACAAAACCGTATTCCGCTGCTGCAAAACGGCACCTACGATTATGAGTGTGGCTCGACCACCAATAACCTTGAGCGCCAGAAACAGGCCGCCTTCTCAGACACTATTTTTGTTATCGGCACCCGTCTGCTGGTGAAGAAAGATGGCCCGATCAAAGATTTCGCTGACCTGAAAGGCAAAACCGTAGTGGTGACCTCAGGTACCACCTCTGAAGTGCTGCTGCACAAACTCAACGACGAACAGAAACTGGATCTGCGCATCATCAGCGCAAAAGATCACGGTGACTCCTTCCGTACGCTGGAAACCGGTCGTGCCGTGGCCTTTATGATGGATGATGCCCTGCTGGCAGGCGAACGCGCCAAAGCCAAAAAGCCGGACAACTGGGAAATTCTGGGCACGCCACAGTCAAAAGAAGCCTATGGCTGCATGCTGCGTAAAGATGATCCGCAGTTCAAAGCCCTGGTGGATGAAACCATTGCTAAAGCCCAGACCTCTGGCCAGGCAGAAAAATGGTTCGACACCTGGTTCAAACAGCCGATTCCACCAAAGAACCTGAACATGAACTTTGAGCTCTCTGATGACATGAAAGCGCTGTTCAAAACACCAAATGATAAAGCACTGAATTAACAACAAAATACCCAATGGATTTCAGATTGCATTGAGGCAGCAGAAAAATGACTCCCGATGAGCCTGCTCCGGTAAGTGATTCGGGTGAGTGAATGTAGCCAACAAAAATGCAGCCTGAAAGACGACGGGTATAACAAGGGCGGCCTGGCTGCCCTCTCGATTGCTGAAACCGCGGCATGGACAGACAGACTGACACGGGTCGTTCCCCTGAGTCAGGAAATAAAACGCCGTTCATCAATCTTCAGGGTAGCTTAGCTACCCTTTTTTTCCGGAGCTCGTTATGGGTATCGATTGGAACTGGGGCATATTCCTCGAACAGGCCCCGTTCGGTAACACGACCTACCTCGGCTGGCTGTGGTCCGGTTTTCAGGTGACAATTGCCGTCTCCTGCTGCGCCTGGATTATCGCCTTCTGCGTGGGTTCATTTTTCGGCATTCTGCGCACCGTGCCTAATCGCCTGCTGTCGACCATTGGCACCTGCTATGTCGAACTGTTTCGTAATATCCCACTGATCGTCCAGTTCTTCTTCTGGTATCTGGTGGCGCCCGAGCTGGTGGGCGAAAAGCTTGGCATGTGGTTTAAGTCTGAGCTGGATCCCAACATTCAGTTCTTCCTCTCCTCGATGATCTGTCTTGGCCTGTTTACCGCCGCCCGCGTCTGCGAGCAGGTGCGCGCAGCGATTCAGTCACTGCCGAGTGGACAGAAGAATGCCGGTCTGGCGATGGGCTTAACCCTGCCGCAGACCTATCGCTATGTGCTGCTGCCGAATGCGTATCGCGTGATTGTGCCGCCGATGACCTCGGAAATGCTGAACCTGGTGAAGAACTCCGCTATCGCCTCCACCATTGGTCTGGTCGATATGGCGGCGCAGGCGGGCAAACTGCTCGACTATTCTGCCCACGCCTATGAATCCTTTACCGCCATTACGCTGGCCTACGTTGCGATTAACCTGGTGATTATGTTGTTGATGAGTCTGGTCGAGCGCAAAGTCCGGCTGCCAGGCAATGCGGGAGGCAAGTAATGTACGAGTTTGACTGGAGTTCGATTACACCCAGCCTGCCCTATCTGCTTAATGGATTAGTGATCACCTTTAAGATCACGATTACCGCCGTGGTCTTCGGCATCCTGTGGGGCACTCTGCTGGCGGTGATGCGTCTGTCGACGTTTAAGCCCATCAGCTGGTTCGCTAAAATTTACGTCAACCTGTTCCGCTCGGTGCCGCTGGTCATGGTGCTGCTGTGGTTCTATCTGGTCGTGCCGAGTTTTCTGCAGCAGGTGCTGGGGCTGTCGCCCAAAACGGATATCCGACTGATTTCAGCCATGGTCGCCTTTTCGCTGTTCGAAGCGGCGTACTACTCTGAAATTATTCGCGCCGGCATCATCAGTATCTCGCGTGGACAGGGCAGTGCGGCTCTGGCGCTGGGCATGACGCAGTGGCAGGCAATGCGACTGATCATCCTGCCACAGGCGTTTCGCGCTATGGTTCCGCTGTTACTGACGCAGGGTATCGTGCTGTTCCAGGATACCTCGCTGGTTTATGTCTTAAGCCTGGCGGACTTCTTCCGTACCGCATCCACCATTGGTGAGCGTGATGGCACCCAGGTTGAAATGGTTCTGTTTGCAGGTCTTGTCTACTTCGTTATCAGCCTGAGCGCATCGCTGTTGGTCAGCTATCTAAAAAGAAAAAGGACGGTTTAAATGATTAGCCTGAAAAATGTTTCTAAGTGGTATGGTCACTTTCAGGTGCTGACCGACTGCTCAACCGACGTCAAAACCGGTGAAGTGGTGGTGGTGTGCGGCCCGTCCGGCTCCGGTAAATCAACGCTGATCAAAACGGTGAACGGCCTTGAGCCGATTCAGCAGGGCGTGATTGCGGTGAACGGCACCGAGGTGAATAACAAAAAGACTAATCTTGCGCAGCTTCGCAGCCAGGTCGGGATGGTGTTCCAGCACTTCGAGCTGTTTCCGCATCTGAGCATTATCAACAACCTGGTTCTGGCGCAGGTGAAAGTGCTGAAGCGCGACAAAGCGGCAGCCCGCGATAAAGGGCTGAAGCTGCTGAAGCGTGTGGGTCTTTCCGCCCATGCTGAGAAGTTTCCCGGCCAGCTCTCAGGTGGTCAGCAGCAGCGTGTGGCGATTGCGCGAGCGCTCTGCATGGACCCTATCGCGATGCTGTTTGATGAACCCACTTCCGCGCTGGATCCGGAAATGATCAACGAAGTGCTGGATGTGATGGTTGAACTGGCACAGGAAGGGATGACGATGATGGTGGTGACCCATGAGATGGGCTTCGCCCGTAAGGTTGCCAATCGCGTGATCTTTATGGATGAAGGGAAAATTATCGAAGACACCAACAAAGATGACTTCTTTAATAATCCACAGTCTGAGCGCGCTAAAGATTTCCTCGCAAAAATTCTGCACTAAACCTGACGAACAGGCGGGTCACCCAGGGTGGCCCGCTTCATTTAGCTACGCCGCACTATCAGGGTTCGAAAGGCTGACGCTGGAACTGGTCGTTGCCGCATTCCGGACAACGTGACAGCGTTTCAGGCGTGTAGATTGCCCGGGTGAACTGGCATTTCTCACAGACCAGATTGCCCAGCCCCACCACTTCCCCGCTCTGATAAACCCCGTGGTGATGCAGATCCTGGAAGACCTCTCGCCACTCCAGCTGACTTTTATCGGTGATATCCGCCAGCTCTTTCCAGACGCTCTCGCGGATGATGCGCATAAACAGTGAGTCCGCCAGCGGTTCTTCCACATCGGTGTAGCTGCGTGCAAACTCGCCCAGATCACGGCGCACTGAGCTGAGCGCCTGGTCAATCTCCTGTTCCGTCATATCATCGCGCACCAGCAACTGGCTTCGTCGCCCGGCAATCAGCTCATCAAGGTTACGATCGCCCTGACGAAGACGTTCGGTCAATACGGCTAACGACTCGCGATATTCCTGAGCCACTTTATTCATTTTGTTCTCCTTTATGCAGACCCTCGCTGAACTAAGTTTAGTCGTAATGTTGCTTTTGCCGTGTCGTCTGTACAGTGAATTACAAAAGGGTGAAGGCTCTGACGCTTTCGGCAGAAATCGTGCCGGCAAAAGTGGGAAGTGTTGTTGATACGCGGCCTTATGGGTATGCTATGCGGATCTTAGAGCCAGAAAAATGTTTTTCATAAAGGACCACAGGCAGCCATGCAAGAGCAATACCGCCCGGAAGAAATTGAATCCCGTGTGCAGCAGCACTGGGATGAAAACGAAACGTTTAAAGTGACTGAGCAGGAAGGTAAAGAGAAATACTATTGCCTCTCCATGTTGCCCTATCCTTCTGGCCGCCTGCACATGGGCCACGTTCGTAACTACACCATCGGCGACGTAATCGCGCGTTATCAGCGTATGCTCGGCAAAAACGTACTACAGCCGATTGGCTGGGATGCTTTCGGCCTGCCTGCGGAAGGCGCTGCGGTGAAAAACAACACCGCTCCGGCCCCGTGGACTTACGACAATATCGCCTACATGAAAAACCAGCTCAAACTGCTGGGCTTTGGCTATGACTGGAGTCGTGAACTGGCAACCTGCCAGCCAGAGTACTATCGCTGGGAACAGTGGTTCTTTACCAAACTGTATGAAAAAGGCCTGGTCTATAAAAAGACCTCTGCCGTGAACTGGTGCCCGAACGATCAGACGGTGCTGGCGAACGAGCAGGTGATTGACGGCTGCTGCTGGCGCTGCGACACCAAAGTTGAGCGTAAAGAGATCCCGCAGTGGTTTATCAAAATCACCGATTATGCGGAAGAGCTGCTGAACGACCTGGATACGCTGGAAGAGTGGCCTGAGCAGGTCAAAACCATGCAGCGTAACTGGATTGGCCGCTCTGAAGGTGTCGAAATCACCTTCGATGTGGCTGACAGCGAAGAGAAGGTCACCGTCTACACCACCCGCCCGGATACCTTTATCGGCGCAACCTATGTTGCCGTTGCCGCAGGCCATCCGCTGGCGACCCAGGCGTCGGTCAATAATCCGGCGCTGGCTGACTTTATCGCTGAATGCCGCAATACCAAAGTGGCCGAAGCCGATATGGCGACCATGGAGAAGAAAGGCATGGCGACCGGCCTGTCTGTTGTTCATCCGCTGACCGGCGAGCTTATCCCGGTCTGGGTTGCCAACTTCGTACTGATGGAATATGGCACCGGCGCTGTGATGGCGGTTCCGGCGCACGATCAGCGCGACTGGGAGTTTGCCACTAAATATGATCTGCCGATTAAGCCGGTCATCCTGAATCTGGATGGTTCCATTCCTGATGTCAGCATCGCGGCGATGACTGACAAAGGTGCGCTGTTCAACTCAGGTGAGTTTAACGGCATGGATCACGCCACCGGTTTTAACGCCATTGCGGATTCGCTGGCGGCAAAAGGCGTGGGCGTGCGTAAAGTGAACTACCGCCTGCGCGACTGGGGTGTCTCCCGTCAGCGCTACTGGGGTGCCCCTATCCCGATGGTGACGCTGGAAGATGGCACCGTTATGCCTGCACCAGAAGACCAGTTGCCGGTGATCCTGCCGGAAGATGTGGTGATGGATGGCATTACCAGCCCAATCAAAGCGGATCCGGAGTGGGCTAAAACCACGGTAAACGGCCAGCCAGCCCTGCGTGAAACCGACACCTTTGACACCTTCATGGAGTCTTCCTGGTACTACGCGCGTTATACCTGCGCCAGCTACAAGGAAGGCATGCTGGATCCGGCTGCGGCAAACTACTGGCTGCCGGTCGATCAGTATGTGGGCGGTATTGAACACGCCATCATGCACCTGATGTATTTCCGCTTCTTCCACAAGCTGCTGCGTGACGCGGGCCTGGTGAACTCCAATGAGCCAGCCAAACGTCTGCTGTGCCAGGGCATGGTGCTGGCTGACGCCTTCTACTACCTTGGTGCCAACGGCGAGCGTAACTGGGTTTCACCGGTTGACGTTGAGGTTGAGCGGGATGAGAAAGGCCGCATTGTTAAAGCCACAGACACGCAGGGCCGCGAAGTGATCTACGCGGGCATGAGCAAAATGTCGAAGTCGAAAAACAACGGCATCGACCCACAGCTGATGGTTGAGCGTTACGGCGCGGATACCGTGCGTCTGTTTATGATGTTTGCTTCACCGGCGGATATGACGCTGGAGTGGCAGGAGTCGGGCGTTGAAGGGGCGAACCGCTTCCTGAAACGTGTCTGGAAGCTGGTCTTCGAGCATACACAGAAAGGTGCGACCGTGCCACTGGATGTGGAGAGCCTGAATGACGAGCAGAAATCGCTGCGTCGCGATCTGCACAAAACCATCGCCAAAGTGGCGGATGATATTGGCCGTCGTCAGACTTTCAACACCGCCATTGCGGCGATCATGGAGCTGATGAACAAACTGGCACGCGCCCCGCAGGAAAGCGAGCAGGATCGCGCCCTGATGCAGGAAGCGCTGCTGGCCATCGTCCGTCTGCTCTATCCGTTTACCCCGCACGCCTGCTATGTTCTGTGGCAGACGCTGGGTGGCGAAGGCACTATCGATGAAGCGAGCTGGCCGGTTGCGGATGAAGCCGCTATGGTTGAAGATTCGCTGCTGGTAGTGGTTCAGGTTAACGGTAAAGTGCGCGGTAAAATCACCGTGCCAGCCGATGCAACACAGGAACAGGTTCAGGCACGCGCTGCGCAGGAGCATCTGGTAGCGAAGTATCTGGACGGCGTGACTATCCGTAAAGTCATTTATGTACCGGGCAAACTGCTTAACCTGGTCGTAGGTTAAGTTCAGGAGGAACTGTGCGACATCCGATTATCAGGCTGTTTGTCATGCTGGCGGTGGTGATCACCGCTGGCTGTGGTTTTCATCCGCGCGGCACCACTCAGGTGCCCAGCGAACTGAAAACCCTGATTGTTTCAACCGGCGATCCTTATGGGCCGCTGGCGCGTACTGTGCGTCAGCAGCTGCGTATCAACGATGTCAAAATTGTTGAAGACAGCAAACAGAATCGCACGGATATTCCAACGCTGCGCCTGGGGCCTGAATCCTCGGGCCGTAACACGGCTTCGGTCTTTATCAGCGGCACCACTGCCGAGTATCAGCTGGTGATGACCCTCACGGCGCAGGTGCTGCTGCCGGGCAAAGGTATCTATCCTATCAGCACCACGGTTTATCGGTCATTCTTCGATAACCCGAACGCTGCGCTGGCAAAAGATGCCGAGCAGGATCTGATTACGCAGGAGATGCGTCAGCGTGCTGCTGAACAGCTGGTACGTAAACTGCTGACGGTACACGCCGCGCAGATCAACAGCAAAGAGACCTTACCGGCGTCAGTGATTCCGGTGCCGGGTCAGGGTTCACAGGAAGCGCCCACTTCCTCTGCTACCAGCCTGCAATGATCAGGATTTATCCTGAGCAACTCAGCGCGCAGCTCCGTGAGGGGCTGCGCGCCTGTTATTTGTTAGCCGGTAACGAACCGCTGCTGCTGCAGGAAAGTTCAGATGCGATTCGCGTCGCCGCAACCGCGCAGGGATTCGAAGAACATTTTAGTTTTACGCTGGATGCACAGACTGACTGGGAGAGCCTGTTCGTCAGTTGCCAGTCACTGAGTCTGTTTGCTCAGCGTCAGACCATGACGCTGCAATTCCCCGATAATGGCCCCAACGCCGCGATGTCAGAACAGCTGGTTAAGCTGTCGCAGTTGCTGCACGCCGATATTCTGCTGATCTGCCGGATGGCGAAGCTGACCAAAGCGCAGGAAAACAGCGCCTGGTTTAAAGCGTTGTCCGCCTCTGCGGTACTGGTGCCCTGTCAGACGCCTGAACAGGCGCAACTGCCACGCTGGGTCGTTAATCGCGCTAAGGCGCTGAAATTATCGGTGGATGACGCGGCCGTGCAGCTGTTGTGTTACTGCTATGAAGGCAATCTGCTGGCGCTGGCGCAGGCGCTGGAGCGACTCTCGCTGCAGTGGCCCGACGGCAAGCTGACCCTGCCCCGGGTTGAAGAGGCGGTCAGTGATGCCGCGCACTTTACTCCTTTCCACTGGGTGGATGCCCTGCTGGCGGGAAAAAGCCGCCGCGCCCTGCATATTCTGCATCAGCTGGAGAAAGAAGAGAGCGAAGTGGTGATACTGCTGCGTACGCTGCAGCGTGATCTGCTGACGCTGCTGCATCTGCAACGCCACCAGACAGCGCAGCCGCTGCGTACGCTGATGGATCAGCAGCGCATCTGGCAGAACCGCCGCGCGCTGTTTACCGACGCGCTGCAACGACTGGATGCCACGCGTCTGCAACGCGCCATTCATCTGCTGAGTCAGATTGAGATCACCCTGAAGCAGGATTATGGACAGCCGGTGTGGCCGCAGTTACAGACCCTGACGCTGCTGCTCAGCAGTCGTGCTTTTCCGACGAGCTTTGCCCATGTCTGAGTTACACGCACTGTTTGGCGGCACCTTTGATCCGATTCATTTTGGCCATCTGCGCCCGGTCGAAGCGCTGGCGCAACAGACCGGCCTGCAGCGTGTGACGCTGCTGCCCAACAATGTGCCGCCGCATCGTCCGCAACCGGAAGCCAGCGCTGCCCAGCGGGTTGCTATGCTGCGCTGCGCTATCCGCGACCTGCCGCTGTTTGAGATCGATACCCGGGAGCTGGAACGCGACACGCCGTCCTGGACCGTGACCACCCTGGAAGCCTGGCGCACCGAGCGCGGTGCAGAGCAGCCGCTGGGATTTATTATTGGTCAGGATTCATTGCTGAGCTTATCAAAATGGCATCGCTGGCAGGATCTGCTGTCACTCTGCCATCTGCTGGTGTGCCAGCGCCCCGGCTATCCGACCCGGTTCGACTCGCCTGACATGCAGCGCTGGCTTGAGCAACACCTCGCTCAGGATATCCGGCAGCTGCATCAGCAGCCCGCAGGCCATATCTGGCTGGCGGACACCCCTCTCTATGACATTTCGGCCACTGAAATTCGCCGCCGTCGCCACCAGAATCAGTCCTGCGACGATCTGTTGCCCGCTGCGGTTATCGATTATATCGACCGCGAAGGCTTATATCGCGACTGATCCGGGCATGCTATACTACGCCGCTTAATTTTTTGGCTGCACTCTCCGGGCTTACAGCCGGCTCGTTACCACCAGATTCCAAGGGGAACCTTTTGCAAGGTAAAGCACTCCAAGAGTTCGTTATTGATAAGATTGATGATCTCAAAGGCCAGGACATTGTCACCATCGACGTTCAGGGCAAATCCAGCATCACCGATTTCATGATCATCTGCACCGGCACCTCCACGCGTCATGTGACTTCGATCGCAGAACACGTAGAGCAGGAGTCGCGTTTAGCAGGCCTGATGCCATTAGGCATTGAAGGTAAAAGCGCGGCAGACTGGGTCGTGGTCGATCTGGGTGATGTCATCGTGCATGTGATGCAGGAAGAGAGTCGCCAGCTGTATGAGCTGGAAAAACTCTGGGGCTAATCGGTGAAACTGCAACTTGTTGCCGTCGGCACGAAAATGCCTGACTGGGTGCAGACCGGTTTTATGGAATATCTGCGCCGCTTCCCGAAAGATATGCCGCTTGAGCTGACCGAAGTGACCGCAGGTAAACGCGGTAAAAATGCTGATATCAAACGCATTCTTGAAAAAGAGGGTGAAGCGATGTTAGCGGCGGTCGGCAAAGGCAATCGCATCGTCACGCTGGATATTCCTGGTCATCCGTGGGAAACCCCGCAACTGGCACAGCAGATTGAACGCTGGAAGCTGGATGGTCGCGACGTCAGCCTGCTGATTGGCGGGCCTGAAGGCCTGGCCCCCGCCTGTAAAGCGGCGGCAGAGCAGAGCTGGTCACTGTCAGCATTGACGTTGCCCCATCCGCTGGTGCGCGTGCTGGTAGCCGAAAGTCTGTATCGGGCCTGGAGCATAACGACAAATCATCCTTATCATCGTGAATGACCGATCAGCCCACATCAGACATGACAAGTAGCGGATGAAATTACAAAGCAACGCCTTTCGCGATTACAGCGCCGAACAGAAACTCTTTGTCCGTCGGGCCTTTATCGCCTTCGTCGGTATCTTACTGCTCTCTTCAGTACTGGTGGTTAACCTTTACCACCTGCAGATCCTTCGCTTTGATGATTACAGCACCCGCTCCAACCAGAACCGTATCAAACTGGTGCCTGTGGCCCCCAGCCGCGGCATAATTTACGATCGTACCGGCACGCCGCTGGCGCTGAACCGCACTATTTATCAGGCAGAACTGGTTCCGGAAAAAGTTGATAATCTGCAACAGACCCTGGAAAACTTACGCCCGATTCTTGAGCTGACTGACGACGACCTCGAAAACTTCCAGAAAGAGCGTAAACGCTCGCGTCGGTTCACCTCTATCCCGGTTAAAACCGGTCTGAATGACGTGCAGGTCGCGCGCTTTGCGGTCAATCAGTACCGCTTCCCCGGCGTGGAAGTTAAAGGTTACCAGCGCCGCTACTACCCTTACGGTGCCACACTCACGCATGTGGTCGGCTACGTCTCAAAAATCAACGATCGTGACGTTGCACGCCTCGACAAAGAGGGCATATGGCCTAACTACGCCGCGACGCACGACATCGGTAAGCTGGGCATTGAAGCCTATTACGAAAATTTGCTGCACGGCAAAACCGGCTTTGAAGAGGTTGAGGTCAACAACCGTGGCCGGGTCATTCGCCAGCTGCATGAGGAGTCCCCTCAGGCAGGCCGTGATATCTATCTGACTATCGATCTCAAACTGCAGCAATATGTCGAGACCCTGCTGGCGGGCAGTCGCGCGGCCGTCGTGGTCAGCGATCCGCGCACCGGCGAAATCCTCGCCATGGTCTCAACGCCAAGCTATGACGCCAACATGTTTGTCGACGGTATTTCCAGTAAGGATTACCGCGGCCTGCTGGAAGATGAAAACCGCCCGCTCTATAACCGTGCGATTCAGGCTGCCTATCCACCGGCTTCGACGGTTAAACCTTATGTGGCGGTCTCTGCCCTGAGTGCTGGCGTGATTAACCGTAATACCAGCCTGTTTGATCCCGGCTGGTGGCAACTTCCTGGTTCAGAAAAACGCTTCCGCGACTGGAAAAAATGGGGCCACGGACGTCTGAACGTCACCAAAGCGCTGGAAGAGTCTGCCGATACCTTCTTCTATCAGGTTGCCTATGACATGGGTATCGACCGGCTGTCGGAGTGGATGAATAAATTTGGTTACGGCAGCCGTACCGGCATCGATTTACCGCAGGAGAGCGCCGGTAACATGCCGACCCGTGACTGGAAACAGAGACGCTTTAAAAAGCCGTGGTATCAGGGCGATACCATTCCGGTGGGGATCGGACAGGGTTACTGGACCGCCACGCCGTTGCAGATGAACAAAGCGATGATGATTCTGATCAACGACGGCGTCGTCAAGGTGCCGCATATGCTGCGCGCCACCCGCGAAGGCCGTACCCTGGTACCTTATCGCCAGCCGCCTGAAGCCCCGATTGGTGATATCCATTCCGGCTACTGGGAAATTGCCAAAGATGGCATGTATGGCGTGGCGAACCGGCCCAACGGCACCGCGCACAAGAGCTTCGCCGATGCGCCCTATAAAATCGCCGCTAAGTCCGGTACGGCTCAGGTCTTTGGCCTGAAAGAGAACGAAACCTATAACGCCCATAAAATTGCTGAACGATTACGCGACCATAAATTAATGACCGCGTTTGCCCCTTATGACAAACCTCGGGTCGCCGTGACCATTATCCTGGAAAATGGTGGCGCCGGTCCGGCTGTCGGCACCGTCATGCGCCAGATTCTGGATCACATTATGTTGGGTGATAACAATACAGTCCTGCCGGACGCCGCTCCTGTGCCGCCCGGTTATGAAGGTGAATAAACATGTCGATGCAAGATAGTCCGCAGAAACGTTCGATCTGGATGCGCATCCACATCGATCCGCTGTTTATGCTGATCATTCTCGGCCTGCTGACCTACAGCGCTGTGGTGATCTGGAGCGCCAGTGGTCAGGACCCCGGCATGATGGAGCGTAAACTCGGTCAGATCGCGATGGGGCTGGTCATCATGATTGTGCTGGCGCAGGTACCGCCGCGCGTCTATGAAGGCTGGGCGCCCTATCTCTATATTGTCTGCGTCATTCTGCTGGTGGCGGTGGATGCCTTTGGGCAGATCAGTAAAGGCGCTCAACGCTGGCTCGATCTCGGCTTTGTGCGTTTTCAGCCCTCTGAGATTGCCAAGATAGCGGTGCCTTTAATGGTGGCGCGCTTTATCAATCGCGATGTCTGTCCGCCAACGCTGAAAAATACCGGCATTGCGCTGATTCTGATCTTCCTGCCCACCCTGCTGGTGGCGGCACAGCCCGATCTCGGCACCTCAATTCTGATTGCCGCCTCCGGCTTGTTTGTGCTGTTCCTCTCGGGTATGAGCTGGAAACTGATTGGCGTAGCCGTGTTGCTGGTCGCCGCCTTTATCCCGATTTTGTGGTTTTTCCTGATGCACGATTATCAGCGTGACCGCGTGATGATGCTGCTCGACCCGGAAACAGATCCGCTGGGAGCGGGTTATCACATTATCCAGTCGAAAATTGCTATTGGCTCAGGAGGTCTGCGCGGTAAAGGCTGGCTGCAGGGCACCCAGTCTCAGCTGGAGTTTTTGCCGGAACGTCATACTGACTTTATCTTTGCGGTTCTGGCCGAAGAGTTAGGCCTGGTTGGCGTGCTGCTGCTGCTGGCCCTTTATCTGCTGCTGATCATGCGGGGATTGGTGGTGGCAGCACGGGCGCAGACCACCTTTGGCCGGGTAATGGCGGGCGGTTTAATGCTGATTTTATTCGTTTATGTTTTCGTTAACATTGGCATGGTTAGTGGTATCTTACCGGTAGTTGGCGTGCCGCTGCCGCTGGTCAGTTATGGCGGCTCCGCGCTTATCGTGCTTATGGCGGGATTTGGCATTGTGATGTCGATCCACACTCACCGAAAAATGTTATCTAAAAGTGTCTAAGAGGCTGCAGATGCGTAAGGAATGGCTTGGCGTTGCACTGGCATCACTGGTTCTGGCGGCCTGTACCACGCCGGAACCCCAAAATACGGCGCCGCCGCAACCGGCTTACAATGGACCGGTGGTGGAGATTCCAGGCGTTGAGCCACGTTATGAGCCGATCAATCCGGGCACCAGCCAGGATTACAGCGTGAACGGCAAAAATTATCGCGTCATCAAAGATCCGTCGAACTACAGTGAAGTCGGCCTGGCCACCTGGTACGGCGAAGAGGCGCAGGGCAACCGCACCGCTACCGGCGAAGCCTACGATCCTGATGCGCTGACCGCGGCCCACCCTACTCTGCCGCTGCCGAGCTATGTGCGCGTGACCAATATCGCGAATGGCCGTCAGATTGTGGTGCGCGTTAACGATCGCGGCCCTTACACGCCAGGACGCATTATCGACCTGTCGCGGGCTGCCGGTGACCGCCTGAATATCTCCAACAATTCGCGCGTGCGGGTTGATTACATCAAGGTCGCCCCAGACGGTTCGCTCTCTGGCCCCGGCACCATCGGGACCGTCGTGGCAAAACAGAGCTACTCTCTGCCTGCCCGTCCGGACCTGAGTGGTGGCGCGGTGATGAACGGCGGCAGCGCAGCCCCCTCAGAGCCGCCTGCGCAAAATGTTGAGGCCATCAGCAACAGTACGCTGCAAAGCGGTGACAACATGGGCGCGCCGGTGCAGAGCAGCGGCTTTCTTGGTGCACCCCAGCCATTAGCGACCGGCGTACTGGAAGGTAACGAACCGCCAGCCGCCGCACCCGCCAGTTCCGCACCGGCAGTCAGCAATGCTGCTCCCGCAGCAGCCAGCGCCGCGCCTGCAGCCAGCAATGGTGGTGCCGACGGATATGTGGTGCAGGTCGGTGCGCTGAATGACCCGGCGCGTGCCCAGCAGATGATGAAAAGCCTGAGCCAGCGTTATGGCGTGCCCGGTAAGGTAGAAGACGCGGGCAACAATGTGTATCGCGTTCAGCTCGGCGGCTACACCTCCCGCGCCGAAGCGGCTGCGCTGCAACAGCGCCTGAGCAGTGAAGGCCACGCCGCCTCATTTATTACTAACACGCGTCGCTGAACCGTTTGTCAGACAGCTGCACGTTACGTCTGCTAACAACCCAATCATCACGTCCGGTGCCAGTTAATCTGGCATTGGGTATGATGAGTGACATTTTCAACCTCAAACTCACGGATGTTGTAGTCCTACACATGAACACGCTGAAATCATCTCGTTTGCTGAAACGCCTGACAGTGGGATCACTGATCGCTTTCTCTCTCAGCCATGCTGCTATTGCTGATGACGTCAATCTCAAGACCATGATTCCGGGCGTGCCGGACATTGATGCCGAAGCGTACGTCCTTATCGACTACAACTCAGGCAAAGTGCTGGCAGAGAAAAATGCCGATGCACGCCGCGATCCTGCCAGTCTGACCAAGATGATGACCAGCTATGTCATTGGTCAGGCCGTTAAAGCGGGTAAAATTCATCAGGACGATATGGTCACCGTCGGCCCGGATGCCTGGGCGACCGGCAACCCGGTGTTCAAAGGCTCCTCGCTGATGTTCCTGAAGCCAGGCGACCGCGTGCCGGTCTCTCAGCTGACCCGTGGGATTGTGCTGCAGTCCGGTAACGATGCCTGTGTTGCAATGGCTGACTATGTCGCTGGCAGCCAGGATGCGTTCGTTAATCTGATGAACAACTACGTCAAAGCGATTGGCCTGCAGAATACCCACTTCCAGACCGTTCATGGTCTGGACGCGGAAGGTCAGTACAGCTCCGCGCGCGATATGGCGTTGATCGGTCAGGCGCTGATCCGTGACGTGCCGGAAGAGTATGCTGTCTATAAAGAGAAAGAGTTCACCTTCAATAATATCCGTCAGATGAACCGTAACGGTCTGCTGTGGGATACCAACCTGAATGTGGACGGCATCAAAACCGGTCATACCAACTCAGCCGGTTACAACCTGGTGGCGTCTGCGACTGAAGGCCAGATGCGCCTGATTTCTGCTGTGATGGGCGGTCATACCTACAAAGGCCGTGAAACTGAGAGTAAGAAACTGCTGACCTGGGGCTTCCGTTTCTTTGAAACCGTGGCGCCACTGAAAGCGGGCAAAGAGTTCGCCTCTGAGCCAGTCTGGTTCGGCGATAACGACCGTGTGCAGCTGGGCGTGGAAAAAGATGCTTACCTGACCATCCCACGTGGCCGCATGAAAGATCTGAAAGCCAGCTATGTGCTGACCAACACGGAACTGCATGCACCACTGAAGAAAAATCAGGTGGTCGGCAGCATCAACTTCCAGCTGGATGGCAAGACTATCGAACAGCGTCCGCTGGTGGTACTGAACGAGATCTCTGAAGGAGGTTTCTTTGGCCGTATCGTTGATTACATCAAGCTGATGTTCCATCACTGGTTCGGTTAAGCGTGGCGGGTGATTGAAAAATCACCCCTTCGCCCCCATTACACGATATTATGTTGCTCCCGCTCAGGCGGGAGCCTGTTTTTTATGCACCGGAGTTAATATGAAAACCAAACTGAATGAGCTGCTCGAATTTCCTACCCCATTTACCTACAAAGTAATGGGTCTGGCACAACCGGAGCTGGTTGATCAAGTGGTTGAAGTGGTGCAACGCCATGCGCCAGGCGACTACAGCCCTGAAGTTAAGCCGAGCAGCAAAGGCAACTATCACTCCGTCAACATCACTATCACCGCCACCCACATCGAGCAGGTAGAACGCCTGTACGAAGAGCTGGGCAACATCGAAATTGTGCGGATGGTACTGTAATTTACGGGTCGGCAAGGCGCCTCTGCCTGACGGTTTGCCGACGTTATCCTCAGCGTTATTTCTTTTAGCGGGCTATCGTTTTGTCAGTTGAAACTCTTCTTGTCCGCCAGTCAGGTCTGCGCGACTGGCAATCTGTCTCCGACGCCATGCATCACTATACCGACCAGCGCAACGACCAGAGTCGTGATGAAATCTGGCTGGTTGAACATCCTCCGGTCTTTACTCAGGGTCAGGCGGGCAAAGCAGAGCATCTGCTGATGCCAGGCGAGATCCCGGTGGTGCAGAGTGACCGTGGGGGTCAGGTCACCTATCACGGGCCAGGACAGCAGGTGATGTACGTCCTGATCGATGTGAAACGCCGTAAGCTCGGCGTACGCCAGCTGGTGACCATTCTGGAAGAGACGGTTATCGCCACCCTGGCAGAGTTTGGCGTCAGCGCCCGCGCCCGTGCTGATGCACCTGGCGTCTACGTCGGGGAAGAGAAGATCTGCTCACTGGGATTACGAATCCGTAAAGGCTGCTCGTTTCACGGTCTGGCGTTGAATGTTGCCATGGATTTGTCGCCCTTCCTGCGCATCAATCCCTGTGGTTACGCCGGCATGAGCATGACCCAGTTGAAAAATTTCCAGCCAGAGGTGACGACGGAGCAGGTACACTCTCCGCTGGTCAGCGCGTTTGCGCGGCTGTCAGGTTATGAAAATGTTGAATGGATTTCAGGGGATCTCCCTGTTAAACCTTAACGCAGAATGCGAATTTACAAATATGTAACTTATCCGCGCTGACTGTGGCTGCTTCGCAGGCGATGTGATGATATAATTTTTGCACTTTTTTCAAATAAAGTTGAAAGCAGCCTTCCCGGTTTGAGTGGGAACGCTTTCAAATCGCAATCCGACCGGAACCTGCTGATTTATGAGTAAACCAATTCAGATGGAACGCGGCGTCAAATATCGTGACGCAGACAAAATGGCGCTGATCCCGGTGAAAACCGTGGCTGTTGAACGGCAGGAGATGTTGCGTAAGCCGGAATGGATGAAAATCAAGCTGCCAGCTGACTCCAGTCGTATTCAGGGCATTAAGGCCGCGATGCGCAAAAACGGGCTGCACTCAGTCTGTGAAGAGGCATCCTGCCCTAACCTCGCCGAATGCTTCAACCACGGCACCGCCACCTTTATGATCCTTGGCGCAATCTGTACCCGTCGTTGTCCGTTCTGCGATGTGGCACATGGCCGCCCCAATGCCCCTGACGCTAACGAACCCGCTAAACTGGCGCAGACGATTGCCGATATGGGCCTGCGCTACGTGGTGATCACCTCGGTTGACCGCGATGATTTGCGTGATGGTGGCGCACAGCACTTTGCCGACTGCATCAGCGCGATTCGCGAAAAAAATCCGACGATCAAAATCGAAACGCTGGTGCCGGACTTCCGTGGCCGTATGGATCGCGCGCTGGAGATTCTCACCGCGACGCCACCGGATGTGTTTAACCACAATCTGGAAAACGTACCGCGCGTCTACCGCCAGGTGCGTCCGGGCGCGAACTACGAGTGGTCACTGAAGCTGCTTGAACGTTTCAAAGAGGCGCATCCTCACATCCCGACAAAATCGGGTCTGATGGTGGGCCTGGGCGAAACCAATGCCGAAATCGTTGAGGTGATGCGCGATTTGCGTCGCCACGGTGTCACCATGCTGACGCTGGGCCAGTATCTGCAGCCGAGCCGCCACCACCTGCCGGTTCAGCGCTACGTCAGCCCGGCTGAGTTCGATGAGATGAAAGAAGAAGCGATGGCGATGGGCTTTACCCATGCCGCGTGCGGTCCGTTTGTCCGCTCTTCCTATCACGCGGATATGCAGGCCAAAGGCGAAGAAGTGAAATAAGCACGCTTTTACTTTAGAAAGCCCGAAAAACAAAAAACCAGACTGGAAACAGTCTGGTTTTTTTTATCTGTGCCTGAAATAAAAAGTAACAGTTATTTGCAGCAAATAACCGATTAATCTTTATGAACGACGCGTTCTGCCGGCACGTCTTCAGCCGCAGTTCGGGTTGCGCTGGTATCTTCATCTTTCATGGCTTTTTTAAAGCCCTTGATTGCGGAGCCCAGATCGCCACCCAGTGAGCGCAACTTGTTGGTACCAAAAAGCAGTACGATAAGCGCACCGATAATCAGCAGCTTGGCAATACTGATACCTTCCATATTTAACCTTTCAACTTTATCGAATCACGGTGACTGATATTTACGCGCAGTTTGCCTGCGGCGACAACTGGAATCTGTAACAGAGTAAGATCTCAGATGAAGCGACTCAGGAACGCCTGGGTGCGCGGATGCTGTGGATTCGCGATCACCTCTTCAGGCGTGCCCTGCTCCACCACCACACCCCCATCCATAAAGACCACGCGATCGGCGGCTTCCCGCGCAAAGCTAATCTCATGAGTCACCACAATCATCGTTAATCCCTGGTCGGCCAGGGTACGCATGGTCGCCAGCACTTCGCCCACCAGCTCCGGATCGAGCGCGGAGGTCGGTTCATCAAACAGCATCAGCTGCGGCTTAATCGCCAGCGCCCGCGCAATCGCCACACGCTGTTGCTGTCCGCCCGAGAGGTGACGTGGCCAGGCGTCCGCTTTATCGCTTAATCCCACCGTCGCCAGCAGCGATCGGGCATGGGCCATCGCCTCCTGACGCGGGAATTTATGCACGCCGATGGGCGCTTCAGTGATGTTCTGCAGCACGGTCATATGGGGGTAGAGATTGAACTGCTGAAACACCATGCCAATTTTCTGGCGCTGACGGGCGATCTGGCGTGGCGACAACCGGTGCAGCACATGCCCTTTAAGTACATACCCGATCTGCTCATCGCCGACCCGAATCGATCCGGCGTTCATCTCTTCAAGATGATTGATGCAGCGCAGAAACGTGGATTTACCGGAACCAGATGGCCCGAGGATCACCACTACTTCACCGGGCCAGACATCCAGATCGATCCCTTTCAGAACCTGATTGTCGCCGTAATTCTTCTGCACATTGCGGGCGCAGACCAGGGGTTCACGCTGACTCATTGTTCCTCCTGCTGGGGTTGCACGTTAGCCGCGACGGCGGCGCGTCTGGGGGCGCTGGCCACCCGACGAGTGCCACGCGCGTAGTAACGCTCGATGGCGGACTGGCCCAGATTGAGGATCGAGGTGATCAGCAGATACCAGATCACCGCCACCATCAGCATCGGGATGATCTCGAAGGTACGGTTGTAGATCGCCTGCACCGAGTAGAGCAGATCGCCCATTGCGATAACGCTGACCAGCGACGTCGCCTTGATCATGCTGATCAGCTGGTTGCCGGTGGGTGGAATAATCGATCGCATCGCCTGAGGAATGATGATGCGCCGCAGCGCCCGTGAACGACTCATACCAAAGGCCTGGGTAGTCTCTACCTGACCGTTATCCACCGACAGCAGACCAGCGCGAATAATTTCCGCCATATAGGCCGCTTCATTCAGCGCCAGCCCGGCAATAGCGGCTGTCAGTGGGGTGATCAGATCGTTGGTGTTCCAGCTGGCCAGCGTGATATCGGTCCACGGCAGCGTCAGCGACAGCGCCGGAAACAGCGTAGAAAGGTTGTACCAGAAGATCAGCTGTACCAGTAGCGGCGTGCCACGAAAGAACCAGATATAGAGTCCGGCAACGCCGCGCAGCAACCGGTTCTCAGAGAGCCGCCAGACGCCCAGCAGCAGACCGAGCAGCGTGCCGAGCACCATCGACACCACTGTCAGCCCCAGAGTGACCTGCAACCCTTTGAGCACGGATCCTTCGGTAAACCACTTAAGCACCACCTGCCATTCAAAGTTAGGGTTGGTCGCCACCAGCCACAACAGATTGGTGCCGATCACCAGCACTAAAATCCAGCTGATCCAGCGTCCGTAAGTGGGGGCGCTGCGAGCGAACGCCACGTCACGCAGCTGTGCCTCGCCTCTGTCACCGCTGTGCAGATGGCGCGGCGGGCTCATTTGCTGGCCTCTTTCGCCAGATTCAGTCCGGGTGCGGTGGTCATGTTGCCCTCAAGCTGCCACTTTTTCATGATGGCCGCATACGTCCCGTTCTGATACAGCTCTTTGTAGGCATCCAGCACCACCTGACCCAGCGGCGAGCCTTTCGGCACCACAGTGCCCTGGAAAATATCGCCAAAGCCGTTTTTCTGCCCTTTGCCCGCCAGCTCAAGTTGCCCTTTCGCCTGATTAACAAAGTAAGTCAGCGGCGCCTGTGATGAGAAGAACGCATCGGAGCGTTTAGAGCGTACCGCCAGAATTGATGAAGGCTGATCGGTAAAGGCCTGCACCGTCACGGCCGGTTTCCCGTCGGCCACACACCGGGCTGACTGCTTACGGATAACCTGTTCCGCAGAGCCAGCGGCCATGACAGCAATGCGCTTGCCGCAGGTGTCGTCCAGCTGATTGATTCTGGCCGGATTGCCCTTCTGCACGCCGAACACCACGAACTCCTGCACAAAATCGATGAAATCCACTTTCTGCTGACGGTCCGGATAATCACCAATCGGCCCAATTGCCAGCTGATAACGACCCGCATTGATGCCGGTGAGTACGCCCGATAAACCACTCACCGTCGCATGCTCGATCTTCACACCCAGCAGTTGTGCCAGTGCAGTCGTTAATTCGGCCGACGCGCCCTCCATTGAGTGCGGGCCATTCACAATTTCATAGGGCGGAAATGAACCGTTATTCACTGAAATCATTTTGCCCGATTTTTTGATCTCATCCGGCAGCCTGTCATGCAGGGCCTGGTCAACTTTTTGCACCGGAATAGCGTCGGCAGCCTGCGCCAGGGATGCAGTCAGCCCCAGCGCCACGATTAAGGCGGTTGCTCTCTTCGTCATAATGGATTCCTGGTTCAGCGGATCAGTTGAGTTCGGGACGGGCAAAGCGCCGGTTTTCCAGTACCGGCAGAACCCGGCGGGCATAGGCGACGCGCTCAGGATCGAGATCGGCAAACAGCAGCGCCGGCGATTCCGCCGCATTCGCCACCGCTACGCCCAGCGGATCGACCACCAGGCTGTTGCCGATATTGCGCGGGCCACACTCCCCCACCGCCACCATATAGCAGGTGTTCTCCAGCGCGCGGGCACGGGTAAGCAGTTCCCAGTGCATCTCTTTCAGCGGACCTTTAACCCAGGCGGCAGGCAGCACCAGCACCTCTGCACCATCCAGCACCAGCCGACGCGCCAGCTCCGGGAAGCGCACGTCATAGCAGGTCATTAATCCGATTTTCATACCCGCAACCTCAATCAGCGGCGGAATGACGTGGCCGGGATTGACCCGCTGCGACTCCTGCATCGCAAAGGCATCGTACAGATGCAGCTTTTCATAGGCGGCGATGATCTCACCGTTGCGGATCGCTACCAGCACGTTGAGCGCTTTTTGCTCGCCGGTGGGAACGTGAATGCTCATCATGGTGGTCAGTGCATTCTGCTTGCTGGCGGCCAGCAGCTGGCTCAGAAAAGGGCCATCCAGCGGCTGCGCCGCCTTCAGCACTAAATCGGGGTCGGCTATATCACGTGCCAGCACCCCTTCCGGCAGTACCAGCAGATCGGCGCCACCTTCTGTCGCCCGCTGCATTAAGTCCAGACAGATACGGGCGTTCTCCTGCCATTCGCGGCTCACCGCAAATTGTCCCAGTGCTACTTTCATCATTTCTCTTCTCCCGCAGCGGCCGGAAACATTGCTTCCGGCGTCAGTACCTGGTGAGTCAGCCCTTGCTCATAGAGCTCGCGACCAAAGTCCGCAATCATCTTTCTGTTAACGCTAAAACCATTCTGATTCCAGTCAGCGGGCAATTCCTGCGCAGTGCGTCGCAAATCGTCCAGCAGCCACGGCGTGGTGTCGGCATATTTCTCTCTTTTCTGCATCCACAGCCGGTAAGAGCGATCGATGACCTCACTTAACGCCGCAGGCAGCCACGGATGCTCCGCCGCCAGTGCCGGTTTCAGCGCCAGAATGTGGATGCCCGGCACATAGCCGACACGATTAAAGTAGTCCCGCTCCGCCTGATAAAAATCGGTCTGCAGCTGACGTAATCCCGAACCCGGCAGGAAAAAGCCCTCCGGCATAAATGGCGTGAAGATGGCATCCAGCTCACCCGCCTGCAGCATCTCTATCAGCGGTCGTTCGTCAGGCGCGGGTTCAATGCGGCCCGGGCGGCCAAATCCCGCCAGCCGATCGACAATCGGATGATCGGCAGTAAGACGACCGGCATACCAGAACACATCATCAATTTCGACGCCTGCTTCACGCAGCACCGTGCGTGTCCAGGTATTGCCCGAATCCTGCCAGCCGGTGACGCCGATTCTCTTACCTTTCAGCTGCGCAGGCGTGGTGATGGGGCTGCTGCTGGTGGTGATAATGCAGCGCTGGCGGAAGCCGCGCATCAGGAAGTGCGGCAGGCCAAGCAGCGTTTCGTCTCCTCTGGCCCGGCCCTGAGCATAGCGGCTGAAGGAGACTTCGCCCGCGTCATAGTCGGGGCTGGTCGCCAGATCATTCACCAGCGTGCCGACGCGGTCGATCTGCAGTTCAAAACCTTCTGGTCTGATATCGCCCAGCGCCAGCGGGGTGAAGTAGTCCCAGTCGCGTACCGCCAGTCTGATGAGTAGCCTTGCCATGATCTCTCCGTTTACGCTGCACCGTCGGGACGGGGCATAAAATAGTGCTTGAATTTGATACTAGATCCGGAATACTTACCTGAACAATCATTAATTTGTTACTGAACAAAGTATTTTCTTATGACAGAGAGCGTCGACCTCAACTGGTTTTGCAGCCAGATAAAATCGCCTTCAGTGAAAGGCATTGCACAGGCAGCCTCCGCGCTGATTCGTGACGGACAGATCGCGACAGGTATGCAGATGCCTGCGGTGCGGGAGATAGCGGAGCAGCTGGGTGTCAGCCCGGCAACCGTTTCTGCTGCCTGGGCGCAACTCAGAAAGCAGAAAGTGCTGGCGGGCAAGGGGCGCAGTGGTGTCTGGGTCAGTAGTAATACGGTGATGCCGCGTCCGATTCGCTTTGAGAAGATCGGCAACTACGGCGATAACATCCGCGCCGATCTGACCCTCGCCGCGCCCGACCCCGCCCTGCTGCCTGACCTGCAGCGTGCGCTGCAGGCGGCCCTGCACTCACCGCAGCTCAACAGCTACACCCGTGAGGCGATTTCCGCGCCGCTGCTTCAGGCGATCGCGCCGCGCTGGCCCTATGCTGCAGAGGCGTTTCTGGCGACAGATGGCGGTTTTGACGCGATGAATCTGCTGGTGCAAACCCTGGTCTCGCCGGGAGACCGCGTGATTATTGAAGATCCGACCGCGACCCGGCTGCTCGATATACTGGATAACGTCGGCGCAGAGATTCTGCCGCTGGCGTGTGATGATCAAGGCCCGCTGCCAGAGGTTCTTTCTCTTCTGCTGGAGCAGGCACCGGTAATGTTGATCTATCAGCCCCGCACCCACTCGGCCACCGGGAACAGCATCAGCCCGGCGCGACGTCAGGCAATGGCGCAGGTTCTGCAACAGAGCAACACACTGATCGTTGAGGATGATGGTATTGGCGATCTCTCCGCGGAGGCGAGCTGGAGCCTGGGTTCAATCTTTCCTGAGCGCACGCTGCACGTCCGTTCGTTTTCCAAAGCCTATGGACCAGACCTGCGGCTGGCAGTGCTCTCTGCCACCTCGGAGATGGTCAGGCGCATTCAGTCATGGCGAAATTTTGGCGTCAGCTGGACCAGCCGCATTCTGCAGGATGCGGTGGCGTGGCTGCTGGAGGATGAGGAAACGCAACGGCAGATCGCCACCGCACGCGCGACCTACCGGCAACGGCGTGAAGCGTTGCTCGCGGCGCTGGCACAGCGTGGGCTTGATCTGCCGCTTCGCGACGGATTAAGCCTCTATATTCCGGTGACTTCAGAGCAGTTTGCCATGATCACGCTGGCTGCCCGCGGTATTGCGGTCGTGCCAGGCGAGCGCTGTCGGCTCGGCCCAACCCAATTTATTCGCGTCAGTATCGCCAGCCTCAGGGATGAACAGCGGGAGATGATTGCCGGGGCGCTGGTAATCGCCAGCGGACGGGAATTTAACTCGCTTGCAGATCTTTGATGAGATAACAGGGGGATTCAACATAGCCTTCACGGGCGTAGAACTGGTTCGCCTTGAGACGTGACTGATGGCAATGGACCTCCATGCGATCGCAGCCACGACGAGCCGCCAGCATTTCAGCATGCTGAATCAGCTGCTGGCCGACGCCTTTACTGCGCTCACCTTCTGCAATGCAGAAATAGCTGATGCGGGCGAAATCACCGGCCAGCGCCAGCTGAGGAATAAAATGTAAGGAGAGAAACCCCAGCACCTGACTGCCATGTTCAGCCACCAACAGCGCTTCACTGGGATCGCTGCATAACTGCGCCAGGCGCTGTTCAATAAAGCTTTCAGTGCCGCCGTAGCCTAACTCGCTCAGTAATGCACTCAACGCAAAACTGTCTTTCAACTCTGCCTGACGTATGTTCATCCTGCCTCCTCACTCACCGGGTTCTGTCGCACAGTTATATAGCGTCGCAAGCCAAAAAGCTGCATATCGGGTTGTTATAAATATGTTACGGTTATTTAGTGTGAACCGCCGCGCAGTTTGTGCGGCAACACGCCGAGAGTGAGAGTACGACAGGGGGGATGAAGCGCAGATTACAGCCATAAAAAAACCCGCCATAAGGCGGGTTTTTAGAATTCTGACTGTTAACTTACAGACTGATAACGTTAGCAGCAGATGGGCCTTTAGCGCCGTCGGTGATTTCAAACTCTACGCGCTGACCTTCAGCCAGAGTTTTGAAGCCGTTGCTCTGGATTGCAGAGAAATGTACGAATACATCTTTGCTGCCATCTTCAGGAGTAATGAAACCGAATCCTTTAGATTCATTAAACCACTTAACGTTACCTTTGATCTTAGACATCTATATTACCTTTACATGAAAAATGGACACTAAACTGTGTCGGGGTCTAGTACAGCAATTGCTGAGGGATTTGTCCAGCATGATTTGATGAAAAAGTGATAAATATCGACATTCTGTACATCCATCACACTTTCCTGCTTTTCGACTTGCGAAACATCGCTCAACGCGTATCAGGCGCAGAGCAGGTATCGGTCGCTAACCTGCTGGAAACGAAACCCTTTTTAATTTTAAGCGGTTACGTTACTGACGTTAAAAAGAAAAATCTGATTAAGATATATTCCTGTTCTTAATGACGTTTACGCCGGTAAAAGGTCAATTTTTTTCTATCATCCGGACGGTAAGTCCCATGACCTTAAACCCGTTTTTCTGCTTTTTCAGGCCTGCGTCCTGCCAGTGGCTATTTATTGTACGATAAATCTTAAATTCACTGGCGCAGATCCCGCTCCCTCGCCAAAAAAAATGAGTCGGCTGTGCCATTATCATCAGTCATGGCAGGCTATTCGCGGATATTTTAGCCAACAACTAATAAACACTGATCTGGATCAATGAAATGCTTTTTAGTGGCCGAATGCGCATTTGGCAACAAACAATCAAAAGCATAAGAAACTACTTTTCTTATCGCAGTGCGAAATAATATTGCCGCGCAATAGATAAAGTCCGCTTAACCTGTCAGGCACAGGCATCCGTTAATGCTGAGTAAAAGGAGGGTGAGACACAGGATGGTGATGAAGATACGTTGCGGTCAATGTGGAAGCGCCCGATTCGTTTTTACTGATTACCGCGAGGGCCAGCGAAACTTTCATGGTGCCTGCTGCGCATACTGTAAGAAACCTCTGGGCTCACAGGATCTGCTGCCCAATACGCCGATGGATCCCATTACAGACGCTCTGTTGGCCAGCCAGAAAACATTGCGGGCACCTGATTAGGTGCCCGCTGTTGCTGAAGCGTTAACAGATATCAGAAAATCAGTTTGAACACCCCTGTCAGGGTCAGTAAGCCAACGATAAAAATGATCGCAATAATCCACAGAATAATTTTCATTTCCTTTCCCCTCACCAATTAAACACTTTTCCTGTAAGCATTATAGACAGGAAAATGCGCCCTGCCGCTTCACTTAAGGCTCAACTGGTCATAAGTTCATCAACCCTGAGCTTTATTTAAATTCTGAGATAACGATCGCAACACCACTTTTTAACGGCTCTCTTTCTTCGTTTTACAGAACACTCCTGGCTAAAATTTAGGCGTCAAGGCAGGCCTCAAGAGTGATGAGATTGAAAATGAGTCGCGAGGAGATCTTATGAGCACGATTAATACCAGCATGGGCCGCTACAGCCTCAAGGCAAAAAACAGCGGTAACCACATCAAAGGGACTTTCGCCATCAACGATGAAGGCGGCACGCAGCTCTCTCTGCAGGAGTTTGACGAGCACTACCTTGATGATGTGGTGAATAACGTTATCTACCCCGTTACCAGTGGCAACCGTGACATTGCACACGCGCTGCGGGAACAGATGGTGAAAGCCGGTTTTGAACCGCCTCATTAACGTGGCAGATTCAGACTGAATCTTCTCTGTCAGGCCGCACCTTGCGGCCTTTTTTATGCTGTCTGTCCCGCACATCCCGGTTTAACCGGCAACAGGGGCAGCAAGCGCGACGGGATGTTCAAAGCTCAAAGAGGCAGCGGGAGAGACGCGAAAGCGGAGAGCCGCTGGCAGGCTTGCCAGCGGCCAGAGGTTAAATCGCCCAGGAGAGCAGCAGGCAACCCACCAGACCACAGACCGAAATAATGGTTTCCAGCGCCGACCAGGAGCGGATGGTTTCGCCAATCGTCAGGTTGAAATACTCTTTGAACAGCCAGAAGCCCGGGTCATTAACGTGCGAGAAGATCACGCTGCCGGACCCTACGGCGATGACCATCAGTTCCGGGCTGGCGCCGCTGGTAACAATCAGCGGTGCCACAATTCCCCCGGCGGTAATGGCCGCTACCGTGGCAGAACCCAGAGCAATACGCAGCACCGCGGCAATCGACCAGGCCATAAAGATTGGCGACAGCTGAGTAGAATGCATCATGCTGGCAATGTATTTATCCACGCCGCTATCCACCAGCACCTGTTTGAAGGCACCGCCACCGCCGATGATCAACAACATCATGGCGATGATTTTGATCGAGTCGGTCAGGGTATCCATGACCTGTTCCATCGTACGACCGCGATTCAGTCCAAAGGTGAAGATTGCAATCAGCACCGCAATCAGTGTCGCCATCACCGGGTCGCCAAAGAACTCCGCATAGGGCAGCAGCACATGGCCTTTAGGCAGCAGCATCTCTGCCACCGCACGCAGCGCCATCAGCACCACAGGTACCAGTGCTGTCCAGACGCTGACGCCAAACCCAGGCATTTCCGCCTCGGTAAAGGTTTTCGGGTTATAGAGCCCCTCAGGAATCGGTTTGTCGATGCCTTTCAGGAAGCGGGCATAGACCGGCCCCGCCAGAATCACCGTAGGAATACCCAGCAGCGTACCAAATAGCAGCGTTTTACCCATGTCAGCGTTAAACAGCGTCGCGATTGCGGTCGGGCCAGGATGCGGCGGAAGAAAGCCGTGCGTCACTGACAGGGCAGCCGCCATCGGCACCCCGACATAGAGCAGCGGCACACGTGCCGACGCCGCAACGCTGAACACTAGTGGCAGCATCAGTACAAAGCCGACTTCATAGAACAGCGCAAATCCGACGATAAAACCGGTCAGCACCAGCGCCCACTGAATATGCTTAGTGCCGAATTTTTCAATCAGGGTGGTGGCAATACGCTGCGCACCGCCGCAGTCGGCCAGCAATTTACCGAGCATGGCACCAAAGCCCATGATCAGCGCCAGGCTGCCCAGTGTGCCACCCACGCCCGCTTTGATTGAGGTAATAACTTTATTAACCGGCATGCCCTGCATCACACCGACCGCCAGCGCCACCAGGATCAGCGCGATAAATCCATTAAGCTTAAAGCGAATCATCAGCAGCAGCAGTAACGCGACGCCAATCGCCACATAGAGTAATGGCATAGCTTTTCTCCACCTTGTGCACTGAACATCATTCAGTGTCGGTTTATTATCATGATCCCCTGAGGGCTACAAAACAGTGCGCTGTAAGATGTTTACACATCCCGACAAACGCTGTTACCGATAACATGTTAAGGGTAACATCAGCAGGAAAGCACCACCCCGCCGGGGGTGAATTTCTGTTTTGCGAAGGTGATCAACTTTTTGCCAATGCGTTATCAGAAAGTTTGCCAGTCCCGGCGCCTTGCTTTTCGTTACACTCAGATTTTAGCGAAATGTAAAAAGGATGCGCTGGTGAGTGAGAACCTGAGTGAGCTGTACAGTAATCAACGAACCCTCTTTGGCCGGGGCAGCCTGGATAAACTGGTGCCGCTGCTGGCCGCCCGGTCACAGCCTACTCTGCTGTTTTGTGGACAATCTTTTCTGCAAGGCCCCGCATATGCCCGGCTAAAAGCCGGACTCAACGATCATATTATTGGCTATGAAATTGTCAGTCATGAAGCCTCACCCGCCGAGATTGATGGCTGGGTTGCGCGCTGGCGCGGTCATGTCGATCGGGTCGTCGCGATTGGCGGCGGGAGCGTACTGGATGCGGCGAAAGCATTTAGCGCGATGGTACAACACCCGTTGCCAACCGCCCGCTATCTGGAAAAAGTCGGTGACACCGCGGTTCAGCCCATCACGTTGCCGCTGATTGCTATCCCGACTACCGCCGGTACCGGCAGTGAAGTGACGCAAAATGCGGTAGTGACTGACCAGCGTGACATTCAGATAAAAGCGTCACTGCGCCACCCGGTCTTTGTGCCGGAGGTGGCGATTCTCGATGCCGATCTGCTGAAAGGTGCGCCTGACCGGGTGCTGGCGACCTGCGGTATTGATGCGTTTACCCACCTGTTTGAAGCGTATCTCTCCGGCAAAGGCAACCTCTTTACCCGACAGCTGGCGCTGACCGGCCTGCGTCAGTTTGTTCAGGCCTGGCCTGCCCTTAATCGTGAGGATGCTGCTGGCGACGCGGCACGGGAAGCGATGATGATGGCGTCGTGGCTGGGCGGTGTCAGTCTCAGCAGTGCGGGTCTGGGGGTGATCCACGGTATTGCGGGGGAACTGGGCGCGATAAAGCCGTTCCATCACGGTGAAGTGTGCGGACGTCTGCTGTTTCCGTTCCTGGATCTGTTGTCCGACAGCGAACAGCCACTACAGCGTAAGCTGATGGCGGAACTGCACCCGCAGCTGTTCAGCGAAACTACGGACTCACCGGCGCAGTTTCTGAAACAGTGGCTGCAGCAGCAGGCGATCACCCCATTCTGGCAGGATGGCCCTTCACTGAGCCGCGCCGAGGTGGAGTGGATTCTGGCGCGAGCCAACAGCAAAAATTCGCTGGTGAATTACAGCCGCGAACAGATGCAGATGATGATCGCGCAGGCCTGGGAAATCACGGCGTGATCAGGAGCCGCGTTGCCCGCATTCGCTGACCAGGCACAACCGGGCCTGCCAGCCTCGCCCGGCTTTGCTGCTCCTCAGCGCTATCCTGTTGCACCCGCTCTCTGAGCCAGGCGGCTGGCTGAATCACGGCGCTGACCGTCCTGGCTTAATCGCAGCGCCAGACGGCTAAGCCTGCATGGCGCTAAAAGGCCCCTCACCTGCCAGCATCTGCTCAATCACCTGCAGCACGCCCTGCTCGTTGTTAGAAGGCGCGGCATAGCGTGCCGCCTGTTTCACCCGCTGTGGCGCGTTGTCCATGGCAAAACTGAAGCCAGACTGTCTGAGCATCTCCAGATCGTTACCGCCATCACCAAAGGCCAGCACCTGGTCGTGCGAGATCCCCCAGCGTTGTGCCAGCAGATCCAGACCGTGCGCTTTATGATTCCCCGGCACGATCAAATCCACCGAGCCGTGACCGCTTGAGGTCGCTGCCACACGCCCCTGATGCAGACGTTCAATATCCGCCATCAGTGGCTCGATATAGTCATCAGAGAGATTCAGCGCGAACTTAAACAGCCGGTCATGCTGCACCTCATCCAGATGATGAATCGGCTTCAGCCGGTGACAGTAATGGCGCATCTTCTTCAGCCAGTTTTCTTCCATGCCGTCGAAGTACCATGCGCTCTCCCGGCCACACAGCAGGTAACGCAGACCCGGATAGTCGCCGTTTTGCAGGGTATCGATTACCGCTTCAACATCGCGGCGTTCAAAGGCACCGCAAAACAGTTCCTCATCACGATCGATAATCCATGCGCCGTTTTCGGCTACAAAGGCGATATCGCTGGCGATCTCCGGGAAGAAGGATTTGAGCTGGTAATACTGATTGCCGCTGGCCACCACAAATTTGATGTCACGGGCGGTGAGTTGCTGATAGCAGTCGAGAAAGCGGGATCGATTGTACTGCTTGTTATCGTCCAGAAAGGTGCCATCCATATCTACCGCAACCATCTTAACCGTCGTCATCATGACTCCTTACACAGGGAATTTTCAGCGTAGAGTGTCAGGATAGCCGCTGGCGCAGCAAAACGGAAAGAAAGAGGGATGGCCGCAGCCATCCCCTGGGGATCAGTTCAGGGCGCTGTTCAGCACCAGCGCAGTAATTACCCCGGTTGCAGCAGCAATCAACACATAGTTGCCGTCGATGTTTGCCCAGTGATAACCGCGTGGCGGTTCACGCAGACCGCGCTCATGCCAGTCGGCTACGCGGTAATGGTCGCCGCGGTACGCCTGCGGGACAGGATGCCCGCGACGGAAGTCGTGCCCCTGCCAGGCGAAATGGTCGCGATCATTACGTGCCTCTCTGCCCCGACCGTTGTTGTCCTGATCCGGGCGATGATTGACGCTGTCATGACGGTTGTTGCCACGCTCCTGATTCTGGTCAGAACCGCGATTGTCAGCACGATGGTCACCGTTCTGATGCGGCACAGGCTTGCGGTGCGCGTCATCACGATCGTCTGCCCGTGAGGCCTGAGAAAAGAGTGTGCTGCATGTCAAAAGTGAAGCGATAAGCGTTAATGTTGTTTTTTTCATGATACTGCCTCCGAAAATAACGGCTGTTCAGGCACCGTTGATCGGCATCATGGCAATAATTGTGGCGGGAGACATCTGTAAAAGTCTTAAAATCCGGTAACTTACACACTATTACGCTTGCTTAGCGCTTTCTTAACACAGGACATGCGATGACAACGTTGCTGACGCAATCCAGAGGTTAACCGGGCAACCTGCGCTGTCTGAAAATCACGCTCTGGTTGACGGATGATGGCCGATGAAAAGTCAGGATGCTGAAACGCACCCTGACATTTTTGCGGTTATGGCGTGCTGAGGATCACTGGCGCATCCGGTAACCCGGTAAAGTGCGTCACGATGTGGTGGTAATCAGCCGTCGGGTCCAGATCGCGGAACACTTCCGGATAGAGATCTTTTGCCAGAATTTCCATGCCGATAATGTTGTAAGGGTGATTATAGAAATGGTGATAAACGCCATACACCCGTTTCTGTTTCACCGGTTCGATCTGCTCCAGACCGGTGCGGCTCTGCAGGCGGTTAAAGGTGGCGGTCACGTCGGTCTGACTGGCACCGTAACCAAACGGCAGCACGTTACTGTTCGGGCGTTTAGAGCCGGTCATGATATAGACGTCCGGCTTCATGGCGATAATCTTCTCCAGCGACACAAATCCTGAGCTGCCGGGCAGCAGTGCAGAACCGATATTCTTGCCACCGACCGCTTCCACCAGCGCGCCCCAGCCGTTATGACCGTGGGTAAAGCAGCAGTTGTCGCTGTTACCGGCAATCGGTTCAATAAACACGGTTGGCTTGTGGGGCACCTGCGCAATCTTCTGCTGAAGCATCTGCCAGCGCTGCTGGTAAAAATCGGCGTAGGCTTTCGCCTCGGCTTCGCGATTCAGAACGGTGCCCAGCACTTTCACGCTCTTCAGGGTGTTCTCTTTCGGATGAAGTTCAACATCAAGGAACAGCACCGGGATATGGAGATTTTTCAGGGTGGCGAGCACGCCTGACTGCGTCAGGGCCGGTTTGGCGCGCAGTTGCGCAATCATCAGATCGGGCTGCTTCGCCAGCACGCTCTCCAGATTGACCTGCCCCTGATCGTTAAAGCCCATATCAACAATCGATGCCGCCTGCGGCCAGCGCTGCTTCAGCAGGTCCCAGGTCTGGGTATCCTGCTTTTTCGGCAGGTTGTTCCAGGCAACGACACGCTGAAACGGGTTCTGGCGATCCAGTAATGCCAGCGCCATCACGTCACGCCCATCCTGTAAAATCACATGCTGCGGCTCTTTTTGCAGCGTAATTTTCTGACCATCCATATCGGTCACCGTGACCGGATAGGTGGTAGCCGCACAGGCGGTTGACAGTAAAAGTGTGGTGGCAGCAACTATCCCGATTTTCATTTTTCTCCTGTCCTTTTAGGGAATAATAATTATTCGCGTTAACTCTACCATGCTGATAAGTACCAAATGTAACTATTGCTAACCAGATGCGTCTGAGAGGCGGCATTAACAACGCGGCAGCGGGCTCAAATCAGGGAGCGATATCGCTGAATACGTGGAGGTGCATAGAGAGAATGGCGAAGGGCGGGCAGAATGGCAGGCGCATCCCAGGGGGATTGAGATGCGCCTGTTGCGCTAAGTGTTACTTCACCAGCGAATAGAAGATTGCGGAGATGGCAATCAGTCCGATCAGCACGACAAACAGATTGCTGATATGACCGCTGTACTTCCGCATCGCGGGTACCTTCTGGATAGCGTACATCGGCATCAGGAACAGAATCATCGCAATGATCGGCCCGCCAAGCGTCTCAATCATGCCGAGAATATTGGGGTCCAGCGTTGCCACCAGCCAGGTCGTCAGCAGCATAAAGAGTCCGGTCAGGCGATTCAGTCTGGCGGGCGCGATGGTTTTGCCGCGACTGCGCAGCGCCTTATTAACCATGCCGTTAAATCCTTCGCGCGCGCCAAGATAGTGACCGAGAAACGATTTCGTGATCGCCACAATGGCAATCAGCGGTCCCAGCCAGGCGATCATCGGCACCTTAAAATGGTTCGCCAGATAGGAAAGAATGGTGATGTTCTGCGCCTTGGCGGCGTGTAAATCTTCAGGCGACAGGCTCAGCACGCAGCTGAAGACAAAGAACATCACCGTCACCACCATCATCAGGTGCGAGCAGGCCAGAATGCGCGAACACTTTTTCTCTGCGGCATCGCCATACTCTTCCCGCTTTGCCAGCGCGAATGAAGAGATGATCGGCGAGTGATTAAAGGAGAAGACCATCACCGGAATCGCCAGCCACAGCGTCATCCACAGGCTGCTGCCCGCGGGCTGAACGTTCAGGGTCGAAAGCACAGCGCCGTGCCAGTGCGGGATCAGATAGCAGGCCATCAACATCAGCACCGCCACAAAGGGATAAACCAGCACGCTCATCGCTTTGACAATCATCTTCTCGCCGAAACGCACAATGGTCATCAGTCCGACAATCAGCAGCAGCGACAGCAGCACACGCGGTGGCGGCACCAGGCCGAGCTGATTCACCATCAGGCTCTCAACCGTGTTGGTGATCGCTACGCTGTACATCAGCAGAATCGGGTAGATAGCGAAGAAATAGAGCAGCGTAATCAGCTTGCCCGCACCAACGCCAAAATGCTCCTCGACCACCTCGGTGATATCCCCGGCCGGATTTTTACCGGAGAGAACGAATCGGGTCAGGGCGCGGTGCGCAAAAAAAGTCAGCGGAAACGCCAGTATCGCCATGATGATCAGCGGGATCAGCCCGCCGACGCCAGCATTGATAGGCAGGAACAGCACACCCGCCCCAATCGCCGTGCCGTATAAACCCAGCATCCACATGGTGTCGGTTTTACGCCATCCCGTATCGACGTCACTCTCAAGCGCGCCCAGCGTGCCAGTTTGCGTGGTTTTCATCAGATCTTCCGTTTTAAAAGCCGCCAGTAACCTGAGCCGTCAGGCAGGCAAATGTCCGCCCCACTCTGCGCCTCAGCTGCAACCGGATCAGTCAACGTGATGCTGACCCGTCCGTGCATAGGTAATCGATTGCGTGCGCCACTTTTTACACTACCTGACGATAAAAGTTCAAGCCGTGCAGAAAAACACGCATGGATTGCTGAAAAAATCGTCAGGTTGTGCAAAGTGACTGCGCGGCGATCATGCCATCTTTGTGGCGGTTTTACCGCCCCTAAAAAGGTGATCCCTGTAACGGTTCAGCGCAACGGGCTACGCTTAAACAGATTCTGTCGCGATCACGCCGACAGGTGCACAGGAGAAGAGAATGAAAATTGCCTGCCTCGGATGGGGATCGTTAATCTGGAAAGCTGGCGCACTGCCGGTGGCCAGTCAGTGGCATCATGATGGTCCTGAGCTACCGATTGAGTTTGTGCGCATCGCTGACGGCGGCGAGCTGTCGACCGCGATCTGCCTTAACGCCAGCCCGGTGCCGGTGTACTGGGCCTGGCTGAATACCGCCTCACTTGAGAGCGCCTGCCGCGCATTGCGCCTGCGTGAGGCCATTCCGGACAGCCGCATCGATGGCATCGGGATGATGACGGTGACAGCGACCTCCGCAGGGCCACTGGCAGAGTGGGCTAAGACCAAAGGCATAGAAGGTCTGATCTGGACCGGTCTGCCTGCCCGCATGGCGGGTGTCGAAGGCCAGATCCCGACGCTGGACGACGCGCGGCACTATCTGCAGCAACTCACCGGTGAAACGCGTGAGCATGCCTGGCACTACATCGAACAGGTTCCGGCACAAATCGACACGGTTTATCGTCGTGCGTTTGCCGACCTCGCTCTCTGGCAACCCGACACCCGAGCCGTGACGGTCGCCACAACGCAGGTGCAGCCGCCCTGTCAGCCCGGCTGAAACTGACCAGCCGGCTGCACCGCTCTGCTTACTCCTTAAAGGATTACTACACTTCAGGCAGGTTTCGATTTCAGGTTTCCTGAGTCTTTCCGTGCGTGGCCACGCCTTCTGGTCTGGCCGCCGTCCCCTAATCATCAGGAGATGAACAGATGAAAGCATTAACTTATCACGGCCCCCATAAAGTCAGCGTCGATAACGTTCCCGATCCCGGTCTGGAAGCCGCAGATGACATTATTCTGCGTGTGACCGCCACCGCTATTTGCGGTTCAGACCTGCACCTTTACCGCGGCAAAATCCCCGGTACCGGGCACGGAGATATCTTTGGTCATGAGTTTATGGGCGAAGTGGTTGAGACAGGCAGCGCAGTGACCGCCGTGGCCAAAGGCGATCGGGTGGTGATCCCGTTTGTTATCGCCTGTGGCGACTGTTTTTTCTGCCTGATGAGCCAGTATGCTGCCTGTGAAAATACCAACAGCGGACGGGGTGCCATCCTGAACCGGAAAAACATCACGCCGCCCGCAGCCCTGTTTGGTTTCAGCAAACTCTATGGCGGTGTGCCCGGTGGACAGGCGGAATATGTCCGGGTGCCAAAAGCCAATACCGGCCCGTTTAAAGTGCCGTCGGTACTGTCGGATGAGAAAGTGCTGTTCCTGTCAGACATTCTGCCCACCGCGTGGCAGGCGGTGAAAAACGCCGAGGTGAAACCTGGCTCCAGCCTGGCGATTTTCGGTGCCGGACCGGTTGGCCTGCTCAGTGCCGCCTGCGCCCGACAGCAGGGTGCCGAACAGATCTACATGATCGACCACAACAACTACCGCTTAAACTTTGCCCGTGAGCGCTACGGTGTTATCCCGATTAACTTCGATGAGATCGATGACCCGGCCGGCTGGATTATCGAACACAGCACCGGCAATCGCGGTGTGGATGCAGTGATTGATGCAGTAGGGTTCGAGGCAAAAGGCAGCATGACCGAAACCGTGCTCACCAATCTCAAACTGGAAGGCAGCAGCGGTAAAGCGTTGCGTCAGTGTATTGCCGCAGTAAGGCGTGGCGGTATCGTCAGCGTGCCGGGCGTCTATGCCGGATTCATTCACGGCTTCCTGTTTGGTGACGCCTTTGACAAAGGGCTGACCTTTAAGATGGGACAGACCCACGTACACGCTTATCTGCCCGACCTGCTGAAGCTGATCGAACAGGGTCATCTGACGCCAGAAGAGATTGTGACCCACCATCTGCCGCTGGAAGATGCTGCGCGTGGCTACGATATTTTCGCCAAACGCGAAGAGGAGTGCCGCAAGGTGATTCTGGTGCCTGGCATGGCAGCGACACAGGCCACAATATAATTTCACAACGGGTCTGAAACGCTTAACCCCTGGCTCCCCGGCTGTTTTCCGCCGGGGATCTCATCTCAGAACGGCTTGCGTTGCAGGCTGCTTCGCCACTCCCGCCTCTCCAGCAGATGTTCATCCGGCGAATCCGCCGTATCAACCTGACTGCTCTGCTCCAGCCATCGCGCACTGCGTGAATGGGGATGACTTTCGCTGATAACCTGTTGTGAAAACGCGCCAAACGATAACAGCAAAAACAGTAATGCACTGGCCAGCCTCACTTTCATACGCACACCTCTTTGGTAATGGTGCCGCTATGCTGCCCGAAGGGTTTTCATTTTCTGTCAGTAACAGGCAAAGTTATGTGGTAAGCGGGAACAAGCTGCGACGGGTTTAACCGCGGTTCAGGATAGTCCGTCAGCCCGGCATCATAAGTTTCCCGGCTAACCGTCCGTTTTCTTTCAGGAGAATGCTATTGAACCTCAATCAGTTTGATCAGCCGGTCGGTGAGGCTCTGCCCGACTGGCAACCGGTCACCAGACCACCCTGTATGCCACTCACGGGTCAGCACTGCCTTCTCCTGCCGCTAAGCATCGATCATGCAGAACCGCTATTGCAGGCATTTATGCTGGCACCGGATGATCGCGACTGGACCTGGCTGAGCGCAGAGCGGCCCGCCTCTCTGCCGCAGATGCAGCACTGGATTGCGGATAAAGTGGCGGATGCGGCCCTGGTGTCCTTCACGGTCTGCTCGCCAAATCAGCAGCCCTGCGGCGTGGTCTGCTTCGCCAGCATTGAGCCGGGACACGGCACTGTTGAAATCGGTCACGTCACCTGGTCGCCGCTGATGCAGCGCAGTGTCATCGGCAGCGAGGCGATTTATCTGCTGCTGCAACAGGCTTTCTCGCTCGGCTATCGGCGAGTGGCGTGGCGCTGTGATTCAACCAATATCGCATCACGACGCGCAGCAGAACGGCTGGGGTTCCGCTTTGAGGGCCGTTTTCGTCAGGTTATGACGCGTAAACAGCGTAATCGCGATACCGACTGGCTATCAATTATTGACCGTGAATGGCCAGATGTTCAGCGCGCCCTGAGTGCCTGGCTAAGTGCGGATAATTTCGCTGCCGGGGGACAGCAAAAGCGCCCGCTCAGCGCCTGCTTCGCCGACGTTAACCCGGCTGATGCAAACGCGACAAGTCCTGAACGCGGAGCGGATGCTGGCGATTAATGCAGCCGACGCACGGTCAGTGCCGCGGACCAGCGCTGTCGCTGACAGCGCGGGCAGACAGCCTGCTGCTCAGCCTCAATGATCTGCGTCTGGCCGCAATGGGTGCAGGCATAGAGCGCGCTGACCGGCACAGTGCTGTAATCCTGCCGGTGCTCAGGAGGCAGTACGCTTAACCCGGCGCGCATCTCATCGTCATCGTAGAAATAGAGGCTGAGCTGACCATCGACCTCCACCAGCGCCAGCCGGATCTGCCCCAGATGCTCCACACCACTCTGCCGTAACTCCATATAAAACTCATCTTCGGAAATATTCAGACGATCCAGACTCTCCAGCACATACAATCCCTCTTTAATCAGGGTAATCACGTCGCCCTGAATAAGCCGTGAAAAGCGCGGGCTGTGCGCCGTCAGCCAGGTCGTGAAGCGGTAGAGCGCCAGCAGGACTACAAACACCATAATGACCGGCAGCACCGGCACATCATCGTAAAATGTCACATCACCGGACGCGGAACCCAGCGTCAGGATCACCACCAACTCGAACAACGACAGCTGGCGCACGCCGCGTCGTCCTGAGACTTTCAGAAAGGTGAACACCACCAGATAAGCGATCATGACCCGTACCACCACCTCAAACAAAAAGGTGGCCGGTTGATCGTTAAGTAAGAAACGGTGCCAGTCGAATGAGAACATAGTCTGTAAAACATCCTGTTTTAGGGGGCGCGCATCGTCGCATCACCCGTTGATGACCCGCAGATTCAGGCCAGTGATAAGTAAATCTTGTCGCCAGCCCGCCAAAAGGCAAGCGAAGCTGTAACGCGAAAGTGGGCGAGTCTGACCTCTCTGCATGTTGAGGAAAAGGTTAACAAAGCTGAAAATGGCGCTGACACTATTCACGCTGCGCTTATCGGGCCGTTCGCAAAACCGCATGCTAAAACTTCCTGTTTCTGGCTGGATAATTTTTACCGCTGCGCTTTTTTCTTTTACTTCAATAAATTGCGAACCAAACCTTACTGCCTATACTTTCCAGTAAGGCTTCCGCAAAACCTTTCAACATCCAGAGAAGCCAGCCTTTTTCTGCCGATAGCGTCACTGGCCTATACCTGCTATCTCACTCGTCCACACCGCGACAGGCCCTGATGCCTGCAACTCAGTGTCTGTGGCTTATGGCATGGATCGCCCGTCCGTTCAGAGTGGTCAGATCGATCAGTCTGCAATGCATACCCTGACGCCCTGACCCGTTTCACGACGGCTCGTCAGCGGGAAGCGTGTTGCTTTTTTTCGGGAGATGCCATGACGCCCTTTTCCAGTTTCTGGCAGGCCGGCTACGAAGGTGCCGATCATATCAATCCTGCCGGCCTTGCGCTGTCGATGAACGATCTTAACCAGCATCAGGCGCGTGCAGCAGAAGATTATGCCGCGCTGGCCCCCTTTTCCATTCGCACAGTGCGCGAAAGCGTCGGCTGGCGGTTATGTGAGCACGATGGCCGCTATGACTTCTCGACGGTCGCGGCCCGGATGCAGGCCGCAGAGCAGCAGGGCATTCAGCTGAGCTGGACAATCTGCCACTACGGCTGGCCCGCTGGCGTCAGCCTGTTTGACCACGACTTTGTCAGCCGTTTCGCCGCCTTCTGTGGCGCACTGGCCCGCTTCCTGGCCCCCTGGTATCAGCAGGCGCCAGTCTACTCTCCGATGAATGAGATCTCCTTTGTCAGCTGGGGTATCTCGGTAGGGCTGTTCACCTGTGAGGCGATCGCTGAGGCGGATCGGGCGGATGCCGCCAAGCAGCAGCTGGTGCGCGCTACGCTGGCAGCCTGTGATGCCATCTGGCTGGCCGATCCGCGAGCCCGTCTGCTGCACTGTGATCCACTGATCCATATCGTGCCCGATCCCGCCGATCCGGCCAGCGATGTGCTGGCACGTGAGATGTGTGACACCCAGTTTCAGGCGTGGGACATGCTGAGCGGCAGGCTTAACCCGGAACTGGGCGGCGCCCCACGCTATCTCGATCTGATTGGCGTGAATTACTACCACGACAATCAGTGGGAGCAGGGATCAAACCGGCGGCTTTACTGGCATCTGGGCGACAGCCGACGCCTGCCGCTGCATCGGATGCTGCAGCAGGTCTGGCAGCGTTATCAGCGGCCACTGCTGCTGGCGGAAACCAGCCACGTCGGCAGCGGACGCGGAAGCTGGATCCTTGAGATCGCCGCGCAGGTTGCGCAGGCGCAACTGGCAGGCGTTGAGCTGCACGGCATCTGCCTCTATCCGATCCTCGATCGTCCCTTATGGGAGGAGACGACTTTCTGGACCCGCAGCGGTTTGTGGGATCTCGATCTGCTGGGGGCCGATCCCTATGCCCGCCAGCTACAGCAGCCTTATGCCGACGCATTACGTCAGGCGCAGCGCTTTTTGCAGCACATCCACTCCTCAAAACACCCCTGTCAGGAGCACACTATGAAACCACCTGTTCTCATTGTTTTCAGCCATTTACGCTGGGGATTTGTTTTTCAGCGTCCGCAGCAGCTACTGACACGACTGGCACAGCACTATCGCGTGCTGTTTGTCGAAGAGCCGGTCTGGCAGGCGGGGCCACAGGGTCTGCATCAGAGCTCGCCTGCCGCTAACATCACGGTGATCCAGCCGCATACCGACAGCGACGCGCCTGGTTTCCACGACAGCCAGATCGCCTCGCTGCTGCTGCTGCTGACGCCGCTGCTGGAGGAAGATGAACAGCCGCTGATCTGGTTCTATACGCCGATGGCGCTGCCGTTGCTGACCCCTTTTGATCCGTCACTGGTGATTTACGACTGCATGGATGAGCTTTCCGCTTTTCAGAATGCACCGCGCCAGCTGCAGCAGCGCGAATCCGCGCTGATGACCCGCGCCGATCTGGTCTTTACCGGCGGCACCAGCCTCTATGAAGCGAAGCGTGACAAACATGCTCAGGTTTACTGCTTTCCCAGCAGCGTCGATGCTATTCATTTTGAGCAGGCGCGCGATCGCAGCAATCGACATCCGATGCAGGATGCAATTCCGGCACAGCGTCTTGGCTATTACGGCGTGCTGGATGAGCGCATAGACCTGCCGCTGATTGCGGCGCTGGCGGACAGCCACCCCGAATGGCAGATCATTATGGTCGGGCCGGTGGTAAAAATTGATCCCGCCAGCCTGCCGCAGCGCGACAATATTCACTGGCTCGGCCAGCAGCCCTATCAGGCGCTGCCGCAGTTTCTGGCGGGCTGGGATGTCTGTCTGATGCCGTTTGCCATCAATGCCTCGACGCGCTACATCTCACCGACTAAGGTGCTGGAGTATATGGCGGCGCAGCTGCCGATTGTCAGTACCGCGATTATTGACGTTGCGCGGCATTACGCAGAGGAAGTCGCGGTGGCAGAGAGCCACGCGGAATTTATTGCCGCCTGTGAACAGGCGATGGCGATTGGTGCCGCAGAACGGCTGGCGCTGGCGGGACGGATGCAGGCAAAGGTCGATGCCACCTCATGGGATCGCACCGCTGAACAGATTCATGGACTGATCCAGCAGGCGCTGATGCAGCGTCAGCCCGCACTAAGTTCGGTCAGCTAGGGCAGCGCGCAGGCGAATATCACGCCGTTAACCCCATTGATGCTGGAGAGTGAAGCCGTGCCCTGCCTGATTATCGGAGCCGGGCCAACCGGGCTGAGCGCAGGTTATCACTATGGCGAAGGCGCAGTGTTGCTGGAGAAAAATGCCACGCCTGGCGGCTGGTGCCGCTCGATTGACGATCAGGGTTTTACCTTCGACTATGCCGGTCACATTATGTTCTCGCAGGACCCGTACGTCTTGCAGCTGTATGAGATGTTGCTGGGCGACAACCTGCACTGGCAGGCGCGTGAAGCCTGGGTCTACAGCGACGGCGTTTATACCCGCTATCCCTTCCAGTCCGCGCTGCACGGCTTGCCGGTCGAGGTGGTAAAAGAGTGCGTGCTGGGCGCTATCGAGGCGCGTTATGGCGAAACGGCCGCCGCCGCGGTGCCACTGGATCGGGCGCGGGCACGGCGGGACTGCTGCGCAGATGGCGCGATCCCCGATGAGGGCAGCAGCACAGGCGTGGTGGAAGGCGAAGAGGATTTCCAGCACTTCATTATGCGCACCTGGGGCAAAGGCATCGCGCGTCACTTTGCCCTGCCCTACAACCAGGAACTGTGGAAGGTGCCGCTGACCGACATGGAAACTTCATGGCTGGGCGGACGCGTACCGCTGCCCGATCTGGCGCAGATCATTGATGGCGCACTGCAACCGCTGGCGAAACCGGTTGGCCCCAACGCCCGTTTCGGCTATCCGCTGCGCGGTGGCTTCCAGGCGCTGATGTCCGGCTTTTTGCCGCACCTGAAATGTACGCTGGAAACGGACGCCACCCTGACCCGCCTCTACCCGCAGGCGCACGTCGCGCTGCTGGCGGATGGTCGCCACTACCGTTATGAGCAATTAATCAGCACCATGCCGCTGCCGGAGCTGATTAAACTGATGGGCGATGAAGTGCCGGAGAGTGTGCAACGGGCGGCGCAGCAGCTGCAGTTTGTCTCGGTGCGTTGCGTTAATCTGGGAATTGGCCGCGCTGACCTGACCGAAAAGCACTGGATTTACTATCCTGGCGATACGCTGTTTCACCGCATCTTTGTGCAGGGCAATGCGAGTCCGCACTGCAACCCGCCGGGCGGTTTCGGCTTAACCTGCGAAATCACCTATAACGCGGCCAATCCGCTGCCGCTGGCGGGGGATGCGCTGATTGAGCGCTGCCGTCAGGATTGCATCAGAGTTGGCATGATCACCGCGGACGATCCGCTGCTCTGTGCCTCAGAGGTCGATATGCCCTACGCCTACGTGGTCTATGACCATGCGCGCAGCGATAACGTGGCGCTGATCCGCCAGTGGCTGCTGACCCAGGACATTCATCTGTCAGGCCGCTACAGCGAGTGGGAATATTACAACTCGGATCACGCCTTCCTTGCCGGTAAACGCGCCGCCGAAAATGTCCGGCTGCAGCATGTCAGCGAACGGACGCTCGGCTGACCCGGCGCAGTCGCTACGAAAGCCGCTGGCTGCACTTCGCGGCTTTCAGCGACTGTAACTGCGTCAGTCGCCGCTCCGCCTTCTGGCTGGCATTGTATTTCGCAATGCCATTGCCCAGCCCGAAATCCCCGACAAAGCCCAGCACGGTCAGTGCATCGAACTGGCCGGTCTGCTCAATATCACTCTGCACGCTGTGCGCTTTCACCAGCTCCTGATCCAGCGCGCTGCAATTCAGCATCGCCGTCTCTTCCGGGGTGACCGCGGATGCCTGCGGATACTGCTTGGTGGCGCAGCCGGTTAATACCAGCGTCAGCAGCACGATTAAGACGCTCTGTTTACTCATTTTTCATTGCCTGTTTTTTATCCAGTTAATACTGTTATCGGCAGCATCCCCCGGGATCATGAGTCTCTGACCTACCAATAATGGTCGAAACCGCTACGCTAATGTAGGATTCAGCGCGCTGCTGTCAGTTGCAGCGTGTTACCTATAGGAAGTCACGCAGCGAACGCACATTGCCCGTTCATCACTTCTGCCAGACCTTTCAAAGAGTTAGCCAGCATGATGCTGTCATCAGCAGCGTTTAAAAAGCAAAGCCTGACCGATAATCAGTGACGAGGCAGCCGCATAAGCAAAGCCAGACACAGAAAATTCGCGCGTCGGGTTTATCAGAGTTGTTCGAGATGAGGTTTTTCCATGCGTTTTAAAGGATTGAACATCGGGTTTTTCATTTTGATTCTGGCTATTGCCACCCTCGGTTTTTTCGAGGTGCTTTCGCCCTATTTCTCGCCGATTTTATGGGCGGCGATTCTGGCGGTGATTTTCCATCCGCTGAAAACGTATCTGCGGGTCCGAATGGGCGAACGCAATGGCCTGGCCGCGTTGATTACCCTGCTCTGTATCTGTCTGATTGTGTTCACGCCGCTGGCTATTATCGCCTCATCGCTGGTGGTCGAAACCAACGCGGTCTATCACAAACTGCAGACCAATTCGGCGCAGTTCCCGGCGGTCTTCGCCGATCTGTTGCAGCATCTGCCGCGCTGGGCAAAACATTATCTGGCTGAAAATAACCTGGATAACGCCGAACAGATTCAGCAGAAGCTCTCCTCGTTTGCCCTTAAGGGCGGTCAGTATGTGGCAGGCAGCGCCTTTATCATCGGTAAAGGGACGTTCAGCTTCACCGTCGGCTTTGGCGTGATGCTTTATCTGCTGTTCTTCCTGCTGAAAGATGGCTCCTATCTGGTGCATCTGATCCTGGAAGCGCTGCCGCTCTCAACCTACGTGAAGCATCACCTGATGGTGAAGTTTGCGGCCGTGGCGCGCGCGACGGTGAAAGGCACGGTGGTGGTCGGTATTGTTCAGGGTATTCTCGGTGGGCTGGCATTCTGGTTTACCGGTATAGACGGCAGCCTGCTGTGGGGCGCACTGATGGCCTTCCTCTCTCTTATTCCGGCAGTCGGTTCCGCCATTATCTGGGTGCCTGCGGCGATCTTCTTCTTCGCCACTGGTGCACTGTGGAAAGGGCTGTTCCTGGTGGGCTTCTTCGTAGTGATTGTCGGACTGGTTGATAACATCCTGCGTCCGCTACTGGTCGGCAAAGACACCAAAATGCCTGACTATCTGATTCTGATCGCCACGCTGGGCGGCATGGAGATTTACGGCATCAACGGTTTTGTAATCGGTCCGGTGATTGCCGCTCTGTTTATCGCCTGCTGGAACCTGCTCTCCGGACGCGATAACCGCGAAAACATCGAAGCCATCGACGAAGAGTTTATCGAAGAAGGTAAGAAACAGTCCGATACCGCGGCAGAGGCTGCGGCTGAAGCGGCGGCGGCCTCCGCCGATGCGGCTGCAGAGACGGAAAGGAAAGTCTCTGCGTTAGCCGCCTCAGAGAAAGAAACAGCGGAAAAGAAAGCGTAATCCGCGTCAGGCAAACCCAGGTTAGTATCGCAGTGAGAGCGAGGCCTGCTCAGGAAACACGGTCAGATCGGAAAGGCGCAAAACCCGCCATCCATGGCATGCTCGGCCCGCGCGATTACGCACCTCATCCCTGAGGTGCGCCCGTAAACGGGCTAACGCTTTGCGTTGTTCAAAAACGCTCCCGGCGTTTTTGTCCCAGGCGCGGGACGCTTTCCTCTTCTGACCGTGTTCCCTGCGCGTTGAGCTTATGCGTTGCTGCCAGGGGCATTACGCGTCGGCTTTATCACCCATAAAAAAACCCACCTTTCGGTGGGTTCTTTTTTTAACCTGAGAACAGCCGCGAATTAGTTAGTCGCTTTGTTTTTCAGATCTTCAGCACCCTGCTTGGTTTTATCCCAGCCTTTCTCAGTGCCTTCTTTGGTTTTGTGCCAGCCTTTCTGCGTACCTTCGGTGATTTTACTGCCGGTGGTATCGCTTTTGCCTTCAGCAGCATGCTCAGACTTCAGCTTCAGCTCTTTGCCTTCGTTCTGGGTCTGATGCAGTTTTTCCTTCGCGGTATCGGCGCCTTTATGCGCTTCCGCAACGGTGTTGTCTGTGGTGGTAGCAGCAAATACCGGCGAGGCCAGCAAAATAGCAGACAGTGCAATAATTGATTTCTTCATAATTCCCTCTGTATGAATCGTTGCCGTGTAGGTTTTAATCCTGGCATAGTGTTCCCAGGAAAGATTTAAGAATAAACCAGGAATGAAAAAGGGCCAGTTTTCACCAGAAAAAGCCGCCGGTTGTAGCTTTTTCGTCCATTACCAAAGTGCGAGTTGCGGATCGTCGTCCGGTTTCGGCTGGCTTCGGCTGATGCGAGCAGGCGGTGCAGGCTGCTGCATCTGATGAGTGATCCACTGCAGCAACACCGTCACTATATAGGTCTGCTGCTCCGCGCTCAGCGGCTGGTGCTGTCCGATGTTGTGCCACTTACTCAGACAGCCACGACAGCAGGTTGCGGTGGCGTGCTGAGCGATAAACACCGGGTGGCCGCGCATCGGCGTCTGCTTGCCATCATTTTCAGGCTGCGCAGGCGCCAGCCGCTGTGCCACAAACTCAGCGGCGTGCTGGCGCAATACCGGCTCGCCTTTGCTGCTCGCATAATCATATTCCGCGCGTCCCAGACGAAAGCGCTGACGGAACGGCGAGCGTGACAGCCGGGTAAAAAGATCGTCAGAAACCTTCATGCTGATTGCCAGTCACTCATATTTACGTCCCGCCAGATAGCGTACGCCCTGCGACCCGAACGCCTCACGATGGAGTTCATTGGGCTGCAGATGAAATGTCTCACCGGGATGATAGGTGGTATCGCCCTGTTCGGTACTGATGGTGATGTCACCACTCAGAATCAGTGCCAGTGCTTCAAAGGGATGTACATGATTATCAAGCTGGGCGGCGGCTGCACGCTCAATCAACAGAGGCTCGTCAAAACCCTGTTCGGCTAACAATTTTCTGAATTCGTGTTCTGTCATCGCAACTCCTCAGTGTGGATCTGACCCTTAGCAGTGTAGACGATCTTTATCGCCGCTTATGGCACTCAACAGGTTACGTAAAGTAGCGCAAGCAGGGTTGTTCACCGGTCAGGCCAGTGCTGTACTTGCCGTCTCGTTACAGCCATTTTGACATCGGGATAACGCAAAAGTATGTCTCAACAGGAGAAAACTGCCCTGCTTCTGATTAATCAGCGCTCACGCAAAGGACGCGCCGAGGCCAGCCGCGCACAGTCGCTGCTGGCTCAGGCCGGGTTCACCCTGCTGCAACCGGCCGGAGATGATACCCGCAGCTACAGCGAATTAATCGCGGCGTATGCCCATCGCGTTGATGCGGTGATCGTCGGCGGTGGCGACGGCACGCTTAATGCGGCCGCGCCGGGACTGATGCAGACCGGCCTGCCGCTGGGCATTTTACCGCTGGGCACCGCCAACGATTTTGCCCGCACGCTGGGCATTCCTGCCAGCCTGGAGTCCGCGATAAAGATTATCGCTGACGGGCAGCTGCGTGCAGTAGACCTGGGTGAAGTGAATCAGCACCTGTTTCTGAACGTCTCCAGCATCGGCTTTTCGGTGGAACTGGCGCGCAACCTCACGGCGGAATCGAAAAAACGCTGGGGAGTGGGCGGTTATGCCCTGGCGGCTTTGCGGGTGCTGCGGCAGAGCCGTCCCTTCAGCGCTACGCTGGTGCATCAGGGCCATCGGACGCCGATCAAAACGGTTCAGGTGTCGGTGGGCAATGGACGCTTTTATGGGGGCGGCATGACAGTGGAACAGCGTGCCGCACCAGACGATGGGTTACTGGATGTCTATAGTCTGGAGCTGCAGCATAGCTGGCAGCTCATTGCGCTGCTGCCCTTTCTGCGGCGCGGCACTCACGGTCGCTGGCGTAACGTGCGGGCATTCAGCGCCACGGAGCTGACGATTGAGACGCGCCGTCCCCATTACATCAATGCAGATGGTGAGATTATCGGTCAGACACCCGCGCATTTTCGCCTGATCGCCAGTGCACTGCGGGTTTATGCACCGGGCGACAGCGCAGCAAAATAGCCCGACGGTGGGCGCGGTACCGATCGCGGTGAGAAACTAGTGCTGGGTGCTCTTTTTTTCAGCGTAGTCGATGTGTTCGGAAAGATTGGCGACCAGCTTTTTCGCCATGTCGAGGGTCAGACCCAGAAACAGGGTCTCCTGCGGGCCCTTTTCACGCGGGGCATCGGGATCGATATAACCGAATTTCACTACCAGTGCCTGATGAGTGTTCAGGGGACCAATATGCCAGCCGGTAACCGGGTAGAAGGTAAATCGCGTAAATTCATTCATTTAATCCTGACTGTAAAAGCATAACGCTGATTGATAGTCAGGCCAGCTCTGATGATAAAGCATGAGTGGAATACTCAGTCTGAACGAAATCGACAGGATTACAAGGGAAGCGGCATAACAAGCGCAGCGTGACGCGATGAGGATCTGTAATGCATTCAGGGCCTGCTGCAGCAAGGGGATGAGGATATTTCAGGCGTGTGTAACCTGCGCGGCTCCGGCACGGGCGCTCTCCTGTCAGGGCGAACGCCCCTCAGGACTCTTTATCGGCTCGGGGAATAATCGAGATATGCCCGTTAACCTCCAGCACCGCATATTTAATCTGATCAAATCGCTCCAGACCCTGCCCGGAGCGCGCCGCTTCCAGCACATCATCAGGACTGATGCCGGTCATCTTCATGCGGTCAGTCAGCAGATTACCATTCTCGACCAGGATCACCGGGCCGCCATCGATCACCTGCTCCACCACCGGAAAGCGACTTTTCAGTTTGCCCAGCACAATATCAATCGCTACCAGCGTGATAATAGTCAGCGCAGCGCCGGTAACAGAAAAATCGTCGCCCAGCAGCGCCTGCTGAGTTGCTTCACTGATGATCAATAGCAGAATCAGATCGAAAGAGGTCATCTGCAACAGAGTGCGTCTGCCGGCAATTTTGAACACGACCATCAGCACCAGGTAGATCGCTGCGGCACGTAATACCGTTTCCATAAAGCGCCTCTGTCAGGGATAAATCCATTGGGTAAAACGGGCCGGAGCATGGCCGTCACCATGAATAGTGACGTGAATGCGGCCCGCATTGCGCGGCTGCAGGCCAAGCCAGATCGCGTGATCCGGTCCGGTGTTGCGGGCCGAAAAGGTCAGCCGCAGATCGCTGCCAATCGTCACCGCCTCCAGCGGTTGAGGCTGCAGCGTCTGGATTTGCAGGTTATCCAGGGCGCCACCGCCAATCGTAACGGTAAAGCGATCGGTTACCGGTGCGTTGTAGCGAATGCGCATATCCATATTGCTCTCAACCCGGCCAAACCGTTCATACTCCACCTGAATGGTCCCATCCGGCGAGCGGGCGCTGCCGTTACTCAGCACGCCTTTGGAAAAGAGTCCGCATGCCCCCAGAATCACCAGCGCAATCAGGACGTATTCACCTATACGCTGAATCAGCCATTCACGACGTATCCAGCGGAGGTTTTCCTGAATCGGTACTGCCTGGCCGCTGCTATCCTCTTTTTTCACCGTGACCTCACACACTGTTGGCTCAGGAACAAAAACTGCACGCTGCGTTAAGCATAGCCAGACAGTATCGGTTCGCTATCTGGCGGGTCGTGACCTTTTCACCGGGACAATCTGGCACCGCATCCTGCCGTTTACAGCCAGCCGGAGCGACGCAGTTTGGCCCACAGCCCGCCGCAGGCCAGCAGGGTCAGCCCCACCGCCAGCGGATAGCCATACAGCGATTTCAGCTCCGGCATATGCTCAAAGTTCATGCCATACATACTGAAGACTACGGTCGGGATCACCAGGATCGCACCCCAGCCTGCCAGCTTTTTCACCACTTCATTCTGCTGCACCGTCACCAGCGCCAGATTGACCTGCATGGCGCTGGTCAGCATTTCGCGCATATCTTCCGCGTCGGTGACGACATGCCGGGCGTGATCCTGCACGTCGCGGATGTAGGCGCGCAGCGGACGCGGGATCAGATCTTCATGCAGGTGGATCAGCTGATTACAGATCTCCTCCACGGGCAGCGCCGCATTGCGCAGTTTCAGCAGATGACGCCGCACGGTGTAGACCGACTGCACCGACTTGCGATCAAATTCACTGGTGAAGAGATCGTTCTCCATCTGTCCGACCCGTTCATTCAGCGAGGTAGAGAGCTCGGCATAGCGATCAACAATAAAATCGAGCAGGCAGTAGAGCGGATAAGCGGGACCAAACTTCAGCAGCGCCGGGTTTTCAGCCGCCCGCTGCCGCACCGGGGTGTAGCTTTCAGAGGCGCCGTGACGGATGCTGATCAGGAAGTTTTTTCCGACAAAAAGATGCGTTTCGCCCAGTTCGCAGCTGTCATCCTTAGCGCACACCGTTTTCACCACGATAAACAGCGATTCGCCATAGTGTTCGATTTTAGGTCGCTGATGGGCATTGAGTGCATCCTCAACCGCCAGTTCATGAAGGCCGAACTCCTCTTTAATCTTCGCCATAAACTCAGCGTCTGGCTGCCACAACCCGAGCCAGATAAACGCCTCCGGCTCTTTGATCACTTCACTGATATCATCGACTTCGACCTCTTCGCCCGCGCATCCCGGACGATACACCCTGCTGCTTACGATCATCTTCTGCTTTCCCGTTGTGACAATACATGCAGCTTAGCCAATCCCACGCCTGTAACCGGATAAAAACCGTAAGGATTTGCTGCGGCGCTGTTCGATCAGCGGCTTACCACTTCAGCCCTAATCCGGTGGAGAAAATGCCTTCGTTCAGGGTATCGGGTATGCCGCTGACCAGATTACGGTGATAGCCAACGTGCAGCGTTGACCACGAAGTCAGGCTGTAGCGCAGCCCGACTTCGGCATCCAGCATAAATACGCCGTCATCATCCAGCGAATGGCCGACATCGCCATTGCTGTAAAGTGTGACCGACTTGCCCAGCAGATAGCGCTGATAGTTCCAGCGCAGCGAGCCGCCAAAGTGCCGCTCTTCCCGGTCATCGCTGTAGCCATACTCAAAGGCACCACCCAGCACCGAGAGTGAGAACGCGCTGAGTTCGGTATCCCACAACTGATAACCCGGACCGGTGCCGATTAGCGCCTGACGTGACAGATTTTCCACCCAGTCGCGCTTGTAGGTGGCGCGGGTCTGCCAGAAGAACTGCTCCCTGACCAGATAGTCAAAGGCGTAGCGCAGGCTGTAGTTATCGGTATTGATGTTCTCGTTTTCCTGCTCGCGATTGTAGGTCGCACCGATATCGTGACGCCATTTTCCCTGATTCAGTTTCGTGTTGAGCGCGAAGCTGTAGTCGTCAGTTTTGGTCGAGGCTTTTTTGACCTTCACGCCCGCATCGATGTTGCCGGTCCAGGCGAGCTGATCGCTGCGGACTTTGGCTTTCATAAACTCATCAATGCGCCGCAGCGAAACCTGCTGCTCCTGCTCGTTGCGTTCCACCCAGACATAGCCGGGATCGGATGAGGAGAGCCGCACCTGATAATGTTCGCCGGTCTTTTTGTTTTCGACATTCACCGGATTCTCGCTGGCGAGCGTACTGACCGCACTCCAGTCCAGCGTGACGGTACCGGCGTAGTGTGTCTCTATCCCCAGCTTGCCGTCGCTGAGATAACGAATCGTGCCGGTCAGCCGATCGCCATTATTCAGCCAGACGGTATCGGCAGTGGCCTGCTGTGCCCATCCGGCGCAGCAACTGATGACCAGCAGCGGGATAAACGAGGTGGCGCAACGCATAGCTTTCCCTGTAAAGGCGTCGTCTTGCACGGGCGACGCGTCACCGCAAATTCTGACCTGACAATTAAGCCGATTCTGCAACGATATGCAATGCGCCGCCTGGCTCAGGAGAGATCGTGCAGTGCTTTGCCGAGCGGTGGAGTAATAGCGAAGTCCGTAAAACTCATCGCCAGCCCTTCACGTTCAGGCGAGCAGCCCATCACTCCGACAAACCGCCGCCCCTGACCGGGCCACGGGCAGAGCCGTAACAACGGCCAGCTCACGCCGTCGGTAGAGTACTGAATTCTTAAGGCCGCATTTTCCAGGGTGGCGCGCAGCCAGAACTGGCGCGCATCGCCGGGAAACACACCGGTAGACCAGTCGGAAAACTCGCGCGTCACCACGCTGCCAATTGCGGGCTGGTCATCGTTAAACTCAATGCCCGCCTTAACCCAGTGCGTTTCGTTATCCTGAATATACAGCCCGGCCTGATCGTAGAGCTGACTGAAATCCGCCCTTACCTGCACCTGAACGGTAAAGTCGTTTTCCACCCAGAAGCCGAAAGCGTGGCCGCTGTGCCGTTCGAAGCCGTACCAGGTACGCTGCCAGAAATCGCTGTTCAGCGCGGTTTCGAACCTCAGCGTATCGCCATCCAGGCTGTGTACCGGCGGCTGATTAATCCAGACGCCACCTTCAGTGGTAATTGAACTGACTGCTGTCATAGGCACTCCTTTGGGTAAGTTAAACCGCCCGCGTGCTGGCCGATCTGCGGCGTGGCGATTGACCTGATTATCATAGCGTTGATTGGTGAACGGGCGGCAGACGATTGCGGCAAATCTGATGGTGTCGATGTGGCAGGCAGTGAGGTCAGCAGACCCGTGGCTGCAGACACTCCGGCTCTGTTTGCGGTTTCGCTTATATGTTTTTATTCTCCTGCCGGAAATAAATAACTGCGACCAGGTCCAGTTCACTGAACTATTTCATTTTGTTAATCCCCTGGCGAAAACAGCATTTAACAACCAGGCTTGTTTTGTCTGAGGGCAACTGAACTCATTAAATATAAGGATTAAGCCACCATGGTAGATAAATCAGAGATTTTAGATCACGCGCAGGTTGTTGATGTGAATGGCGAACATGTCGGGATTGTCGACCACTTCGAAGGCGACGACAAAATTAAGCTGGCGAAAAGCGATCCTGAAGCGGGCGGCAAACACCACATTATTCCATTCAGCTGGGTAAAAGAGGTTGATGATAATAAAGTCATCCTTTCTAAAGCCAAAGCGGATGTTGAAAGTGAGTGGCAGTCTGCATAAAACATTAGCCGTGGCGCCCGCCACGGCTTATTTCATTTATTCTGTTAAATAACTCTTGCGTCCTTCCCTGCCCATCCTTCATTTATTACTGCTTTATATTTCACACCGCCTGAAACGTCTTCAGCAGTATCTGTCAGATTTTTACTTTCCATGACGCGGTGCTCCCTGTTTTTATGCCCGGTGGCGGGTGGTCGTAAGTGGAAGGTTTGGAGCGGTCATCATGGCATTGCGCCGGGAGGGAAAAAACCACCAGAATGGCGCAGCACTTTGCCGGATCTCTGTCGGTATCCGGCAGGCGTAAGAAACGGCGGGTGAAGTAAAACCTGAGATCCTCACCCGCTGCGGGTTATTCCTGTTTTGCTGCGCGATCCCGCAGCACTTCCCCCACCACCGGAACCGCTGAAAAGGCATTTGGCCAGCCAGCATAGAACGCGGCCTGAGTGATAATCTCGCCCGCTTCTTCAGCCGTCAATCCGTTGTCCATCGCCCGGTTGAGATGGTAGCTAATTTGCGCACTTTGTCCCGAAGCAATCAGTGCGCTGACCGTCACCAGACTTCTGTCACGAGGTTGTAGCGCTGGCCGCTGCCACAGATTGAGAAACAGCGGATCGGCGGTGAATCTGACCAGCCCGGGCGAGATCGGCCCCACATTTTTCTCTACCGTTGCAGAACGCTGCTGTTCGGCTGCCTGATTTAGTGGCAGCAGTGCCGGAGAGGCTTCGGCCAGTTGATCGGCACCAATACCTCGCGCCTGAAACACATTTTTGGTCACCGCAATTGCGGACATCGCATTGGGCCAGCCGGAATAGAACGCCAGGTGAGTGATTATTTCGGAGACTTCAGCAGGCGTCACGCCACTGTCGAGCGCCACACCGGCGTAATGTTGTAACTCAGCAGGCTGGTTGCGGGCGATGAGAATGGCAAGCGTGACGATACTGCGGTCACGGATCGAAAGTGCGTCGCGTTTCCAGAGATCGTCGGTTATCGCTTCACGTCCGAAACGAGCCAGTGCGGGAGAGACGGACTCAATGTCGGCAACCGAAAGGCTGGATGGATTGACGTTCAACATAGTTTCACCTCTTTTGGGTTCAGCAGCGGCCAGGTCGGCCAGCATCATGGAGATCGCGGCGGCGGCAATCACTTTTTTCATCCTCTGATCAGCTCCCTGGTAAAGGTCAGTTAACAAAAGAGTTAAGAGCGCCGCGGTTTTTCAGCAGAGCAGGCACCACGGGGATCGTCTCTTTGCGGTCGGTCATCTCAGCTGTCAGCCGGATATAGTCGCGAAAATGGGGCGTTTCGCGGTGCTGCTGATAGGCGGCGTCACTCGCGTAGATTTCATAGAAGAACCAGCGATATCTGTTTTTCGTATCGGTCGCGGCATACATCGCCAGTACGCCCGGTTCCACCTTCAGTGATTCCGCCATTTCAGGCAGCACAATATCGCGGAATGCCTGCTGATCGGCCGGTTTCACGTCAACAATCACCAGGTTATTAATGGTTTCTTTATTTTGTACGAAGGGTTTATCACCCAGAAACTGCGGCTCCAGCACAGTGCTCTTTTTCTGGCCGATAAGATCAGGTGCGCGTGTAATAAAAGACCGGTACGGCTCTGAACTGAGATGTTGCTGGTATGCCTCTTCACTCGCATAAATTTCAATCATATAAGCCTGATGAGCATTTTCTTTATGTTTCAGTGAATACATCGCCAGCGTACCTGGTTGCTCTGCCAGCGAACGGGTAATATTATCTCTGGCAACTTCATCGTACTGTCCGTTTTTCCCGGCCTTAATTTCCATTTCATGCAGATTAATGACACGATTTGTGGGTTCTGTTAAAGCGGCTGCCGATGCCGGGCCGGCCATCAGCAGAGTCAGAGTCAGAGTCAGAGCGGTAATATTGTTCACGGTCTGCCTTAATTATCGGATGAGGTGATTTGCGATTCATTCGGTGTATTAACCGGCGCGATTTCTGTTTCATCTGGCTATTAAGCCGTTGTGAGTTCCGTATTGAGCTGAGCAATGAGTCGCGACGCGTGTTGCTTTGCTGCAGCAATTTGCTGCGTGATAATAGTTTCATTACGACTGGCATAGCTTATCCCGCAGGTATAAACCGGTTTCTGCATCTCCAGATTGCAGAGCCGGGCGGTGGTTTCAAACTGAATCAGATAATCCTCCAGCTGATGACCAAAGACGCCATCTGCCGCGTATAACGCCTGCGGTGCGCCAGTGGTGAAGGAGAGGATCAGTTTTTTACCGCCGAGTCTGGCCGTCGATCCGTGCGCAAACCCATGAACAAATACGTCATCCAGCCATAACTTCATGAGCCCTGGCAGCGAATACCATGAGAAGGGAAATTGCCAGACGATAATATCTGCCTTCAGCAGTGCATCCTGTTCGGCGCTGACATTGATGTTGTTGTCCGGATAAAGTGCATCCAGACGACGGATTTCAGCATCAGGCAGCGCAGAAGCGACTTCATTAAGAATGGTAGCATTACCGACCGAATGGCTCAGGTCAGGATGACCGGAAATAATTAATATATTTTTCATTTTCAGTTTTTAATCATCTTTTTTTAACAGATGGCAAGGCGTTGGCGATGCCATCACGCGCTGGGTACTTTTTGCCGTCCGGCACCGTTTAATCAAATCCACTCGCTACGGCTTCCGCCATTCCTGCAGCCAGCGCTTCACGCGGCGTTTTTACTGCGGCCTGCCTGACACCTGTCGGATGACTGGTGACAACACACGGTAGCGGTTTGCGACTGATCATTGGGTGGCGCCCTCTTGCTGAGGCTTATACTCTGCAGCGAACAGGCTTTCCCAGTTGGTGAATGCACCTAACGGGATGCAGTCAAAACTCAGCAGACCGGCTTTTGCCAGCGGAAAGTCAGCCAGCAGGCTTTGGGCCTGTTCCACCGAGTCGCATTCAAGGAAGATCGCAACGCCGGGTCGATCCTGTCGGTAGTAAATATCGCGTAGCGCACCGGATTTATACAGACTCCAGGCATGGAAAGCTTCGGCAGTCAGATGAGGGTGATACTTTTCCAGCGTGGCATCGGGCGCGGGTTTATCCAGACACAAAATTCGCATATCAATCTCCTGAGATTCACGGCCAGGGGGAACTGATAAGGAGTATATGCTCGCGATTTAGTGAAGATTAGGCCACTATTGACTCAAAGATATTTAGCCTGCGGCTAATAATAAGCAGCCCGATTGTGTCAGGATTATCCCGTGAACAACGCCATCTATAATCAGATACGCATCTTCCAGAGCATTGCCCGCGAAGGAAATATTTCATCGGCTGCGCGCAAACTGGAGATTACTCCCCCCTCGGTCAGTAAGGCGCTGAAGCTACTTGAAGCGCACATCGGTCATCCGCTATTTGTGCGAACCACGCGCAGGATTGAGCTGACCGATGCCGGACAGCAGCTGCTGGAACAAACTTCGGCAGCGGTAGCCTCGCTGGAAAAATCGCTGGAAAGCATCCGCGACCAGAATCAGGAACCGTCGGGACTGGTCAGGATCACTCTCTCGCGCTTTGCCTATCTGCTGGTGCTGAAACCTGCAATGGCCGGTTTCTGCCAGCAATATCCCGGTATTCAGCTGGAAATTTCGGTATACGATGGCACCGTGAACATCATTGATGAACGTTTTGATCTGGGGATCCGGTTTGGCGATATTCTGGAAGGTGGCGTGGTGGCACGCCCGCTGATGAAGCCGTTTCGCGAAGGTTTGTATGCCTCTTCTGCCTACCTGGCAGCGTTCGGCATTCCAGCGTCTCCGTCTGACCTGCATCAGCACCGGCTTATCGGTTACCGGTTTATCACCAATAATCGTATTCTGCCGCTGATTCTGGATCATCATGGCGAACAGCTGACCGTTGAGATGCCGGGTCAGTTGATGAGTAATGATATTGAGGTGATGGCTGATGGCATTCGCAACGGGCTGGGTATCGGGCGACTGTTTGAACCGGTTCATAATTTACAGCCGGATAAAGAGGCATTTATTCCGGTGATGGAGCGTTACTGGAAAACTTATCCGCCGGTTTATCTCTATTATCCTAAAAGCGCGGGTAAAACGAAAAGAGTAAAAACGTTAATCGACTTTCTGCTTAAGCACACTGCGGGTTAAGCACCTGTTACTGATAGCGGGCTTACTGAATACGGCTAATGGCAGATATTTATGACGAGATATCACCTGTGACTTTTCTTATATTCCGAACAAAAAATGCTTTCAGTTAATTGCATTTTTTTGAGATCGTCATCGTAAAATTCGCTGTTTATCAGATGATTAAAGTCACTGATTTACATCGATTTTCAGCTGGACTTTTCCTGCAATAGTTGATTATATGTACAGGTATTTAGCGCGATACAGAGGTGTTGGAGCACCCCTGTATCGCTAATCACAACCACTATTTAGCGAGAATAGAGATCATGACTGAGTCAGAGTGTAATGCAGTTGGTTTAAATTCAGAAGCCCCTTCCGTTTCCCAGCGCAAATTAACGGTGAGTTACGCCAGCCGGTATCCCAGTTACGCGCGTATTCCGTCGATTATCATGAAAGGCCAGTGGCTGGCTGCCGCCGGATTTACCACTGGCACCGAAGTAGAAGTAAAAGTCACGGCGGGCCGTATCGTGCTGACCGTGAAACCATCAGAGCCGGTCGATGAGCAGCTGGTTAACGCGTTAGCGCAGCTGAATAAGCTGCCTGCAAGAAAACAGAAGCAGGTTCTGGCTTTGTCGGGTGTGGTTGCGGGTTAGTGGCGTTGAGGTAAAAGGATGCCGCTTCTGGTTGGGGAGCGGCAGATCAGTATTGCTGGCAATAATTATCCGCGTTTCTATATTTAAAGGATCTTTTGCCCCGCTAGCGTAGCGCTCCCCCGTTTTAATCGCCTTTTATAATGAGATTACAGATAATCTATAGATTGGAATGATTTCTGAAGAATTATTAAATGTTTATTATCAGATTGCTATCGCAAAATACAGGTTATCGATGTACACACTATGTTCCTGTAAGGATCGTACTACTATAAATAAGTGCCAGAAACAGGAATCAGATAACTAACTTTGGATAAAAATTAGCGCTTACATTCTCTGGTAAATTTATATGATTTCCATGCTAGGTTGAGAGGTGTAACAAAATAGATCACAAGAAATGCAAACGTCAGAACAACAATATATGGAATAGCATTTGAAGCATCTGCATTGAAAATGCCATCCAGTCCAATAAGCATCAAAATAATAAGAGCAATAACTCCGCCCCAGAAGCGTTTACTTAGATCAATCACGAGGCTCTGAAGTGTATCTTTTTTTGACTCGTCTTTTTTTATAATACTTTTGAGTTTACCGATCTCTTTAGCAGAGAAGCCATTATTAAAGAGTTCTTTCTCAAATTCGTTCATCTGATTCATCCTGAATGACGTTGCGATACGAGCGAAATATAGCACAGTGAACCCGGCCCATGCTAACCCACCTCTTTACGTAGCCGACACCGGTACCGCCCGATGAAATTGTCTAGGCTACTGTCATTGCTGTGGTGTAACCCGTTAATCCCGCGATGGCTGCCCTCCTTAAGTGCTCTATCAATGCGCCTGTTACAGCTGACGAATAAGCGGCCAGCAATGCAGCTGCTGAAAGCCGGTTGGTGTGGCCAACGCAGCTCTGGCTGTACCCTGATGAGATGCGATCCCAAAGGTAAGGGATAGAGGTGATGCACCTAATGAACACGATGTATGTATAAATCCACACTAACTGGCGGGATTAAGCCCAGGTTATGATCTGATTTCAATGGCTACCCAAGGTCACAATAGCCGGTTAATTAAACAGAAAAGCCAGCGCGAGATGAAGCAGCGTGGATATAACAATTAACCCTCCTCAATCTCTTCAGATAAGGTTAAAAATGAAAGCAATTACAATCGCAGCGACCACTTTATTACTCACAGCCTGTGTACCCCATAATGACAGACAACACGCTGTGGGCATGGCTAACCCAGCCTCTGTGCATTGTGAAAAGAGGGGCGGCAAGCTGGACATAGTTAAGGGCCCGGATGGTGAATCAGGTTACTGTACTCTGCCAGGCGGAGAGCGCATCGAGGAGTGGGCACTGTACAGAAGGGATAACCAATAGACTCGTTAGTCGGAAGGCATATCAGGGCAGCGATCAAGGAGCCGTAAGAATGGGACGTGGCTTTATGAAAGGAGGATTACCAGCATACGGCCGCATTGATGTTCCTGATTTCACAAAGTGTGTAGTGCGATGAAAATACTGATATTTATTTGAATCTTCTCCGCAACCTGGTTTCTCATACCTGAAGGGATCATCAGATCCCTGGTAGAAGGCCACATTAGCGGTGACGGTGAAGGCGCTATGGATAGTTTCGAATTCACAGTGATTGCACTTAAGGCGGTGCTTTCGGTTCTGCTGGCCTTTATCGGTGTCTGGCTATATCGCAAAGCTAACCAACGATAACGAAGCGACATTCAAGAAGATGTTCATCGACGGCCAACAGAAGGACCTCAGGGGCTTAGCCTGAGCATTCATTCGCGCAAGGTTGGTGTAGTTGTCAGACAAAGCGGCTAAGCCGTTTTGAGAAATGGTAATTACTTTATCCATTTCTTCAGCTTTGATTCGTCGAAGTTAGTGCCTGTGTAGACGCGGCCGGAAAGCAATGTTGCAATAACCGCACCAAAAATCAGCTTCTTCATATCCCTATACCCAAAATAATAGACGGGATAAATCCTCGCATGGAGTAGTCGAAAAAAAGTGGAAAATGATCAATTTTGCTAAAAGTCATAGCGCGCCTGCCGATAAGCCAGAGAACGCAAATCACGGAGAAATCACAATGGAACACCCAAACCCACTCGCAGCGATGACGTTCATAATCTGGTTTTTTATGTTTATTCCATGCTTTCGTATGGCTCAAAAGGCGGGATTCGGATGGAAAATGGCTCTGTTACTATCATTCCCCGGCTTGCATTTCTTTACACTCTATATCTTCGCTTATAAGAAGTGGCCCAATCTGCCCAATGCTTGAGACCTGATAGCAAAAAAACCACCTGAGTGGGCTATGCCATTATGCACTTTATGAATTTATGGAAAGGCACTAGCGATTCTTTGTTGCAACAACTTCATTAGTCTTTTCATAAATTCTGGCTCTTCGAGCCCAATACTCCCTGAGTGCTCCCCCAGACTAACAAGAATCTCATCATCGCCACCTAAAAGGTGTGCAGCAAAAATGGTATAGCTACCTGAAGATTATAACCATCATGCGAAATATGGATTACCCATTCAAATTTTAATTCCTTTCAAACACTTCTCGCTGCTCAGCCCTAAATGTCTCCAATCAGAGGGTTGAGGTTCTACTGAGCCAGTTGAATGCCTTTTACTTGAATGCCCATAGCTTTCTCCGGGCAATAAAAAACCGCAAGTTAGAGGTTTAAGATTGGGTAAACGATGAGGTTGTTTTTCCTAAGCAAAGGTTGAACTGCGAACGAGACCTAAAACCAAAATGCTGGCATTGTGCGGATTTCATTGTACCAATGGTTAACTGCGGGGATTTCCTGTAAGAACCAGAAGCCGATCCCAATCATCATGATGCTAATTCCAAAATGAAGAATAGTGCTGATCCAATATTCAATAGGTTTGGCATCCTTGTAGATGAATTCCTTGCGACTCGTTCCCTTAAAGGTTTTGGTATAGATTCCCCGATGCATGTAAATGAAAGACTCAGCCAGCGTTATTAGACCAACTATAAAGGCGGCACATACTGTGAACCAATACTGAAATCCCATTATTTTTCATCCCAGCCAATTTTTTAGGTTCATTATTACACAGCTATATAAGATTCCAGTAAGGGTGGCGTAATATTTCGCCACTCACTCAAAAGTGTCTGCATATTGAATGCCTGAATAACCTCATCCATGCAGCCCTTATGCAATCGCTGCTGCGTGCAGCAGCAAATGAATGGGGCTGGATAAAGACAGCGCCGGTTATCAAAACAAAGAAGCCTGTCAGCTAGCGCATCCGCTGTTAACGCGAGAGGAAGCGAACCGGCTGATTGATTGCATGCCGGAAAGCATAAAACCAGTGGTCATATTTGCGCTGGCTACCGGCCTTCGCCTTTCAAACATTCTGGATCTGGAATGGACGCAGGTTGATATGCAAAGGAAGGTCGCCTGGATTAATTCGGAGAACGCCAAAGCGGGCAAGGCTATTGGCGTGGCTCTGAATGATACGACATGCAAAGTGCTGAAGGGGCAGATAGGTAAGCAGTCACGTTAGGTGTTCGTACAAACCAAGGCGAAGCATCGCAGCGATGGAACGCTGGCACCGGCAGGCAGGAAAATGCGCAGTGATGATAACACGGCGTGGAATATCGGTCTAAAAGCGCCAGGCATAGAAGACTTCCGCTTTCATGACTTACGGCATACGTGGGCGAGCTGGTTAATCCAGTCTGGTGTTCCGCTTTCCGCGCTGCAGGAAATGGGTGGATAGGAAAATATTGAAATGGTGCGTCGGTATGCTCACCTCGCACCTAACCACCTGACCGAACATGCGCGCAAAATTGACTCACTTTTGGGTGAGAGCGACACAAATACGACACAAGAAGATAATCAGGTAGGATTGAAGCTGGCGTAAACCGATGATTTTATTTGGTACGCCCTACAGGATTCGAACCTGTGACCTACGGCTTAGAAGGCCGGTGCTCTATCCAACTGAGCTAAGGGCGCATGGAGATGGCACGGATTATACGTCGGGAAGCGGGTACGTCAACGTTTTTGCCGTTTCTCCGCAGCGAAGTGCTGCGGTAATGACCAATTGGCGTCAGTGACGCCTGCGCCATTCGCTGAGCGACACGAGTTTACCGTTGTCGGTAAATTCTCCTTCCAGCTCAATCCCTTGTGATGTGAAACGCGCATTGTATTGCTCACGAAGTGCATGCAGCGCCTGGATGTCCGGTTCCAGCTGGCGCAGAAAGCCCAGCGCGAGCAGCAGCTGCTGGCGGCTAATAAGCGGTGGAAAACCGGCTCGACTGAGAATCGCATGCCAGCGCTGGCTGTTCTCCTCGCTGCCGTCAACAATGAACACCTGCCAGATCAGCAGTACCGCTGCGCCATTATGCAGGTGCGTTTCATTATCCTTGCTGAGATAGTCGGTAAACTCTTTCGCCGCCTCTTTCCCCATCATAGAGATCATTGATTCCACCTGTACCGGTGGCAGCTGCAGCCGTTTGCTGAGCCGCTGAGCGGCATGGCGTGAGCCAGCGGTGAGCAGCTGAAATCCAGCGACAAACACCACCGCCAGAGTAGCAAGCATTATCCAAATCATTACATCGTCCCCGGATTGTCCTGCAGATATCATACGCATGCAGGCTGGCACTCGTCGCGACGAAAAAGCCGGAAAGCACATACGCGGCTGAAACTGTAACTGACAGCGCGCCGCGCTTCTGACAAAATACCCCCCTTCCCCGATTCAACACAACACAGTGGATTTCCTCTCTGATGGCAGCAAAAATTATTGACGGTAAAACGATTGCGCAGCAGGTGCGCGTTGAGGTTGCGGAAAAAGTGAAGCAGCGTCTGGCCGCCGGAAAACGCGCGCCGGGTCTGGCAGTGGTTCTGGTTGGTGAAAACCCGGCATCACAGATCTACGTGGCCAGCAAACGCCGCGCCTGTGAAGAAGTCGGTTTCCACTCCCGCTCTTACGATTTGCCTGCCACGACCCGCGAAGCTGAGCTGCTGGAGCTGATTGATGCGCTCAATCAGGACGACGAAATCGATGGCATCCTGGTGCAGCTGCCACTGCCAGCCGGCATTGATAATGTCAAAGTGCTGGAGCGCATCACGCCTGATAAAGATGTCGATGGATTCCACCCTTATAACGTCGGTCGCCTGTGTCAGCGTGCGCCAACCCTGCGTCCCTGCACGCCACGCGGTATCGTGACGCTGCTGGAGCGCTACAACATTGACACCTACGGCCTGAATGCCGTGGTGGTTGGCGCATCCAACATTGTTGGTCGTCCGATGAGCATGGAACTGCTGCTGGCGGGCTGCACCACGACCGTCACCCATCGCTTTACCAAAGATCTGCGCCATCACGTTGAGCATGCCGATCTGCTGGTCGTTGCAGTGGGTAAGCCAGGGTTTATTCCGGGTGACTGGATCAAACCGGGCGCCATCGTCATCGACGTGGGCATTAACCGGCTGGAGAGCGGCAAAGTGGTGGGCGATGTTGATTTTGACAGTGCATCCGAGCGCGCCTCCTACATTACCCCGGTGCCGGGCGGTGTGGGCCCAATGACAGTAGCAACACTGATTCAAAACACGCTGCAGGCGTGCGAAGAGTTTCATGATAAAGAGGTGGTTTAAATGACAAGTTTTTCACTGGGTAAATTCCCGCACGTCGATCTGTGTGACCTGCTGAAACTGGAAGGATGGGTTCAGAGCGGCGCACAGGCGAAAGTCGTGATTGCCGAGGGTGAAGTGAAGGTCAACGGTGCGGTAGAAACCCGCAAGCGCTGCAAAATAGTAGCCGGTCAGACCGTAGAATTCGCGGGTTTCCGCATTACTGTGGTCGAGTGATTTCCGGGCGTCCCTGCGGGGACGCTGTTACACCCGCTCATCCCCCTTCACGCACGTCTCCCCTTCCCGCTGTTCCAGTGCAATATGATTCACCGCCGTATGCTGCGCTATCAACGTCGCGAGCAGGGGTGAATGGCTGGTGATCCAGAGCTGACTGAACTCGCTGGCTTCGGCGATTAAGCGCGCCAGCGCAGGCAACAGATCTTCATGCAGGCTGTTTTCCGGCTCATTCAGTGCCATAAAGGCGGGCGGACGCGGGCTGAGCAGTGCGACAACCAGACAGAGAAACCTCAGCGTCCCATCAGAAAACTCCGCGCTCTCCAGCGGACGCAGAATGCCCTGGCGCGACATCAGCATCTGGAAACGGCCATTCTGCACATCGACATCAAACTGGCTGTCGGGAAACGCCTGTTCCATCACCTCAGACAGGAGTTCGGAATGACCGCGCTCAACAATGGTCGCCCAGGCCGCCGCCAGATTGCTGCCATCATGGCTCAGCACCGGCGCACGCACGCCAATCTGCGGTGCCCGTATCGGTGAGCCAGGCCAGACCGCAAACTCATGGTAAAAGCGCCACTGCTGCAGACGTTCGCGCAGCTGCGAAAGCTCCGGATAGCGATGCGGTTCGCCAAGCTGACCAAACAGCGACTCTTCGGGATGCAGCACCGCCGGATAGGCGACGCGCTCGCCCTCAACGTTGTGCAGAAAGGCAGTCTGATTTTCGCGCTGCATAATACAGGCGGAAGGACGGCGCTGCTGACCGCTTAGCCAGAGTCGCTCCTGCTTCACCAGCGGATCGAGATTGAACAGGCTGGTCACCAGCGGCTCGGGAAAGCCAATCTCCAACTGGTAATCCATGTCATCCATCACCACGGCCAGCTCCAGCCGCTTTGGATCGTGTCGGCGATCGCCCCGGCGTAAGCCGCCCGCCCACATCGCTTTCTGAATGCCGCCTTCTTCAGCCAGCGCCAGTGCAAGGCGACCGCTGGCCGCCTCATGCAGCAGCCGCACCGCTTTGTAGAGGTTAGATTTACCGCAGCCGTTGGGACCGCTCACCACATTCAGCTGCTGCAGCGACAGCGTCAGGTTACGTATCGAGCGGAAGCCGCGGATCTGAATCTGTTCAATCGCCATAATAAAAAAGGGCGATTGCTCGCCCTCTCCGGTTTATTTTCGACGCCAGCTGGAGCCCTGCGGCCCATCCTCGACGATGACACCCAGCGCGTTAAGCTTGTCGCGCGCGATGTCCGCTTCCGCCCAGGCTTTGGCGGCACGCGCATCGGCACGGGCTTTCACCCAGTGCTCAATCTCGGCAACCTCTTCGTCATTGACCTGCGCGCCGCTTTGCAGGAACAGCTCAGGATCCTGCTGCAGGATGCCCAGCACGTTGGCCATCTCGCGCAGCTTCGACGCCAGCCCGTGCGCTGAAGCGCCATCTTCACTTTTCAGGCGGTTCACTTCACGCGCCATGTCGAACAGCACCGAATAGGCTTCCGGGGTGTTGAAATCATCATCCATTGCGCTGCGGAACCGCGCTTCAAACGCTTCGCCGCCGTGGGCAGGCACGCTGCTGTCGGTGTGACGCAGTGCCGTATAGAGACGCTCCAGCGCCGCACGCGCCTGATTCAGGTTATCTTCGCCGTAGTTAAGCTGGCTGCGATAGTGACCGGACATCAGGAAGTAACGCACCGTCTCCGCATCATAATGTTGCAGCACGTCACGCACGGTGAAGAAGTTACCGAGCGATTTGGACATCTTCTCGCGATCAACCATCACCATGCCGGAGTGCATCCAGTAGTTGACGTAAGGACCGTCATGGGCGCAGCTCGACTGGGCGATTTCGTTTTCATGGTGCGGGAACATCAGGTCTGAGCCGCCCCCGTGGATATCGAAATGGGTGCCCAGCTGTTTGCAGTTCATTGCCGAGCACTCGATGTGCCAGCCGGGACGACCGTTGCCCCAAGGCGATGACCAGGCTGGCTCATCCGCTTTGGACATTTTCCACAGCACGAAGTCCATCGGGTTGCGCTTCACGTCGGCGACTTCAACACGCGCGCCCGCCTGCAACTGCTCCAGATCCTGACGCGACAGTGCGCCGTAATCGGTGTCGCTGAGGACATCAAACATCACGTCGCCGTTATCCGCCACATAAGCGTGACCGCGAGCGATCAGTGTTTCCACCAGCTCGATAATCTCAGCGATGTGACGGGTAGCGCGCGGCTCCTCATCGGGCGGCAGAATCCCCAGCGCGGCGAAGTCGTTGTGCATCTCGCCAATCATGCGGTTAGTCAGGGTTTCGATGCTCTCGCCGTTTTCGTTGGCGCGCCTGATGATTTTGTCATCAATGTCGGTGATGTTACGTACATAATTAAGCTGATAACCGAGGTAACGCAGGTAGCGCGCCACCACGTCAAACGCCACGAACGTCCGCCCATGACCAATGTGACAGAGGTCATACACCGTGATGCCGCAAACATACATCCCGATTTTACCGGCATGAATGGGTTTGAATTCCTCTTTCTGTCGACTCAGGGTGTTATAAATCTTAAGCATTGAACGGTTCCGTTTTCGCGTGTGGTTGGCACTTTTAAGTATCCAGACATTGTGCCGTATTTTTATCGCTCGCGCGACGCAAAGCAAGCCAACTGCGCCGCGCTGCTGACGCGTCATTGGAAATTATGATATAAGAACGGTCGACAAAAAGGGGGACGCCCATCGACAGAGCGACCTCAGCAACTGATGACAACCTTTACAGGACGACAAAAATGGTAACTTTCCAGACGAACCATGGCGATATCGTAATCAAAACTTTCGATGATAAAGCGCCGGCAACCGTACAGAACTTCCTGGATTACTGCCGTGAAGGTTTTTACGACAACACCATTTTCCACCGCGTAATCAACGGCTTTATGATTCAGGGCGGCGGCTTCGAGCCGGGCATGAAGCAGAAAGAAACCAAAGCCGAAATTCAGAACGAAGCCAGCAATGGCCTGAAAAACACCAAAGGTACGCTGGCAATGGCACGTACCTCTGCGCCGCACTCTGCGACCGCACAGTTTTTCATCAACGTAGCTGACAACGACTTCCTGAACTTCCGTGACGAAAGCGTTCAGGGCTGGGGCTACTGCGTATTCGCTGAAGTGGTTGAAGGTATGGATGTGGTCGAGAAGATCAAAGCGGTCTCTACCGGCCGCAGCGGCATGCACCAGGATGTGCCAAAAGACGACGTCGTTATCCAGAAAGTGACCGTCAGCGAGTAATGTCGCGCACGCTGTTTATCGCAGATCTCCATCTGTGTCAGGAAGAACCGGCGATTACCGCCGGTTTTCTGCATTTTTTACAGCGCGAAGCACCCCACTGCGACGCGCTCTATATTCTCGGCGATCTGTTTGAAGCCTGGATTGGCGACGACGATCCCAATCCGCTGCATCAGCAGGTTGCCCGCGCCCTGCGCGCCCTGCCGGTTCCGGTTTACTTTATCCATGGCAATCGCGACTTCCTGATTGGCCGACGCTTTGCGCAGGCCTGCGGCATGACGCTGCTGCCGGAAGAGCAGGTGCTGACGCTCTACGGCCATCGGTTGCTGATCATGCACGGCGATACGCTCTGTACCGACGATGCGGGTTACCTGCGTTTTCGGGCCAAAGTGCATAATCCCTGGATCCAGCGGCTGTTTCTCGCGTTGCCGTTGTGGATACGTAAACGCATTGCCGCCCGGATGCGCGCCGACAGTAAACAGGCCAACCAGCATAAATCCCAGACCATCATGGATGTGAATCAGGAAGCGGTCGTCGCCACTATGCTGCGCCAGCAGGTGCCACTGTTAATCCACGGTCACACTCATCGCCCGGCGATTCATACGCTGAGCCTCCAGGGTGAAACGGCGCAACGCGCGGTTCTGGGTGCCTGGCACAGCCGGGGTTCCATGATCCAGCTCGACGCCAGTGGCATTCAGCTTATCCATTTCGACTTTTAATCTGCGGTTAAATCCACGACCTTAAGCCCGACGCAACCGTTTTCCTTGCGTGCTTCTCATGCTATTCTCGGTGCCCTTCAAAACCTGTCCGCCCGGCCAGGTCTGTTTGTTCATTCACAGGAGTTGACCCCATGTCATCCAACGCCCCGGCCCGCATCGCCATTGTTATGGGTTCCAGAAGTGACTGGGCCACCATGCAGTTCGCCGCTGAAATCCTCTCCAGCCTGGACGTCCCTTTTGATGTTGAAGTGGTCTCTGCGCACCGCACCCCGGATAAACTGTTCAGCTTCGCCGAAACGGCAGCCGACAAGGGTCTTCAGGTGATTATTGCTGGCGCAGGTGGCGCGGCACATCTGCCGGGTATGCTGGCGGCAAAAACGCTGGTGCCGGTACTGGGTGTGCCGGTGCAGAGCGCAGCACTGAGCGGCGTCGATAGCCTCTATTCGATTGTGCAGATGCCGCGCGGTATTCCGGTTGGTACGCTGGCGATTGGCAAGGCGGGCGCAGCCAATGCCGCGCTGCTGGCGGCGCAGATTCTGGCGCTGCATGACAGTGCGCTGGCGTTACGCCTGACCACCTGGCGTCAGAGCCAGACCGATGAGGTGCTGAACCATCCCGATCCGCGGGTGGATGCATGAAGCCGGTTTGCGTACTGGGCAACGGCCAGTTAGGTCGTATGCTGCGTCAGGCGGGTGAACCGCTGGGCATCGCGGTGTATCCGGTGGGTTTAGACGCCGATCCCACCGCGCTCCCTATCGCCGACAGCGTGATCACCGCCGAAATCGAACGCTGGCCGGAGACGGCGCTGACGCGTGAACTGGCCAGCCATCCAGCCTTTGTTAATCGCGATATCTTTCCGCGTCTGGCGGATCGTCTGACGCAGAAACAGCTGCTGGATCAGCTGGGACTGGCCACCGCGCCGTGGCAGTTGCTGGCGGACAAAAGCGAATGGCCAGCGGTGTTCGACTCGCTGGGCGAGTTAGCGATTGTGAAAAGCCGCACCGGCGGTTACGACGGCCGGGGTCAGTGGCGTCTGCGTGCCGATGAGACTCACACCCTGCCGGAAGCGTGCTATGGCGAATGCATCGTTGAGCAGGGCATCAACTTTTCCGGTGAAGTCTCACTGGTGGGGGCGCGCGGTCACGATGGCCAGATGGTGTTCTATCCGCTGACGCACAACCTGCATCAGGATGGCATTCTGCGCACCAGCGTTGCGCTGCCGCAGGCGGATCAGGCACAGCAGCAGCAGGCCGAAGCGATGCTGAGTGCGATCATGCAGGAACTGAACTACGTCGGCGTAATGGCGATGGAGTGTTTCGTTACGCCAGACGGATTGCTGATCAATGAGCTGGCGCCGCGCGTCCATAACAGCGGGCACTGGACGCAGAATGGTGCGTCGATCAGCCAGTTTGAGCTGCATCTGCGCGCCATTCTTGGCCTGGCATTACCGCAGCCGGTGGTGTTTGCGCCGTCGGCGATGGTCAATCTGATTGGCACTGACGTGAATCTCAGCTGGCTGCAGCAGCCGCTGGTGCATCTGCACTGGTATGACAAAGAGGTGCGTCCGGGTCGTAAAGTGGGCCATCTGAATCTGACCGACAGCGATACAGAACGGCTCAGTGCTGCCCTTAACGCGCTGGTGCCGCAGCTACCGGAAGCGTACGCCAGCGGCATCGCCTGGGCGGTTGAAAAACTGTAATCCCCGCACCTGAGTCTGATGATGGCTTTACCAGGCAGCTCAGAAGCTTAATGCGATGGGAGCATACGCCGGTGAGCAAAGCATCGGGCCGCCCGGCTAAAAACGCCGGGAGCGTTTTTGAACAAAGCAAAGCGTTGGCCCGGCTACGGGCGCACCTCAGGGATGAGGAGCGTAATCGCCCGCGCTGAGCCTGCCATGGATGGCGTTTTTGCGTCTTTGCGGAGGGCGTATGCTCCCTGAGCCAGCACCTTACCGTCGAGCGCTACGGGTGCTAACTCACGTCGCATCAAACTTCCTGAACAACGCTTTCCCTTTGAGTAATCGGATCCCCAGCCAGCCACCGCACAGCGATAACAGCAGCGCGCCACACAACGGCAGCGCCAGCCATAGGGTCCAGTCAGGCTGCCACGGGAAGTCGAAAATCTTAGTCTGTAATCCCCACAGCGCCGCTTCTGCCCCCATCGCCGCCGCCACGCCGGAGACCACGCCGAGCAGGGCAAACTCACACCACAGCGTCGTACGCAGCAGGCGTTTACCGGCACCCAGCGTGCGATAGACCACCAGCTCCTGACGCCGCTGGCGCATACCGACCTGAATCTGCGCCAATAGTAGTAACACACCACAGGCGGTCACCAGCACCACCATGATCTCCAGCGCCTGGCTGACCTGCGCCAGCACCTGACCGATCTGCCGCATTATGCTGCCGATATCCAGCAGACTCAGCGCCGGAAAAGCACGGTTAAGCTGCGCCAGCAGAACAGGATTCGCCTCCATGCGGAAGCTGGTGAGCCAGGTCTGCGGCTGGCTGTCGAGCGCGCCCGGCGGGAAGATAAAGAAGAAGTTCGGCTTCAGGCTTTCCCAGTCCACTTTACGCAAACTGGTAATGCGCGCGCTGAAGGTCTGCGTATCGCCATCGAACGTCAGGGTATCGCCGAGCTTCAGCCCCAGCCGATCCGCCAGTTCCACTTCCATCGACACTTCACCCGCTTTAGGTGGCCAGTTGCCTGCCACCAGCGGATTGTGATCCGGGCGATTGGCCAGTTCCGTCAGGTTGAGCTCACGGTTCAGGGCGTTATCCAGCTTCGGATCGGCCGGTTTGCCGTTGAGTTCACTGAGCCGCACCCGCGCAATCGGGTAAAAGGTCCCGGGCGTGATCTGATGCGACTGCAGGAAATCACGCACCTGCGGCACCTGATCTGCCGTCATATTCAGCAGGAAGAAGTTCGGGCTATCCGCCGGTAACTGCTGCTGCCAGCGATCCAGCAGATCGCCACGCATTACCAGCAACAGCGCCAGCAGCATGAACGACAGCGAAAAGGCCGCGAGCTGGCTCAGCGTCATGCCGGGCTGGCGCAGCAGCCGGTTGATCGCCAGTCGTAACGCCAGATTGCGCACTACCAGCCGACGCAGCAGCAGCAGGGTTCCCCAGCCGAGTAGTGCCAGCAATCCGGCCAGCACCACCACACCCGCCAGCAGCGCCCAGAGCATTTTACTGCCGCCAACCAGCAGCGCTAACAGCGTCACCACCACCGCGATCATCACCGGAATATAGATCTTCAGCGGCCAGAGGTTCGCCACCGCATCGCGCCGCAACACCCGCAGCGGCTGTGTCGCCAGCAGCAGACGATAGGGACGCAGACCCACCAGCAGCGAAATCACAAACAACGATCCCACCGCCCAGATCCATGGCCAGACGCTGGCCGCCGGTAAGCTGGCAGGCAGCACGGGTTTCAGCATCGCCATCAGGATCGCTTCAACGCCCTGCCCCACCAGACCACCGGCAATCGCCGCCAGCAGCAGCACCGCCAGCCACTGACCGATGATCAGCCGCTGCAACGCGCCGTGCGTCGCACCCAGGGTTTTCAGCACCGCCACCAGATCGTAGCGGCTGCGGCAATAGTGGCTCATGGCGACCGCCACGGCCGCAATCGCCAGCATCAGCGTCAGCAAGGCCGAGAGCAGCAGGAACTGCTGTGCCCGCTGCATCGAACGGCCCAGTGCATCTTCCGAGTTCTCCACGCTGATCCAGCGCTGGTCCGCCTTCAGTTGCGGTTCAATCCAGCGGTCATAGCTGGCCAGCTGATCGGGATTACCGGAAAACTTATAGCGCCAGGCGATGCGGCTGCCTGGCTGAATCGCACCGGTTTTGGCGGCATCCGCCAGATTGATCAGCAGACGCGGCGCCATCTCAAACGGGTTAAAGCCGCCATCCGGCTCCTGGATCACCTCCCCGCTGATGCGCAGCTGGGTGTCACCCACTTCCAGCGTGTCGCCCACTTTCAGGTTCAGCAGCGCCATCAGGCGCGGTGCCGCCAGCGCGGTACCCGCCTGCGGCCTCAGCCCTGGCGGCTGCGTCTGCAACGTGCCAAACATCGGGTAGCGATCGTCCACCGCTTTTACTGAGGCAAGCTGCGGTGACTGATCGGCAAAGGTCATGGTCATAAAGGTCAGCTGACGGCTCACCGTCAGACCGCTTTCAGCCGCTTTTGCCAGCCAGGCTTCTGGCGCTGCATCACTGCTGCGCAGCGTACGGTCGCCGGCCATAAAATCACGGCTCTGCTGATTCAGCCCTTTTTCCATGCGATCGCTGATCGACCCCAGCGCCAGCACGCAGGCGACCGCCAGCGTCAGGGCCAGCCAGACAATCAGCAGCGAGGGCGAACGCCACTCGCGCCAGAACCAGCGCCAGATCATTGCTCCTCCCACAATTTACCGTCGCGCAGCCGCAGGCGACGATCGCAGCGCGCCGCCAGTTGCTCGTCATGCGTCACCAGAATCAGCGTGGTGGCAAAATCGCGGTTAAGGGAAAACAGCAGATCGGCGATGCGGTCACCGGTTTTACGATCGAGATTGCCGGTAGGCTCATCGGCAAACAGCAGACCAGGACGGCCACTGAAGGCGCGGGCCAGCGCCACGCGCTGCTGCTCGCCGCCTGAAAGCTGGGCGGGCAGATGATGCAGACGTTCGCCCAGTCCGAGCAGCGTCAGAAGCTCTTTCGCCTGTTCACGGCTCTGACGGTCGCTGTCGCCGCGCAGCAGCGAAGGAAGCTGCACGTTCTCCTGGGCATTCAGGGTTGGCACCAGCATAAATGACTGGAATACAAAGCCGACCTGCCGGGCACGCAGGGCCGCACGCTGCTCTTCGTTCATCTGGTGCAGCGGCTGCCCCAGCAGATGGACTTCGCCGCTGCTGCCATCGTCCAGCCCGGCCAGAATTCCGAGCAGGGTTGACTTGCCGGAACCGGACTCGCCAATCAGCGCAATGGTCTCAGCTGGTTTGACAACCAACTCAACTCCGGTAAGGATGGTTAACTGATGCTCTCCCTGACCGACGGACTTAGTAAGATGATGAACTTCAACAATGTTTTCCGCTGGCATTATCCCTTCCTGTTATTGATTCTTCTGCTGGTGTCGCGTCTTGCTGCTGCAGATACGCTGATGGTGCTGGGCGACAGCCTGAGTGCGGGCTATCGCATGTCTGCCACTGCGGCCTGGCCCAGCCTGCTCGATAAGCAGTGGCAGCAAAAACCTAAAGTGATCAACGCCAGTATCAGCGGTGATACGGCTGCACAGGGGCTGGCGCGCCTGCCCGCACTATTAAAACAGCATCAGCCGCAATGGGTGTTAATCGAATTGGGCGGTAACGATGGTTTGCGCGGTTTCCCGCCCGACGCTATCGCGCAGAATCTGAGTAAAGTTATCGACGATGTTAAAGCCGCCAATGCGAAGCCGCTGCTGATGCAGATTCGTCTGCCTGCCAACTATGGCCGCCGCTACACCGAAGCGTTCAGCGGCATCTATCCCGGATTAGCGCAGCAGCATAACATTCCTCTGGTGCCCTTTTTCATGGAGCAGGTTTATCTGAAACCCGAGTGGATGCAGCAGGATGGCATTCATCCTAATCCTGATGCCCAGCCTTTTATCGCCCAGTTAATGGCGAAAGACCTGGCCCCCTTAGTTAAGCAGCCGTAGCGCGCCGGGATGCGCAAAAAGGGTAAAGAAATGAAAAAGCACTAAATAACGGCAAGGTGGCGACGGAGATTTTCGACCGCTTTGCCATTCCTGAGTGTCCAGGCTTCCTCTCTAAACAATATCAATGCGAAAAGATAATTCCGCCCCAATATGGGAACAGTTAGACCCCAAAATTCGAGATGTCGTAACCGATATTTTCTATCAGGGTGTTCACAATGCCAGGGCACTGTTTCAGGCCGCAATTGAAAGTAAGCCCGCATTAATAGCCCATATTAAAAGTAGTCCTACATACATGACCTACGAAAACCACAGAAACAGAATAAGGTATCTACAGTGAAAAAAGTCTTAATTCTAATGGTTGCTCTTATTGCACCTGCTATGGCGCAGGCTGAATTATCATCAGGGCCAGAACGTAACGCCTGCTTCAAACAGAATGAAGACATACCAACTGCATATAACTGTCTGTCTGCCAAAAGAGACAACAGCAATAAAGCGCTGGATGCGCTAATAGCGGATACAGTTAAGAGAATCAAAGCCAACAATGTCGGCCCTTTTAATGGAAAAGAGTCCAGCAAAGAAACGTCCGGAGACGTTTACTCTCGGCGCTTTCTGGATGCGCAAAAAAAATGGAAGGATTACCGGACTCAACTTTGCCTGTCTGTAGCTACAGAGCTTAACGAGGACGCATACGACTACCAGTCATATATCGACCAGTGCCAAATTAATCTGAACAAAAACCATTCTGCTGAAATCACACAAATGGGACTGCCACCCGTCAATTAAGCACACTGGTCTCACTGCTCAGACGTAAAATCTGAAATCGGGCATTTTTTGCGGGGCTGTATAGCCCCGTTTACCGCCCGTTCTGTCAGCCGGTGCGGGCGACAAACTGTCAATCCACAACATAAAATCATTAACGAACATAACTTAACTTATTGATTATTAAATCTTATTCAAGGGCGTGAATTTGTGCAAAAAAACATTCTGATTACAGGTTGTTCGAGCGGTATTGGCCTGGTTGCCGCTCACGATTTACTGGCGCGGGGTTACCGGGTGATCGCCGCCTGCCGTAAAGCAGAGGATGTCGCCCGCATGGAAACACTGGGCTTTACCGGGCTGCAGCTGGATCTCGACGATCCGCAAAGTGTGGATCAGGCCGCCGACACAGTGCTCGCGCTCTGCGATAACCGTCTGACGGCGTTGTTTAACAACGCCGGATTCGGTCTCTATGGCCCGCTGCACACCCTCTCCCGCCAGCAGCTGGAACAGCAGTTTTCCAGCAACTTTTTCGGCGTCCATCAGCTGACACTGCGTCTGTTGCCCGCGTTGCAGGCCAGCGGCGATGGCCGCATTATTAATACCAGCTCGGTGCTGGGGCTGATCTCCACACCAGGCCGGGGCGCCTATGCCGCCAGTAAATATGCACTGGAAGCCTGGAGCGATGCGCTGCGGCTTGAAGTGCGCAGCCGCGGCATCCGGGTCAGCCTGATTGAACCGGGTCCGATTCAGACCCGCTTTACCGACAATGTGACGCAGGGCGAACAGCATAACCCGGTGCGCAACCCTGGCATCGCGGCACGTTTTACCCTGCCACCGGAAGCCATTCTGCCTAAACTTCGTCATGCACTCGAGAGTAAACATCCGCGTTTACGCTATCCGGTGACACTGGTCGCACACATAATGAGCCTGCTGAAACGGTTACTCCCCGGCTGGATGCTGGATCGCATTTTGCGCAGCCATTAATCAGCCATGCGCAATAGCGCTTGAAGCCGGGCCAGTTGGCCCCATATTCTTAGAACACTTTTTGCAAAGAGACTTATCCATGTCACCACAAGCTTCGATCATCGACATCAACGAATCTAACCTGCAGCAGACCCTTGAGCAGTCGATGCAGCTGCCGGTGCTGTTCTACTTCTGGTCTGAGCGCAGCCAGCACTGTCAGGATCTGACGCCCGTGCTGGAGCGCCTGGCGCAGGAGTACGCGGGTCAGTTTATTCTCGCAAAACTGGATTGCGACAAAGAGCAAAGGGTGGCGTCGCAGTTTGGTCTGCGTTCAATCCCGACCGTCTATCTGTTCCAGGATGGTCAGCCGGTTGACGGTTTCCAGGGTCCACAGCCGGAAGAAGCGATCCGCGCCCTGCTGGAAAAAGTCCTGCCGCGCGAAGAAGAGCTGAAAGCGCAGCAGGCGATGGCGCTGATGCAGGAAGGTAAACCGCTGGAGGCGCTGCCGTTATTAAAAGATGCGTGGCAGCTGAGCAACCAGTCCAGCGAGATCGGTTTCCTGCTGGCTGACGTACTGATTACCCTGAACCGCAGCGATGAAGCGGAAGCGGTGCTGAAAGTGGTGCCATTGCAGGATCAGGACACCCGCTATCAGAGCCTGATGGCGCAGATCGATCTGCTGAAACAGGCAGCGGATACGCCGGAGATTCAGCAGCTGCAATCCCAGCTGGAGGCTGACCCGACTAACGCCGGGCTGGCTGCTAAACTCTCGTTACAGCTCCATCAGGTGGGTCGTAATGAAGAAGCACTGGAACTGCTGTTCAGCTTCCTGAAATCCGATCTTAATGCCGCTGATGGCCAGGCGCGTAAAATGCTGCAGGAGATTCTGGCGGCGCTGGGTACCGGCGATGCACTTGCCGCGCGTTATCGTCGTCAGCTCTATTCCCTGCTCTACTAAGCGGCAGCACCCCGGGCCGAAGCGACTCGGCCCGTTAATCTGACAACGCGGAGGTTGTATGATAACTGTAATTCCTGCCCTGATTATTCTGGCGCTGGTGGCGGTCTGGGCCACCGTCAAGATCGTGCCACAAGGTTTTCAATGGACGGTTGAGCGCTTTGGCCGTTATACCCGCACCCTGCAGCCAGGATTAAGCCTGGTGGTGCCGTTCATGGATCGTGTCGGTCGTAAGATCAACATGATGGAACAGGTACTGGATATTCCCTCGCAGGAGATCATCTCCAAAGACAATGCCAACGTCACCATCGATGCAGTCTGCTTTATTCAGGTCGTTGACCCGGCGCGTGCCGCGTATGAAGTCAGCAATCTTGAGCAGGCGATTCTTAACCTGACCATGACCAATATGCGTACCGTGCTTGGCAGCATGGAGCTGGACGAAATGCTGTCACAGCGCGACAGCATCAACACCCGCCTGCTGCATATCGTGGATGAAGCGACCAATCCGTGGGGCGTCAAGATCACCCGCATCGAGATCCGCGATGTGCGTCCGCCGCAGGAGCTGATTGGCGCGATGAATGCGCAGATGAAAGCGGAGCGAACTAAACGCGCCGATATTCTGACAGCCGAAGGGGTGCGACAGGCGGCGATCCTGCGCGCTGAAGGGGATAAGCAGTCGCAAATCCTCAAAGCAGAAGGTGAACGGACCTCGGCGTTCCTGCAGGCAGAAGCGCGCGAACGTCAGGCGGAAGCGGAAGCTAACGCCACTAAGATGGTCTCGGAAGCGATCGCATCAGGTGATATTCAGGCCATTAACTACTTTGTGGCACAGAAATATACCGATGCGCTGCAAAAAATCGGTGAAGCTAATAACAGCAAAGTGGTGATGATGCCGCTGGAGGCGAGCAGTCTGCTGGGTTCGATTGCGGGCATCGGTGAACTGCTGAAGGAATCACGCACTGAGTCGAAACGCTGATGCTGGTCGATATTATCGCGCATCCGCACTGGTTCTGGCTGACGCTGGGTGGGTTACTGCTGGCGGCTGAGATGCTGGGCACCAGCGGTTACCTGCTCTGGAGCGGGCTGGCGGCGGTCATCGTCGGCCTCATTGAGTGGTTTGTGCCGGTAAGCTGGACGGCGCAGGGCTCTCTGTTTGCCGTGCTGACGCTGATCTGCGTCTTTTTATGGTATCGCTGGATGCGCCACCGTGAAGCGCGTCAGAAACCCAATGCCCTGAACCAGCGCGGCAGTCAGATGATCGGGTTGCAGCTGACGCTGGATACCGCGCTGCATAACCGCACCGGCCATGTGCGGATCGGGGACAGCAGCTGGCGGGTCGAGGCGGAGCAGGATCTGCCTGCGGGCACAGCAGTGGTCGTAACCGGCATTGAGGGGATTACGCTGCGTATTCAGCCACGCTGACCGCAGCATCCAGCCAGATTGTTGATAATCGGACATTCGGCGCCGTCATCGCCGGGACAGGCCTCTGCCAGCGCCAGCAGGCGAGCGCGCATGACGTGCAGCTCTTCAATATGCGCCGCAATTTCCTCCGCTTTCTGCAGAGTACGGGCTTTTACATCGGCACTGTGGCGCGACGGATTGTTAAACAGCGCCACCAGCTCACGACACTCATCCAGCGTGAAGCCAACCTGTCGTGCCTGACGTAACAGGTTCAGCTCCTCAAGATGGTGTCCGTTGTAGCTGCGGTAGCCATTTTCACTGCGCAACGGCGGCGTCACCACCCCCTTCTCTTCGTAAAAACGTATCGCCTTGCTGGTCAGTCCGGTCTTTTTTGCCACATCGCTGATGTTCATTTTCGTCCCCTTGACCTTCCCCTTGATGGAAGGTTTATGCTTAAGCATGAATCGAAAATGACCAATCGGTCAAATGGGATTACAGAAGGAGTTGATTATGTCACACACTATTTCTCTGGCACTGGACGGCTTGTCCTGCGGCCACTGTGTCAAACGTGTCAAAGAGGCACTGGAACAACGCGATGATGTTGACCAGGCCGACGTGACCCAACAGGAAGCGCAGGTTTCCGGTCACGCAGATGCGGCCGCGCTGATCGCCACCGTGGAGCAGGCGGGTTATCACGCGACGCTGAAAACCGCGGACGCTTCCCCAAAGTCTGAACCGTTGACAGCATCAGAGCCGCCGCCGGAGGCGCTGACAACGGAGACTGCTTCCCGTCCGGCAGAAACAACCCTCCCCACCCATATGCTGCTGATTGAGGGCATGACCTGCGCCAGTTGCGTGAGCCGGGTGGAAAAAGCACTGCAGCAGGTAGCAGGCGTCAGCCAGGCGCGCGTAAATCTCGGCGAACGCAGTGCGCTGGTGCTGGGCGACGCTGATCCGCAGCAGCTGGTAGCGGCCGTCGATGCCGCGGGTTATGGCGCGCAGGTAGTGGATGACGAGCAGGAGCGACGGGAGAAGCAGCAGCTCAGCGCCCGCAGCGCGATGCGGCGTTTCAGCTGGCAGGCTGCAGTCGCCTTAGCGTTTGGCCTGCCGCTGATGATCTGGGGCATGGTGGGCGACAACATGATGCTCACCGACCACAACCACGGCGTCTGGCTGACGCTGGGCATCGTGACTCTGCTGATCATGATCGTCACCGGCAGCCATTTTTACCGCAGTGCCTGGCGCAGTTTACGCAATGGCAGCGCCACCATGGATACGCTGGTGGCACTCGGCACAGGCGCCGCCTGGATTTACTCCTTTAGCGTGGTGCTGTGGCCCGACTTTTTCCCGCCACAGGCGCGCCATCTCTATTTCGAAGCCAGCGTCATGATCCTGGGCCTGATCAATCTGGGGCATGCCCTGGAACAGCGGGCGCGTCAGCGATCTTCTAAAGCGCTGGAAAGATTGCTGGATCTGACGCCAGCCCAGGCGCGGCAGGTTGATCAACAGGGCGACAGGCTGATTCCGGTCAGCGATGTGCAGCCCGGCATGACGCTGCGCCTGGTCACCGGCGATCGGGTGCCGGTCGATGGCGAGATCGCTACCGGTGAAGCCTGGTTTGATGAAGCGATGCTGACCGGCGAAGCGGTGCCGCAAAGCAAGACCCCGGGCGCAGCCATCTTTGCCGGCACCCTGGTGCAGGATGGCTCGGTAGAATTTATCGCCCGGGCGACGGGTAATCACACCACCCTGTCGCGCATTATCCGGCTGGTGCGTCAGGCGCAGAGCAGTAAACCGGATGTGGGCCGTCTGGCGGATCGCATCTCCGCCGTTTTTGTCCCGGTGGTGGTGTTGATCGCACTGTTCAGCGGCGCAGTGTGGTATCTGTTCGGGCCGCAGCCACAAATTGCCTACATGCTGGTGATCGCGACAACCGTGCTGATTATCGCCTGTCCTTGTGCGCTGGGCCTGGCGACGCCGATGTCGATTATTGCTGGTGTTGGCCGCGCCGCCGAGCTGGGGGTGCTGGTGCGCGACGCCGATGCCTTGCAGCGCGCCAGCCAAATCGACACCCTGGTGTTTGATAAAACCGGCACACTTACTGCCGGCAAGCCGCAGGTCAGTGACGTGCAGGTCTGGGGCGATGCCACCCGTGAATCAGTGTTAGCGACAGCAGCTGCGCTGGAGTTCTCCTCGGGTCATCCACTGGCGAAAGCGATTGTCGCCGAAGCGAAACTGACCCAGCCGCCTCTGTTAGCGCAATTTCGTACAATACGCGGCAAAGGGGTCAGCGGTAGTCTGGATGGCAGAACGCTGCTGCTGGGTAATGCCGCGCTGATGCAGGATAACGGCGTCGATTACCAGGCGGCGGAAGCAGAGATTGCGCGGCTGACGCAACAGGGTGCAACGCCGGTGTTACTGGCTGAGCAGGGCCAGCTAACCGGGCTTATCGCGCTGCGCGATCAGCTTCGACCGGAAAGCGGCGCAGCTCTGAAGCGACTGCATCAGCAGGGTTATCGCCTGATTATGCTGACTGGCGATCATGAAAATACCGCGCGCGCCATTGCTGCCGAGGTCGGTATTGATGAAGTAATTGCGGGCGTGATGCCGGAAGGCAAAGCGGCTGCAATTGAACAATTACAGCAGCAGGGCCGTCGCGTCGCGATGGTGGGTGATGGCATCAATGACGCGCCCGCACTGGCGCAGGCCGATGTGGGCATTGCCATGGGTGGCGGCAGCGATGTGGCGGTGGAAACCGCGGGCATCACGTTGATGCGTGCCGACCTGAACAGCGTGGCAGACGCGTTAGCGCTCTCTTCCGCGACCCTGCGCAATATCCGGCAGAACCTGTTTGGGGCATTTATCTATAACAGCATCGGCATTCCGGTGGCAGCGGGTGTGCTCTATCCGCTGACCGGTACCCTGCTCAGCCCGATTGTGGCGGGTGCAGCGATGGCGCTCTCCTCCATTACCGTGGTCAGCAATGCTAACCGCCTGCTGCGTTACCGGCCACCGCGCGAGTGATCGCCGTTTCAGCGCTGTTTTTCACGCGCTGAAGTCGCTAGCATGGGGTTTTGAATCGCAAAGGACCGGGAATGACAGGCAACATCTGGCGCTCACTGCGCGGCTTTATCAGCCAACTTTTTCCCGCCAGTTACCGCTGGCCTGCGATGGATATCCGGCTTGGCGATCGTCAGCTGCATCTGGTCGGCAGCATCCACATGGGGACGCGCGACATGCAGCCGTTGCCCGCCCGTCTGCTGCGTCAGTTGCAGCAGGCGGATGCACTGATTGTGGAAGCGGATATTACGCAGGGTGGTTCACCCTTTGATCACCACGGCGATCGTCCTGCGCTCTCCACCCGGCTGGATAGTCACGCGATGCAAACGCTCACCGCACTCTGTCAGGAGATGAGCCTCAATCTGAGCCTGTTTGATAATCTGCCCGCCTGGCAGGTGGCGCTGATGTTACAGGCGCAGCAGGCACAAAGGCTGGGATTACGACCTGACTACGGCATCGATTATCAGCTGTTGCAGGCCGCGAAAGGTCTGAACAAACCGGTGATTGAACTGGAAGGCGCAGAGGCGCAGATCGCCCTGCTGACTGCGCTGCCGGATGATGGCATGGCGCTGTTACAGGATACGCTGCTGCACTGGCACACCAATGCGCGCCTGCTGCAGATGATGGTGAGCTGGTGGCTCGATACGCCGCCACGCCAGCCGGAAATCGCCCTGCCCGCCACCTTCAGCCAGGCGCTGAATGATACGTTGATCGGTCAGCGAAATGCGCAGTGGTGTGACCGGCTTCAGGGATTATCAGCAGGAAACTATGTGGTAGCGGTCGGTGCTCTGCATCTCTACGGCGAAGATAACCTGCCTGAGATGCTGAAGAAGCCCTGAAAAAAAGAGAGCCGATAATATTATCGGCCCGTCAAAGAGGAATTTGTTTATGATTTTGGTTATCGCTCAGCAATCAGATTGCTGGCGCGCGGCTAATTTTCACTCAAAGAACAAAGTTTCGCCACCTTTTTCCACGATTCTGCGTAATAAGATTATTCTTAGTAAGGAACCTGTATGACGCCCGCCGTAAAATTGCTGGAAAAACAAAAAGTCAGCTTCACCCTGCATCCCTATGAGCATGACAGCAGCGAAACCCATTTTGGCGACGAAGCGGTACGTAAACTCAATCTGGATGCGCGCCAGGTCTATAAGACGCTGCTGGTGGCGCTGAATGGCGAGGCGAAACAGCTGGCAGTGGCGATTACGCCGGTATCGACGCAACTGGATCTCAAGAAGGTGGCAAAAGCGCTGGGCGCGAAGAAAGCGGATATGGCCGACCCACAGCTGGCCCAGCGGGTCACTGGCTATCTGGTGGGCGGCATCAGTCCGCTGGGCCAGAAAAAACGGCTGCCTACGGTGATCGACCACTCAGCCAGCGCGTTTGACGCCATGTTTATCTCAGGCGGCAAGCGTGGGCTGGATATCGAACTGGCTCCCCGGGATCTTTCACGACTGCTGGACGCTCCGTTTGCGGATATCGCCCGCCACGACTAAACCCGTGGCTGTGCGCAGAGCTGATCGATCATCCAGCGACCCGCCGGACCGGGTGGCGTACGGCGTGACCAGACCACCTCAATGGCGATATGCTGCGGCCAGCCCGGCATCGACAACTCTTTCAGAACGCCATGACCAAACTGTTTCACCAGCCAGCGCGGCAGAATCGTCCAGCCAAATCCCTGCTCCGCCATCTCCAGCAGTAACAGATAGGTCGGTGCCGACCAGATGCGCCCCATTGGCGCGGGTTCAGATGCCTCAACCCAGGTATTTAATCGCAGGTGACGAACCCCTTCCAGCTCGCTTTCGCTCAGGGTCTTAAGCTGAGCCAGCGGATGATCGCGATGTAAAAAGACCGCCATCTGTGCTTCAACCTGCAGTCGCGCCACCGCGATATCCACCGGCAGATTGGGCTGTGCCCGCACCACGCCCAGATGTACCCGCCCGGCCTGCAGCAGATCCAGCACATCACCATCCTCGGCAATCATGACCTCCAGTTCAATCTCCGGATAACGGGCATCAAATTGCCTGAGCAGATGCTCGTGATGATCGGTTTGCCAGAAGTCTGACATGGCAAAACTGAGCCGGGGTTCAACGCCCTGCGACAGCCGTATCGCCAGCGCATCCAGCCGCTCGCTGGCTGCCAGGATCTGCTGAACCTGAGGAATAACGCGGCGTCCCTGCTCGGTGAGGACCGGCTGCCGACCTGCCCGTTCAAACAGCGCAAAGCCGAGATCGTCTTCAAGACTGGCTACTGCCGCGCTGATGGTGGACTGACTTTTACCTAGCGCGCGCGCAGCGGCAGAGAAAGAACCGCTCGCCACAGTCTGCATAAAAGCCTCAAGGGATTCCGGGGAGTAACGCATCTGAACCATCGCTTTTTCCGATAGGTGTTCATTTTATCTTAGCATTCCGACGTGTGAAAATGCGCCGCATTATTGAAGGAGAACTCACAATGCGTACCCGCTCACTTAAAGAACGTATTCTTCATGCTGTCTGCTTTGAAACGCTGGCGATTCTGACCGTTTCGCCGCTGGCGGCATGGGCAATGAATAAACCGCTGTTTCAGATGGGATCGCTGGCGATTATGCTCTCTACGGTCGCGATGCTATGGAACATGATTTACAACAGCGGATTTGATCGCCTCTATGCGCCAGGCCAGAAACGTGGCCCGGGCGTGCGTGTATTACATGCGCTGGGGTTTGAAGGTGGATTTATCCTGATTGGTCTGCCCATTGCCGCCTGGATGCTGGATATCTCTCTGGGTCAGGCTTTCCTGGTCGAAGTGGCCTTTTTCCTCTTCTTCCTGCCCTACACCATGGCCTACAACTGGGTGTGGGACAAACTGCGCGAGCGCTGGATCAGACGTCACGCCTGCCGGGCGTAAGAAAAACGGGAGGCGCAAGCGCCTCCCGGTCAGTTCAATGCGTGGCGGCTGTTTCGTTCCCCCACGGCCAGATCCACGCCAGGATCATTTTTGGATAGTTACGCTTCCGCGCTTTTTCCGCAGCTTCATCCCGCGCCCGGATCTGCTCATCGCTCAGATGCACAATCTGCCCTTTCGGCTGATAGTCGCTGGCTTTGACCGGCGAGTGCGTCTTGATCCAGTCACGCAACACCTGCGCATCGACTACCCCGCTGTTGAGATAACCCGCATGATTATCCAGACGCGGATAACCGTCGCCGCCAGCCGCATTGAAGCTGTTGGTTGCCATGCGATAATGCTGCGCATCCTGCAGCGGTTTACCGTTAATGCTGACGTCGCTGACATGTTTACCGTCTGCGGTCAGGCTGATGCCGGCAAACTGGGCGTAGCCGCCTGAGTCAGGCTGAATATTAGCGACCACATCCAGATATTTTTTGATCTCCGCCCCGGTCAGGCTGACCGAGACCACCTGATTGCCAAACGGCTGGACCTGCAGCAGGTCACGCCAGCTCAGCTTGCCCGATTTCAGCGAGGTGCGAATACCGCCACCGCTCATCACCGCAAAATCGGCTTTGGTGTGCGCCATCTGAGCGCGCAGAATCAGCTGGCCGAGATTCGTCTGCTCAAAGCGAACCTGCTCTTTTTCACCGCTGAAGCTGCCGTCGGCGCTACCGACATTCACGGTTAACTTCGCCTCAGCCCGTTTCTGGAATGGCATCAGCAGTTTCATCATGGCGGTGTTTTTCGGGATCTCTTCCTGCCAGGTGAGCCAGGTTTCGCTGCCATCCGCGTTCTTTATCTGATGTTTAAGGTTGACCGGCACCAGCTGATAAGCCTCCAGCGTCACCTGCCCATTACGGAAGGTGAAGTCACCACGTCCGACATATTTGCCCCATTTATCCGCCTGCATAATCCAGATCCCGTTCTGCTGATCGGGTTTGCAGGGCTGGCCCGGCTGATAATTTTTAACGCTGACGTTCTCTTTTTCCATGCAGACCGCATCATGCGAATGACCACCAACAATCAGATCGATGGTGCCGGCAGGCAGGCTGCGCGCCAGGGTGACGTCATCAATGCCATTGCTGCCATGCTTACCGTCGTCATAGTGACCAAGGTGGGTCAGCGCGACAATCACGTCCGGCTTCTCTGTGGCGCGCAGTTCGGCCACCGCCTTCTCCGCCTCCGCAATCGGATCGCGGAACTCGGTATCCGTCAGGCCCGCCGGATTGGCCAGTTTCGCCGTATCCGGGGTGATCAGCCCGACCACCGCAATTTTCAGCCCGAGACGATTGAATACCGCCCAGGGCTTAAACAGGCGCTGACCGGTACTTTTCTGATAAACGTTGGCGGCGAGCAGCGGGAATCGCGCCCACTTCTCCTGCTTTCGCAGGACCGCGATGGGCTTGTCGAACTCATGGTTGCCCAGCGCCATGGCATCATAGCCAATCAGGTTCATCGCGCGAAAATCGGGTTCAGCATCCAGCTCATCGGACTCCGGCACGCCCGTGTTCACATCACCGGCAGAGAGAATCAATGCGCCGCCGCCTCTGGACTGCACATCGTAGCGCATCGTATCCATTAAGGTTTTCTGCGCCGCCAGACCATATTCACCCTGCTCAGTAAACCAGAAATGACCATGCTCATCGTTGGTGTGCAGCAGGCTGAAACGATAGGTGCGATCGGCCTGGGCGGCCTGTGAAAACAGCGGCATCAGGGCCACCAGTAGTGCCACGCCCGCCCCTGTCCATTTAGATAACAACACTGTGATTCTCCTTAATTTGCCGTCTGGCCCGATTTTCTGCCGGTTTGCCCCACTGTGTCGCACATTCCCCCGGCGAACTCAAGGCCAACGCACATTCGCCTGTCTCTGTATGCCGCTCTTTTTATCTCCGGACCGCTTTTGCTGAGCATGACAATAGCCGCAAGGCCGCGCCAGCGTCAGACTGGTTTGTTCCGGATAAGCCAGAACGGGTAGCCAGGCCTGATGTTAACCAGTTGTTTACCCCTGCAAAAGTGCCGCTGACGGGCTTTACCCTGTCTGTGCGCGCATTTAACCCTTATTTGTGTCATACCCACGGCATTTAAGGATGCTAATTTTTATTTACCCGGACCGCTTTAAACCGTCAAATCAGCCAATATTATGGATAATGAACAAAAACACCCTTTCGATTGTGCATTTGACTTTTTTTCCTGCTTTTTTAGGGTATTCCCGCAAATTGCTCAGCGAAAGAATAGATTTTGTTTTAAACTCATTTGTTACAAGCGGATACATTTGTATACAAGGAGACAGGCATGCATCACACCACACCGTTGATCACTACCATTGTCGGAGCACTGGTTCTGGCATTTCTCCTTGGGATGCTGGCGAACCGCCTGCGTATTTCGCCCCTGGTTGGCTACCTGATGGCAGGCGTGCTGGCTGGCCCTTTTACCCCCGGCTTTGTTGCCGATACCAATCTGGCTCCTGAACTGGCAGAACTCGGCGTGATTCTGCTGATGTTTGGTGTCGGCCTGCACTTCTCAATGAAAGATCTCATGTCGGTAAAGTCGATAGCCATTCCCGGTGCCATCGCACAGATCGCGGTCGCGACGTTACTGGGAATGGGCTTATCGTGGACAATGGGATGGTCGTGGATGACCGGCCTGGTGTTTGGTCTCTGCCTTTCTACCGCCAGTACCGTGGTGTTACTGCGCGCGCTTGAAGAGCGGCAACTGATCGATAGCCAGCGCGGGCAGATTGCGATTGGCTGGCTGATTGTTGAAGATCTGGTGATGGTGCTGACACTGGTGCTGCTGCCTGCGATTGCCGGCATGATGGAACAGGGCAACGCCAGTGCCGGACTGCTGGCCTGGGACCTGCTGTGGACCATCGGCAAAGTCGCCGCCTTTATGGTGCTGATGATGGTGGTGGGACGGCGTGCCGTCCCCTGGATCCTCGCCCGCAGCGCCGCCACCGGCTCGCGTGAGCTGTTTACTCTGGCGGTATTAGCGCTGGCGCTGGGCATCGCCTTTGGTGCTGTTGAATTCTTTGATGTTTCGTTTGCGCTGGGCGCTTTCTTTGCCGGTATGGTGCTGAACGAGTCGGAACTGAGCCACCGCGCCGCGCGCGATACGCTGCCGCTGCGTGATGCCTTTGCCGTGCTGTTCTTTGTCTCGGTCGGCATGCTGTTTGACCCGTCGATTCTGGTGACGCAGCCGCTGGCAGTGCTGGGCGCGCTGGTGATTATTGTGGTGGGTAAATCGGTCGCCGCCTGGCTGCTGGTATCGCTGCTCGGCCATTCACGTCGTACAGCGTTGACCATTTCGGTTAGTCTGGCGCAGATTGGTGAATTCGCCTTTATTCTGGCCGGTCTGGGTATCTCGCTGGGCCTGCTGACTGACGAGGGCCGCAACCTGGTGCTGGCCGCCGCCATCCTGTCGATTATGCTTAATCCGATCCTGTTTACCCTGCTGGAGCGTTTCCTGGCGAAAACGGAGACGATGGAAGAGCAGACGCTGGAAGAGGCGATTGAAGAAGAGAAGCAGATCCCGGTGGATTTCTGCAATCACGCGGTGATTGTGGGTTACGGCCGGGTGGGCAGTCTGATTGGTCAGAAGCTGCTTGAAGCCAATGTTCCGCTGGTGGTGGTTGAAAACTCCCGCGCTCGTGTCGAAGCGCTGCGCGAGCGCGGCATCAAGGCGGTGCTGGGTAATGCTGCCCGCGCTGACACGATGGAACTGGCCCGACTCGACTGCGCCCGCTGGTTGTTACTGACTATTCCGAATGGCTATGAAGCGGGTGAAGTAGTCACCGCCGCGCGTGAAAAACATCAGAATATCGAGATTATCGCCCGCGCCCACTATGACGATGAAGTCGAGTACATCATGGAACGGGGTGCCACCCGTGTGGTGATGGGTGAACGTGAGATTGCCAGCAGTATGCTGCAAATCCTGCAGGATGAGATGACCCAGGGCGAAGATTTACAGCCCTGCGATGTCGTGCGCTGATTCGTGTTAAGCAAAGCCTGGCAGGCTTCTGATATATCAAAACCAGAGTAAATTTTACCGCAACGAATAAACTCAACACGCAGGGAACACGGACAGAAGAGCAAAGCGTCCCGTCGACCGGGACAAAAACGCCGGGAGCGTTTTTGAACAACGCGAAGCGTTGGCCCGGCTACGGGCGCACCTCAGGGATGAGGTGCGTACTAAAAACGCCGGGAGCGTTTTTGAACAACGCGAAGAATTCGCCCGGCTACGGATGGCTTAGCAATTTTCCGATCTGACCGTGTTCCCTTAACAGGCTCGATCTCATCGCTAACCGAGCCAGACGTTGCCAGTCTTCTAAGGCCCTTCTCTTCAGAAGGGCTTTTTTATGCGCGGCAGCTGCCAGCTTTACCTATCCCAGTAAGACTCTTCCAGACTGTCTTCCCGCTCCGGCAGACCGCGGGTCAGACGCGGCGAATGCTGATTCAGCACCTGGTAGCTGACGCGGTTGGCATATTTACATACCTGCGCCAGCGATGAGTAGGTCAGGTAAGGACGCGCATGTTTGCTGGAGTTTGGCACATTCAGGCTGTGATAGTTGTTGGCGGTGATGTCATGCAGTAACGCCGCCAGCGCACCATCTCCGGCGCCGTTGGTGTTCATGATCTTTTCCGGTCCGCCCATATAAGGCGCGATGTGCGAGAAAATGCGCAGCGGCTGCTGGCAATCCTGCTGGCGCATCACCCGGCTGAACTCATACTGGTTGAATTCAGCAATCGCGCCAGGCAGCAGCGGATGGTTGGTTTTGCGTTTGAACTCTTCTTCGGTGTAACCCGCCATATAGAGCCCAATCGGGCCAGCAGTACACAGCACCAGATCGACCCAGTCCAGCGCCATATTGGCGGCGAGCAGCGGATCGCTTTCGCCGGTCAGCGCCAGCGCTTCCTCTTCATTCATCGCCACGATGCTGACATGCTCGCGCAGGAAATCGCGCCAGAACTGAGGATTGTCGCCAATCACATGTTTGGTGCCCAGCGTCAGCACCACCGGCACGTTGTGGCGTTTGGCATACTCAATCGCCCGTAACGTTGCCTGTGGCATCGGTTCACCTTCGGCACAGCGCACCAGATAGGAGGTCAGTACCAGCGCAGAGGCTCCGGCGATCACCTCTTCCGGTACGTTATCCGGATGCAGCTGGTTCATCTGGCCGGGGCTGATAGCAAAGGTTCGCTCGCCATGTTCGCCAATCAGCGTAAAGCAGCGTCCAATGGCGCCATCCACGCCCTGCAGATAGTTAAGATCGACCCGGCTTGAGGTGTTACAGAGATAGCGATAGGCGTAGCCGCCAATCTGGATGTTATTGCACATGACGCCCAGCAGCACGGAGCGGTCATCGGCCAGCACCGAGAAATTATGCAGCGTGTTACCGATGGTGCCACCAGCAAACTGATGGGTGATCAGCGCTTCCTGCATCAACTCGTTGTACAACGCTTCCGCGACGGCATTATCGATAACCAGCGAGTGCCCGGCACTCAGGCCATAACGTGCGAGAAAAGCGTCATCGACTTTGGCTTCGATATCCACCAGCGTCTGGTCGATACCCACCACCCAGCTGCCTGCATCAACATCGTGTTGGGCGGGCTGTAACAGGGGATCGCGTGCGCTGACAGGAAAGTAGTGTTTGGATTTGCGTTTGCCGGGAAATTTCATCGGGAGGTGCCGTCTGGAAAAACAGGCGGAGAATGATATCACACTCTCCGCCTGCGCTTTAACGGCGTGCGTCGACCAGTTGCACCATCATGTCGATATGCGCCTCATCGGCGTTCAGCGCAGGGATATACTCAAACTTCTCACCCCCGGCATGCATGAAGATTTCGCAGTTTTCACCACTGATCTCTTCCAGCGTCTCCAGGCAGTCTGACGAGAAGCCCGGGCTCATCACCTGAACATGTTTGATCCCTTTAGCGGGCAGGCTTTCCATGGTTTTATCGGTGTAGGGCATCAGCCACGGCTCACGACCAAAACGCGACTGGAAGGTCATCATATACTGATCGTCACGCAGGCCCAGCGCTTTGACCAGGGCCGCCGTGGTATCCGCACAGCGCTGCGGGTAGTCATCGCCTTCGTTAGCAAAACGTTGCGGAATGCCGTGGAAGGATAACACCAGCAGATCGGGCTGACCGTGCCGCTCAAAGGATCGCTCCACCGTCGCTTTCAGCGCGGCGATATAGGCCGGATGTTCGGCGTAGTCGCGGATAAACTGCACATCAGGCAGCGAGCGATAATCTTTGAATACCTCGGTCAGGCCATCCCACACAGCCGCCACGGTGGAGCAGGAGAATTGCGGATAGAGCGGCAGCACAATCAGGCGGGTCACGCCCTGCGCCATTAGCTTATCAACCGCGCTTTTCAGGCTTGGATTACCGTAGCTCATGCCCACCTCGACGGGCATATCGACCCGTGCCGCCAGCGCATCGCGCTGACGCATGCTGTAAACCAGCAGCGGTGAACCGCCTTCCATCCAGACCGATGCGTAGAGCTTAGAGACGCGCGGCGAGCGAAACGGCAGAATAACGGCATTGAGAACCGGCCACCAGAGCCAGCGCGGCGCATCGACCACGCGCGGATCGCTTAAAAACTGTTTCAGATAGCGTTTAACTGCAGGTGTGGTGGGCGCGTCTGGTGTACCTAAATTAACCAATAACACGCCGGCCTTATCTTGCCTCATTTGAGTTCCTTGATAACAACGGGGATGCGTGAAAACGGGGAAATTGTAGCGGAATTAGTGGGAGGTAAAAGCGATTACTGCAAAAGGGGCCAGTAATACCGGCCCCTGTGAACTTAGCCCAGGATCTTAGCCAGCTCGGCACTGACTTCGGTCACCTTACGGGTGCCGTCGATTTTGTGATAGGCAGTGTTGCCCGCTTCCGCTTCTTTGCTGTAGTAAGCAATCAGCGGCGCGGTCATCTGATGATATTCCACCAGGCGCTTACGCACGGTCTCTTCCTGATCGTCTTTACGCATGGTCAGCTCTTCGCCGGTCACATCATCTTTGCCTTCCACTTTCGGTGGATTAAAAGTGACGTGATAAACGCGGCCTGATGGCGTGTGAACGCGACGGCCCACGATACGCTCAACGATCAGTTCATCCGGTACGGCGAACTCCAGCACGTGATCAACGGTGATCCCGGCCTCTTTCATTGCATCTGCCTGAGGAATGGTGCGCGGGAAACCGTCCAGCAGGAAACCGTTTTTGCAGTCTTCCTGGGTGATACGCTCTTTGACCAGCGCAATCACCAGCTCATCGGTCACCAGTTTGCCAGCATCCATGATGGCTTTCGCCTGGTTGCCCAGCTCGCTGCCTGCTTTTACTGCTGCACGCAACATGTCGCCGGTGGAGATTTGCGGAATGCCATACTTCTCCATGATGAATTGGGCCTGAGTCCCCTTACCTGCGCCCGGAGCTCCGAGCAGAATAATACGCATTGCGTAAATCCCCTTGCGAATCGCATTGATCTATCTTAGAAGCGAAAGAACATACCATTATGACCCGCTCATCACAAGGAAGGGCGCGGATCGCGCAGGGCGACCTGAGCTGCTTTTTGGCCCTGCCCCCTACCCGCCTGGCCTGCCGGACGCTTTTTCAGATTTACCGCCTGAGCCGAGCAGGAATTGCAGTCGTCGGCTCAGATGATGGGTCATATTCACGCTTTTTTTGCCGCTGCCGCGCACGTTAGCATTCAGCAGCAGCCGCGCCTGCTGCGGCCATTTCACCACATCTTCCGCATCTGAAAGCGATGTGATCACGGAGGCCGGGACATTAAAGCTGGCAAACGGCAAACCGGGCTGATGGCAGGAGTTCAGCGGCAGCGGGTCTGACAGGGAGAGCGCATCGACGGTGGCGGCATTGTAAGGCCGCCAGTGCGGATCGTCGAAGCGGCGCAGTGCCTCATGCGTGGCGGTCAGGGTCAGCCCCTGTTCGAAAAGCCGCAGTTCGCTGCGCACCAGCGTACTGAAGTCATGGGTCCGCAACGCCACCAGCACCAGATCGCTGCAGATCTCAGCGTGGCGATCCAGTCGGGTGACAAACAGATGGGCTTCGTCGATCAGTTTCTGATGCAGCACGCTGGCAAAACTCTCGCTCGCCTCCGTCACACCCTGGTTCTGGCAATCCCGCAGCGGACGCACGCGGCCATTGGGCAATTCGACATGCGGTACCAGCATGATGCTGCCCGCGATCAGCGGAACTGCTGGCAGGATGTTGAGTTCGGTTACCGGAAAGTGCGAGGCGTAACGGTGCTGATTGCGCGCCTGCTCCTGCCGCAGAAAGAGCTGAGAAAGAAGGACCTGCGCCACATGCAGCGAGGGCGCGAAGAAGAGATCGAACTGCTCCAGCCGGTAAAAACGTGAGAGCGCCAGGCGTAACCGATGGCGCGCCTCTGCTGAAGTTTCAGAGGATAAAGAGCGGTGTGCCATGGTTGTCTCGCTTCGGGGAGTGTGCGGCGTGAACGCTGGTTAAGCGAGGCGGAATACCCTGAAAAATCACAGATATAAGGCTGAGTCAACCCGCCAGAATTTGCCCTACAGAGTAGGTCAATGCGGCTGGACTTTAAAATGATATAAATTGACAATCCCTGTTAGATTTTTGCACAGGGGAAGAGGATGAACGGACTGCCGCCACTGAGAGCGCTGCACTATTTTCACCAGGCAGCCTTACACAGCAGTTTTAGCGTGGCGGCTGAACATCTGCATGTTACGCACAGCGCCATCAGCCATCAGATTCGCCAGCTGGAGAGCTGGATGGGCAAACCACTTTTTGTCCGCAGCCATGGCCGCGTGAAACTGACCTCACACGGTGAACGTCTGCTGCTGAGCTGTCAGCAGGCGTTCAGTGAGTTGCGCAGCAGCTGCGAAAGCATTCGTACCGGGCTGCTTCAGCAGATTCGGGTCTCCTGCGCCCCCAGCTTTTTGTCGCAATGGCTGATTCCCCGTATCGCCAGTTTTTATCAACGCTATCCGGAGATTGAGGTTCACTTCCAGCCGCTGACGCAGATCTCGCAACTGCGCAGCGAACATGTGGATGTGCTGATCCTCAGTCACGGCGAGCCCCCTGAATCTGACATAGACGCCACGCTGGTCAGCGAGGATGAGATTGGGCCGCTCTGCGCACCTCACTTTGCTTCGCAACTGCGGGTCGGCGAGGATCTGGCCGCGATGCCCCTGCTGCATGCGGATACCCGGCTGCACGCCTGGTCAGAGTGGGCGGACAAAGCAGGGGTCAGCGGCCGCTTTAACGGCGGAAAGCATTTTGAGAGTCTGACACTGGGGATTCAGGCTGCACGAAGTGGTCTTGGCGTCCTGATGGCACCGCGTTTGCTGGTACGCAAAGAGCTGGAGGATGGCACGCTGCTTGCGCCGCTTGGCTTTGTACGCGTCGAGCGGGCCACATGGATGATGACAAAACAGAGCCGTCGGCACGATACGGAGATCAGCCTGTTTCGCGACTGGCTGCAGGATGCCGCAAAACCATAAAAAAAGCCGGTGAGGGTCACCGGCTTGATGCTGTGGCTTTATCAGCCGTCTGAGGCCGGTGAAAACCACCGGCCTGTTACCATTATGCGGTCAGCAACTGGTTCATGCGGCGGATAAACTGGTTAGGATCGTCCAGCGTGCCGCGCTCGGCCAGCAAGGCCTGATCCAGCAGCAGCTCAATCCACTCACCGAAGCGTGCTTCATCCTGCGTATCCGCAACACGTTTCACCAGCGGATGATCCGGGTTGATTTCGAACAGGTACTTCACTTCCGGCACTTCCTGTCCGGCCGCGGCAAACAGCTTCGCCATCTGCGTGGTCATCTCGTTGGCGTCGGTGGTGACAATCGCCGGAGTATCGGTCAGGCGATGCGTCAGACGCACCTCTTTCACGCGTTCGCCCAGCAGAGTTTTCACCCGCTCAACAAAAGGCTCCAGCGCTTTTTCCGCCTCTTTCTGCTCTTCGGTCTCTTCATCCGCCAGCTTGCTCAGCGACTCATCCGCTTTGCTGACTGACTGGAAGGTTTTACCATCGAACTCAGTGAGATAGCTCATCATCCATTCGTCGATGCGATCGGAGAGCAGCAGCACCTCAATGCCTTTTTTGCGGAACAGTTCCAGATGCGGGCTGCTCTTCGCGGCGGCATAGCTGTCAGCGGTGATGTAGTAAATCTTCTCCTGACCTTCCACCATGCGGCTGACGTAATCTTCCAGCGAAATGGTCTGTGCCGAACCTTCGCTCTGGGTGGTGGCGAAACGCAGTAGCTTAGCGATCGTCTCCTGGTTAGCGTGATCTTCCGCCGGGCCCTCTTTCAGCACCAGACCGAACTCATTCCAGAAGGTCTGATATTTCTCGTTGTCATCTTTCGCCAGTTTTTCCAGCATCTGCAGGGTACGCTTCGTCAGCGCAGCGCGCAGACTCTGGGTCACGCGGCTATCCTGCAGGATCTCACGGGAGACGTTCAGCGGCAGATCGTTGGAGTCAATCAGGCCACGCACAAAGCGCAGATAGTTCGGCATAAACTGCTCAGCGTCATCCATGATAAAGACGCGCTGTACGTAGAGTTTCAGGCCATGTTTCTGATCGCGGTTCCACATATCGAATGGCGCACGCGCCGGAATGTAGAGCAGGCTGGTATATTCCTGCTTACCTTCCACCCGATTGTGGCTCCAGGCGACCGGATCGCTGTAATCGTGGGCGATATGCTTGTAGAACTCGTTGTACTCTTCGTCGCTGATCTCAGATTTGTTGCGGGTCCACAGCGCCTGGGCTTTGTTAATCTTCTCCCAGTGTGTCCCTTCGCCTTCTTCATCTTTGCTTTCGATCTCAACCGGCAGTGCGATGTGATCGGAATATTTGCTGATGATGTTGCGCACGCGCCATGCATCCAGGAACTCATCCTCACCTTCGCGCAGATGCAGGGTGATCTCGGTACCGCGATCGGCTTTCTCAATTTCAGCCAGGGTATATTCGCCCTCGCCTGCGGATTCCCAGAACACGCCTTCTTCGGCTGACGCGCCCGCGGCACGGGTACGCACCGTGACTTTATCAGCCACGATGAATGCAGAATAGAAACCGACACCGAACTGACCGATCAGCTGGCTATCTTTCGCCTGATCGGAGCCCAGGGATTCAAGGAAAGATTTGGTGCCTGACTTGGCGATAGTCCCGAGGTTCTCAATGACCTCATCGCGACGCATACCGATACCGTTGTCGCTGAGCGTAATGGTACGGTTGTCCTTATCAACAGAGAGACGAACGTGCAGCTCGCCATCACCTTCATACAGGCTGGAATCTGACAGGGCACGGAAGCGCAGTTTGTCTGCCGCATCCGAGGCGTTGGAGATCAGCTCACGCAGGAAAATTTCTTTGTTTGAATAGAGAGAATGGATCATCAGGTGCAGAAGTTGTTTTACTTCCGACTGAAAGCCACGGGTCTCTTGTCCTTTCATGGTCATTGCTACCTCAACAAAACAGGTTGAACAAACGTTGAGGTTGATGTGGGGGTGACAGGGAGATTTTCAAGCCGGTGTCTGTCACAACACCGGCAAGTGATTAAAATTTAAACTTCTGGCGGCCCGCCAGTGAATGGGACAGCGTGGTGCCATCAACCATCTCCAGCTCACCGCCCACCGGCACGCCGTGCGCGATACGGCTGGCGTCGACGCCATACTGACCACAGAGTTCCGCGATATAGTTCGCGGTCGCCTCGCCTTCCACCGTCGGGTTGGTGGCGAGGATCACTTCCTGCAGGGTTTCACTCTCCAGTCGCTGCTCCAGACGATCCAGGCCAATATCAGCCGGACCGATGCCGTCGAGCGGCGAGAGATGTCCCATCAGCACAAAGTAGCGACCGCCAAACTGGCCGGTTTGCTCAATGGCGTGAATATCCGCCGGGCTTTCCACCACGCAGATTTGACCATTCTGCTGACGCCGTGGATTGGCGCAGATGGTGCAAATTTCCTGCTCGGTAAATGTCCGGCAATCGGCGCAGTGTCCGATCTCCGACATCGCCCGGGTCAGCGCCTGCGCCAGCCGCATGCCACCGCTGCGATCGCGCTGCAGCAGCTGAAACGCCATGCGCTGCGCCGACTTCGGCCCAACGCCAGGCAGACAGCGCAGCGACTCCATCAAAGATTCAAGCAGTGGACTGGTTTGCATCAGAACGGCATCTTAAAGCCTGGTGGCAGCTGCATGCCTGAAGAGACAGAAGCCATCTTCTCTTTCTGGGTTTCATCAATGCGACGTGCCGCATCGTTGAACGCGGCTGCAATCAGATCTTCCAGCATATCTTTGTCATCTTCCAGCAGGCTGGGATCGACTTCCACGCGACGGCAGTTGTGCGCGCCGTTAATGGTGACTTTTACCAGGCCAGCACCAGACTCACCGGTCACTTCAATCGCGGCAATCTCTTCCTGAACCTTGGCCATTTTGTCCTGCATCTGCTGGGCCTGTTTCATCAGGTTGCCCAATCCGCCTTTACCACCAAACATAGTTTTCTCTCTCAGCTGAGGCTACAACGCTATCGTTAAGATAGCAGCAGCGTGTTCAAACAGGTCGGATACTCTCCTCATCCAGATCGGCATCAAAAAAGCGCTGCAGCGTCTGAATGTGGGTATCACAGGTGATCGACTGACGCGCCTGCGCCAGTTTCTCTTCGTAAATGGCCTGACGCCATTCAAGTGGCGTCAACACCGATGAATTATCGTCTTCAACTACCGAGAGTTCAACTCTCTGCCCGGCATGCTGACTCAGCGCATCGCTTAATACCTGCTGCGCCGACGGTGAATTAAGGTGACGCTGGCTGCTACGCAAATGCAGGCAGACCCCAGTTTCGGTGGTCTCTTTCCAGGCATTTAACGCCAGCTGCTGCACCAGTTTCGGCAGCGGCAGGATCGCAATCTCTGCGGCCCAGGGATCGCGCTGCTGCGCTTCTTCGGCCAGACGCGCCGCCAGCTCAGGGGTTTTCTCATGCTCCAGCGCAGAACGCAAGGCCTTTGGTGTCGCCACCGGCTCCGCCACTTCCACCGGCTGATTAACCGCTTTCCAGCGGTACGCTTCCTCTTTTACCGGGGCGGCAGGCTCGCGATCGCGGATACGCTGCTGACTGCGCTCGGTGACCGAGGCCAGCCGCTCCAGCGCGGAGTTGGCCGGCCGCGCACCTGGCGCTGCCGGCTCACGCTTTTTTGGCTTGTTCGCTCCCTGACGCAACAACTGAGTGCGCGCCTGCAGGAGCTGACTGGTGGAACTGGAAAGTGCGGTATCAGGTGTGGCATCTGGCGACAGCGAATGCTGCGGTGCAGCATCGGGCGCGGCCATCTGCGGCTGAGCGGCAACCTGCTGCTGCGTCTGCTCCGGCATCTGCTGTTGAGTCTGCTGCGCGACGGGCGACGCGGTGTGCGACGGCGGCGTAGCGGCAGGTGACGGTGAGGCTGGCTGTGCTGCCGGTTGCCGTGCTAACGACGATGGGCCGGATGCTGCCGGTGATGTCTGCGCAGGGGCGACAGGCGCCGTCTGCTGAGTTAATGCGGGACGCGCAATGGGTTCAGCCACGGCAGCTTTAGGATGAAACGCCAGTGCACGCAGCAGCGTCATCTCCACACCCATGCGACGATCGGGCGCAATAGGCAGATCCTTGCGGCCCATCAACAGGGTCTGATAATAGAGTTGCAGATCGGCGGGCGGCACCACCCGCGCCAGTTCACGCAAGCGAAGTGCGTTACTCTCATCATCGTCATTAAGCGAGGTCGGCAGCAATTGCACCATCGCAATCTGGTGCAGCAGGCGCAGCATTTCTACCAGCAGCGCTTCCCATTCCACACCCCGTGACGCGGCCTGGCTCAACAGGCTCATCACCTGCTGACCGTCACCGTCGACCAGCGCTTCCAGCAGCCCCAGCGGCTGTTCATCGTCCAGCGTGCCGAGCATGACGCTGACCGTACTGCTGGTCACCGCGCCCTGCCCCATGGCAATGGCCTGGTCGGTAAGGCTCAGCGCATCACGCATACTGCCATCGGCAGCCCGCGCCAGCAGCTGTAGCGCCCGGGTTTCACTCTCAATCTGTTCCTGCTTCAGAACATGCTCAAGCTGCTGACGGATTTGATCGACATCCAGCGCTTTGAGGTGGAACTGCAGGCAGCGCGAGAGAATGGTCACCGGCAGTTTCTGCGGATCGGTGGTCGCCAGCAGGAATTTAACGTGTGAAGGGGGCTCTTCCAGCGTCTTTAACAGCGCATTGAAGCTGTGACGCGACAGCATATGCACTTCATCGATGAGATAGACTTTGAAGCGGCCACGCGCCGGGGCGTACTGCACGTTGTCGAGCAGATCGCGGGTATCTTCAACTTTGGTACGCGATGCGGCGTCAATCTCAATCAGATCGACAAAGCGGCCCTGCTCAATTTCACGGCAGTTATCACACTGACCACAGGGGGTGGCAGTGATACCGGTTTCGCAGTTAAGGCCTTTGGCCAGCAGACGCGCAATAGTGGTTTTCCCTACTCCGCGGGTGCCGGAGAAGAGATAAGCATGATGGATGCGTCCCAGAGACAATCCATTCGCCAGCGCCGTCAGAACATGTTCCTGACCGACAACATCAGCAAAAGCCTGGGGACGCCATTTTCGCGCAAGTACCTGATAGCTCATGTGGAGTTCGACGAAGTTGGATGGAAAGATGAGCGCAGACGCTCTGCAACCCCTGTATAAGATTGCAGTAGTCTATCAGCTACGCTTTTGGCTGGCACTCGTTATCTTGACGCCGAAGGCGTGACGGCCTCGCCGGATGGCAAGGCCGAAAGAGTGGCTTAGTGGCCGGGGAATTTAACCAGGCTGTAGCTCTCAACGCCCATGGCATTAAGACGCGTTTCTCCGGTCAGATCGAACAGATTAATAATGAAAGCCGCGTCTTTAACTTCACCGCCTGCACGACGAATCAGTTTAACGGTCGCTTCAATCGTCCCGCCGGTCGCCAGCAGGTCGTCAACCACCAGCACCAGATCGCCTGGCTGGATGGCATCTTTGTGCAATTCCAGCTTATCGGTGCCGTACTCCAGCTCATAGGATTCGCTGTAGACTTCACGGGGCAGTTTGCCGGGCTTACGCACCGGAACAAAACCGACGCCGAGGCCTAACGCCACCGGTGCACCAAACAGGAAACCGCGCGCTTCCGTCCCCACCACCTTAGTGATGCCTTTATTACGGTAACGCTCAACCAGCAGCGCAATCGACGCGGCATAGGCTTTGGGATCTTCCAGCAGGCTGGTGACATCGCGGAACAGGATGCCTGGCTTAGGATAATCGGGAATGCTTTTAATGCTGTTTTTAATGAATTCAAGCTGCTGCGCAGTGTCGGTCATAATGATACGCCTGGTAAAAAATTCTGTTTCGCGCAGCTTCAAAAGCGCTAATACCTGATAACAGGCTCAGCGGAAGTCAATTCACAAAGGGAAGCCACGCACGAAGACGCCCAAATCTAAGCAAATGACCGGCTAAATGCAACTTTATCGCGGCGGCGGCGGTGCGTCCGCTGCTTCTGCCACCACCGGAATACGCCACATAAACAGCAGCAGCGCCGCCAGCATGATCAGCAGCATGATGCGTACCCAGAGCTGATGCACCAGGAAGAGTGAGAGACTAAAGGTGGCGACTATCAGGCAGATAGCGCGTACTTTAGCCCCTGGCGGCATCGCGCGATGCTGCTGCCAGTGACGCAGATAGCGGCCAAATGGCGATTTCCACAGCAGCCAGTGATGAAAACGCGGCGATGAACGGGCAAAACACCAGGCCGCCAGCAGCATGAATGGCGTGGTAGGTAATAAAGGTAATACAATGCCCAGCGTCCCCAGCACAATCGCCAGCCAGCCGAGGGTTAATAACAGAATGCGTTGCATGAATGCCGCCCAACTCTTTCCTCATCAGCGTACGTTAGCACAATTGAGCGTGACGCGATGAGTGCGATCGCCATACAACAGCGCCTGCAACAGCTCCTTATCGCCCTGCGGCAGGAACTCGCCTGCCATTCAGATGGGGTTTGCCGTCTGCCACGTTTTGATACTCAGCTGTTTCGCACCAAAGGCACGCGGCTGGCTGATTACCTGCTGGAAGTGGAACAGAATTTTGCCCGGCTGTGCGACAGCAGCCACGATCTGGCCCGTAGTGCGTGGCTGGCTGAACGCCTGGTCGATCAGATTGCCGCCCTGCAACGCGAGGCGAGTACGCAACAGCTGCGTACCCGACGCGAACAGCCCATCAGGAACCCACGCGCCGCAAAATATCAGGAGTACCGTGAATTTGAACGGCGTTTACTGGCAATGATCGATCAGCGTGAGCAGCGCCTGGCGCTGGCCGAAACGCTGGCGGTACAGCATCAGCTGAAACAGGATCTGGAAACGTTAGAGCAGCGACTGGCACGCTGTCGGCAGGCGATTCGCTCTGTCGAATGGGCCTCTTCGTTGCGCGGCAGCGAATAAAGCGCAGCGTGACAAAAGCGCTCCTATACTGGGTGTGATTCGGCGCGGAGAAGAACCATGGCTTTACTTGTGTGGCTGTTAAGCGGTTTACTGCTGGGGTTGCTGAAGCGTCTGCTGATGCCGGGACCACCGGGCGGCCTGGTTGCTACCCTGACGCTGTCGATGATCGGGGCACTGATTGGCGGCTATATCGCCACCTATTTTGATCTGGGCACCCTGGCTACGCTGCATATCGGCGCACTGGGCATGGCGATTCTCGGTGCATTAGTGATGCTGCTGGTCGCGGCCCGACTACGTATTTAGGAGAAGAGATGTCACTGGAAAATGCCCCTGACGACGTCAAACTGGCAGTTGATCTGATTCAGCTACTGGAAGAGCATCAACTGCCAGTAGAAACCGTGCTCTCAGCGCTGGCCATGGTGCAGCGCGATTTCGAAAACAAGCGTGATCGCCCATCGGCTTAGTGGTGGGCAGTCAGCGTCGGACTGAGGCGCAGCATATCGATAAAGGCATTGACCAGCGTCGGCGCGTCTCCGGCTAAATCAAAACTGTCCGGCGCAAACAGCCAGCTTTCCATCATACCGTTGACGTAACCGCGCAGGATAAGAGCGGCCTGACGCGTGCTGAGACTGCCCGGAAGTTGTCCGGCTTCGATACACTGGCGCAGCACATCTTCAATTTTGTCGTAGCATTCCAGCAGTAAGCTCTGCTGCATATTCTTCAGCGCCGACATTTCGCCCACAAATTCACATTTGTGGAAAATGATCTCCATCAAGGCGCGGCGCTGCGGATCCTTTGCTGTCGCGTCAAAGATATAGACCAGCATCGCTCGCAACACAGAGAGTGGATCGCCAGGGTATTTTGTCTGATACTCAAGTTCCACATCGTCCAGACCAGCATCACAACGAAGCCATATTTCATGTAATACATCGGCTTTATTTTTGAAGTGCCAGTAGATGGCCCCTCGCGTGACGCTGGCAGCGGTTGCAATATCCGCCAGAGAAGTGGCTGAAACGCCCTGCTGCGAAAACAGAACAATGGCGGCATCAAGAATTTGATGTCGCGTTTCAAGTGCTTGCGCTTTGGTTTTTCGTGCCATAAGGGGCTTTTTTTACAAACAGGTAAGTTTACATACATTTGCGAATGTATGTACCATAGCATGACCTGCGACTTGACACAGCAATGGGTTTTTCAGTTTGTGATCCATTGACCAATTGATATCGGACACTAGAGGTTTATTTATGAATAAAATCAGAGGATTATCGCCTCTGGCGGCCGTCCTGATGCTATCAGGCAGCTTTTTGTTAACAGGATGTGACAACAATAAATCCGAACAAGCCGCCCAGCAACCGCCAGCAGTGGGGGTTGTAACACTGAAAACTGAACCCCTGAAAATCTCGACTGAATTACCTGGCCGCACCTCGGCATATCGTGTCGCCGAAGTCCGTCCGCAGGTTTCCGGTATCATTCTGAAGCGTAACTTTGTTGAAGGCAGCGATGTCAAAGCGGGTCAGTCTCTTTATCAGATCGATCCTGCTACCTATCAGGCCGCCTATGACAGCGCCAAAGGTGATTTAACTCAGGCGCAGGCCAATGCTCGCATCGCTCAGCTGACCGTCAAACGTTATAAGCCTTTACTCGGCACCAAATATATCAGTCAGCAGGATTACGACACCGCCGTTGCCACGGCCGCGCAAAACGATGCTGCGGTTCAGGTAGCAAAAGCCAATGTAGAAACGGCCCGCATTAACCTGGCTTATACCAAAGTCACCTCGCCTATCAGTGGCCGCATCGGCAAATCGTCAGTAACGGAAGGTGCGCTGGTACAAAACGCACAAACCACCGCTCTGGCCACTGTGCAGCAACTTGACCCGATGTATGTCGACGTCACCCAGTCGAGCGAAGATTTCATGCGCTTACGTTCAGAACTGGAGTCGGGTCAGCTGAAGCAGAACGATGGCAAAGCCAACGTGACCCTGCTGATGCAGAACGGCAACAGCTATCCACAGACAGGTACGCTGGAGTTCTCTGACGTTACCGTTGATGAAACCACGGGTTCTATCACCCTGCGCGCCATTGTCCCGAACCCGAACCATGCGCTGTTACCGGGTATGTTTGTTCGCGCTCGTCTGGATGAAGGTACCAATCCTAATGCGTTGCTGGTTCCGCAACAGGCTGTAGCCCGTACCCCAACGGGTCAGGCAACGGTCATGGTGGTAGGTGCAGATAACAAAGTGGAAGCTCGTCAGGTCACCACCTCTCAGGCGATTGGCGACAAGTGGTTAGTCACCGACGGTGTTAAAGCGGGTGAACGTGTGATCAGCACGGGTCTGCAGCGAGCCAAGCCGGGCGCACAGGTTACCCCACAAGAAGTCTCAGACGATGCGAAAGCGGCACCCGATTCAAAGCCGCAGTCTGACAAGTCATCGTCATAACAGGAGCCGTTGATTCATGGCTAAGTTCTTTATCGATCGGCCCATCTTTGCGTGGGTGCTCGCCATCATCATTATGCTGGTCGGTGCGCTATCGATTCTCAAACTTCCGATTGAGCAATATCCCAATGTTGCACCGCCGGCGATTGAGATTCAGGCCACCTACCCTGGTGCAGATGCTAAAACGCTGCAGGACTCGGTGACCCAGGTCATCGAACAAAATATGAACGGCATTGATGGACTGATGTATATGTCCTCAAGCAGCGACTCATCCGGTACGCTGACCCTGACGATCTCCTTTGAGTCAGGAACAGATGCCGATATCGCGCAGGTTCAGGTGCAGAACAAACTGCAGCTGGCGACGCCGCTGTTACCGCAGGAAGTACAGCAACAGGGGATTCAGGTTAAGAAATCTTCCAGTAGCTTCCTGATGGTAGCGGGCTTCATCAGCGACGATGACAATATGACGCAGAATGATATTTCTGACTTTATTTCATCGTCCATCAAAGACCCGATCAGCCGTACCAAAGGCGTGGGTGATACCCAGGTATTTGGTGCGCAGTACGCGATGCGTATCTGGATGGATCCGCACAAGCTGAACAACTACAACCTGACGCCGGTTGATGTTATCAGCGCCCTGAATACGCAGAACACCCAGGTTGCTGCCGGTCAGTTGGGCGGTACGCCTCCGGTTCCGGGACAGCAGCTTAACGCCTCGATCATTGCGCAAACCCGTCTCACCTCTACCGATGAATTCGGCAAAATCCTGCTGAAAGTGAATGAAGATGGTTCTCAGGTTCGTCTGCGTGATGTGGCAAGGATTGAACTTGGTGCAGAAAACTACGAGATCGTTGCCCGTTATAACGGCAAGCCTGCTTCCGGTATCGGTATCAAGCTGGCCACCGGTGCGAATGCGCTGGATACCGCCAATGCGGTGAAAGAAGAACTGGCCAAATTGCAGCCGACGTTCCCGGCCGGTTTGAAAGTGGTCTATCCGTATGACACTACGCCTTTCGTTAAGATCTCGATTTTCGAAGTGGTGAAAACGCTGATCGAAGCGATCGTGCTGGTGTTCCTGGTCATGTATCTGTTTCTGCAGAACTTCCGCGCCACGCTCATTCCTACCATTGCGGTCCCCGTGGTATTGCTGGGTACGTTTGCCGTTATCAGCGCTTTTGGCTATTCGATAAACACCCTGACGATGTTCGGGATGGTGCTGGCCATCGGCTTGCTGGTCGATGACGCCATCGTGGTGGTCGAGAACGTTGAGCGCGTAATGGCGGAAGAGGGATTACCGCCAAAAGAAGCGACTAAGCGTTCTATGGAGCAGATCCAGGGCGCACTGGTCGGTATCGCGCTGGTGCTGGCTGCCGTATTTATTCCGATGGCGTTCTTTGGTGGTTCGACCGGTGTTATCTACCGTCAGTTCTCCATCACTATCGTTTCGGCAATGGCGCTATCGGTGCTGGTCGCCTTTATTCTGACGCCGGCACTCTGTGCCACCATGCTGAAACCGATTAAAAAAGGCGAGCACGGTAAAACCACCGGTTTCTTCGGCTGGTTCAACCGCATGTTCGACAAAAGCACCAACCACTATGTGGATGGTGTGGGCCACATGGTTCGCAGTACGGGTCGCTATATGGTGATCTATCTGGTGATCGTGGTCGGTATGGCGTTTCTGTTTGTGCGACTGCCCTCCTCATTCTTACCGGAAGAGGATCAGGGTCTGCTGCTGGCTCAGGCGCAGCTGCCTGCTGGTGCAACCCAGGAGCGTACGCAGAAAGTGCTGGATCAGGTGACGGATTACTTCCTGACCCAGGAGAAAGACACGGTTAAATCGGTGTTTACCGTTAACGGCTTCGGCTTTGCCGGTCGTGGACAGAACACCGGTATCGCCTTCGTCAGTCTCAAACCGTGGGATGAGCGTACCGGCAGCGACATGAAAGTACCGGCGATTGCTGGCCGTGCCATGCAGGCGCTGGGCGCGATCAAAGATGCAATGGTCATTCCTTTCAACCTGCCAGCCATTATTGAACTGGGTAACGCGACCGGCTTCGACTTTGAGCTGATCGACCAGAATAACCTTGGCCACGATAAGCTGACGGAAGCGCGTAATCAGCTGTTCGGCATGATTGCGCAGCATCCTGATACGCTGGTTGGCGTCCGTCCTAACGGGATGGAAGATACGCCGCAGTACAAGCTGACGATCGATCAGGAGAAAGCACAGGCGCTGGGCGTATCACTGAGTGATATCAACACCACGCTGGCGGCTTCCTGGGGCGGTTCCTACGTCAATGACTTCATTGACCGCGGTCGCGTGAAGAAAGTTTACGTCATGGGTAAAGCGGACGCCCGCATGCTGCCGGACGACATTGGTAAATGGTACGTGCGCAACAGCAGCGGAACCATGGTGCCCTTCTCTGCCTTCTCGTCAGCGAAATGGCAATATGGTTCACCGCGCCTTGAGCGTTACAACGGTCTGCCTGCGATGGAAATCCTGGGACAGGCTGCGCCAGGCAAAAGCTCGGGTGCGGCAATGGACCTGATGGAAGAGCTGGCGGCGAAACTGCCTGCCGGTATCGGCTATGACTGGACCGGCATGTCCTATCAGGAACGCTTGTCAGGTAACCAGGCCCCTGCGCTCTATGCCATCTCGCTGATTGTGGTCTTCCTGTGTCTCGCCGCACTGTACGAGAGCTGGTCGATTCCATTCTCGGTTATGCTGGTTGTCCCGCTCGGGGTCATTGGTGCACTGATCTTTACCACCCTGCGTGGCCTGAGTAATGACGTCTACTTCGTAGTGGGGTTACTGACAACCATCGGCCTCTCCACCAAGAACGCCATCCTTATCGTCGAATTTGCTAAAGATTTGATGGATAAAGAGGGTAAAGGGCTGATTGAAGCTGCGCTGGAAGCGTGCCGTATGCGTCTGCGTCCTATCCTGATGACGTCACTGGCGTTTATTCTCGGGGTACTGCCGCTGGCGATCAGTACCGGGGCCGGTTCCGGTTCGCAAAACGCCGTAGGTACCGGTGTTATCGGTGGTATGGTCACCGCGACCATACTGGCGATCTTCTTCGTTCCTGTGTTCTTTGTGGTGGTACGCCGCCGCTTTGGCAAGAAAAAAGAAGAATCAGCGAACAGTCATCCGGTTGAGCATAACCAGACTCACTAAGCTGTAAATCATCTGAGGCCGCGCAAGCGGCCTTTTTTTATGCCTGCGATTCTGCCCTTCTCCTTTCCTGTCCCCTTGCTTTTCCTGTCTCACGGACAGTTGCAATCCTGGCCTGTGCATCGCATAATATTGTTATAGTATAACATTACATAGGTGTGCATTATGAAAGCGAATATTCATCCTCACTATCGTCACGTGGTTTTCCATGACACATCGGCTGATGTCTGGTTCAAAATCGGATCAACCATCAAAACCGATCGCACCGTGGAGTTCGAAGGCGAAACGCTGCCCTACGTCACCCTGGATGTGTCGTCTGCCTCACATGTGTTCTACACCGGTAAACAGAAAGATTTTGCCAAAGAGGGCAGCACCGCGCGCTTTAACCAGCGTTTCGGGCGTTTTCTTGGAAAGAAATAGAGGAGAGGATCATGCAGGTATTAAGCTCGCTGCGTTCAGCAAAAAATCGCCATCGGGATTGTAAAGTAGTCCGCCGCAAAGGTCGTATTTACGTTATCTGTAAATCAAACCCGCGGTTTAAAGCAGTACAGGGAAGAAAGAAAAAACGCTAGTTTGTGTCGTGATGACTGGCCGGGCTTGCCCGGCCTTTTTTATGCTTAGTGCATGCTCTTCAGCATCGCATTCACGTTGTGTTTAAAAGCCGCCTGATAGGTGGCTGCCGGGCCAGAGGCCGTGGATAACGCTTCCGGATAGAGCTCACCACCCGGCTCTGCCCCGGTGGCGCTGGCAATCTGTTTTACCAGACGCGGATCGGTCTGGTTCTCGATGAAATAGCGGTTGATGTGCTGCTGCTTCAGTTGGGTGATTAAATTACCTACGTTGCTGGCACTCGCTTCCGCCTCAGTAGAGAACCCTACCGGCGCCAGGAAAGTCACGCCATATCGCTGTCCAAAGTAACCAAACGCATCATGACTGGTCAGCACTTTACGCTTATCGGCTGGCACAGCGTCAAAGGCGGTTTTTGCCCAGCGATCCAGCGCCTGCAGTTGCTGAATGTAATTCTGTCCACGCTGACGAATGGCCGGAGCATCTTCAGGATCGGCTTTGACCAGCGCATTCATCACGTTGGTCGCGTAGATAACGCCGTTCTGCATGCTGTTCCAGGCGTGAGGATCGGTAACGGTTTTACCCTCCTCCTCCATGCTGCGGGTGGTGATACCGGTTGAAGCGACAACGGGCTGACCGCGATACCCTGAGGCGCTGACCAGCCGATCCATCCACCCTTCCAGTCCCAGTCCGCTGACAAACACCAGATCGGCCTTCGCCAGCGCCTGACTGTCCTGCGGTGTCGGTTCAAAAGTATGAGGATCGCCATTCGGCCCCACCAGGCTTTTAACCTTTACATGCTCGCCGCCGACCTGCTTAACGATGTCAGCCAGCACGGTAAAGCTGGCCACGACATCCACCGTTTTGGCCATCGCCAGAGGCGTGGCAAACAGCGCAGCGAGCGCCAGGCTAACCGGTAATTTTTTCATAGATACCCCTTAAGATTAATGGCGGCGTAAAATTCCGCCGCACGGCCCTGTAAGAATGGAGAAAAAAAACAGCATGGCGGCGCTCAGCACCACAGCGGGACCCGCCGGCAATGAGAAGTGCCAGGAGAGCATCAGCCCGGCCAGCGCCGAAATCATTGCCATGAAAATGGCGATAACCAGCATCGCGGCGAGATGGCGACTCCAGAAGCGGGCGCTGGCGGCGGGCAACATCATTAAACCCACCGACATCAGGGTGCCCAGCACCTGAAAACCCGCCACCAGATTCAGCACCACCAGCATTAAAAACAGACCATGCACCAGCGGCGCGCTCCATTTTCCCTGCGCACGCAGGAAGTCGCCGTCAAACGCATCGATGACCAGCGGACGATAGATCACCGCCAGCAGAATCAGCGTAAAGGCAGCGATGCCGCCCACCAGCAACAGCGCTGCGTTGTCTACCGCCAGCAGCGAGCCAAACAGAACGTGCAGCAGATCCACGCTTGAGCCGCGTAATGAAACCAGCGTGACGCCCAGCGCCAGTGAACCCAGATAGAAGCCGGCGAAACTGGCATCCTCTTTCAGCGGCGTGTAGCGACTGACCGCGCCAGAGAGCAGCGCCACGGCTAAACCAGCGATCAGGCCGCCAACACCCATCGCGACCAGTGACAATCCGGAGATCAGATAGCCAATGGCGGCACCGGGCAGCACCGCGTGTGATAAGGCATCGCCAATCAGGCTCATACGTCGCAGGGAGAGGAATACCCCGAGCGGCGTGGCGCTGACGGCCAGCGCCAGACAGGCCACCAGCGCGCGTCGCATAAAACCAAACTCAATAAAGGGTTGAATCAGGGTCACGGCGCACGACTCCCCAGAGAGGAAGCAGGCAGGCAGGTGCAGTTAACCTCACGTTCATCCATCGACATCACGTTACTGAAGTAGCGTGCTACCAGCGGACGATCGTGCAGCACCACCAGCAGGGTTGTTCCGGCCTGCTGTTGCTGCTTAAGGATCGACATCAGTAGCGTCACCGTCTGGCTGTCAATGCCGTTAAAAGGCTCATCCAGAAGCCAGAGCTGGCTGCGCTGCAGCATCAGCCGCGCAAACAATACCCGCTGCAGTTGTCCGCCGGATAACGTCGCGGGCTGCGCATCCGCATAATCACTCATCTGAACCGCTTCCAGCGCCTGCCAGATCTCCCGACGCAGTATCCGGTTAATGCCGCCGAACCAGCCGCAGCGTGGCCAGCAGCCAATAGAGACCAGTTCAAATACCGTCAGGGGAAAGCGGGTCTCAAGTTCGGTGCGCTGCGGCAACCAGCCGATATCCCGGCGTGCAACCTGCAGCTCGCAGCGCCCGGCTATCGGTGGCAGTAAGCCAGCAATGGTTTTTAACAGGGTTGATTTGCCGCTACCGTTCGCGCCGACCAGCGCGGTCATCGAGCCTGCTGCGAGCTGGCCGGTAATAGCCGGGGTCACAACCTGTCCCTGGTAGCCCGCGCGAAGCGCGTTAAACAGGATCATGCGCTGATCCCCCATTTTATTGCCACAGCAAGCAGCGTGATAAATAGCAGTGCTACTCCCAGCCGCCCGCCCAGTGACATAAGTAGTCCACTCTGACGCATTACTTCACCATGATGTTATAACATAACAGTAAAGATACCTGATGTTGCTCTCTGTTGAATGTGGGATTGTGTATCAAAAGATAAATATCAGCTGCACGCACTGGCAGACCCGCGCTGGCGATAAGGCCTGCGGCTGCGTCTGGCAAATCTCAGAAACTGAGAGTTTTGTGCTCAACTGGCTTGCAAACCAGTTGCAGAAAACCAATGATAGGTTTATTAACGGTTATAAGTGGAACAGATATGCTGTCACGTATTGAATGTGATATTGCTGCGGGTGAATCGGACTGCGCAAAAATAGCAGAGATTGTTCAGCGGAATATTCTCAAAATAACCGATTTGCTGGTAGGGGATTTACGCTGGTACTCACAAAATGCCCGGTTAGTTCCAGGCAGTTTAAAAATCATTTCGGTTGAATACCAGGATCTGAATAGTTTTAAATTACTTTACGATTTTGACTGGAATTTATTTAGTCCCTGCCTGGATCTAAATGAAACCGTGACGCAGTCAGAACAGGTAAACTTTCACATTAAGCCCGGTGCACTTGAGTTTGATGTGATCGACAATGAGCAACCCTCCCCTGGCGATGAATTGTAATATTTAGTAATGGAGGTGAGCAGAACTAATGGTTTTACACTATCTTTAAGGTATCCCGTTTAATAACTGTCCGAATAATCGCTTCCTGGCCGCGTGATCTTCTCTCGCCGCCCTGCGGCAACTGTGCTAGCTATGGAGGGGAAAAAGATGGACGAATACTCACCGAAACGGCATGATATTGCCCAGCTTAAATACCTTTGTGAGAGTCTGTTTGACGACAGCATGGCAACATTAACCGACAGCCATCATGGCTGGGTTAATGATCCCACTTCTGAAAGCAATCTACAGCTTAACGATTTGATTGAGCATATCGCCTCTTTCACCATGAATTACAAAATTAAGCACGTTGAAGATGAAGCGCTGATTTCGCAAATCGATGAATATCTTGATGATACTTTTATGCTATTCAGCAATTATGGTGTCAATAGTCCGGATCTTCAGCGGTGGCAACGTTCAGCAAAACGCTTATTTAATCTGTTCACTGAAGAGTGCGCTTTTCTCCAGCAACCGAGCCATTCATTATAGTAAAGACATGAGAACGGTTTATTTATGAACAAAACCCTGACTAAAACCGATTATTTGATGCGACTGCGGCGCTGCCGCTCTCTTGATACCCTGGAAAGGGTGATTGAAAAAAATAAGTATGAATTACCGGAAGATGAATTAGCGGTATTTTACTCAGCAGCTGACCATCGCCTGGCGGAACTGACGATGAACAAGCTCTACGATAAAGTCCCGGGTTCAGTATGGAAATTTGTCCGTTAATCTGATCGCTTACGGCTCAGTTTTACCCCAATAAAGTACCGGATAATCCTGCCTGCCGGCAAAGGATCGGCCCAGGCGGGTTTTGCCTGTCTGCAGCTTAGGGGGAGAATATCGAAGGGAGAAAGTGGTGGGGGCCCTGCCAGCTACATCCCGGCACACGCGTCACCTGCTACGGCTGCTTCCTTCCGGATCTGACCGAGTTCACAAGCTAGCATTGCGGGAGAACCAACAGGGCCCCCATTGACAAGCCCTCTTTACGAGAGCGGGGGCATTATCTGGGAAGGAGGTGGCAATTGCAAGCGTAGTCGGGACAACCGTTGTTTTCTTGAACAACCACCGCTTTTACGCTTTCTCCGCCTTTTCCCCGTGCTAAAGTTAAAACCCTTTTTCCTGATGAAATAAGTACATGAATCAGCCAGACACTTTCCAGCAACGCATCTGGCAAATTGTTGCCGCTATTCCGGCTGGCCGCGTCACCACCTATGGCGATGTGGCGCTACTGGCCGGTTCTCCGCGCGCGGCGCGTCAGGTCGGTGGCGTGCTGAGCCGCTTACCCGAGGGCACTACCCTTCCCTGGCATCGCGTCGTAAACCGACACGGCACAATTTCTCTTCAGGGTGACCGTCTGTTGCGGCAGCGGGATGCACTGGAGGCGGAAGGTATAGAGGTGAGTGACGACGGACAGCTCGATCTCGAGGCTTATCGCTGGCGATTTTAGACAGGGTAAAAAGGGCGACAATGTCGCCCCGAAATGAGTTTACAGACGGGTTGGAGCAGGAACCGCAGCAGACGGCGTCACCTGAGTCGGTGAGGTCGAAGGAACGGTGGTCGCTGCGCCCGGCTGGGTTGGCATCGCCATAGACGGTACCGGTACCAGCAGCAGCTCTGCTTTGGTGCCACCCTGGTTAATCACTGGCTTCACGCCTTCAGTGATAAAGGCCAGCTTACCGTCGATTGAGATGGCTGCGCTTAACAGAATGCGTGCATCAGGCTTGATGTCGGCTGGGTTAAACGGCAGCACGAACTGGAACGGTGCCTGTTTGCCTTCGGTTCGCACCACGCGCTGCGACAGCACTTTTGAGGGTGCATCGGCGACGGACGCATCAGAGAGCGTCACGGTTAATACCGCATCCGGCGGCAGCGCAATGCGCTGGCGGATAAAGACTGAACCACTTACGTTAGGCTGCGCAATCGCCGCCGTCTGTCCTGCAACCGCAGAACCCAGAGTTGGCGTTGGCACGGGTTTACTCTTGTCGGCGCATCCTACAACAGCAACCGCCATAACTACTCCACTGAACACATGCCTGAGTTTCATTGATGTCGTCTCCATTTGATCAAAATGATTGTCGGCAGCGAATCCTGCTTACAGCGCTTCACTCGCCGTATGTCCTTAATGTTGGCACAAAAATGAAATTTTGCCTGGCACCGACAATGGAGAAAGTCTGATTGACGTCAACTGGTCCGATCTTTCACACTGAGCAGGTCACTATATTGAGGAACGCGCCATGAGTCAGGCACTGCAAAATCTGCTGAATTTATTAAATCTGGAAAAACTGGAAGAGGGTTTATATCGCGGCCAGAGCGAAGATATTGGCCTTCGTCAGGTGTTTGGCGGTCAGGTGGTGGGTCAGGCGCTGTATGCCGCAAAGCAAACTGTGGCTGAAGATCGCATTATTCACTCTTTTCACAGCTATTTTTTGCGGCCCGGCGATAGTCAGAAAGCGATTATTTACGATGTTGAAACGTTGCGTGATGGCAAAAGTTTCAGCGCACGTAGGGTCAGTGCCATTCAGAATGGGCAGCCGATTTTTTATATGACCGCCTCGTTCCAGTCACCGGAAAGCGGCTTTGAACATCAGAATCCGATGCCACAGGTGGCGGGGCCAGAGAATCTGTTAACTGAACAGGCGATGGCGCAGAAAATGGCGCATCTGCTGCCAGAAAAGCTACGTGAAAAATTCATTGCCGAGCGTCCGCTGGAGATCCGCCCGGTACAGATTCACAATCCTCTCCGGGGCCATGTGGATAAGCCTGAACGCCAGGTCTGGATCCGTGCCACCGGCCCACTGCCCGACGACTTACGTATCCATCAGTATCTGCTCGGCTATGCTTCCGATCTCAATTTCCTGCCGGTCGCGCTCCAGCCGCACGGCAAAGGCTTTTTAGAGCCGGACATGCAGGTCGCCACTATCGACCACTCAATGTGGTTCCACCGCCCGTTCGACTTCAGTGAATGGCTGCTCTATAGCGTAGTCAGTACTTCGGCGTCAGGCGCACGGGGTTTTGTCCGGGGCGAGTTCTACAATCAGCAGGGTGTGCTGGTGGCCTCAACGGTTCAGGAAGGGGTGATGCGTCAGCGCAGCGAATAAAAAAAAGGGGGCGATTCCTCGCCCCCGGTTGATCTTTTCACTGCCCATCCGTTACTGGTTATAAGCATTCTCGCCGTGGCTGTTTACATCCAGACCTTCACGCTCATGCTCTTCCGGAACGCGCAGACCGACAATCAAATCAGCCAGCTTGAAGCCGATGAAGGCGACAACGCCCGACCAGACGATAGTCAGGCCCACGCTGAAGAGCTGTACCCAGACCTGATGGCCCATGGTGACCCCCTCTGCGTAGCCTACGCCGCCCAGTGAAGAGGAGGCAAACACGCCAGTCAGGATACAGCCGACAATGCCGCACACACCATGCACGCCGAACACATCGCAGGGATCATCCACGCGCAGCCATTTTTTCAGGGTGGTCACGCCCCACAGTCCCGCCAGTCCGCCAACCAGGCCGATAATTAATGCACCGCCGACGCCGACATAACCACAGGCAGGCGTAATCGCTACCAGCCCGGCAATAAAGCCTGAACAGGCACCCAGCAGCGAAGGCTTACCACGTACCGCCCACTCGCCAAAGGTCCATGACAACACGGCGCCCGCTGTGGCGACAACGGTGTTCAGGAAGGCCAGCGCCGCGATTTCGTTTGCTGCAGAAGCAGAACCGGCGTTGAAACCGAACCAGCCGACATACAGAATGGCGGTGCCGGTGAATACCATTGGCAGGTTGTGTGGTTTGAAAGCCTCTTTACCAAAGCCGGCACGTTTGCCCACCAGATAAGCGCCCACCAGACCGGCGACAGCGGCGTTAATATGCACCACGGTGCCGCCAGCAAAGTCCAGCGCGCCATCCTGTGCCAGGAAACCGCCAGCCCACACCATGTGCGCGATAGGCAGGTAAGCCAGGGTCAGCCAGACGCCGACAAAAATCAGTACGGCAGAGAAACGGATGCGTTCTGCGATAGCACCGACAATCAGGCCCACCGTGATACAGGCAAACGAGGCCTGGAACGCGACGTGAATATATTGATAGAAGCTGCCCATGACGGCGGTCAGCTGAATGTTTTTCAGCATCACCCAGTTAAAGCTGCCAAAGAAGGCGTTGCCTTCACTGAACGCCAGTGAATAGCCGTAAACCATCCACAATACGCAGACCAGTGAGAAGGTGACGGCAACCTGGGTCAGCATCGACAGCACGTTTTTACCGCGAATCAAACCACCGTAAAACAGCGCGATACCTGGAATTGACATAAACAGCACCAGCGCGGTGCAAATCATCATAAATGCGTTATCAGCCTTGTCCGCAACGGCAGGCGCAGCCATCGCGAGTGAGGGTAACAGTGCCAGGCTGGTGAGGCCCAACTTAGCGAAAATTTTATTCATTTTTATTCCATCCCATCACAGTACTGAGTCTTTATTACAGAGCGGCTTCGTCGGTCTCGCCGGTACGAATACGGATGACGCGCTGCAGTTCAGCCACGAAAATTTTACCGTCGCCAATTTTGCCGGTGTAAGCCGCTTTACTGATGACATCCACCACTTCGTCTAACTGATCGTCGGCAATAGCGATATCAATTTTGACCTTAGGCAGGAAGTTCACGCTGTACTCTGCGCCACGATAAAGCTCTGCATGGCCCTTCTGACGGCCAAAACCTTTCACTTCGGAGACGGTCAGTCCCTGAATGCCGATAGAGGATAAAGCTTCACGTACATCCTCCAGCTTGAATGGCTTAATTACGACGGTAACCAGCTTCATTGGATCCCCTCCAGCGAGTAAATAGGTAACGTTTACGGACACGCAGGGATATAAGCAAAGCCTGTGCCAGAGTGTGAAAATGACGGTAATACGTTGTTCAGGCGAGACGCGACAAGGGATGCTTTAAAGAGGATGGGAAACAGAGAGGCCGAACAGGGGTAATTGCAGCGGAGGGCTGCACTCCTTTGGTGCTTCAGGCGTCAAAGGAGTGCATTTATACAGATTAATCTGATAAAGGTGCGCAAAAAAGGTGCAACTCAGCCTTCAGTTGTTACAGCGACGCCCGATACCAGATCTTCACCTGCCTGCTGCAGCTGATACATCTGCCAGTAACGTCCCTGCATCGCCAGCAGTTGCTGATGCGTACCCTGCTCAACCACACGACCACGATGCAGCACCAGAATCTTGTCTGCTTCAATAATCGTTGAGAGGCGGTGAGCAATCACCACCAGCGTGCTGTGCTGGCGCAGCGTCTCAAGCGTCTGCTGAATAGCCTGCTCGGTGCCGGAATCAATATTGGCCGTCGCTTCGTCGAGGATCAGTATCTGCGGCAAATCAACCAGCACCCGGGCCAGTGCCAGCAGCTGTTTCTGCCCGACCGACAGATTATTGCCCTGCTCGCCCAGCCGGGTATGTATTCCCTCCGGCAACGCATGCGCCAGCGGAGCCAGCTGCACCTGTTCCAGCACCGTCCAGACGGCCTCTTCGCTGATGTCGCGTCCCAGCCGCACATTCGCCAGCAGCGTATCGGCCAGCACCACCGGATCCTGTTGCACCATCGCAATACCGCGCCGCAGCACGGCATGGCTCAGGTTGCTGATAGGTCGATCATCAATGCGGATCTCGCCACGCGTTACCGGGTAGTAACCCATTAACAGGTTCGCCAGCGTGCTTTTACCGCTGCCGGTATGTCCCACCAGCGCCACAAACTCGCGTGGGGCAACCTCAAGATTGATATCACTGAGCACATCGCGGTTTTCACGGTAGGCAAAGCTCAGATTGTTCAGGGTGATACGACCTGAAGCCAGCGGTTGCTGATCGGCACCATACTGCTGCTGTGCGGCATCCATCAGTTCGAAAATACGCTCACCTGAAACTACCGCCTGCTGCAGCATCGATTGCTGAGTGGTCAGCTCAATCAGCGGCTCATTCAGACGCCCCAGATAGGTAATAAAGGCATAGAGTACCCCCACTTCAAACACGCCAGGCATCGAGAAACTAAACAGGATCAGCAGCCCACACAACACCATCGCTGAAAACAGACTCAACAGCGGACGCAGCAGAAAACCATCCAGACGCAGCGTTTCCATTCGCGCCAGATAGTGAGAGCGGCTTGCTTCGCCCATTCGCTCACCAAATCGCGCCTGCTGACGAAACTGCTGGATCACGCTCATACCGCTGATGACTTCGTTAAAGCCATTATTGATGTCTGCCAGATAGCTGCGAACCCGACGGGCAATGGGCGTGCTGTAACGCTGATAGATGAACATCACCACCAGTACCAGCGGGAAGATCATCATCGCCACCAGCGCCATGCGCCAGTCAAGGCTGAACATCGCCACCATCATAGCGCCGACCAGTGCGGCACTGCGCAACACGGTTGAAACCACCGTGACGTAGAGATCGCGGATGACTTCGGTGTCGTTAGTCACGCGTGAAATAATCTGCCCGACCGGCTGGGTATCAAAGGCACTCAGCGGCTGACAGAGTGCGGCATTCATCACGTCACTGCGTAACCGCTGTACCACGCCGATAGCGGCTCGGTTAAACAACAGCGCCTGCCAGTAGTGCAGCCCGGCGGCCAGCAGCTGAAGCAGGATAAAACTGACCACCAGTCCGGCGACCACTCCCCAGGGCATCTGATGTTTCGCCACCAGGTTATCGATAAAGTAGCTGACCAGAACCGGTCCGGTCACTTCCGCCGCGGCAGCGATCCACAGCATCCCTACCGCCAGCGACAGGGATTTACGCCACGGCTTACCGTAGCTCAGCAGACGCTTCAGGGTAGGCCACAAGCGTGCAGACTTAGCCATGCGGCACTCCTTTCTCATTTTCATCATCATCCAGCGCCGCTTCCAGTTGCTGGTAACGGTACATGTCCCGATACCAGCCAGCACTGCCGGTCAGCGCATCGTGGTCGCCCCGCTGCGCCACTCTGCCCTGCTGCAGGACCAGGATTTCACTGGCTTCCGTCAGTGCCGATAAGCGGTGCGCGCTGATAATCAGCGTGCGTCCCTGCCCCCAGATGCGCAGGTTATGCAGGATTTCGTGTTCGGTACGGCCATCCACCGCGGAAAGCGCGTCGTCCAGAATCAGGATTTCCGCATTCAGCAGCAGCGCCCGGGCAATCGAAAGACGCTGCTTCTGTCCACCCGACAGCATCACACCGCGCTCCCCGACTTCCGTTTCATAGCCCTGCGGCAGACGCAGGATATCGTCATGAACGCAGGCCAGCGTGGCGGCATGCTCAATCTCCTGCTGGGTTGCGCCCGGTTTCCCCAGCGCAATATTGTTCGCCACGCTGTCTGAGAACAGGAACGGTGTCTGGCTGACCACGGCCAGACGGCTGCGCCAGCTATCCAGCCGCAACTGCGGCAGCGGGATCTGGTGATAACGGATGTCGCCCTGCTGAATATCAAAGTGGCGCTGAATCAGGCTAAGCAGCGTACTTTTGCCACTGCCGGTTGGTCCGCACAGCCCCAGCATCTCGCCGGGTTTCAGCTGGAAGCTGACATCGCTTAAGACCGGACCCACGCTGGCCGGATAGTTAAAGGCACGAATCGCGACCTGCAGCGTGCCCGGTTCAGATGGCAGTGACTTATCGCCATCTTCCACCGCTGGTGCTTCCGCCAGCAGCGCGCCGATACGGCTCCAGGCGGCGCTGCCGCGTTCAACAATATTAAACATCCACGCCAGCGCCAGCATCGGCCAGATCATCAGGCCGAGATACATCACAAAGCTGGTGAGCTGCCCCAGCGTCATCTCTCCATGCCAGACCAGCCAGCTGCCGCCACCAATCGCCAGCAGGTTTGAGAAGCCGATAGCGATATAGATAGTGGGATCGAAACGGGCATCGACCCGCGCCACGCGCAGGTTTTTTTCACCGGTATCGCGGGCGATATCGGAAAATTGCTGCGACTGATGCTGTTCAAGGCCAAAGGATTTAATCATCCGGATGCTGGTCAGGCTCTCCTGCGTCTGATCGTTGAGACTGGAGAAGGCGGCCTGTGCCAGCTTAAAGCGATGGTGCAGTTGATTACCGTAGCGATGGATCACGATGGCCATAATGGGCATCGGCACCAGCGCAAGCAGCGTCAGCTGCCAGCTGATCTGCGTGCTCATTACCAGCAGCACCACGCAGCCCATGACCAGCGAGTCGACCAGCGTCAGTACTCCTTCCCCGGCAGCAAACACCACCCGATCCACGTCGTTGGTGGCGCGCGCAATCAGGTCGCCGGTGCGGTGACGCAGATAAAATGCCGGTTGCTGACGACTCAGCTGGCGATAGAAATCTTCGCGCAGCTCAACCGCCAGCTGGTAGGAGGCACCAAACAGCAGCACGCGCCAGACATAGCGCAGCAGATAGACCACCACCGCCGTTGCCAGCATGATCCCAATCCACATCATGATGCGGCTGGTGCTCATGTTGTCACGCGTCACGCCATCGACAATCACCCCGACCACATGCGGTGGCAGCAGCTGCAGAATAGCAATAACAATCAGCAGGAGGACCGCGCCCAGATAGCGCCGCCACTCCCGCAGAAAATACCAACTTAATTGACTGAATAATCGCACAACGCTGCTCTCAATCTCAGGCCCTCAGGGGGCGACAGGTAAAGCCGTGGTGTATTTAATCTCTTCCATGGCGAAGCTGGATGTCACATCAATCAGGCCGGGCACCCCATTCACTACTCGCTTGTAGAAAGCATCATAGCTTTTCATGTCGGCCACCTGAATGCGCAGCAGGTAATCATACTCGCCTGCCATACGGTAAAAGGCCATTACCTCCGGCATGCTGCTCACCACCGAGACAAATGCCTGATACCAGTCGCGGCTGTGCTGCTGCGTTTTAACAAACATAAACGCCGTCAGTGACAGTCCGATTTTATCTCCATCCAGCAACGCCACCCGTGCGCGAATAATGCCATCATCTTCAAGCTTTTTCAGGCGCTTCCAGCAGGGTGTGGTGGTGAGGTTGACGGCATCCGCCAGCGCCTGCAGCGACAGCGTGCAGTCATGCTGCAGCAGTGAGAGCAATTTAAGGTCAGTTTTATCTAACATTCGCGGCTCCGGGAGAATCATTTTCTCCATTACCGCCATTTTAGCGGTAATTGTGCAATCTCTTTTTCCTGCACGTGCCATAAAATAGCCGCATCACTTTTTTACCGGACGCCTGAGATGCACACCTGCTGGATTCGCCACGCTATCAACGAAATTAACGCTGATTTTCAACGATCGGCTGAGACCCATTTGATCCGTTTCGATCTGGCGGACTTTCCCGGTATCTGGTTCTATATGAAAGATGAAAGTACCCATCCCAGTGGCAGTCTTAAACACCGGCTGGCACGATCCCTGTTCCTCTACGGCCTCTCCAACGGCTGGATTAAACAGGATACGCCGATTATCGAAGCCTCGTCAGGCAGCACTGCCGTTTCTGAGGCGTACTTCGCAAGGCTGCTGGGTCTGCCCTTTATTGCGGTGATGCCGGCGAGCACGGCGAAGCGTAAAATTGAGCAGATCACTTTTTATGGCGGACAGTGCCATTTTGTTGAAGATCCCTGCCAGCTCTATGCTGAATCTGAACGGCTGGCGCGGGAGCTCAATGGCCATTTTATGGATCAGTTTACCTATGCTGAACGTGCCACCGACTGGCGCGGCAATAACAATATTGCAGAGAGCATTTTCCGTCAGATGGAGCATGAACCTTATCCGATTCCCCATACGATAATCATGAGTGCGGGCACCGGCGGCACCTCAGCCACGCTGGGCCGCTATATCCGTTATCAGGGACTGGAAACTAAACTACTGGTGGTTGATCCGCAGCATTCGGTGTTTTTTGATTACTGGCAGCAGCGTGATGCTACCCTGACCAGCGCGCGCGGCAGCATGATCGAAGGAATTGGCCGTCCGCGAGTGGAGCCGTCGTTTATGCCTGACGTGATCGACGAAATGATCAAAGTGCCGGATGGTGCAACGCTGGCCGCCATGCTGAAACTGGAAAAGATTCTGGGACGCAAGCCTGGCGCCTCTACCGGCACCAATTTCTGGGGCATGATGCAGGTGGCAAAACGCCTACGGGCAGCGAATCAGCAGGGAGCACTGGTGACACTGCTGTGCGACAGCGGCGAACGTTATCCCGATAGCTACTATCAGCCTGAGTGGGTGGCAAAACATATTGGCGATATCACGCCATGGCAGCGCGAGCTGGAATAAAAAACCGGACATCCTGTCCGGTTCACGGCAATCCTCAGCATTCGGGGGAATACGCGAGGTCGGGTGTTGCCAGCCAGTGATTTAAATAGTGAGACACCGCCTGTGTCTCGCAATGCCCTAATACCGGCAGATGCGGTAGCGCGGCTTTCAGCTGCGCCATCGCATTGCCCATGATAAAACCCTGTCCGGCCTGCGCCAGCATCTCGCGATCGTTCATCGCGTCACCAAACGCCATACACTCCGCCATGGTCAGCGACAGATGGTCACATAACAGTGCCAGCGCGCTGCCTTTATTGCAGCTGGCGGGTAACACCTCCAGACAATCCACGGCAGAGAAGCAGATGTTAGCCTGCTCGCCCAGTGCGGCATCCAGCTCTGTTTTTAGCTGACAGAGGCGCTGATGCTGATCGATAAAGCAGATTTTTGTCACCTGATGCGCGGGCAACCTTTTAAGATCGCACAGCTGATAGCCAAATCCGCTGATCTGATGGGCCACCAGCAGTTCAGGCTGTGGGTGATCGGTAAACCACCCCTGATTGTTGAAAACATGCAGGGTGGCGGGCGTATCCCAGCGGCGGTGGATCACCTCTTCGGCGACCGCAGAGGGCAGATCACGCGCAAAGATCAGATTGCCCTGCCTGTCGTGTACACGGGTACCATTACCGGTAATCAGCCACGCGGGCAGTGTCATTTTTTCCCGTAAGATCTGCATCTCCAGCAGATGGCGGCCCGTCGCTAGCGCCAGATTAACGCCACGCAGATGCAACGCCTGCAGGCTATCCAGCGTCTGCTGACCCAGCTGATGATCCGGCAGCAATAATGTGCCATCCATATCGAACGCGGCTAAACGCACCATGATTTACCTCCTGCTGAAAGATGAACTCCACTATTGCCTGTTAATTGCGGAACTAATAGTGAATACTTTTAAAAAACTGTTCCGGGTTTAACATGCGCCAGCTTAACCGTCTTAATCAGTTCCAGCGTCTGTGGCAGCAGAGTCAGGGCGCCCCACAGCAAACCTGCGTGGCGGAGATGGCCCGCCACTGTATCTGCAGCGAGCGTCATCTGCGCACGTTGCTGTCACAGTGGCAGCATGCAGGCTGGCTCAGCTGGCGCGGCGAGCCTGGCCGTGGCAAACAGGGACAGATAGTGTTTCTGCGCTCACCTGAACAATTACGGCAGCAGTTGCTGCAACAACAGCTCGACGCCGGAGACGCCGCTGAGGCCTTGCAGCTGCTGGATCTGCCGCCGGAAAGGCTGATCAATATGCTGCGGCCATTAATGGGTGGACAGTGGCAGAACGATACGCCGGTTCTGCGCATCCCCTACTATCGTCCGATGGAGAGCACAGAGCCGCGCCAGATTACCGGTCGGGCCGAGCAGCACCTGGCTCGCCAGATCTATTCCGGTCTGACCCGCTTTGAGCAGGATGAGCCGGTCGGCGATCTGGCGCATCACTGGCAATATGACGAGGCGTCATCTGGCTGGTTATTCTGGTTACGGCCTCAGCTGATGTGGCACAACGACGAGCCTCTGCAGGCCGCACAACTGGTGGCGCAATTCCGCCAGCTGTTGCGGGATACGCGCGTCAGTGTGTTGCTGGCCGATGTGGTCAGCGTGGATGCGCCCCATCCGCTTGCGGTGCGTTTCGTACTGCGCCGCCCTGATTTCTGGCTGCCCCATCGGCTCGCCCACTTGTTGTGCCTGCTGCCCCATCCCATCGATCCCGTCACGGGCAGCGGGCCGTGGAAACTCAGGCACTTCAGCGCCGAGCTGGTGAGGATTGAAAGTCACGCGCGCTGGCATCTGCAGCGTCCTCTGCTGCAGGCGGTGGAGTACTGGATTACCCCTCAGCTGTTTGATCCCGCTCTCGGCAGCAGCTGTCGTCATCCGGTGCAGATTGCGATAGGCGATGCCACAGAGCTCAGGACGCTGCAACCGGTCAGCAGCAGTATCAGCCTCGGCTTCTGTTATCTGGTCTGCCGGCCGCGAGCCGGATTTACCCCTGATCAGGCGCGCACGCTTTTCCAGCTGATCCAGCAAAGCGGCATTGTCAGCCGGTTGCCTCTGGATGAGGGACTCATCACTCCCAGTAAAGAGCTATTACCTGGCTGGAGTGTGCCGCTGATTGATGCTGTCAGGGTTCCCTTACCGGCAACCCTGACGCTGCATTATCAGTTGCCGGTTGAGCTGCACCAGATGTCACAGGCGCTGGTTGCACTGTTAAAACAGCACGGCTGCACCCTGAAGGTAGTTTTTCATCCGGTAAAAAACTGGCACGGCATCGACCCGCTTGATGAGGCAGATATCGTGATGGGCGACAGACTGATTGGTGATGCGCCGGTCTTTACGCTGGCCAGTTGGTTGCAGACTGACCCGCTATGGCAGCCGCTGTGGCCCACACTGCAGGGCGAAGAGATTCAGGCGCAACTGCTGGCTATCCAGCAAATTGCTGACGACGAAACCCGTGCCCGCTCGCTGCATCAGCTTTATCATCAGCTGATGACGGGCGGCATCCTGCTGCCACTGTTCAATTATCGCTATCAAATCTACGCGCCGCCGGGCGTTGAAGGGATTGAACTGAATACGCTGGGCTGGTTCGATTTCAGCCGCGCATGGATCCCGCCGCCCATTGATCTGCCATGCAGCTGTTCAGCGGCGGACTGAGGCATTACCATAAGCACAAAATTAATTATCAGGAAAACACCATGAAACGCGCTGTTGTAGTTTTCAGCGGTGGACAAGACTCCACTACCTGCCTGATTCAGGCCTTAGAACAATATGATGACGTTCATTGCGTCACTTTCGACTATGGACAACGCCATCGGGAAGAGATCGATGTGGCCCGCGACCTGGCGATTAAATTGGGCGCGCGCGCGCATAAAGTGCTGGATGTCACCATGCTGAACGAACTCGCCGTCAGCAGCCTGACGCGGGATAACATTCCGGTGCCGGCTTATAATCCCGAGGCCAGTGGATTACCCAGTACGTTTGTGCCGGGACGCAATATTCTCTTTCTGACGCTGGCCTCGGTTTACGCTTATCAGGTCGAAGCGGAAGCGGTGATCACTGGTGTCTGTGAGACCGATTTCTCCGGCTATCCCGATTGCCGCGATGAGTTTGTCAAAGCGCTGAACCATGCGGTGTCGCTGGGCATGGCGCGCGATGTTCGTTTTGAGACGCCGCTGATGTGGCTCAATAAAGCGGAAACCTGGGCGCTGGCGGATTACTGGCAGCAGCTTGCGCTGGTACGCGAGCAGACGCTGACCTGCTATAACGGCGTGAAAGGTGATGGATGTGGTGAGTGTGCAGCCTGTCATTTACGGGCCAATGGCCTGCAGGGTTATCTCAACGATCGTGCTGGCGTAATGGCGGCAATGAAAGCAAAAAGCGGTCTTAACTAAGAGTGTCTGAGGTGGCGGCAGAGAATCCGGGTTGCCGCCTTTTTATCGACTCATGCCATCAGACGCATCAGTCGCTCACGCAACTCCCCTTCCAGCGCAACCGCCTTCTGAGTCCGCAAATCAATACAGACAAAAGTGAGTGCGGCATCCGCCACCACGGTCTCCTGCCCTGCCAGCAAAACCCGCTGCGCAATAATGCCGCTTTTGCCATTCAACTGCGTGATCTCACTGTCGATAGTCAGTACGTCGCCCAGCACGGCCGGGCGACGGTAGTTGATGTTGATGTTTACCACCACAAAAGCCAGTTTCTGTTCCTGCAACCAGTGGAATGCTTCCACCTCTTCCAGCCATTCCCAGCGCGCCTCCTCCAGAAACTCAAGATAGCGCGCATTATTGACGTGCTGATAGACATCCAGATGATAGCCGCGCACTTTTATGGTGGTCTGCATGGTCATGCTCTCCTGCTGCTGTGAATTAACTGGTTGGACCTGTTCACTTTAGCAGAGTCGCCTGTCTATCGTGGGTTAAGCATCACAGATGTGTACTGCTTCACAATTTCAGCCGGGCCGCATTTCGCTCTATCAACGCATTGCCGATACCCGGTACTTCACTGAGTTGCTGAATTGCGCTAAACGGTCCGTACTGTTCGCGATAGCTCACAATTGCCTGCGCCTTTTTCAGCCCCACCCCATTCATAACGGCAGAGAGCTGTTCGGCTGTTGCTTCATTAATGCTGACCTGATCCTGCTGTGGCTGCGCGGCGGCTTCCGGCTTCGACGCAGGATGTGAGCTCTGCGTAACGGCTGCGCTGACAGGTTCAGGTGCCGCAGAGACGCTGCTGTGACAGAGTGCGCCGCCCAGCGCGAGTGAAAGATAAAAGGCAACGAGTTTAGGTTTAGCCATGCTGTGTTTCTCCTTGTGTGTAAACAGCAGCGACAGAGTGGCACTACTGCACACAAGGCTCAAAAGCGGGATTTCAGAAATGGAAAAGGCCGCGAATGCGGCCTTTGATTGTTACAGTCGTTGCGCAGTTTCTGCGAGGCTTACTGCATTTGTGCGGCAGCGCCGTACTTAATTTTGGCCTCTTTACGCAGGTTTTGCAGTAACGCTTCAAACGCCAGCTGCGCATTATTCTGCGTGACGCCTTTGACCATTTCGTCAATCTGCGCCTGCGGCATGCTGCCGGTTTTAACTTTATCAACCGCCACCAGTACCACATTGCCCTGCATATCTTCGCTGACACCCCAGGAAGGTTTATTTTCCGCAGGCTGAGGCAGGTTAAAGGCAGTCTGTGCCACCGGATCCTGCGCATTACGATCAACGGTCTTGCTGGCGCTCAGCGTCAGACCTGCGGCAGTCAGCGCATCCTGCTTACCGGCTTTCAGATCGGTCAGCAGCTTATCGGCCTGAGCTTTCGCCTGCTGCGTCGCTTTATTATGCTTAAGCGTGTCAGTGATCTGCGCCTTAACCTGCTCAAGCGGTTTTACCGCTTCCGGTTTATGCTCACTGATACGCAGCACAAAGGCACGGTCGCCATCGACAGTGATGATATCGGAGTTGTTGCCCGGCGCGCCGTTTTGCCCGACCAGACCGCCATTAAAGATCGCCTGCTTCACCGCATCAAAGTTAAGCTCATCTGGCAGCGTATCCTGACTGAACCAGCCAGTCTCTTTCGCTTTCAGACCAGAAGCCTGCTCTGCACCCGCCAGTGACTCATTGTCATTGCTGGCCGCTTCGCTGACTTTCTGTTGCACTTTGTAGAAGGCATCAACGCCCTTCTCCTGCTTCACTTTCGCTGCAATGGCGCTGCGCACTTCATCCAGTGGCTTAACCTGCTCTGGCTGAATATCGTCAAGACGAACCACCAGGAAGCCCACTGAAGATTTGATCACGCCTGACATCTGGCCTTTCTCAGTCAGACCGGCATTTTTCAGCTCATCCGGAGTCGTAGAGGGTTCCAGCCAGCCCATATCGCCGCCCTTACGCGCCGAGATCGGGTCAATGGATTTGGCTTTTGCCACGTCAGCGAAGCTGGCACCCGCTTTCAGCTGCGCCAGGACCGCATTGGCATCGGCTTCAGTTTTGGTCTGAATGACGCTGTAGCGCGTACGCTGTGGCTGCGAATAGTCCGCTTTATGCTGGTCGTACCAGGCCTGAATATCGGCCTCGCTGGCATCCTGCTGCATGCTGGCTGCATCCATCAGGAGGTAGCTGACACGGAACTGCTCTGGTGCCATAAAGCTGGTTTTATGCTGCTGATAATACTGACTGATTTCGTCGTCAGTAACGGCCTGCTTCGCCGCCAGTACATTGACGTCCAGCGTCGCCTGACGAATCTCACGCTGCTGTGAAACCAGGTCCACCAGTTTGCTGGCTTCGCCTTTCAGCGTGAAGTCGGTGTTAGCCACGGCATTGATCAGCTGTTGATTGGAGAGCTGTTTACGCAACGCTTCGGCATACTGGTCGGCGCTGAAGCCCATATTGCTGATCAGACTCAGATATTTGGCATTGTCGAATTTACCGTTGGTCTGAAAAGCCTGCTGATTGAAGATAGCCTGCTTCACCTGATCGTCGCTGATGCTGAGGTGGAGATCTTTGATGTAGCTATCAAGCAGCGCCTGATCGATTAACTGCGACAGCGCCTGCTGGCGAATCTGCTGCATGTAGCCATCGTTGCTGGCCAGCTGTGAGAACTGATCGCCCAGCATCTGCTGCTGACGACTGCGCTCGCTGTTGAACGCCTGCTCCAGCTGTCCCCGGCTAATCTCCTGGCCGTTAACTTTGGCCGCATAGTCGTTATTGCCGCCAATCAGATAGTTGCCAACGCCCGTCAGCACAAAGGAGAGGATAATCAGCCCCAAAATAATCTTGAGCACGACATGGTTCGACGCCGCGCGTAAATTGTCCATCATGGTATGGCAACACTCCGCTGTAGTGTGAATGTAAAGCTCGGTCGCAATTCGCCATTGGCTGGCGACTCACGCAACTGCTGGCTTAGCTGGCAGTCTCAATCCGGTCCAGGTCCATCTTACGGCCCGATTCTCACCGGTTAAAACAAAAAAGGCACATCTGATTGATGTGCCCGTATGTTACATGAGAACGGGTTAATCGTCCTCTAATCCACTGAAGAAAATGCGTCAATGAATCTATTCGTTGTTATTAATTGACAGCGTCTTTCAATGCTTTACCAGCACGGAAGCCTGGTACTTTACCTGCCGGGATGGTGATCTCTTTACCGGTTTGCGGGTTGCGGCCGGTACGTGCAGCGCGGTCACGCACAGAGAATGTGCCGAAACCTACCAGAGCCACTTCATCACCGTCTTTCAGCGCATCTGAAACTGAGCCCATAAATGCATCTAAAACACGTCCCGCTGCAGCTTTAGAAATATCAGCATCGGCAGCAATTTTGTCGATCAATTGTGACTTATTCACTCTCTTCATCCCCTCTTTTATTATTTCACATCGTACCCTGCATCCGGCAGGGTGCGAACGCGCAGCAAGTTATATCAAGCCTGTGGAGCCGAAACAACGGAATTTCTCTGAGAACGTCGCGTCGGCAGCCACCTAAATTAACGGCACAAAAAAAAGCTGGCAAGCGCCAATTGCCTTGCCAGCTCCGCTTTTTAACGGTTTTTGCCGTTAATCACTATTTTGCTGTTACAACCTGCATACCGTATGGCGCATTTTCCAGTGCCAGATTCAGCACCTCTTCAATGCGTTTCACCGGATGAATCTCCAGATCGGCAATCACGTTCTGTGGAATCTCTTCCAGGTCGCGCTTGTTGTCGTCAGGGATCAGCACGGTTTTAATGCCACCACGGTGCGCTGCCAGCAGTTTCTCTTTCAGCCCGCCAATCGGCAGCACCTGACCACGCAGGGTGATCTCACCGGTCATCGCCACATCCGCCCGCACCGGGTTACCGGTCAGACAGGAGACCAGCGCAGTACACATGGCGATACCGGCACTTGGACCATCTTTCGGCGTAGCGCCTTCAGGGACGTGAACGTGAATATCACGTTTTTCGTAGAAGTCACCATTGATGCCCAGCTTCTCGGCACGCGCACGCACCACGGTCAGCGCAGCCTGAATCGACTCCTGCATCACTTCACCCAGAGAACCGGTGTAAGTCAGCTTGCCTTTGCCTGGTACGCAGGCGGTTTCGATAGTCAGCAAATCGCCACCCACTTCCGTCCACGCCAGACCCGTTACCTGACCCACACGGTTTTCGCTGTCCGCACGACCGTAGTCGAAGCGCTGAACGCCCAGGAAATCCTTGAGGTTTTCGCCATTGATGGTGATGTGCTTTTTCGTCTTGTCCATCAGCAGTGATTTCACCGCTTTACGGCACAATTTCGACAGCTCACGCTCAAGGCTACGCACACCGGCTTCACGGGTGTAGTAACGGATAATGCCCACAATCGCGCTGTCTTCAACCGTAATTTCATTGGCTTTCAGGGCATTGCGCTCAATCTGCTTGGTCAGCAGATGCTGCTTAGCGATGTTCAGTTTTTCATCTTCGGTGTAACCCGACAGACGAATCACTTCCATACGGTCCAGCAGCGGTGCCGGGATGTTCATTGAGTTCGATGTAGCAACGAACATCACATCAGAAAGGTCATAGTCGACTTCCAGATAGTGGTCGTTGAACGCAATGTTCTGCTCAGGATCAAGCACTTCCAGCAGCGCTGAAGCCGGATCGCCGCGCATGTCAGAGGACATTTTGTCGATTTCATCCAGCAGGAACAGTGGGTTTTTAACCCCGACTTTCGCCATTTTCTGGATTAATTTACCCGGCATAGAGCCGATGTAAGTACGACGGTGACCGCGGATTTCAGCTTCATCACGCACGCCACCCAGCGCCATACGCACATATTTGCGTCCGGTTGCTTTGGCGATCGACTGACCGAGAGAGGTTTTACCTACCCCTGGCGGTCCGACCAGGCACAGAATCGGCCCTTTGATTTTGCTGACGCGACTCTGAACCGCAAGATACTCAAGAATACGATCCTTCACGCGCTCCAGCCCGTAATGGTCGGTATCCAGCGTCTCCTGCGCTTTACGCAGATCTTTCTTCACTTTACTGCGCGCGTTCCACGGAACCTGCACCATCCAGTCGATATAGCCGCGAACCACGGTCGCTTCAGCGGACATCGGGGACATCATCTTCAGCTTCTGCAGCTCAGCTTCCGCTTTCTCGCGCGCTTCTTCCGGCATTTTTGCCGCATCGATTTTGCGTTTTAACGCTTCGTACTCGTCGGGCGCGTCGTCCATCTCGCCCAGCTCTTTCTGAATCGCCTTCATCTGCTCATTCAGATAGTACTCGCGCTGGCTCTTCTCCATCTGCTTCTTAACACGGTTGCGAATGCGCTTCTCAACCTGCAGCAGATCGATTTCAGATTCCATCATCGCCATCAGATATTCCAGACGTTCGTTGACGTCGGACATCTCCAGCACAGACTGTTTGTCTGCCAGCTTCAGTGGCATATGTGCTGCGACGGTGTCGGCAAGGCGGGCCGCATCGTCAATGTTGTTCAGCGAGGTTAAAACCTCGGGTGGGATCTTTTTGTTGAGTTTGATGTAGCCTTCAAACTGATTGATCGCCGTGCGCACCAGCACTTCCTGCTCGCGCTCTTCGATCTCTGGCGAAACCAGATATTCAGCTTGTGCCACAAAATGGTCACCGTTATCGGCCAGCGTCGTAATGTGGGCGCGCTGTAAACCTTCGACCAGGACTTTGACGGTGCCATCCGGCAGTTTCAGCATTTGTAATACTGATGCAACGGTCCCTACTGAGAAGAGATCGTTAATGCCAGGTTCATCCGTTGAAGCCTCTTTCTGTGCGACCAGCATGATTTTTTTATCATGATCCATTGCGGCTTCAAGGCACCGAATTGATTTTTCCCGGCCAACAAACAACGGAATTACCATGTGCGGATAAACCACCACGTCGCGCAGCGGCAACACGGGGATTTCAATGCGTTCAGAACGCTCAGGATTCATAGAGCTCTCTCTTTGTTTAATGTCCGCCAGGTGATGGGAACCGCATCAGGCAGGTATGCAGTTAAACCCACAGGTATCTGAGTATATGGGGATGATTGTCCGACATTCAACGTCACAGAGGCGAGAAAAGCAAAAGGGGAAACATTTTCCCCTTTTTTATTACGACAAGATGGACGATCTGTTTAATTATTCGCCAGATGCCTGGGCTTCATGCTTACCGTAGATCAACATGGGCTCAGACTGACCTTCAATAACTGATTCATCAATCACTACTTTTTCCACGTCGTCCATGGAAGGCAGGTCATACATCGTTTCCAGTAACGCGCCTTCTACAATTGAACGCAGACCACGTGCACCGGTTTTACGTGACATCGCTTTCTTAGCAATGGCGGTTAACGCCTCGTCACGGAACTCCAGCTCAACGCCTTCCAGGTTAAACAGCGCCTGGTACTGTTTGGTCAGGGCGTTCTTAGGCTCACGCAGAATCTGAATCAGCGCTTCTTCGCTCAGCTCGCTCAGGGTCGCAACAACAGGCAGACGACCGATGAACTCAGGGATCAGACCAAATTTGATCAAATCTTCTGGTTCACACTGCGCAAGCAGTTCGCCTTCGCTGGCTTTCTGCGATTTCCCTTTCACGGTCGCGCCGAAGCCGATACCGGATCCGGTTTCAACACGCTGGGCGATCACTTTGTCCAGGCCGGCAAATGCGCCGCCGCAGATAAACAGAATTTTAGAGGTATCAACCTGCAAAAATTCCTGCTGCGGATGCTTACGTCCACCCTGCGGGGGAACGGCAGCCACGGTGCCTTCAATCAGTTTAAGCAGTGCCTGCTGTACGCCTTCGCCTGACACGTCACGGGTAATCGACGGGTTATCAGACTTACGTGAGATTTTGTCGATTTCATCGATGTAAACGATGCCGCGCTGTGCTTTCTGTACGTCGTAGTCGCATTTCTGCAGCAGTTTCTGGATGATGTTTTCAACATCTTCACCCACGTAACCGGCTTCAGTCAGCGTGGTGGCATCAGCCATGGTAAACGGCACATCCAGCAGGCGTGCCAGCGTTTCTGCCAGCAGCGTTTTACCACTACCGGTCGGGCCAATCAGCAGAATGTTGCTTTTGCCCAGCTCGATACCATTGCTGGTATCGCCGTTGCGCAGACGCTTGTAGTGGTTGTAAACCGCAACCGCCAGCACTTTCTTCGCTCTTTCCTGACCGATGACATAATCATCGAGGTGATGGCGAATTTCATGTGGGGTTGGCAACGCACTACGTTCACGATGCGGGGCAACTTCCTTAATCTCTTCGCGAATGATGTCGTTGCACAGGTCAACACACTCATCGCAGATATACACTGACGGCCCGGCAATCAGCTTTCGCACTTCATGCTGGCTTTTGCCGCAAAAAGAGCAGTACAGCAACTTTCCTGAACCGTCTTTGCGCTTATCTGTCATCAGTTAACCTCTTCTTGTTCTCAGGCCATACCCGCGTACGGCTCAGGCCGTGCGGAGACGGCCGAAATTCATTCAACCCATAATAGTACCGTTGTCCTGTTAACTATAGACCAGGGACAACGGTAAGTCGGGTCTTATTGGCGATGCGTCAGAATTGAATCGACTAATCCATACTCTACCGCTTCATTTGCAGAGAGGAAACGGTCACGCTCGGTGTCACGCTCAATTTCTTCCAGCGTTTTACCGGTGTGCTCAGCCATCAGCTCATTCATACGCTGCTTAACTTTAAGGATTTCGCGCGCATGGATCTCGATGTCTGACGCCTGACCCTGATAACCGCCCAGCGGCTGGTGGATCATCACACGTGAGTTTGGCAGACAGAAACGTTTGCCTTTGGTCCCCGCCGTCAGCAGGAAAGCGCCCATAGAACAGGCCTGACCCATACAGATAGTGCTGACATCCGGTTTGATAAATTTCATGGTGTCGTAGATCGACATACCGGCCGTGATGACACCGCCTGGCGAGTTAATGTAGAGATAGATATCTTTTTCCGGGTTTTCAGCTTCCAGAAACAGCATCTGCGCCACAATCAGATTAGCCATGTGGTCTTCGACCTGGCCAGTCAGAAAAATGACGCGCTCTTTAAGCAGACGGGAGTAGATGTCGTAAGAACGCTCACCACGCGAAGTTTGTTCAACCACCATTGGCACCAGCGCATTGTGCGGTGCTGTATATTCACGATCGCCACTGTATGACATTACCGTCTCCTGGATAAATTTCATTGGCAACATTCTGTACCGATTCTACGTAAGACGCGCGGGAAACTCCACGCCGCGCCTTTTTCCGACACCTTCAGGACGGTTAATCAGCCAGCCTCACTCTTATTTCTGCATACTCCCTGTATCTGGGGATGCTGCACGCATGTTTCAAGCATAACAATCTTTTCCCTGTTCGCTAACCCGGAAAAAGCGATGCGTGAATAATTCGCCTGTTTATTAAACAAATAGCGGCGAAGAGTGGCTATCCGGACGCAAAACACAAAAAAGCCCGCGACTTTGCAGTCACGGGCTTAGCACAGACGGTTAAATGCGTGATCAGGCCTGAGCGGTCTGATTCATCAGATCCTGGAAGTTGGTCTCTTTCTCGGTCACTTTAGCTTTCGCCAGGACCGCTTCAACCGCTTGCTCTTCCAGCGCAACGTTGCGCATATTGTTCATCAGCTCGTTATTCTTGCTGTAGAACTCGATCACTTCCTGCGGATCTTCATACGCAGAAGCCATCTCTTCGATCATGGTGCTTACGCGTGCTTCATCAGCTTTCAGCTCGTGGGTACGAATCACTTCGCCCAGCAGCAGACCGACAACCACACGGCGTTTAGCCTGCTCTTCGAACAGTTCGCGTGGCAGTTCCAGCGCCTGCTGTTCGTTGCCACCGAAACGCTGTGCAGCCTGACGACGCAGAACGTCGATTTCGCTGTCAACCAGCGCAGCTGGCACGTCGATTTCGTTCGCTTCAACCAGACCGTCGATTGCCTGAGTTTTGATGCGATTACGGATAGCGCCTTTCAGCTCGCGATCCATGTTCTTACGCACTTCAGTACGCAGACCGGCAACTGAACCATCTTCAACGCCGAAACGTTTGATGAACTCTTCAGTCAGCTCTGGCAGTTCGCGCGTTTCAACTTTCTTCAGCACGATCTCGAACTTCGCATCTTTCCCTTTCAGGTTTTCTGCGTGGTAGTCGTCCGGGAATTTCACGTCGATAGTGAAAGTTTCGCCCGCTTTGTGACCCACAACGCCTTCTTCAAAGCCTGGGATCATGCGGCCCTGGCCCATGGCCAGAACGAAATCAGAGGCTTTGCCGCCTTCGAACTCTTCACCGTCCACAGAACCGTTGAAATCGATAGTGGCACGATCTTCCGGACCTGCTGCAGCGTCGCTTTCGATCCAGTTGGCCTGCTGCTTGCGCAGAGTGTCCAGCATGGTATCAACGTCAGCATCAGTTACTTCAACGACAGGTTTTTCGACTTCGATGTTTTCCAGGCCTTTCAGCTCAACTTCCGGATAGACTTCGAATTCAACCGCGTAGGTGAAATCCTGACCTTCTTTGTATTCGCCTGGCACGTAGTTCGGTGCGCCAGCCGGATTAATTTTTTCTTTGATGATGGCGTCAACAAAGTTGCGCGTCATCAGCTCGCCCAGCACGTCCTGACGGACAGAAGCGCCGTAACGCTGTGCCACGATGTTCATCGGCACTTTGCCTTTACGGAAACCATCGATGCGAACTTTCCTGGCAACGTCAACCAGTTCTTTTTTTACAGCGCTTTCGATGCTGTCAGCAGCGACAGTAATCGTAATGCGACGGCCCAGGCCCTGAGTGGTTTCTACAGAAACTTGCATCTTGTTACCTCAAAAAATCACGTGCTCGGTCAACTTCAGACACCACACATAGTGAAATGCGCCGTATCCAACAACCGGGACGGCTTCCGTGAAGAGAACCTGATCCCTGTTACCAGAAGCGTCCCGAAGACATTCCGGAAAAATAGACGCAGCATTATAGCGGCATCGCTGGAATGAGTCGAGGATGCTAACTCACCACTTTTCAGCAGGTTTGCTGCTTTTTTGAGCCAGGGATCGCGTTTTTCGCTAAATAACAGAAAAAACGGCCCGCAGGCCGTTTCAGAGAAGGGAGATCAGGCGAGTGTTCCGGCACCACGACAGTTAGGCGAAGCCAGTACGGTATCCTGCAATCCTTCCCACTCTTTCAGGGTATAAGTATGCAGGGCTAAGGCGTGTACGCTGACCGCTAACTCAGCGGCCAGTTCGCCATAAATCAGGCGATGACGCGCCAGAAAGCGCTGGCCTGCAAAGCAGTCGCTCACGATGACCACTTTGAAGTGACTTTCCGATCCGGCAGGAACGTTGTGCCGGTAACTTTCGTCGTGCACTTCCAGATGAGCTGGCTGAAACGCCACACGCAGCTTTTCTTCTATTTGTTCGCGGATCATGGCTATTACTCCTCAATGGCGAGCGCAGTGCCCCATCTCATTCAATCTTAGTCGCTTTTAGTGCGCTTACCCGTCAGCCGACGCTAAATATTGCATTTTATGTCAGGCCGCTTCCGGCACGCATAATAACGCAGCTGAAACGAACAGCAAACCGGCCTGTCAGAGAAGGGGCTTAAAACGGTTTCAGACACAATTTCCCCGGCAACAGGGCTTTTTTCACTGCCGGGCAATGCTATGATGACCGCAGTTTTTGCAAACCAACCCCCTGACACCAACGAGAAAAAGTATGTTGAAAAAACTGTTATTCCCACTGTTGGCTGCGTTCATTTTATCCGGCTGTGCAACCAGCAATAATACCCTGACTATCCAGCCTAAAATTCAGTTACCGCAGCAGGACCCAGGCCTGATGGGCGTGACTGTCAGCATCAACGGTGCCGACCAGCGTAAAGATCAGGCGCTGGCAAAAGTAAACCGTGATGGTCAGTTAGTGACCTTAACGTCATCGCGTGACCTGCGCTTCCTGCTGCAGGAAGTGCTGGAGAAGCAGATGACAGCACGCGGCTATATGATTGGTCCTAATGGCGCGGTCGATCTGCAGATTGTGGTGAACAACCTCTATGCCGACGTCACTCAGGGCAATGTGCGCTACAGCATCACCACCAAAGCGGACATCTCTATTATCGCAACAGCGAAAAACGGCAACAAACAGGTTAAAAACTACCGCCAGACTTACAGCGTAGAAGGCGCGTTCAACGCCAATAACCAGAAGATTACCAACGCGGTGAACGCCACTATGAGCGATGTGATCGCGGATATGGCTCAGGACACCAGCGTCAACGACTTCATCAAGCAGAACGCCCGTTAATTCAGTCTCTCCTCTGCCCTGCCTTGCGCAGGGCTTTTTGTTATCTGCAGGATCCGCATGAACCACTATCTTCGCCTCTTCAGCCAGAAAAACGCCGCCGTATTGCTGCTTCTTGGTTTTGCTTCCGGACTGCCGCTGGCCCTGACATCGGGCACGTTGCAGGCGTGGATGACGGTGGAAAATGTCGACCTGAAAACCATCGGCTTCTTTTCGCTGGTCGGCCAGGCCTATGTCTTTAAGTTTCTCTGGTCACCGATGATGGACCGCTATACGCCGCCGTTTCTGGGCCGGCGTCGCGGCTGGTTACTGGTCAGTCAGCTGGCGCTGGTTGGCGGGATAATCGCGATGGGATTTCTGCAACCGGGACGCGATCTTACCCTGATGGCCGCGCTGGCCGTGCTGATTGCCTTCTGCTCCGCCTCACAGGACATCGTTTTTGACGCATGGAAAACGGACATCCTGCCGCCTGAAGAGCGTGGCAGCGGCGCGGCGATTACCGTGCTGGGGTATCGACTGGCAATGCTGATTTCCGGCGGGCTGGCGTTGTGGCTGGCTGACCGCTACCTCGGCTGGCAGGCAACCTACTGGCTGATGGCGCTGATGATGGTGCCGGGCATTATCGCCACGCTGGTGGCGAGCGAGCCAGATACCCGTATCTCCACACCCCATTCACTGCGTCAGGCGGTGGTCGATCCACTAAAAGATTTCTTTCAGCGCAACAACGCCTGGCTGCTGATTACCCTGATTATTCTTTACAAGCTGGGCGATGCGTTTGCCGCCTCGCTGACTACCACTTTTTTGATTCGCGGCGTGGGCTTCAACGCCGGTGACGTCGGTCTGGTCAACAAGACGCTGGGTCTGCTGGCGACCATTATCGGCGCGCTCTATGGCGGCGTACTGATGCAGCGTCTGAGCCTGTTCCGGGCGCTAATGATTTTCGGTCTGCTGCAGGCTGTCTCGAACTTTGGTTACTGGCTGCTGGCGGTGACCGACAAACAGTTGTGGAGCATGGCCAGCGCGGTCTTTGTTGAAAATCTCTGTGGCGGCATGGGCACCGCGGCCTTTGTGGCGCTGTTAATGACGCTGTGCAATAAGTCGTTCTCCGCTACCCAGTTCGCCCTGTTGTCGGCGCTCTCAGCGGTGGGTCGGGTCTATGTCGGCCCGGCGGCGGGCTGGCTGGTGGAACTCTGGGGCTGGCCGACCTTTTATGCATTCACGGTGATGGCGGGTCTGCCGGGCCTGGTGCTGCTGGCTTTTTGCCGACAAACATTGAATCAGGTCGAGCAAAGTGGCAATTTTCTGACACGTAGCTACTATCCTCATGGCTATCGCTGGACTAATCGTCTGTTTGCAGCCGGATGCGGCGTACTGGCGCTCTGGCTGGTGGCTCTGGCACTGAATGCGTTGGGCGTGACGGCGCTGACACCGCTGCTTACCCGCCTGTTTGAGCTGGGTATGACACTCTCCCTGCTGGCGGTGCTTTCGGGAGTGTTGCTGGACTATCGGGCGCTGAAGAGAACCCCTGCGTTGCCTGCATCAGATGCTTAAGTGAAATCGATAGGTTTACGGGCTGCGGCTTATTTTATGACACCCCGATAAGTCGCCGCCATTTATCATCGCGTGTTATTTTTTAAAAATAACAATATGACCTGAGGAGGCGTAGCGGAAATACTAAAAACCGGTGAGCAATTACTTTAGTTAAATTTCATCGCGCAAATGATGCAGACTTGTTAAATATTTGGGAGTTAAAAGTAAGGGTTATTCCTTTCCCTGATTTTTTTACGGTTACTTCCATTGGTTTTTGTTATATTGATGCCAACTGCTTGTCTGCGTTAATTATTTGTCACCTGGCGCAACATCTGTGACACCCTTAGCAAAAGGTGTCAACACGTATCTGACACATCCTTAAGCTGGTTTACACTGCATAAACCTTCCCGTAAAATGCGCGCACACTTAAACGACAATAGAGCCCTTTGTCATTGAGGTCGTTAAATGAGACTCAGTAAATACAATAAAAGTTTGGGGATTTTGTCATTAATTGCAGGCACTTTATTAATGAGTGGCTGCGATAGTGCATTGTTAAATCCCAAAGGACAGATTGCACTGGAGCAACGTTCGCTGATACTGACTGCCTTTGGCCTGATGTTGATCGTCGTCATCCCCGCAGTCCTGATGGCCGTGGTGTTTGCCTGGAAATATCGGGCGTCCAACACGAATGCGAAGTACAGCCCTAACTGGTCACACTCTAACAAAGTGGAAGCCGTGGTCTGGACCATTCCGATCCTGATCATTCTCTTCCTCAGCGTGCTGACCTGGAAATCAACCCACGCACTGGAGCCCAGCAAACCGCTGCAATCTGATGTGAAACCGGTTGAGATCGATGTGGTTGCACTGGACTGGAAATGGTTGTTCATTTACCCGGAACAGGGTATTGCGACCGTGAACCAGATTGCCTTCCCGGCAAATACTCCGGTGAACTTCAAAATCACGTCTAACTCCGTCATGAACTCTTTCTTCATCCCAACGCTCGGCAGCCAGATTTATGCGATGGCTGGTATGCAGACCAAGCTGCATCTGATTGCAAATGAGCCGGGAATTTTCGACGGTATCTCTGCGAACTTCAGTGGTCGTGGTTTCTCTGGCATGAAGTTTAAAGCCATTGCAACCAAAGACGATGCGGAATTCCAGCAGTGGGTGGCTAAAGTTAAAGCAGCCCCTAACACGCTGAACACTATGGATGATTTCGAGAAAGTGGCTGTGCCAAGCGAAAATCACCCGGTGGAATATTTCTCTTCAGCTGATCCGAAACTGTTCATGCAAGTCATCGACAAGTTCAAGATGAGCCACGGGAAAATGGACATGCCAAAACATGAAGGTATGGACATGAGTCACGCCGCTTCCGCGGGAGCCGAGGAATAATACGATGTTCGGAAAATTAACACTTGATGCAGTGCCGTACCATGAGCCGATTATCATGGTTACGGTTGCCGCTATCCTGATAGGTGGTGCAGCGCTGGTTGCTGCGCTCACCTATTTTGGTAAGTGGAAATATCTGTGGTCTGAATGGCTGACGTCAGTCGACCACAAACGCCTGGGTATCATGTACATCATCATGGCGTTCGTCATGCTGATTCGTGGTTTCGCTGATGCCATTATGATGCGTACCCAGCAGGTTATGGCTTCGGCCGGTGAAGCGGGCATTCTGCCACCGCACCACTACGACCAGATCTTTACCGCGCATGGCGTGATTATGATCTTCTTCGTGGCGATGCCGTTCGTGGTTGGCCTGATGAACATCGCGGTTCCGTTGCAGATTGGTGCACGTGACGTTGCGTTCCCGTTCCTGAACAACCTGAGCTTCTGGTTTACTGCGGTCGGTGTGATCCTGGTTAACCTGTCTCTGGGTGTGGGCGAGTTCGCACAGACCGGCTGGCTGGCTTATCCGCCGCTTTCCGGCGCGGAGTACAGTCCCGGGGTCGGGGTCGATTACTGGATCTGGAGCCTTCAGCTTTCAGGTATTGGTACGACCTTAACCGGTATTAACTTCTTCGTGACCATCCTGAAGATGCGTGCACCGGGCATGAGCCTGTTCAAAATGCCGGTATTTACCTGGACCGCGCTGTGCACCAACGTCCTGATCATCGCTGCGTTCCCGGTTCTGACCGTGACCCTGGCGCTGTTGACCCTTGATCGTTATCTCGGCTTCCATTTCTTCACCAATGAAATGGGCGGGAACATGATGATGTACGTCAACCTGATCTGGGTCTGGGGCCATCCGGAAGTGTATATCCTGGTACTGCCGGTGTTTGGTGTGTTCGCAGAAATTACCGCGACCTTCTCCAAAAAACGTCTGTTTGGTTATACCTCACTGGTGTGGGCGACCATCGCCATTACCGTGTTGTCGTTTATCGTCTGGTTGCACCACTTCTTCACCATGGGTGCAGGTGCCAACGTTAACGCCTTCTTCGGTATCATGACGATGATCATCGCGATTCCGACCGGGGTTAAAATCTTTAACTGGCTGTTCACCATGTATCAGGGCCGCATTCAGATGCACTCTGCCATGCTGTGGACCGTTGGCTTCCTGGTAACCTTCTCTGTAGGGGGTATGACCGGCGTACTGCTGGCCGTTCCGGGTGCTGACTTTATTCTGCACAACAGCCTGTTCCTGATTGCACACTTCCATAACGTTATCATCGGTGGTGTGGTGTTCGGTTGTATGGCGGGCGTGACCTACTGGTTCCCGAAAGCATTTGGCTTCACCCTGAACGAAACCTGGGGTAAGCGCGCATTCTGGTTCTGGATCATTGGCTTCTTCGTTGCCTTTATGCCGCTGTACGCACTGGGCTTCATGGGTATGACACGTCGTCTGAGCCAGGATATCGATCCACAGTTCCACACCTTACTGGTGGTAGCTGCGGGCGGTGCCGGTCTGATTGCGCTGGGTATTCTGTGTCAGCTGACCATGTTCTACGTCTCGGTACGTGACCGCGATCAGAACCGTGATGTGACGGGTGACCCATGGGGCGGTCGTACGCTGGAGTGGGCAACCTCTTCACCACCACCGTTCTATAACTTTGCTGTCATCCCGCATGTGCATGAGCGTGACGCTTTCTGGGAAATGAAAGAGAAAGGCGAAGCGTACAAACAGCCGGAATCTTATGAAGAGATTCATATGCCGAAAAACAGCGGTGCCGCAATTATCATCTGCGCATTTGCAACGGTAATGGGTTTCGCGCTGATCTGGCATATCTGGTGGCTGGCGGGTGTTTCATTCCTCGGCATGATCGTTTCCTGGATCGTGAAGAGCTTCGACGAAGACGTGGATTACTACGTTCCGGTTGCCGAAGTTCAGAAGATTGAGAACCAGCACTTTGACGAAATCAGCAAAGCAGGTCTGAAATAATGTCAACTGAAACTCTGATTAAACATCACCACGACGCCCATGCGGAGCATGGGCATCACGATGCAGGAGCCAATAAAGTCTTTGGCTTCTGGATCTACCTGATGAGTGACTGCATTATCTTCGCAACCCTGTTTGCGACCTATGCTGTCATGGTCAACAACACTGCCGGTGGCCCGGCAGGTAAAGATATCTTTGAGCTGCCGTTTGTTCTGGTAGAAACCGCCCTGCTGCTGTTGAGTTCGATCACTTACGGCATGGCTGTTATCTCCATGAACAAGGAGCAAAAAGGTGCCGTTATCGGCTGGCTGGCGCTGACCTTCCTGTTCGGTCTGGGCTTCATCGGAATGGAAATCTATGAATTCCATCACCTGATTGCTGAAGGCTTTGGTCCGGATCGCAGTGGCTTCCTGTCTGGCTTCTTTACGCTGGTCGGTACCCACGGTCTGCACGTGACCTCAGGTCTGATCTGGATGCTGGTTCTGATGTTCCAGATTTCCAAACGTGGCCTGAACGCGACTAACCGCACCCGTATCATGTGTCTGAGCCTGTTCTGGCACTTCCTGGACGTGGTCTGGATTTGCGTCTTCACCGTTGTTTACCTGATGGGAGCCATGTAATGAGTCATTCTGTTAACGAACATGGCGCTTCACACGGTAGCGTGAAGTCCTACATGATCGGCTTCATCCTCTCTATCATCCTGACGGCGATCCCGTTCTGGATGGTAATGGATGGCAGTGCATCTCACGGTACTATCCTTGGTGTTGTTCTGGTATGTGCAGTGATTCAGGTGCTGGTTCACCTGGTCTACTTCCTGCACTTAGACAGCAAATCTGAGGGTGGCTGGAACATGGTAGCCATTGTCTTCTCGGCCATCATCATCCTGATTGTCGTAGTAGGCTCACTGTGGATCATGTGGAACCTCAACTACAACATGATGCCTCACTAAAGAGTCACGCGTAATGTTTAAGCAATACCTGCAAGTTACAAAACCAGGAATTATTTTCGGGAATTTAATTTCTGTGATCGGCGGATTTCTGTTGGCTTCCAAAGGCAACACGGATTACGCCCTGTTTCTCATCACCCTGGTGGGCGTGTCACTGGTGGTTGCATCGGGTTGTGTGTTTAACAACGTGATCGACCGCGACATTGACATCAAGATGGAGAGAACCAGGAATCGGGTGCTGGTAAAAGGCCTCATCTCCGCGAAAGTAAGCCTGGTTTATGCCACTGTGCTGGGTATTGCTGGCTTTGCGTTGCTCTACTTCGGTGCTAATCCGCTGGCCATGTGGCTGGCGGTGATGGGCTTCGTGGTGTACGTGGGCATCTACAGTCTCTACATGAAGCGTAATTCCGTTTACGGTACGCTGATTGGCAGTCTGTCGGGTGCTGCGCCGCCGGTTATCGGCTACTGCGCGGTCTCTAACCAGTTTGATGCTGGCGCATTAATCCTGCTGGCGATCTTTAGCCTGTGGCAGATGCCGCATTCGTACGCGATTGCCATCTTCCGCTTTAAAGATTACCAGGCAGCGAACATCCCGGTTCTGCCGGTGGTGAAAGGCATTTCCGTGGCTAAAAATCATATTACGCTCTATATCCTGGCGTTTATGATTGCCACGCTGATGCTGACGCTGGGAGGCTACGCGGGCTACAAATATCTGGTGGTGGCTGCTGCGGTCAGCGTCTGGTGGCTGGGCATGGCGTTATCGGGTTATAAAACCGCTGATGACCGTGTCTGGGCGCGTAAACTGTTTGTCTTCTCTATCGTGACCATCACCGCACTGAGCGTGATGATGTCGGTGGATTCGATGGCTCCGGCCTCGAAGGACCTGCTGACTTACGTCTGGTAACCGGCACCGATACAGCATGAAAAGGGCGCGATTTTCGCGCCCTTTCTTTTTGTTACCACTGCTTAAAAACTATTGTTTTACCCGCCCTGCCCCGCCCCCTAGAATAAATGCAGCACATTAACAGAGGTTGGAATGAACGATAATAAAATGACTCCGGTGGAGCTGCGCGCCACATGGGGCCTCGGTACGGTCTTTTCCCTGCGCATGCTGGGAATGTTTATGGTCCTGCCGGTACTGACCACTTATGGCATGGCATTACAGGGCGCGAGTGAAACCTTAATTGGCCTGGCAATCGGCATTTATGGCCTTGCCCAGGCGATATTTCAGATTCCTTTTGGTCTGCTCTCCGATCGCATCGGGCGTAAGCCGCTGATCGTTGGCGGACTGTTGCTGTTTGTCCTGGGCAGTATTATTGCTGCCTGCACCGACTCCATCTGGGGCATTATTCTGGGCCGTGCACTTCAGGGCTCAGGCGCGATAGCCGCTGCCGTGATGGCGCTGTTATCCGATTTAACCCGTGAGCAGAACCGCACCAAAGCGATGGCGTTTATCGGCATCAGTTTTGGCGTTACCTTCGCGATCGCCATGGTGGTCGGCCCGATTGTTACTCACGCACTGGGCCTGCATGCGCTGTTCTGGATGATTGCGATTCTCGCGTCGCTGGGTATCGTGATCACTCTGCTGGTGGTGCCATCGGCCTCCCATCATGTTCTGAACCGTGAATCAGGCATGGTTAAAGGCAGCTTCCGCAAAGTGCTGGCTAACCCACGTCTGGTGAAGCTCAATATCGGTATTTTCTGCCTGCACGTCCTGCTGATGTCGAGCTTTGTCGCGTTGCCGGGGCAGTTTGAACAGGCAGGCTTCCCGGCTCCCGAACACTGGAAAGTCTATCTCTCCACCATGCTGATCGCTTTTGCCGGCGTAGTCCCCTTCATCATTTATGCCGAAGTGAAGCGCCGCATGAAGCGTGTCTTTGTCGGCTGTGTCGGGATGATTGTCATTGCTGAGATCGTATTGTGGGGCGCGGAAGGACATTTCTGGACGCTGGTGGTGGGTGTTCAGCTCTTCTTCTTCGCCTTTAACCTGATGGAAGCGATTCTGCCTTCGCTGATCAGTAAAGAGTCGCCTGCAGGCTACAAAGGCACGGCGATGGGGATCTACTCCACCAGCCAGTTCCTGGGCGTGGCCGTTGGCGGCAGCATGGGTGGCTGGGTATTTGGTCATTTCGATGCGCAGACCGTATTCCTGGTTGGCGCGATGGTGGCCGCAGCCTGGCTGTTTGTCAGCATGACAATGCAGGAGCCGCCTTATGTCAGCAGCCTGCGCATCGTGCTGAGTGATGCCGCACTGGCCGTGCCGAATCTGGAGCAGCGCCTGAAAGCGCAGCCGGGCGTTAACTCTGTGTTTATCGTGCCCGAAGAGAAAAGCGCCTACATCAAAATTGATAGCAAGGTTACCAGCCGCCCTGAGCTGGAAGCTCTGCTGGGTAGTTGTTAGCTTAAAAAGTTTAGTGATAACGTCAGCTCGTTTCGCTTCAGGATCGAGCTGGCTCAGGGAACACGGTCAGATCGGAAAGTCGCAAAAGCCGCCATCCATGGCACGCTCGGCCCGCGCCGTCCCTGGCGCGGGACGCTTTCCTCCTCTGACCGTGTTCCCTGCGCCCCTGAGCTTTTGAGTTGCTGCTAAGTTCCCCCAGGATTTGAATCTGTTAATAGACTCAAATCCAACTCAATCCTGGTTTCAGACAGCTTATAAACTCAAAGCAAGGGGGCCAGCATAGGCTCAACCGCGCCAAACCCGGCACAAGCCTTCTTACAGACGACTCATAAATCCAAAGCGATGGGAGCCTGTGCCTGTAGCAAAGCATCGCGGGCCAGGGACAAAAATGCCGGGAGCGTTTTTGAACAACGCAACGCGTTTGCCCGGCTACGGGCGCACCTCAGGGATGAGGTGCGTAATCGCCCGCGCTGAGCCGCCATGGATGGCGCTTTTGCGTCTTTGCGAAAGGCACAGGCTCCCTGAGCAAGCGCGCGATCGCACAGACGCCCTACAGCTCCCAACTCTCTCCAGAATTTCGACTTGTTTAAAGCGACAGAAGCCCACCCAAACTCAACAACAAAAAACCCGGCTTTAGCCGGGTTTTTATCACTGCATTCATGCTGAAATTCAGCCGGCCCCCGCTTAATCGCGGAAGTTTTTAAACTGGAAGGGCTGCCCCAGATTGCTGCCGCGCACGATTGCCATCGCACCCTGCAAATCATCACGCGCTTTGCCGGTTACACGCAATGCTTCACCCTGAATCTGGGTCTGCACTTTCAGCTTGCTGTCTTTGATCAGCTTCACCAGCTTCTTCGCCACGTCGCTTTCAATGCCTTTTTTCAGTTTGGCATCGACCGCCCAGCTTTTGCCGCTGTGCTCAATCTCTTCCGGCACCTCTAAAGCACCGCCTTCAATCCCGCGCTTCAGTAACTTCTCACGCAAAATATCCACCAGCTGCTTAACCTGAAAATCGGACTCGCTGGTGATTTTGATGGTTTCATTCTTTTCGTTGAGCTCAAACTCGGCGCTCACGTTGCGGAAATCGAAGCGGGTAGACACTTCACGGTTGGCATTTTCCACCGCATTGCGAATTTCCTGCAGATCGACTTCTGAAACGATATCGAAAGATGGCATCTCTTCTTCTCCTGACGCTAAAGTGACATGCATAATACGCGTCTTAAGGTGCTAAATAAAATCAGGCTGCACACAACGCTATAATGACAGTGTGACAGTAAATAATAGATGGATAGCCCGCCAGCGGGAGGCAGCATGAAAATTACCGTGTTAGGTTGCGGTGCTCTGGGTCAGATCTGGATGACAACCCTTGCCCGCCAGGGACATGAGGTGCAGGGATGGTTGCGGGTGCCGCAGCCCTACTGTTCAGCCAATGTGATTGATCCACAGGGTAACATTTCGAACCGCACGTTTATCGCCAACGATCCGCTGTTTCTGGCAGAAAGCCAGCTGCTGCTGGTTACGCTCAAAGCCCCGCAGGTCTCGCCCGCGGTGAAAAACCTGGAAAGCGTGCTGCCAGAAAACTGCCCGGTACTGCTGCTGCACAACGGCATGGGGACGCTGGAAGAGCTGAAAGGGCTGACTCAGCCGCTGCTGCGAGGCGTCACCACCCATGCGGCGATGCGCGACGGCACCGTTATCAAACACATAGCCAGTGGCATCACCCACATCGGCCCTGGTAACCGCAAAAGCGCCGCTTACAGCGATCTCGCCGACATCCTGCATCATGCCCTGCCTGATGTCGCCTGGCATGACAACATCCGGGCGGCCTGCTGGCGCAAGCTGGCAGTGAACTGCATCATCAATCCGCTTAGCGTGGAGTATGAGTGCCAGAACGGTGCCCTGCGCGCTTATCCGGAGCAGATCGCGCAACTGTGCGAAGAGATCAGCTGGGTCATGGAGCGCGAAGGTCAGAACGTTGCCAGCGAAAGCCTGCAGGACATCATCTTCGACGTGATTGAAAGCACCGCGGCCAACACCTCTTCGATGCTGCAGGACATACGCGCCCAGCGTCTCACCGAAATCGACTATATCAGCGGTTTTCTGCTGCGCCGCGCCCGGACGCACGGCCTGGTGCTGACGGAGAATACCCGTCTGTATGACATTGTAAAACGCAAGGAGTCCCATTATGACCGCGAACGCATCAGTGCTGGTTTGCCTGGCACATGGCAGTGAAGAAACCGAAGCTGTCACCACCATCGACCTGCTGGTACGCGCCGGGCTGAACGTTGTCACCGCCAGCGTCGAAAGCGACGGCAACCGGGAGATCGTCTGCTCACGCGGTGTTCGTCTGCTGGCTGACGTGACGCTGGTTGAAGTCGCCGACAATGATTTCGCCGCCATCGTCCTGCCCGGCGGCCTGAAAGGCGCCGAAACCTTCCGTGACAGTCCGCTGTTAGTCGAAACGGTACGCCAGTTTCACCTCAATGAAAGGATCGTCGCCGCTATCTGCGCCGCGGCAGGCACGGTACTCATCCCCCACGATCTCTTTCCGGTCGGTAACATGACCGGCTTTCCCGGCTTAAAAGAGACCATTCCGTCAGACAAGTGGATGGAGCGGCGTGTGGTCTGGGATCCGCGCGTCAATCTGCTGACCAGCCAGGGGCCAGGCACGGCAATGGATTTTGCGCTAAAGCTGATCGATCTGCTGGTGGGAAAAGAGATGGCGCGCGAGGTGGCCGCACAGCTGGTGCTGGCTCCCGGCATTTATGACTATCAGGCGTAAACACGCTGAGTTAAAACGCTCTGTTTAAGGCAATGCAGCCAGTCAGACCTGAACAGGCGCTGACTGGCTCTGGGGCGTCACTACGGGCGGTAGACTTTGACGTTTTTAAAGCCCTGCTCATGCAGATAGAGTGCCTGCAGACGGCTCATCACACCACGATCGCAGTAGAGCAACCAGGTCCGGTTCTGATCGAGATCGCCAAACTGCGTACTGAGTTTGTAGAACGGCAGCGATTTCACTTCCGTGGCTTTCAGTGCCAGAGGCTTCTCTTCCTGCTCATCAATAGAGCGGATATCCAGCACCACGTCGTTCTCGCTCAGCAGGGCGACGGTCTCAACTTCAACCACCTCCTCTTCTGTCTGCTCAGCGATGGTACGGATATCGACGTTGGTCGCCTCTTCAATGACCCGATCCAGAATCGTGAAGTCGAAATTCTGCTCTTCAGCCTCGATCTTCTCTTTCACCGCTTTCACGGTCGGGCTTTTTGAGATCACACCGCAATATTCCGGCATGGTGCTGGCGAAATCTTCGGTGCCAATCTCACGGGCAATCCTGATGATGTGCTCTTTGTCATGAGAGATCAGGGGACGCAGAATCAGCGTATCAGAGGCGTTATCAATCAGGCGCAGGTTGGTCAGCGTCTGGCTCGACACCTGACCCACCGCTTCACCGGTAACCAGTGCCTGCACGCCGTAGCGCTCAGCAATCGTCGAAGCGGCACGCACCATCATGCGCTTCAGCACCACACCCATCTGACCGTCATCCACTTTTTCGAGGATCTCCCCCACTACCGGCTCAAAGTTGATCGCCACGAATCGCACGCGGTGTGAACGACCAAAACGATTCCACAGATAGTGCGCAACCTGACGGACGCCAATCTCATGGGCGGCACCGCCAAGATTAAAGAAGCAGTAATGTACGCGACTGCCGCGACGCAGCAGCATATAGCTGGATACGCCGGAGTCAAAGCCACCGGAAATCAGTGACAGCACATCTTCCTGCGTGCCGATCGGGAACCCGCCCAGACCTTCGTAGCGCGCAGTCACCAGCGTCAGACTATTCTCTTCAACTTCAAGATTCACCGTCACGTCCGGGTTTTTAAGCTGTACGCGGGCGCTTTCAATATGCTGATTCAGACCACCGCCAACATAGCGCTCCACATCCTGTGAACTGAAGCTATGCTTACCACGACGTTTAACACGTACGCAGAAGCTCTTCCCTTCAAGGCTGTCGCGATACTGCACTAAAGTCTGTTCAAAGATGTGATGAATATCGGTGTACTCACGATCTTCAACCGCTAAAACGTGATGAATCCCCGGAATGCGCGTCAGCTCATCGGGAATAATGTCCCGCAGCACCGGATTTTTCGAACGCACTTCAATGTGATCCCAGTGACGCACAACGGCGATTTCGTCGCTAACGGTTTTCAGGACGTTGCGGATATTGCTGGCAAGAATCTTGATAAAGCGCAAACGCACCGACGGACTCTTGATGGTGATTTCAGGAAATAACTTGATGATAAACTTCATGGCGGCGACACAGCTTCGTTGGGCAAATAAGTGCTAAAACAGGCAGCACTTAGCTGGTAAAATCACAAAATTGCGGGCTGCAAGGCGCAACCGCATCCGAGGCGCGGGAGTATATCACCTTTGTCAGGTGACTGCTTCTTCATCAGCCGCCGCATTGATTATTTTGCTAATCATAGGGTCTCAGCTACCATGACCGATTGCGAGATAATGTCCCAACCGTGAGTCGACACGAAATATGCCGAAAAAAGCCGAACAGCCAGCCAGCTTTGAAACGTCATTGCAGCAGCTGGAGCAGATTGTCAGCCGTCTGGAAAGTGGTGAACTGCCGCTGGAAGAAGCCCTGAACGAATTTGAGCGCGGCGTGCAGCTGGCGCGGACTGGCCAGCAGACGCTGCAGCAGGCTGAACAGCGGGTCCGTATTCTGCTGAACGATGATAAAGATGCCGACCTCACTGCTTTCACGCCGGAAAACAGCTAATGGATTTCGCCCGATTACTCGACGCGTATCAGCAGCAGGTTAACGCCGCGCTGACGCGTTTTATAGAGCCACTTCCTTTTCAGAGTTCTCCTCTGGTGAATGCCATGCATTATGGGGCATTATTAGGCGGTAAACGCCTGCGTCCTTTTCTGGTCTACGCTACCGGCGAAATGCTCCACGCCGACCCGGCGAGTCTGGATGCCCCCGCCGCCGCGGTTGAATGCATTCATGCGTACTCTCTGATTCATGACGATCTCCCCGCAATGGACGATGATGCACTGCGTCGCGGGCAGCCAACCTGTCACATTAAATATGGCGAAGATACCGCGATTCTGGCGGGCGACGCCCTGCAGACACTGGCCTTTTCAATTCTGGCCGACCAGGCGATGCCCGGTGTCAGCGCTGAATATCGTCTGATGATGCTCTCTGAACTGGCGAAAGCCAGCGGCGTGGCCGGCATGTGTGGCGGACAGGCGCTTGACTTAGCGGCGGAAGGTAAATCTGTGGATCTGGACCAGCTGGAGCAGATCCATCGTCATAAAACCGGCGCGCTGATCCGTTCAGCGGTACGGTTAGGCGCCTTAACGGCGGGCGATGCTGGCCGGGAAGCCCTGCCGCTGCTCGACCGCTATGCAGAGGCCATTGGTCTCGCATTTCAGGTGCAGGACGACATTCTGGATGTGATCGGTGACACAGCGGTGATCGGAAAACGCCAGGGTGCCGATCAGCATCTGGGAAAAAGCACCTATCCTTCACTGTTAGGCCTTGAAAATGCCCAAGCTAAAGCGCGGGATTTGTATCAGGAAGCACTTGATACGTTAGAAATGCTCGCTGCGCACTCTTATAACACTACAGCACTGCAGGCGCTGGCGAGCTTCATAATTGAACGCGACAAATAACTTCCATAATGAGTCTCTGATGAGTTTTGATATTGCTAAATACCCGACACTGGCGCTGGCAAACACGGTTCAGGAGCTGCGCGCCCTGCCGAAAGAGAAGTTGCCTGCGCTCTGTGATGAACTGCGTCAGTATCTGTTAGACAGTGTAAGCCGCTCCAGCGGCCATTTTGCGTCGGGTCTGGGCGTGGTCGAACTGACGGTTGCGCTGCATTATGTCTATAACACCCCCTTCGACCATCTGGTATGGGATGTGGGTCATCAGGCTTATCCCCATAAAATTCTGACCGGCCGCCGCGATCGCATCGGTACGATTCGTCAGAAAAATGGCGTACACCCGTTTCCATGGCGCGGCGAAAGTGAATATGACGTATTGAGCGTCGGTCACTCGTCAACCTCCATCAGTGCCGGTCTCGGCATGGCCGCGGCGGCAGAACGTGAAGGTCAGGGTCGTCGCACCGCCTGTATTATTGGCGATGGCGCAATTACCGCTGGCATGGCGTTTGAGGCGATGAACCACGCCGGTGATATCAAGCCGGACATGCTGGTGATCCTCAACGACAACGAGATGTCGATCTCCGAAAACGTCGGCGCGCTGAATAACCGTCTGGCGCAGATCCTGTCGGGTAAAACCTATGCGCGACTGCGCGAAGGCAGCAAGCGTGTGCTGACCAGCCTGCCACCGATCAAAGAGCTGGTAAGACGCACCGAAGAGCATCTCAAAGGCATGGTCGTGCCGGGTACGTTGTTTGAAGAGCTGGGCTTTAATTATATCGGCCCGGTAGATGGTCACGATGTGCTGACGCTGGTCAATACACTGAGCAACATGCGCAGCCTGAAAGGGCCGCAGTTCCTGCATATCATGACGAAGAAAGGCAAAGGCTACGCCCCGGCAGAGGAAGATCCAATTGCCTGGCACGCCGTGCCTAAATTTGATCCTGCGATTGGCGAACTGCCAAAAAGCGCGGAAGGCCTGCCGAGCTACTCTAAAATCTTCGGTAACTGGCTGTGCGAAATGGCCGCCGACGATCCGAAACTGATGGCGATTACGCCAGCAATGCGCGAAGGCTCCGGCATGGTGGCCTTCTCACGCGAATTTCCGAAACAATATTTCGATGTGGCGATTGCCGAGCAGCACGCCGTGACCTTCGCTGCCGGTATGGCAATTGGCGGCTATAAACCGATTGTTGCTATCTACTCCACCTTCCTGCAGCGCGCCTACGATCAGCTGATCCATGACGTCGCCATCCAGAAACTGCCGGTCCTGTTTGCTATCGATCGCGGTGGTATTGTTGGCGCGGATGGTCAGACTCACCAGGGCGCGTTTGATCTCGCCTATCTGCGCTGCGTGCCGGATATGGTGATCATGACCCCCAGCGATGAAAATGAGTGTCGGCAGATGCTCTACACCGGCTATCACTATCAGGATGGTCCAAGTGCGGTGCGCTATCCGCGCGGCACTGGTGTCGGTACGCCACTGGCTCCGCTGCAGAGCCTGCCGCTGGGTAAAGCCGTGGTGAAACGTCAGGGTGAAAAGCTGGCGATTCTGAATTTCGGCACCCTGTTGCCGGAAGCGGCCGCCACGGCGGAAGCGCTGAATGCGACTCTGGTCGACATGCGCTTTGTGAAGCCGCTGGATGAGGCGCTGATCGCCGAGCTCGCCGCCACGCACGACTCGCTGATTACGCTGGAAGAAGGCGCCATCAAAGGTGGTGCCGGCAGTGGCGTCAATGAATTTGTTATGGCGAAACGTCTGGCTGTTCCGGTGCTGAACATCGGTCTGCCTGATGAGTTCATCCCGCAGGGGACGCAGGACGAAGTGCGTCATGACTATCTGCTGGACGCGGAGGGCATTCAGCAGCAGATCGCCCGCTGGCTGGCGCAGTAACCTCCTCTCGCTGCGCTCCCCCCTCGGGGAGCGCAACATCCTGCTATGCTAAGACCTTTGCACTTTCGCAGGAGCCTCCACCATGAAAACGATTCAACTGGGTACCACCGATCTGCAGGTGTCGCGTCTCTGTCTTGGCTGCATGACTTATGGCGAGCCCACGCGCGGCAACCATGCCTGGACGCTGCCGGAAGCGAGCAGCCGTCCGCTGATCCAGCAGGCGCTGAACGCGGGGATCAACTTTTTCGATACCGCCAACAGCTATTCAGATGGCAGCAGCGAAGAGATCCTGGGCCGGGCCCTGAAAGACTTTGCCCGCCGTGAAGAGATCGTGGTCGCCACCAAAGTCTATTTCCCGCTGACCAATCTGTCACAGGGATTGTCGCGCAAGAATATTCTGCAATCCATTGATGACAGCCTGCAGCGCCTCGGCATGGAGTATGTCGACCTGCTGCAGATTCACCGCTGGGATTATGAGACGCCGCTGGAAGAGACGCTGGAAGCGCTGCATGAAGTCGTGCAGTCTGGCAAAGCACGTTATATCGGTGCCTCCTCGATGCACGCCAGTCAGTTTGCCCAGGCGTTGCAGATGCAGTCGAAACAGGGCTGGCATCGCTTTGTCAGCATGCAGGATCAGTACAACCTGATTCAGCGCGAAGAGGAGCGTGAAATGCATCCGCTCTGCCTGCAAGAGCAGATTGCCGTGCTGCCGTGGAGTCCGCTGGCGCGCGGTAAGCTGACCCGCCCGTGGGGGGAAAATACCGCGCGTTCCGCTTCTGACAAAGTGATGGCGTCGCTCTATGACAATACCGAAGAGAATGATGCCGTGATTGCAGAGCGGCTGGCGCAGGTGGCGGAAGATAAAGGTGTAACGCGGGCGCAGGTGGCTCTGGCCTGGCTGCTGAGCAAGCCTGCCGTCACGGCACCGATTATTGGTGCGTCGCGTGCTGAGCAGTTTGAGGATCTGGTGAAGGCGGTGGATGTCACGCTGAGTGACGAGGAAGTTGCACTGCTGGAAGAGGTCTATCAGCCGCATCAGCCGGTAGGATTCGAATAAGGCTGGCAACAAAGTGACGCCCTGCCCGGGCGTCACCTTCTGTCGCGGTGTGAAAAGCCCTGTCAGTTAACCCGCCAGCCAGACCCCAAAGCCATACAGCATGGCAGCGGAAATCACGCCAGCAATAATGTCATCCACCATAATGCCCATGCCGCCATGCACATTGCGGTCAAACCAGCGAATCGGCCACGGCTTCCACATATCAAGAATACGGAACAACACAAAGCCACCCAGAACCCATTGCCAGCTGTTGACCGGAATCGCCATCAGCGTAATCCACATGCCGATAAACTCATCCCAGACAATACTGCCGTGATCGTGTACGCCCATATCTTTAGCGGTGCGATGGCAGAGATAGACGCCAACGCAGATACCGACCAGCACCACCAGCGAATAGAGATCCTGCGGCAGATAGGTCATCAGCCACCAGAACGGAATGGCCGCCAGCGATCCCATGGTGCCAGGCACGACCGGGCTTAATCCGCTGCCGAAACCGGTCGCCAGCAGATGCCAGGGATTGCTCATCCGCAGGCGACTCTTCGCCACGTCGTTATTTAGCATCAAAGTGATCAAACCCTTTATGACGGAATGTGGCGGGCTTGCCATTATCCAGCAGCGTTAAGCCTTCCGACTCCGGTGCCATCTGCCCGATGCAGGTATAGGGCACGCCCAGGTGACCCAGCGCTACATCGAGCGCGCCGCGATTGACCTCGGGCACCGTAAAGCAGAGTTCGTAATCTTCTCCGCCACTCAGCGCCCAGCGCAGGACCTGCTCAGGGTCGAAATGATCGCGCAGCGCAGCCGAAAGGGGCAACGCATCCAGATTAAGCCGTGCGCCACAGCCGCTGGCTTTCAGCACGTGGCCGAGATCGGAAATCAGGCCGTCGGAAAGATCCACCGCTGAGGAGGCCAGCGAACGCAGCGCCTGGCCCTGCAGAATGCGCGGCATAGGACGCAGATGACGTTTAATCAGCGCTTCATGCACCGCCGGATCGCTGATGCGGCAGTGATGCTGCAGCAGCGCCAGGCCCGCCGCGCTGTCACCCAGCGTTCCGGTCACGTAAATCCAGTCACCCGGCTTCGCGCCTGAACGTTTCAGGGCACGGCCCTGCGGCACCAGACCGTGAATCGCCAACGTCAGGCTCAGCGGGCCACGGGTGGTGTCGCCGCCGACCAGCTGCATGTCGTAATATTCCAGCAGTTCAAACAGGCTTTCGCTGAAGGCAGAGAGCCAGCTCTCATCGACCTGCGGCAGCGTTAAGGCCAGCGTCAGCCATGCGGGATCGGCGCCCATGGCAGCAAGGTCGCTGAGATTCACAGCCAGGGCTTTGTAACCCAGATCGGCAGGATGGATATCCCGTAAGAAGTGCACACCCGCGACCAGGGTATCGGTGCTGATCGCCAGCGTCTGTTTTTCCGGCACGCTAAGTAACGCACAATCGTCACCGATGCCGAGTTCGACATCACGGCGGCTGCGTGTTCTGCGGTTGAAGTAGCGTGCGATGAGTTCAAATTCACCACAAGACATAATTGCGTTCCGCTTAACCCTTCATGAAAAAAGGCCGGCAAGCCGGCCTTTTTGTTTATTTGCGATTGGGTCGAATTTGTGGACCGGCTTTATCAAGCACGCCGTTAACAAATTTATGACTGTCTTCGGCACCGAAGACTTTCGCCAGCTCAATCCCTTCGTTGATGGCCACTTTATAAGGCACATCATTACGTTTGCTCAGCTCATACAGCGAGATGCGCAGGATAGCTTTTTCTACCTGGCCCAGCTCTTCGAGCTGACGCGACAGATAGGGCTTCATCAGTCCATCCAGATACGCACTGTTGGTCGCCACACCGGACAGCAGTTCGCGGAAGTAGGTAATGTCGACGTCTTTGACGTCCTGTTCCGCCAGAAACTGGTATTCCACATCGGCAATGTCGTTATTCGACAACTGCCAGGAGTAAAGCGCCTGAACAGCGCACTCACGGGCGCGACGACGAGCAGCAGGTTTCACAAAATTCCCCTTACAAAAATCAGGCTTTAATGGCTTTCAATACGTTGATCATTTCGAGCGCAGTCAGAGCCGCTTCAGCACCTTTGTTACCCGCTTTGGTGCCGGCACGCTCAATGGCCTGCTCGATGCTTTCAGTGGTCAGCACGCCAAACGCGACAGGAATCTCGCTGTTCATGGCAACGCTGGCGATACCGGAGCTGGCTTCACCCGCCACATATTCGAAGTGCGCAGTGCCACCACGAATAACCGTACCGAGTGCGATAATCGCATCATATTTGCCGGTGTTGGCCAGCGCGCGTGCTGCCAGAGGCAGTTCGTATGCACCAGGCACCCAGACTACGGTGATATTGTCATCTTTGACCTGGCCGATACGTTTCAGGGCATCAACTGCGCCATCCAGCAGGCTGTCATTAATGAAGTTGTTAAAACGCGCGATAACGATGGCAACATTGGCCTCAGGCGTTGCAACAGCAGCTTCGATAACTTTCATACTTATCCTTTCAGGGGTTTGGTTGGCCCCGCGCAGGGGGGCGGATTCTATCATACTCTTGGGCGGCGTGCTCTCGCTTTTCCGACCGTGTTATTGTGGTGTCAGGGTCAGGCGTAAATCGTCACCGACCTGGCGGACATCACTGAAACGGAAGGCAGGTGCGTCAGCCAGCTGGCTTAGTCCCGGCAGCTTACACAGCCCGCGTCCTTCATGACCTAACAGCTTAGGCGCCAGATAAACAATCAGTTCATCGACCAGTCCGGCCTGCAACAGGGCACCGGCCAGCGTGGCGCCCGCTTCAACCCAGACGCTGTTAATCTGTCGCTGTCCCAGCAGCATCATCATCGCCACCAGGTCCAGCTGCTGTTCGCGCAGCGGAACAGCGATTTGCGTCACGTCAGCGGGCCAGCTCTGCTGATCGGGCTGATGACGCATCAGCCAGGTTTCACCCGGCTGCGAAATGAGCCGATGCTGCGGCGTCACGCGATTCTGGCTGTCGATAACCACCCGCACCGGCTGACGCAGTTGCTGCTCATCAAGCAGTGCCTGGCTCTCTGCATTGAGTTCAGACCAGCGTACCGTCAGGGAAGGATCGTCCGCCAGCACCGTGGCGCTGCTGCTGAGAATGGCGGCGCTCTGCGCACGCAGGCGCTGCACATCACGACGGGCAGCCGGCGAGGTTATCCACTGACTTTCGCCGCTGGCCATTGCCGTTCTGCCATCCAGTGAGGCACCCAGCTTGAGCTGGATCCAGGGGAAGCCAGTGCGCATGCGTTTGAGGAAACCGCGATTCAGCGCCTCCGCTTCCGGCATCATCAGACCGTGGCTGACCTCAATGCCCGCCTGATGCAGACGGTGCAGTCCGCGCCCCGCCACCTGCGGATTCGGATCCTGCATGGCGGCCACGACACGGGTAACGCCAGCGGCGATCAGCGCATCACAGCAGGGTGGCGTACGGCCATGATGGCTGCAGGGTTCCAGCGTGACATAGGCGGTTGCGCCACGCGCTTTCTCGCCCGCCATGCGCAGGGCGTGGACTTCAGCATGCGGTTCACCGGCGCGCTGATGCCAGCCCTCACCGACCACCTCGCCATCGCGCACAATCACGCAGCCCACATTGGGGTTCGGCATCGTCGTAAAGCGGCCACGTCGCGCCAGTTCCAGCGCACGCGCCATGTAAAGTTCATCCATGGTTTAATCCTGTAACCGGGCGATCTCTTCGCCAAAATCACGAATGTCTTCAAAGCTGCGGTAAACCGAGGCAAAGCGGATGTAGGCGACTTTATCGAGCTTCTTCAGCTCATCCATCACCAGATTGCCGATCAGCTTACTGGGAATCTCACGTTCACCGGTGGCACGCAGCTGGGTTTTAATATGGTTTACGGCGCTTTCAACCGCATCGGCGCTGACCGGACGCTTCTCAAGCGCTTTCATCATCCCGCTGGCCATTTTGTCTTCATTAAACGGTTCGCGCACGTCATTGCTTTTCACCACGCGTGGCATCACCAGTTCCGCCACCTCGAAGGTGGTAAAACGCTCATGACACATCAGACACTGGCGGCGGCGGCGCACCGAAGAGCCTTCACTAACCAGACGAGAATCAATCACTTTGGTGTCCACAGCGGAGCAGAATGGGCAATGCATGACGTTTCCTGACGCGAGAGAGATGGGCCAGACAGTGTAGCGCGAACTGCGAATCAACAAAATCTCTTCCGTGCCTTTCCTGTGCCACCACGCACAGCATAAATGATGTTAAATATCAGCGACGGCAAAAGGGTCTACGCTTATAGAGCCGAAAGACGGCGTATATCCACTAACACACTGGAGGTTGTATGGGTCTGTTTAATTTTGTGAAAGAAGCCGGTGAGAAATTATGGGATGCCGTGAATGGCGGCGATGACCAGAATAAAAAGCTGCAGGATCACATCAACAAGCTCGGTTTACCCGACAGCGACAAAGTGGATGTGAAGGTCAATGGCGATACCGTGACCGTGACGGGCGATGGCCTTTCCCAGGAGCTGAAAGAGAAGATTCTGATCGCAGCCGGTAACGTTGCAGGCATCACCAAAGTGGAAGATAAGGTGACCGTGACAGATAGCGCGACCGAGTCAGAACTTTACACCGTGAAAAAAGGCGACACGCTGAGCGCAATTTCCAAACAGGTTTATGGAAATGCCAACGAATACAACAAGATTTTCGAAGCGAATAAGCCAATGCTCTCTCATCCTGATAAGATCTATCCTGGCCAGGTTTTACGTATTCCAAAATAACGGACAAGGATAACTTATGAGCAGGATGGTTTGGGTTCCGGTGGCGCTCTCTCTGGTGATGCTGAGCGGTTGCAGCAGTAGCGCCAGCAACCCGCAGGTCAGAGAGTTGCATCAGGAAGTGAGTCAGCTTAATCAGCAGATGCAGCACCTGACCACGCAGGCCAGCGCGCTGGAGATTCAGGGGCAGCTAAACAGCCATTCGCAGCAAGGCGCGTGGCTGATCCCGCAGGCGAACACGCCGGTGGCGCTGCAAACCCAGCTCGGCACGCTGCGACTGACGCTCTCGCCAGTCACCGCTGAAGCCAGCGGCTCGCGGGCAACCCTGACGGTACGCTCAATGGACGATCGCCCTTTGCCCGCCCTGCACGCTACGGTGAACTGGGGCGAACTCGATCCGGCAACCGGTAAACCACTGAGTAACGGCAGTCTGAGTCAGACAATAGCGGTCCCTGCCTCGCTGTTGCCCCAGCATTCGGTGAGCATACCGCTGCAACTCAGCGGCCTCACGCCGGATCAATCAGGTTATGTCCGCGTGCATAACGTCACCGGCGACGCACCTGCCCAGACCTCCCCTGCTGCACCCTGATCACAGGTGCAAAAAAAAAACGGGCAGCCACATGGCTGCCCGTTTTTATTTCTCTGCGGCGATTAAGGCAGGATAGAAGGCTGATCGGCGCCCTCTTTCTCGACTTTCTGCACCAGCATATGTTCACGCTTCATGCCCAGCTTCAGCGCCAGCGCCGAAGAGACATAAATTGATGAAATCGTACCAATCGTCACACCAATCAGCATGGTCAGTGAGAAGCCTTTCAGCAGCGCACCACCAAACACGAAGAGGATGAGGATCATCGCCAGCGTGGTCAGCGAGGTAATCAGCGTACGGCTTAACGTCTGGGTCAGTGACACGTTAGTAATATCGTAAGAGCTGCCGCGACGGATCTTGCGGAAGTTTTCACGAATACGGTCCGACACCACGATTTTATCGTTAAGCGAGTAGCCAATCACCGACATCAGTGAGGCAACAATCGTCAGGTCGATTTCAATGCGGAACAGCGCCAGCAGGCCGCAGGTGATGATCACGTCATGCGCCAGCGCCAGCACGGTACCCAGCGCCAGACGCCACTCAAAGCGAAAACCGATGTAGATCAGAATCGCAATCAGCGCGGACAACAGCGCCATCGCACCCGCCTGCGCAAGGTCGCTGCCCACACTCGGACCCACGAACTCAATGCGCTTAACGGTAGCATTCTGCTGGGTGGTCTGGTTAATCACCGACACCACTTTATTGCCTAACTCGGTGCCCGCCGGGCCGGTAACCGGTGCCATACGCACCATGACGTCACGGCTGCTGCCAAAGTTCTGCACCAGCGGCTCGTCAAAGCCCGCTTTCACCAGATCACCACGCAGGACTTCAAGATCGGCCGGTTTTTCCAGCGCGATCTCAATCACCGTACCACCGGTGAAATCGAGGCCCCAGTTAAAACCACGCACACCCACGATAGCAATCGCGGCGAGAATCAGCAGTCCCGAAATGATGAAGGCCAGCTTATCCCAGCGCATAAAGTCGACGACTTTACGCCCGTGGTTCAACTGCTCAATGTTATATTCCTGTGCCACAACGCACTCCTCAGATAGACAGCTTGTTGATGCGTTTGCCACCGTAAACCAGGTTAACAATGGCACGGGTACCGACAATCGCGGTGAACATTGAGGTTGCGATACCAATTGCGGTGGTAATAGCAAAGCCTTTGATCGAACCGGTGCCGACTGCATAAAGAATGATAACTTTGATCAGGGTGGTCACGTTCGCATCGACAATACTGGAGAAGGCGCCTTTATAGCCCTCATGAATTGCCTGCTGAACCGAGCGCCCGTTACGCAGCTCTTCTTTAATACGTTCGTTAATCAGCACGTTGGCATCCACCGCCACCGCCAGCGTTAACACGATACCGGCAATACCCGGCATGGTCAGGGTCGCGCCCGGCAACAGCGACATAATGCCGACAATCAGCACCAGGTTAACCAGCAGCGCGCTGGTCGCAATCAGACCAAACTTCTTGTAGAACACCACCATAAACAGGATCGACGCAAGCAGACCCCACAGGCAGGCTTCCAGACCCTGAGTAATGTTCTGCTGACCCATGGTCGGCCCGATAGTACGCTCTTCCACAATCTGGATGGGCGCAATCAACGCACCGGCACGCAGCAGCAGCGAGAGCTGACGCGCTTCGTTCGGGTTATTGATACCGGTGATACGGAAGCTGTTCCCCAGACGAGACTGGATATTAGCGACGTTAATCACCTCTTCCTGTTTCACCAGAATTGAACGGCCGTTGGCATCTTTCTTACCGCTGTCTTTGTACTCCACAAACAGGGTCGCCATCGGCTTGCCGATGTTGTCCTTGGTGAAGTTCGACATGATGTTACCGCCTGCGCCATCCAGTGAAATGTTCACCTGTGGCTGGTTGTACTCATCCATGCTGGAAGTCGAGTCGGTGATATGGTCACCGGTCAGGATCACCCGCTTGTAGAGCACCACCGGCTGGCCATCACGCATGTCTTTAACTTCAGAGTCACCCGGTACACGACCACTGGCCGCTACGGTTGGATCCACGCTGGTGTTTACCAGACGGAACTCCAGCGTCGCCGTTGCACCCAGAATCTCTTTAGCGCGTGCCGTATCCTGAATACCCGGCAACTCAACTACGATGCGATCGGAACCCTGACGCTGTACCAGCGGTTCAGCCACGCCCAGCTGGTTCACACGGTTACGCAGAATAGTAATGTTCTGCTGAACCGCATATTCACGCGCTTCGCTGAGACGAGCATCGCTCATGGTGGCACGCAGGGCATCGCTGCCGCTGCTGTTGATCACCAGATCCTGATGACGCGAGGTCAGCCAGGAGATCGCCGCATCGCGGCTGGCTGCGTCACGGAAACGAATTTCCACGCCGTAGTTCGCGATTTTGTTGACGGTGGTGTAAGGGATACTTTTGGTGCGCAGGTCGCTACGCAGCGAGTCAGCATTCTGCTCCTGCAGTTTGCCGAGTGCGGTGTCCATGTCCACTTCCATCAGGAAGTGCACACCACCACGCAGATCGAGACCGAGTTTCATCGGTTCTGCTGACAGCATACTCAGCCAGCGAGGCGTGGCTGGCGCGAGGTTCAGCGCAACAACGTAGTCTTCACCCAACGCTTTCATGATCGCTTCACGGGCGCGTAACTGCACATCCGTATTATTGAAGCGCGCGGTAATCGCACCATTTTCCAGCGCAACAGATTTGCTCTGGATATTGTCTTGTTTTAATGCGGACTGAATTTGATCCAACGTCTGCTCACTGGCGGCGCTTCCGCGCGCACCAGTGATTTGAACGGCCGGATCCTCACCATACAGGTTGGGAAGCGCATAGAGCAGGCCGACGAGAATCACGACGACCAGCATCACGTACTTCCACAAAGGATAACGATTTAACACGGCAGTTCCCTTAGGGAAGAAAGAATTACAGCGCCTTGATAGTGCCTTTAGGCAGCACGGCGGCGACGAAATCACGTTTAATGACGACTTCATTGGTGTCATTCAGCGCGATAGCTACGTAGCCCGTGTCAGAGACTTTTGTTACGCGGCCTACAAGGCCACCGCTGGTCAGCACTTCATCACCCTTAGAGATAGAATCCATCAGCTTCTTGTGCTCTTTCGCACGTTTCTGCTGCGGACGCAGGATCATGAAATAGAAAATCAGACCAAACACCACCAGCATGATCACCAGAGAATACGGACTTCCCTGAGACGGTGCGCCTGCTGCGGCCACGGCGTCAGAAATGAAAAAGCTCATTAAATTTCCCTCATTGATGAATTATCAGACGTTAAAGGCGGAACTTCTTTGCCCGTCCGTTGGTAGAACTCGTTTACAAAGCGCTCTAATTTACCCTCTTCGATGGCCTGGCGTAAACCTGCCATCAGGCGCTGGTAATAGCGCAAATTGTGGATAGTGTTCAGACGCGCGCCCAGTATTTCGTTACAACGGTCGAGATGATACAAGTAGGCGCGGCTATAATTGCGACAGGTGTAACAATCACACTCCGCATCCAGTGGCGCAGTGTCATCTTTGTATCTGGCGTTGCGGATTTTCACCACACCCTCGGTCACAAACAGATGACCATTTCGGGCATTACGGGTCGGCATCACGCAGTCAAACATATCGACGCCGCGACGGACGCCCTCAACCAGATCTTCTGGCTTGCCGACACCCATCAGATAACGCGGTTTATCCTGCGGAAGCTGCGGACAGACGTGCTCAAGAATACGGTGCATGTCCTGCTTAGGCTCACCCACCGCCAGGCCGCCCACAGCGTACCCATCAAAGCCAATCTCTACCAGACCTTTCACCGAGACATCTCGTAAATCTTCGTAAACCGAGCCCTGAATAATGCCAAATAGCGCATTTTTATTGCCCAGGCTGTCAAAACGGTCACGACTGCGTTGCGCCCAGCGCAGCGACATCTCCATCGAGCGTTTGGCGTAGTCCCAGTCCGCCGGATAGGGCGTACATTCATCGAAAATCATCACGATGTCGGAACCGAGGTCATACTGAATCTCCATCGATTTTTCCGGATCGAGGAAGATCGGGTCGCCGTTGATCGGGTTACGGAAATGCACGCCCGCTTCGGTGATTTTACGGATGTCGCCCAGGCTGAAGACCTGGAAGCCGCCGGAGTCGGTCAGGATCGGCCCTTTCCACTGCATAAAGTCATGCAGATCGCCATGCAGTTTCATGATCTCCTGACCCGGACGCAGCCAGAGGTGGAAGGTATTGCCCAGAATGATCTGCGCGCCGGTCTCCTGCACTTCTTCCGGCGTCATGCCTTTAACGGTGCCATAGGTGCCAACAGGCATAAACGCAGGGGTTTCCACCACACCGCGATCAAAAATCAGACGGCCACGGCGTGCGCGCCCATCTGTGGTATCAAGTTCAAATTTCACAAAGCCTCCATCGGAGAAACAGTCCGATGCAGATAACCTTCAGTCGCTCTCAGTCGATTCCGGCTATCGGTTAATAAATCAGTCGCCCACTTTTTCCAGCGGCGCCTGCGGATTTTTGCTGATAAACATCGCGTCGCCATAACTGAAGAAACGATATTGCTCAGCCACGGCTGCGCGGTACGCGGCCATGGTGTGCTGATAACCGGCAAACGCCGAGACCAGCATAATCAGAGTCGATTCGGGCAGATGGAAGTTGGTGATCAGCGCATCGATCACCTGATACTCATAGCCCGGATAGATAAAAATCTGGGTATCATCGAAGAACGGCGCAATCAGGGCATCCTGACTCGCTTTGGCGGCGCTCTCCAGCGAACGGACAGAGGTGGTGCCGACAGCGACCACCTTATTGCCGCGTGCTTTACAGGCCAGCACCGCATCAACAACCTCCTGCGGCACTTCGGCATATTCAGCATGCATGTGATGCTCTTCGATGGTGTCGACGCGCACTGGCTGGAAGGTTCCCGCACCGACATGCAGCGTCACAAACGCCATCTCAATGCCCTTCTCTTTCAGCGCCTGCAGCAGCGGTTCATCAAAATGCAGACCGGCGGTCGGTGCCGCAACGGCACCCGGTCGGGCACTGTAAACCGTCTGATAGAGCTCGCGATCCGCCTCTTCATCCGGACGGTCGATATAAGGTGGCAGAGGCATATGGCCGACGCTGTTGAGGATGTCGAGCACCGCGCGCTCATCATCAAACACAATCTCAAACAGCGCATCGTGACGCGCCACCATCGTCGCTTTGACGCTCTCGTCTTCGCCCAGCAGCAGTTCTGCTCCCGGCTTCGGCGCTTTCGAGGCGCGCACATGGGCCAGCACACGCTTGTCGTCAAGCATCCGCTCCACCAGCATCTCGATTTTGCCGCCACTGGCTTTGCGGCCAAAGACGCGCGCCGGAATCACACGGGTGTTGTTGAACACCAGCAGATCGCCCGGATTCAGCTTATCCAGCACGTCGGTGAACACACCGTGCGACAGCGTCCCGCTGGGACCATCGAGCGACAGCAGACGACAGCCGCTGCGCTGCGCCTGGGGATAGTGAGCAATCAGGGATTCGGGCAGTTCAAAAGCAAAATCGGCGACACGCATGAAAGAGTTCTTTCTCAGGCAAAAACAGGCGGCACAGTTTAGCGGAAAATCGACCAATTCTGAACAACTGGCTGCGCAAAGGCAGTTCAGCCTATAATGCGGCATGAACTTTCTTGCTCATCTCCATCTGGCTAAGCTGGCCGACAGCTCCTTACTCGGCAATTTAATGGCCGATTTTGTGCGTGGCAACCCGCACCAGCACTGGTCTGCGCCCGTCGCGGACGGCATTCTGATGCACCGTCGTCTCGATGTGATGACCGATGCGCTGCCGGAAGTGCGCAGCGCCCGTCAGCTGTTCCGTGCCGAAACCTATCGCGTGGCACCCATTACGCTGGACGTCATCTGGGACCATTTTCTGGCCCGGCACTGGCAGCACTTCACGCCCGGCCAGACGCTGGTGCACTTTTCTGCCGCCGCCGAGCGCGAGATCATGCCGCAACTGGCAGACACCCCCATCGAGTTTCAGGAACTCAACGCGGTGATGTGGCGCGAGCGCTGGTTTGAGCATTATGCCCAGCCCGCGCGGCTGGAGCGGGTGCTGCACGGCATGGCCAGCCGCCGTCCACGCCTGGCAGCCCTGCGCGACTCCTACCACGATTTCACGCAACACTATGATCAGCTGGAAGCGCTGTTTTTTGTTTTTTATCCGCGTTTAATGGCGCTGGCGACCAGCAGAACCCTGTAAAACCCGATCCTCTGCTGCCGGGCTGGCGGACGCCAGCTTTCGCCCGCCGGGAAAGCGCCTCACCCGGCCCTGCACCATCTTGCCATTGCTGCCTATCTGCGGCTTAATGAAGCCTTTCTTAACAATAGTTAAGTAAATATCACAGCCAGACCGCCTGTTCAGGCGTGCCTTCCGTTCGTTTTGACCAAAAGACATAAGAGGAAAAGATGTCATCCGCTTCGCATTCTGAAATTGACGCGCGTTACCGTTACGCCTGCGACATCGCCCGTGCGGCGGCCAGCCGGGCTTATTCGTGGTATCAGCAGCGTCAGACACTGGTGGTGGAACACAAAAGGGATTTGCAGGACGTGGTCAGCGAGGCTGATCGTAACGTTGAGGCATTGATTAAGACATTAATCGCTGAGCGCTTTCCTGACGATGCTGTCTATGGCGAAGAGAGCGGTGGTGAGGTTCAGGGCGCGCCCTTTATCTGGGTGGTCGATCCCATCGACGGCACCGCCTGCTTCGTCAACGGCCTGCCTAACTGGTGCGTCTCGCTGGCGGTGGTCTGTGACGGCGAACCGGTAATCGGCGTGGTCTGCGATCCCAATCATCAGGAGCTGTTTCACGCACGAGCAGGTCAGGGTGCGTGGGTTAATGAGAGCCGTCTCCAGGTTCATGGCGCGACGCATCTCAACGAGGGTTTGCTCGGCATCAGCAACTCCAGTCGCACCCCTGCCGAAAGCGTCTCGCGCCTGATTAGCGGCTTAACTGAACAGGGTGGCATGTTTATTCGCATCGGTTCTGGCGCGCTGACCAGCGCCTGGGCGGCCGCCGGGCGACTGATTGGCTACTATGAAGCGCATATGCATCCCTGGGATAGTCTGCCGGGCATCGTCCTGATGCGCGAAGCGGGCGGCGTTACTAATGATTATCTGCGCAACGAAGGACTCAAAAACGGCAACCCGGTGTTGCTGGCCAATGCGACTCTTTATCCAAAAATCAAAGCGCTGACCGGTAATCGCGCGCTGGAGGAGTAAATGACGCTGCCCGGCCTGTACCGCTGCGCGCTGATCCTCAGTTTTCTCTGGCTGTTAAGTCCGGCGTCACAGGCGGCGGATTACCAGCTGGAGAAGGTGGTCGAACTGAGCCGTCACGGTGTCCGTCCGCCCACCCCCGGCAATCGTAAAGAGATTGAAGCCGCCAGCCAGCAACCCTGGACGCAGTGGACCACCGCCGATGGCGAGCTGACCGGTCATGGCTACAGCGCGGTGGTCAATAAAGGACGCTGGCAAGGCGAGCACTATCGCCAGCTCGGCCTGCTGGGCGCGGGCTGTCCTGATGCGGCACAGGTCTACGTGCGCGCCAGTCCGCTGCAGCGCACCCGTGCCACGGCCGCAGCGCTGACTGACGGGGCCTTTCCCGGCTGCGGCGTGCCGGTGCATCACGTCGCGGGCGATGTCGATCCCCTGTTCCAGAGTGAAAAGCTGACGATCACCCAGAGCGATCCTGCTCAGGAGCTGGCGGCTAAGCAGCAGAAAGCGGGCGATCTGGCGCGGCTGCAACAGCAGTTGCAACCCGCCATTCAGCAGCTGAAAGCCGCCGTCTGCCCGCCAGCTACTGACTGCCCCCTCTTTGATGCGCCCTGGTCGTTCCGGCAAACCCGTAACGGCAACACATATGTTTACGGGCTGAGTGTGATGGCAAGCATGGTGGAGACGCTGCGACTGGGCTACAGCGAAAACCTGCCGTTGGACCAGCTCGCCTGGGGACACATCACGTCGGCCGCGCAGATCACCACGCTGCTGCCGCTGCTGACCGCAAACTACGATCTCAGCAACGACGTGCTCTATCAGGCACAGCGCCGTGGCTCAATATTGCTCAACGCCCTGCTGGAGGCGATTGCTTCCGATAGCGCGCCGGGCCGCTGGCTGATTCTGGTGGCACATGACACCAATATTGCGATGGTGCGCACCCTGATGGGCTTTAGCTGGCAGTTGCCTGGCTATTCGCGCGGCAACATTCCACCGGGCAGTAGTCTGGTGCTGGAGCGCTGGCGCGACACCCGCAGCGGCGAACGTTTTTTGCGGCTCTATTTCCAGGCGCAGAGTCTGGATGGGATTCGTCAGCTGCAACCGATTGATGATAAACATCCGTTATTACGTCAGGAGTGGCATCAGCAAGACTGCAGAATCACCGATGTCGGCGTGCTCTGCCCTTATCAATCCACGCTGATTCAGTTGCGGAAAAAGCTGGATGACAGCGCTGTGCTGCCGGTTTCGGTTATATTGCCCTGAGTCTGTGGCTAATCAAATTCAGGCCGCAGCATCAACGCGGCCTGAATAATGTTAACCGCGGTTAATTAACGCCATTCCGACCTTTTCTTATTTAAATCGCCTGACTATCAGCGCCACTCGTTTTGTTTTACGATAGACCCGTCAATCATCCCTTTATTAACTATTTTCCTGTAATTCTTGAATATTTCGGCGACTGGTTTCGCCGTTTTTTATTTCTTACACGCCCCGCTACTGCTGCCCGCCAGCGCCTGTGTGACTGCACGCTCACTCCTCTGAATCTCCCTTATCGCCCCTGCCCGGTTATCACTATCGGCCACATTCACTGCCAATTAAAATACGCATTCATGGATATAAACCGGGACATAAACTTATTTCGCAGGCAGGCGTTTTGCTCCTGATAACAGGATTCCATATTGTGGATTGGGTCACATAAATAATCAGATGAGCAGGAATATAAAAGCGCGGGAAATAGTGTGTTCTGCTCCCCCACGAATGAGAGAGCAGAACAGGAGATTAGCGGGGTTTACGAACCAGCTTATAGCCCAGTAGCAGCACCACTATCCACACCATACCGACATAGAGGGAAATGCGGGTATCGGGGAAATAACCAATCAGACCGATAATAAAGCAGAGGAAGGCTACGCCGACGCCAGCAGTCCAGCTGCCGCCTGGCAGCGCAAACTGCAGCTTACTGGCGGCCTCTTTACCAATTTTGCGACGGAACGCGATCTGCGACAGCAGAATCATGATCCAGACCCACACCGTTGCAAAGGTCGCCAGCGAGGCGATCACCAGGAAGACTTTTTCCGGCATCAGGTAGTTGAGATAAACCGCAATCAGCATGGCGAACATCATCACCACCACCGTCACCCACGGAATCCCGCGCGAGGAGACCTTCATAAAGACCTTCGGCGCATGTCCCTGCTGCGCCATCCCGTGTAGCATGCGGCCCACGCCAAACACATCGCTGTTAATCGCCGAGAGTGACGCGGTCAGCACCACGAAATTGAGGATAGAGGCGGCCGCCGCAATGCCCAGATGCTGGAAGGTCAGCACAAACGGGCTGCCCGAGGTGCCCACCTGATTCCACGGGTAGATCGACATAATCACAAACAGCGTGCCGACGTAGAACACCAGAATGCGCCACGGCACCGAGTTGATGGCGCGCGGAATCGACTTCTCCGGATCTTTCGCTTCACCGGCAGTGATACCGATGATTTCGATGCCACCATAGGCAAACATCACCATCTGCAGCGACAGCAGCATACCGACTACGCCGTGCGCAAAGAAGCCGCCGTTAGTCCAGAGATTGTGGATGCCGGTCGGCTGGCCGCCGTTGCCGAGCCCCCAGATGATCATGCCGAAACCGGCCAGAATCATCACGATAATGGTGGCGACTTTGAAGAAGGAGAACCAGAACTCCACTTCGCCGAACACCTTCACGCTCATCAGATTGACGGCACCGATGATCAGCACCACGCTCAGCACCCAAATCCAGTGAGGCACCTCAGGGAACCAGACGCCCATATAGATGCCGAACGCCGTGACATCCGCAATCGCCACGATCAGGATTTCAAAACAGTACGTCCAGCCGGTGATGTAGCCTGCCATCGGCCCAAGATAGTCCTGCGCGTAACGTGAGAAGGAGCTGGCCTGAGGATTGTTAACGGACATCTCACCCAGTGCGCGCATGATGATGTAAGCCACTGCCCCGCCGATGATATAGGCGAGCAGCACGCTCGGTCCGGCCATTTTTATCGCGTCAGCGGAACCGTAGAATAGCCCGGTGCCAATCGCCGATCCCAGCGCCATAAAGCGGATGTGGCGCGTGCTCAGTCCGCGTTTGAGCTTGTTGGTTTCTTGCATAACAACCTGTACCTGTGAAATGAAAAAACCACGGGCAGGCCCGTGGTTAAAGAAAAATCAGTGCTCTCTGCTACGAGTGAACGGTCACCTGTTCCGGCCCTTTCACCCGATCAATAACAGCGGCAATCAGCAGCATCACCAGCGACGGCGGCAACCAGGCGAGACCCTGATCGGCCAGCGGCAGATGCTGACTGAAAGCGGGCAGCAAATCTTTAAACCCGGTGGTTTTAATCGCATCAACAATACCAAACAGCAGGCTAATCAGCATGGCTGGCGCGATAATCCGGCTGCTCTTATTCCACCAGTTGAGGGTGAAACTCAGCACCACCAGCACGATACAGGGCGGATAAATCGCCGTCAGTACCGGGATGGAAATCTGAATCAGGTGGCTCAGGCCGAGATTCGACACCACCATGGAGAACAGACCCAGAATAAACACCAGCGTTTTATACGATAACGGCAGGTATTGCGCAAAAAATTCCGCACAGGCACAGGTCAGGCCTACGGCGGTCACCATACAGGCGACGAAGATCAGCGCAGCAAGGAAGAAGCTGCCCATGTTGCCAAAGGTGTGCTGAACATACGCGTGCAGAATCGCTGCGCCGTTAGCGTTTTGATCCACCAGCGCACCGCTGCCCGCGCCCAGCTTAAACAGGCAGAGGTAGACCAGCGTCAGGCCCAGACCGGCGATTAACCCCGCCAGCACGGTATAACGGGTCAGCAGCGCGGCATTATCGACGCCACGCGAACGGGCGGCGTTGACAATTACGATACCAAATACCAGCGCGCCCAGCGTATCCATGGTCAGATAGCCATTGACGAAACCGCTGGAGAAGGCCGCACGCTGATAATCAGCGGTAGCCGGAACCGTGCCGCCAGCAGGCCACACCAGGGCAGCAACGCCCAGCACGGTCAGCGCAATAATTTTTAATGGCGCAAGGAAGTGCCCTACCGTGTCGAGTAGCTTGCCGGGATAGAGCGATACGCCAATCACCAGCGTGAAGTAAATCAGGCTATAGATAAACAGCGGCAGCGCGCCATCACCGGTCAGCGGGGCAATACCCATCTCAAACGAGACCGTTGCCGTACGCGGTGTGGCAAACAGCGGCCCGACAGCCAGATAGCAAACGGTGGCCAGCACGATGCCAGCGACCTTGCCAATCGGGGTGCTGAGCGCATCCACGCCGCCGCCGACGCGGGCCAGCGCGATCACGGTCATCACGGGCAGACCGACTGCGGTAATCAGAAAACCAATCGCGGCAGTCCAGACGTGTTCGCCAGACTGAATACCGACCATGGGCGGGAAAATGATGTTGCCCGCGCCAACAAACAGGGCGAATGTCATAAAGCCCAGCGCGAGAATGTCCTTCGAAGTTAAACGATGTGTCATACGGCCTGTCACTGATGTTGCGGTGGAAGTTGGGTTAGTGTTGTCACCTCGCTGCGTGTAAACCGCGACCAGGCTGACAATGTCAGCGCATTATGCTCGTCGCAGGGTAAAGCACAGGTGATTTGAGCTGCTTTTATTCTGTTCACAGAGGGATGGATCGACAACGGCGCTAAGTAAAACGTTTATAGCGGTGAAAGGCAATACGGGATCGGAAAACCAGAAGGTTATGCCGCCATTTTTTCAAAAGGCAGTGGATAGCGTTAATTTTTGCAGCAGGCACACAAGATGATGTGCCTAAATAATAGACAGAGCGCGAGAAATCCCCGCATAAACGGGCCTGAAGATACACAAAAGGCGCGTTTTACGCGCCTGTCTGCACAACGTTACAGCACTACCAGACCTGATTCGCGATATCGACCACTAAGCGAATCTTCTGCCACTGCTGCGCTTCGGTCAGGCTGTTGCCCTCTTCGGTTGAGGCAAAACCACACTGCGGACTGAGGCAGATTTGATCCAGGCTGACATACTGCGCCGCCTCTTCCAGCCGGTTTTTCACCTGCGCCGGATCCTCCAGTTCTCCCACTTTGGTCGTAATCAGACCCAGCACCACCTGCTGATGACCTGGCTTAATGTAACGCAGTGGTTCAAAACCGCCGGAACGGGCGTTGTCATACTCCAGGAAGAAGGCATCCACGTTGACGCTGCCGAACAGGATTTCTGCGACCGGCCCATAGCCGCCTTCAGAGATCCAGGTTGAGCGGAAGTTGCCGCGACAGACATGCAGACCCACGGTCAGATCGGCAGGTTTACCTTCCAGCGCTTTATTCAACACCTGAGCATAAGTCTGTGCCAGCTGGTCAGGATCGTCGCCACGCGCACGGATATCACGCTTCTGATCTTCAGAACAGAGGTAAGCCCAGACGGTATCATCCAGTTGCAGATAGCGGCAGCCCGCGTCATAAAACGCCTGAATAGCCGCTTTGTAGGTCTGCGCCAGATCGTCGAAGTAGTCTGCCAGATCGGGATAGACTTCCGCGTCGATCACCTTACGGCCACCACGGAAGTGCAGCACGCTGGGGCTGGGAATGGTCATCTTCGGCACCGCATCACCGGCAATACTCTGCAGGAAGCGGAAATGCGCCAGCATCGGGTGATCCGCCGGGAAACCGAGTTTGCTCACCACTTTCACGCCATGCGCTTTGGTCTGCACGCCATTAAACTGAATGCCCTGCTCCGCTTCATAGCGCTCTACGCCATTCAGGCCATAGAAAAAGTCGAAGTGCCACCAGCCGCGACGAAACTCGCCATCAGTGACCACTTTCAGGCCATTTTCCCGCTGTTTCGCCACCACATCGCGAATCGCCTCATCTTCAACCTGGCGCAGGGCAGCCGCATCGATCTCTCCGGCTGCAAACTGTTCGCGCGCCTGCTTAATGGCGGCGGGACGCAGAAAGCTGCCAACGGTATCGGCACGGAACGGGGCGGTTTCTCTTTGCATGATCACTCCTGTCTCTCCTGCCGGTAATAACGGCAGGAAATAGTTGCATCCTGATATAAATAGCCATCTGGATGGCTACATGTCTGAACACAGAGTGGCATGGGCGGCTTTCTTCTGCAACTGAAGAAAATTCAGTGATGATGAAAAAAATTCACGTGTGGGAGATTAACGCAGCGCGGCGCGCGCCTGCGTCATCTGACTGTCAGAGAGCGGCAGATAGCCCGCTTCACTGACCCGCCGCTGTCCCTGCGCCGAAAGTACCTGCTGCAGAAACGCGGCCACCAGCGGCGGCAAAGGTTTGCCGGGCGCTTTATTCACATAGAGATAGAGCGGGCGCGCCCAGGGATAACGGCCACTGCGGATGGCCTCGGCATCCGGGGTAATCGCCTGCCCCTGATCATTCATCACCGCCAGCATTTTTACGCCGCTGAGATGAAAGCCAAAACTGGCGTAGCCGATGCTGCGTAAATTACCGGCCACCGCCTGCACCACTGCGGCCGAGCCGGGAAACTCCGCCACGTCGCTGCGAAAATCACCTTTGCACAGCGCCTGCTGCTTGAAGAAACCCCATGTGCCGGAGGCGGAGTTACGTCCATAGCGCTGAATCGGCCGTTTGCTCCACTGCGCGCCGGTTAAGCCGAGATCGCCCCAGCGCAGCGGCACGCTGTGTGCGCCACACAGACGGGTAATCGAGAAGATGGCATCGAGCTGTCGCGGTTCAATCTGCTGTAGCGGATTGCGCTGATTCACCACTACCACCAGCGCATCCATAGCCACCGGAACCGCCAGCGGCGGATAGCCGTAGCGCGCCTCAAAGGCCTGGCGTTCATCTGCCTGCATCGGGCGGCTCATCGGACCGAGTTGTGCTGCACCCGCCGCCAGCGCGGTCGGCGCAGTAGAAGAGCCGGAGGCCTGAACCTGGACATTGACGCCCGGCGCCTGGCGACTGAAATCTTCGCCCCACAGCGTCATCAGATAACCCAGCGTATCGGATCCGACGCTGCTGAGATTGCCGGAGAGCGCGCCGGGCTGGGCCAGTGCCAGGCCCGGCAGCAGAGTAACGATCAACAAAAGAAGGATGCGCATCAGGGAGATCCGGCAGCGATTAATGAACGGCATTCTCCTGCATCACGCTGCTGACAATCAACCTCGCTGGCAGCGTAAAGGTAAAACAGGTCTCCTTGTGCGGCACGCTGGTGATATCGAGCCGCGCGTTATGGTGGCTCAGAGCATGTTTCACTATCGCCAGCCCCAGCCCGCTGCCGCCGGTCGCACGCGAACGCGCTTTATCGACCCGGTAGAAACGCTCGGTAAGACGCGGAATATGTTCTGAGGCGATGCCCGGCCCGTTATCACACACCCGGAAGATAGCCCCCTGTTTGCCGCGCAGCCAGCTGATATCAATTCGCGTGCCATCCGGTGTGTGGTTTACCGCGTTGTAAACCAGATTGGAGATGGCGCTGCGCAGCTGTTCATCGTTGCCGAACACTTTCAGATGGGGATCGGTATGGAAATGGATATCGTGACGGCCGCCACTCAGCGTTGCCGCCTCATGCTGCAGCAGTTTCAGCATCACCGGCACATCGACCTTCTCTTTCAGATCGATTGCGGGCGCGGCTTCAATGCGCGACAGCGTCAGCAGCTGTTTGACAAGGCTGTCCATGCGGCGCGTCTGCTCCGACATGGTGTGCAGCGCTTTGCTGCGCGAAGGCTCGCTCATCACCGAGTCGTTCATCATCTCCAGATAGCCCTGCAGCACCGTGAGCGGTGTGCGCAATTCATGGCTGACGTTGGCAAAGAAGTTGCGGCGCGCCCCTTCCAGCTGATGCATCTGCGTGACATCACGCGCCACCAGCAGCCACTGCCCTTCGCTGTAGGGCATGACGCGGAACTCCATGTGAAGTTTGTTGTTCAGCACCAGCGTCAGCGGCTTGTCGAAATCGCGCTGGCGAAGATAGCGCGAGAACTCCGGATAACGGAGCAGATTGAGGATGTTCTGGCCATTATCTTCCGGCCAGCGCAGACCCAGGTGCTGCTGCGCCAGGCCATTACACCAGAAAATGGTGCCCTCTTCGGTGGTCAGGATCACCGCATCCGGCAGCGACTCGGCACCGCTACGGAAACGCTTAATCAGATTGCCCAGTTCACGCCGCCGCCGCCGGTTGCGGAGCTGCATCTGGTAAAGACCATAAAACAGCGGTTCCCAGCTGGCACGCCCGGCCGGTGGCGTCATGGTGCGGTCCAGCCACAGCCAGTGCGACAGCCGCATCAGATTGTGAAAATGCCACAACAGCACCGTCAGCACGCTCAGCAGCAGCCACCAGGGCAGACCGCCGAACAGCAGGCCCAGCAGCACTGCGGGCAGACAGACCAGCAGCAGTTCTGTCAGTAATCTCTTCCAGGAGAGGCGTTCCAGCACGGTAAAGGCTCCGTTTAGTAGCGGGCAGAGAAACGATACCCTGTTCCGCGAACGGTTTGTACCATGCGATCGTGGCCGGACACTTCCAGCGCTTTACGTAAACGACGGATGTGAACATCGACAGTACGATCTTCCACATACACATTGGTGCCCCAGACGTGGTTCAGCAACTGTTCGCGGCTGTAAACGCGTTCCGGGTGGGTCATAAAGAAGTGCAGCAGCTTATATTCGGTAGGGCCCATCTCCAGCGGCGTGGTTTCGGACATCACGCGATGTGAGGAGGGATCCAGACTCAGCCCCTGCATCTCAATCACCTCTTCCACGGCCATCGGCGAAATACGGCGCATCACCGCTTTGATTCTCGCCATCAGCTCTTTAGGTGAAAAGGGTTTAGTAATGTAATCATCGGCACCCACTTCCAGGCCGCGCACCCGATCTTCCTCTTCGCCGCGCGCGGTGAGCATCATCACCGGGATATCGCGTGTCATCGCCTCGCGTTTCAGATGTTTGATAAACTGAATACCGCTGCCACCGGGTAACATCCAGTCCAGCAAAATCAGATCGGGCCAGGGTTCAATCAGCTTGCCAACGGCGCTGTCATAATCTTCCGCCTCGATTGGCTGATAGTCGTTCTGCTCCAGAACAAAACACAACATTTCACGGATGGGGGCTTCATCCTCCACAACCAAAATGCGCTTAGCCATTATTACTCCTGCTGATTATGACGGATGTCACTGAGATTCGCGGCGCCATTATGCGTCAGATTTGTGACACTTTTATGAAAAACATAACCTGCCTGTAACCTCACTGGTAATCATTTATGACAGCGCAGCGACAATTTTTTGCTTTGGCCGCAGAGCCAGTATAATCGCCGGGCGAATCACAACGGCAGGGACTTATCATGCGCATCATTCATACTGCGGACTGGCATCTGGGGCAGTTCTTCTACAACAAAAGTCGGGCAGCCGAACATCAGGCATTTCTCGACTGGCTGTTGATCCAGATTGAACAGCATCAGGTGGATGCGTTGATCATCGCAGGCGATCTGTTTGATACCGGTACACCGCCCAGCTACGCCCGCGAGATGTTCAACCGCTTTGTGGTGGCGCTGCAGCCCAGCGGCTGTCAGCTGATTGTGCTGGCGGGCAACCACGATTCCGTTGCCACGCTGAATGAGTCGCGTGAGCTGCTCGCCTGCCTCAATACCCGGGTGATCGCCACCCCGCAGGAGAAGGATGATGTGCTGCTGCTCAACACCCGCCAGGGCGAGCCAGGCGCGCTGCTGTGTGCGATTCCCTATCTGCGGCCGCGCGATATCCTGCGCAGCCGGGCAGGTCAGTCGGGACGCGACAAGCAGACCTCGCTGCTGGAAGCGATCGCCCACCACTATCAGCAGCGATTCACCGCCGCCCAGGCGCTGGGCCATGCACTGCCGATTATCGCCACCGGCCATCTCACCACCGTCGGCGTCAGCCAGAGCGATTCAGTGCGCGACATCTATATCGGGACGCTGGATGCCTTCCCGGCCAGCGCGTTTCCCGCGGCTGACTATATCGCACTGGGGCATATTCATCGCGCTCAGCGCGTCGCGGGCAGCGAGCATATCCGCTACAGCGGCTCACCGATTCCGCTGAGCTTTGACGAGCTGGGCACAGAAAAAAGCGTCTTCCTGCTGGAACTCACCACCAGCGGCCTGCAATCAGTCACGCCGCTGGTGGTGCCACAGGCGCAGCCGATGCAGGTTCTGAAAGGATCCCTGGCGCAGATTGCAGAACAGTTAAATGCCTTCAGCACAGCAGAGCAGGAGAAGCCGACCTGGCTCGACATCGAAGTCACCACCCAGGAGTACCTCAGCGATCTGCAGCGTCAGGTAGAAACCCTGACCGCCACGCTGCCGGTCGAAGTCCTGTTGCTCCGCCGCAGCCGTGAACAGCGGCAACAGAGCCTGGCGCGGCTCGACAACGAAACCCTGAGTGAGCTGAAGGTGGAGGAGGTCTTTGCCCGCCGGCTGGCGCTGGATGAGGAGCTGCAACCAGAGCAAATCGCCGAGATGACCACCCTGTTCCGCCAGACGCTGGCCGCCATGGAAGAGACCCAATGAAGATCCTCACGCTACGGTTCAAAAACCTCAATGCCCTGCGCGGTGAATGGTTCATCGACTTCCGCGCCGAACCTTTCGCCAGCAACGGCCTGTTCGCCATTACCGGTGCCACCGGCGCCGGTAAAACCACCCTGCTGGACGCCATCTGCCTGGCGCTCTATCACCAGACACCGCGCCTGGGCGCGATTTCACAGAGCCAGAATGCGCTGATGACCCGCGACTGTGCCGAATGTCTGGCCGAGGTGGAGTTTGAGATCAAAGGAGAAGCCTGGCGCGCCTTCTGGAGCCAGAACCGCGCGCGCGGCACTGCCGACGGCAAACTTCAGGCGCCGCGCGTTGAGCTGGCACGCTGCGCTGACAACACTATTGTTGCCGATAAAGTCGGTGACAAGCTGAAGCTGATCGAAACCCTCTCCGGGCTCGATTTCGAAAGGTTTACCCGCTCGATGATGCTGTCACAAGGCCAGTTCGCCGCCTTTCTCAACGCGAAAGCCAGTGAGCGCGCGGAACTGCTTGAGGAGCTGACCGGCACCGAAATTTACGGTCTGATTTCCGCCGCCATCTACGAGCGCCACAAAGAGGCAAAAACCCAGCTGGATCTGCTGCGCAGCCAGGCGGGAGCGATGGCGCTGCTGGATAGCGACGCACGCGCCGCGCTGCAACAGCAGCTCACCGATCTGACCGATGCGGAACATCAACTCAGCGCGCACTATCAGCAGGCGCAGCAACAGCAGCAGTGGCAACAGCAGGCGCAGCAGTTACAGCAGGAAGATGCGCAGGCTGACGTCGCGCTGCAGCAGGCCCAGGCTGCATCCCAGGCGGCAGAGGCCGATCGTCAGCGTCTTGCACGCAGCGAACCGGCTGAAAAGCTGCGGGTAAAACTGCAGCAGCGCGACGCGTTACGCACCGAACAGCAGCAGGTCGTGAGCCGCTGTCAGCAACTCACGTCGGCGCAGCAGCAGGCGCAGAGCCAACAGCAGCAGCATCAACAGCACTACGCGACGACCCAGAGTGCCCGCCAGCAGGCGCTGCAGGAACAGCAGCAGCAGGAAAGTCTGCTGACAGAACAGGTGCTGCCGCTGGATCAGCGGATCAGTACACTGCAGCAGCAGCTTGCGGAGCAGCAGCAGGAAAACGCCCGACAGCAGCAGCATGCTGATCAGACACAGGCCAGCCTGGCAGAGCAGAAGCGCCAGGTTGAGACATGGCAGCAGGCGATTGCCGAACAGCATCAGTTACGCCAGCAGCTTGCCGATCTCGCCCAATGGGGCGCTTCGCTGCCGGTGTGGCAGGAGAACTTTGCCCTGCTGGCGCAGCGTGAAGCGACCCTGGCCGGACTGGCGCAACAGCGCGAGCAGCAGCAGCGACAGATCGCTACCCAGCAGGCGGAACAGCAGCAGCAGGCAGAACAGGCGCTTCCGCGCCAGCAGGCGGAGCAACAGGCCCGCCAGGCGCTCTCGCAAGCGGAGCAAGTACTAACTTCGCTACAGGAACAGCATCCGCCTGCCGCACTGCGTCAGGCATTAAGCCAGTTGCAGAACAGCCGTCCGGCTCGTCAGCAACTGCTGCTGCTTTCAACCCAGTGGCAGCCGCTGCACCAGCAGCTGGGCCAGCGCCAGCAGCGGCTTATCGCGCTCGCAAAAGCGCATCAGCAGAGTGAAGCGGAACTCCAGGCCCTGCGCGAGACGTGGAAACGCGAAAAACAGCAGCTGGATGATGTCGAAAAAATCTGCGCGCTGGAGCAGCAGATTGTCGATCTCAGCGATTACCGCGCCCGGCTCGCCGCTGATCAGCCCTGTCCGCTGTGCGGCTCCTGCACGCATCCCGCCGTTGAGGCCTACAGCACGCTGGAAGTAAGTGCTAACCAGCAGCGCCGGGCTGCACTGCAACAACAAACCGAGGCATTGCGCGAAGCGGGCACGGCAAAAAGCGAACAGCTGAAACAGTCAGCCGTGCAGCAGCAGACCCTGCGCGATGAAATCGCGGAGATGCAGCAACAGCTCGATCGGCTTGAGCAGCAATGGCAGGCGCTGAGCAGTGAGCTGGCACTTACCTTCCCGCTCGCCGATCGGGATGCCTTAACCGCGTGGGAGCAGCAGCAAAGCGAGCGTGAAAGCCAGCTTGAGCAACAGCGACAGGCGCAGGAAGCCGCAGAACAGGCGCGTCAGGCCGCAAAAGATTACTATCTTCAGCAGTCACAGGCCTGGCAGCAGCATTTGCAGGCAGAACAGCTGGCGCAGCAGTCGCTGTCCAGCCTGCAACAGGCGCTGGATGCGCTGCAACAGCGTCAGCAGCAGGAACAGCAGGCCATGGCGCAATTGCAGAGTCGTCTGGAGCAGCAGTTCAGTGCACACAACCTTGCCCTGCCCGACGCCGCCCATCGCGATGCGTGGCTGACAGAACAGCAGCGGCGCTGGGAGCGCTGGCAGGAAAGTGAGCGGTTGCTAGCAAACCTGCAACCGCAGCTGTTAAAGGGGGAAACCCAGCTCACTGCCCTGCAACAGCAGGCAGAACTGGAGCAGCAGCAGCTCACCACTCGTCAGCAGCAGCAAAACCAGCGCCAGACGCAGCTCAGCGAGATGCGCCGTGCCCGTCAGGCGCTGTTTGGCGACCGCGAGGTCACCCACGCCCGTCAGCAGATACAGGCCCGCGTTCATCAGGCTGATGAACAACTGGCACAGCAACTCACTGCCCTGCAACAGGCGCAGGCCGAGGTCAGTCGCCTGCAGGGTGAGCTTTCGGGGCTGGAAAATCAGCGGCAGACGCTCAATAGCAAACTGGCAGAGGCGGAAAGCGCGCTGCAGCAGGCACTGGAGAGCGCCGGATTTGCGGATGAAGCCAGCCTGCGCGCGGCGCTGCTGGATGAGCAGACCGCAGTGCAACTGCGTCAGCAGTTGCAGCAGCTCGATCAGCAATGCCAGCAGCAGCAGGCGCGACTGGCGGATCTGCGTCAGCGGCTCAGTCTCCATCAGCAGACGAAACCCGCTGCGATGCCGGAATCCGCCGAGGCGCTGGCGCAACAGCTGGAGCAGTTACGGCTGGCACTGCGCGACAACGCCAGCCAGCAGGGTCAGATTCAGCAGCAGCTACAGAGCGATGCCAGCCTTCGTGTGCGCCAGCAGAGCCTGATGACACAGATTGAACAGGATGGTGTGACGCTGGCGCAGTGGAGCCTGCTCAACGATCTGATTGGCTCCGCCAGCGGCGATAAATTCCGGCGCTTCGCCCAGGGCTTAACGCTGGATCACCTGGTGGCCCTGGCTAACCGTCAGCTCGATCGGCTGCATGGCCGCTATCTGCTGCAGCGACGGGCGCAGGATCTGCTGGAGCTGGATGTGGTCGATACCTGGCAAGCCGATGCGGCGCGCGATACCCGCACGCTGTCGGGTGGTGAGAGCTTCCTGGTGAGTCTGGCGCTGGCGCTGGCGTTGTCGGATCTGGTCAGCCACAAAACGCGCATCGAATCGCTGTTTCTGGATGAGGGATTTGGCACGCTGGATGCGCAGACGCTCGACACCGCGCTGGACGCACTCGATGCACTCAACGCCAGCGGCAAAACCATTGGGGTGATCAGCCATGTGGAAGCGATGAAGGAGCGCATTCCGGTACAGATTAAAGTACGCAAGATGAATGGGCTGGGTTACAGCCAGCTGGAACTGCCGCAGGGATAACGGGCGCCGCAGCGCCCGTTTACGTGCAATCAGCGGGCGCTGACGAGCTTGTAGCGAGGGCCGGTGAGTAACCCGCCCTGCTCGTTCTGTGCCAGCAGACGATTGCTGGTCAGTCCGGCCACGGTGTGCGCTTTATCAGTCACGTTGCTGGCAATCTGTTTGATCGCCGCACTGACCAGCATGCCGACCAGTCCACCGTTGTTGTTGTTGCCATTTTCACTGTCGCTGGCACTGGCCTTACCCTGCCAGATCTCTTTGCCGCTGCGCAGATCCACCAGCCGTGCTTTGGCGGTCACGATCGTCACGCTGTCAATGACCCGATAGCTGCTGCCATATTCGCTGATCGAGATATAGAGCGCGCTGTCGGCGTGGAAAATCTCATTCAGACGCTTCGCGCTGACGGCCTGGGCGTCACTGGCACTGGTCAGGCCATTCTGCTGAAAGGTCTCTTCAACCACTGCCACCGGGAAGACGTAGTAACCGGCTTCGGCCAGCGGGCGCGTCACCAGCGAGGTCAGACTGTGCGCGGCATTGATATCCGGCGAGGTGTTATCGGCCGGCAGCACCAGAATCGAGGCGGGCTTGCTGGCACGGAACGCACTGTAGTCATACGGTTTTTTCGTCGCACAACCGGTCAGCAGCAGCATCATCAGCACGCCGCCGAGGGCAATCAGTTTTTTCACCGTACCACTCCTTGTTTTTTACTCATCAGAAAATCCATGTAAGGTGCCGATTCGGGAAACAGCTGCTTCTCGGTGGCAAACTGACCAAAGGCTTTATTGGTATCGCCGGTTTTGGCATAGAGCAGACCAAGCTGGGCGTGCAGGCCAGGCGCAACCGGCTGGTTAACGGCACGGGCTTTTTCAATGTCCAGATTCAGCGCATCGATCTGCTTCAGCGGATCGCTGCCCGGCTGATAGTAACTGTAAACCTGCTGCTGATAATCGCCCCAGTAATAGATCGTTTTCGGCGCTTTTGGCGCACAGCCTGCCAGCAACGCCGCTGCAATCAGCAGGCTGCTCAGTGTCATCATCTTCATTTACTGCTTCCTTATTTAGCCGGACGCCATGCGCCGTTGTTGATTCCATCCACTAAATGATCGACCGCTTCGCGAATCGCCAGATCCATCACTTTGCCGTTCAGCGTTGAGTCATAGCTGCTGGTGCCACCAAAGCCGATGACCTCACGTGCGGAGAGCTGATACTCGCCCGCGCCCTGGGTGCTGTAGACCACCTCTGAGGTGGTGACATCCACTACGTTCAGATTCACTTTGGCATAGGCGATCTGCGTTTTGCCGCGGCCCAGAATGCCCCACAGCTGCTGATCGCCCACTTCTTTGCGGCCAAACTCGGTGATATCACCGGTGATGATGAAGTTCGCGCCTTTGATATTCTGCTGGCTGCGTTTGAAGTCCGACTCCTGCTGCAGCTCTTTCAGGTTGCTGCGATCCAGCACGCTGAACCGGTTGGTCTGCTGCAGATGGGTAATCAGAATGGTTTTTGACTGATTGCCCAGCCGATCGACACCATCAGAGAAAATGCCGTTCATATAGGAGGAGCGGTTATCAAACTGACCCACCGCAATCGGGCTGCGCACGCCCTGATAAACCGGCTGGCTGGCCGCGCGAACCTGCGGGGCCTGAATAGCGCGGGAAGATTCAGTGGCGCAGCCGCTGATGAGCGAGGCCGTTAACAGGGAGAGTGCCGCAAAGGCATATTTTTTCTGCATTTCTAATCCATGAAGTGAAAGAGATGTAACCCGCGCCAGGGCGGTAAATTCTGGTTCTGACGACAGTCGGAGTAATGCCATAGCATTCATGATGCCGGTCTGTAGACTGTCGGCAGCAGACCGGAAGATCTTTAAGGAAAGTTGGCCAGTTAAATGAATTTAATTAATATAACGATGAGAATGTTGCCGGGGGTGATTATTGCAATGTCGCTCAGCGCCTGTCAGCAACCTGTGACAAAGCAACGGGATAGCGTGGCAAACCTTTGTCAGCCGTCGAAAGATCCAGACAGCCAATCCTGTCACTGGACTAATCAAATGCAGCCAGTACTGAACCGGCAGTTCAGCGATGCGGCGCGTTACGCCGGTCAGCAATGCCTGGTACGGATGGAGTGGCAACCACACAGCAGACATTATGCGGTGACCCAGACGCAGGGTGATGAAGCGCTCTGCCTGCGCGCCTGGCAACTGGTCGCGCAGACCCGCGATCTGCCGCCGCCGCCGGAGCCTGGACAACCGGCGTGGTTCGGCTTTGCGCCGCGCGGTTAGCTGGCCAGACCTTCCTGACGCCACTGGCGCGGACTGATGCCAAACCAGCGACGAAACGCGCGTGAAAACGCGCTGACTTCCGAGTAGCCCAGCAGCAGCGCCATCTCAGAGATGGGCAGCTGCTTCTGCTGCAGATAGTGTGTCGCCATTTCGCAGCGCACCTGATCGACCAGCGCGGTAAAGCTGCTGCCCTCTTCGCGCAGCCGCCGCTGCAGTGACCAGCTCGACAGTCCGAGCTTATCCGCCACCTCTTCCAGCACCGGCTCACCCTGCATCAGCGATAAATTAACCTGCGAACGCGCCTGCTCAATCATGCTCTGCTGCGACGTCCCACGGTTAAGCCGCCGGATCGCATCCTGCATCACCATCAACAGGATCGGATCGCTCTCCGGCATGGCGCGCAGCAGATCGCGCTTGGGGATCACCAGTGAGTTAAACGGCTGATCGAACCAGACCGGCGCATCAAACACTTTGCAGTGATCGTGCCACTGGCCGGGACGCGGATGTTCAAAGTGGACTTCGCGCGGTGCCCAGTGTCTGCCTGCCACGTGGCGGATCAGATTCATAAACATCCCCAGCGTCAGCTCTGCATCCTGTCGGCGCGACAGGATCGCGCCATGTCGCACCTGATAATCCAGCCGCCAGCACTCTCCCTTATCCACCAGCCGGGTTAAGGTGTCGTGCTGATGCCAGGGAAACGCGTTGACCACATTATGCAGCGCCTGTTCCAGCGTGGCGGAGCACAAACCGATGTAGCCGATCAGGCCTAATGACTGCGGTTTAAACTGCCTGCCGTAGTGCAAACCGAAGTTATCAAAACCGGAGTGACGCGCCGCCTCTTCCAGCACCCGACAGTAGTTAACCAGCCCCAGGCTGAGCGTCGGACTGGCCAGGCGCTCCGGATCGATGCCGCTGATGCCGAAGATACGATCAACATCGCCGCCCTGGGTATGAATAAAGTCGCCTAAGCCAGTCGCCGCGGCTGCCAGCACGCCGTGATTGCCTGCCCCCGCCGCTGCCGAGCAGGCCGCAAACGCATCGGGCTTTATCAGTGTCGGATTCATGGTCGCCTCAGTCAGAATTCAGGTGGATCACCCGTCACTTCTATCCGAGCAATTTCCATACCAGGTCCCTGATGCCCGACGCGCCGCCTGCGGGCATTCCGGGCGGCGTGCGGGCTACGCGCAGGGCACTGCGGCGGCGCAGCGACGCCCGCCGCTGGTGCATCAGACGCCGACCGGCAGCTGCTCACCTTCCAGATAACGGCGGCAGAGGCGGACCGAGTGGCTGGCCCACGCCGATCCCAGGCTGCGCGCCATTTCGGTTTCGGCATGTGATCCCACCCACGCGGTGAGCTGGATACGACGCTGGATTAACAGCGCGGGCAGCATGGCCATCTCCGCATCGCTGATATGCGCCACCTGCTCATAGCCGCGGATCCAGTGATCGATCCACTCTGGCGCGCGCGGATGATGCTCAACAAAACTGATCGCCGCCGCCAGATCGTGCAGATACCAGCCGAGCCCGCAGTCATCGAAATCGATCACCCGCGTTTCGCCCTTGTGCAGCAGCAGATTGGTCAGCCGCAGATCGGCGTGGATCAGGCCATAGCGATCCGATCCTTTACCGAACTGCGTCATCGCCGCGCCGACCTGGCTTATCGCCTGCTCTACCACGCCGTGATCGGCAGGATGCAGATTCGGCGCATCCTGCCAGCGTCCCCAGTGACTCTCTGCGCTGGTCATGGTGTGGTGATCCCAGATGATGCGCTGGAAACCCGCAGGCGGCTGCCACTGTTTACTGTGCTGATGCAGCCGCGCGGTGATCTGGCCGAGCTGCTGAAAGGCGCGGGGATCGACGTCGGTGGTCGGCATCTCTCCGTCGATCCAGTGAAACAGCACCACGTAGCGTTCACCGCCCTCCGGCAGCCGCAGCGTCAGCACGGTTTCGCCCTCTCTGTCCGGCACCGCTTCCGGCACCATAATGCCGGTTTCGCGCAGTGCATCGAGCCACAGCAGTTCGCTGACGATGTCGGCTTTTTGATGGTAATCGCCGCGATGCAGCCGCAGCGCATAACGCCGGCCTGCCGCCTGCAGCAGAAACGTGGCGTTCTCTGAGCGGCACAGCAGGCTGAGCTGGCCCTGCAGCGCGGCGGGATAACAGGCCAGCGCCTGCTGCGCCATCAGGGTGAGTTGGGAATCAGTCAGGTTGTCATATTGTTTAGCGCTCATCAGTCCGGCTCCTTGTCACTTGCTTTATCTCAGCATGCGTTGCCAGAAGGTGAGCTGCTTGACTCCGGAAGAGACAAAGTTGACCGCAGCGTGCAGCTGGCCCGGTTGTTGCCTGTGAGTTGACCGTGGAGGACAGAAGTCACTGCGCCCGCGTCAAGTCGTGGCGAGTAATGCAACGGCATTATCCCCTTACTGTAGCGTAATGGCGGTGTAACGCCGCGTGAGACCAACAACGACGGGGATAACAGTATGACAAACAGACTCAAGCCCACTCTGGGCACCCTGCATCTGTGGGGGATTGCGGTTGGCCTGGTCATTTCAGGCGAATATTTTGGCTGGAGTTACGGCTGGGCCGTGGCGGGCACGCTGGGATTTCTGGTCACCACCGCGTTAATCGCCACGCTCTATACCTGCTTTATTTTTAGCTTCACCGAACTGACCACCGCGATCCCCCATGCAGGCGGGCCATTTGCCTATAGTCGCCGCGCCTTTGGCGAAACCGGCGGACTGATTGCCGGTCTGGCGACGCTGATTGAGTTTGTCTTTGCGCCACCGGCGATTGCCATGGCGATTGGGGCTTATCTCAACGTGCAGTATCCCGAACTGAACCCGAAGACTGCGGCGGTCGGCGCCTATCTGCTGTTTATGACGCTGAATATTCTCGGCGTAAAACTGGCGGCGATGTTTGAACTGGTTGTGACGGTGCTGGCGGTGATTGAACTGCTGGTGTTTATGGGTGTGGTTTCACCCGGCTTCAGCCTGGCGAACTTCGCCGCACACGGCTGGGCAGGCAGTGACAGCTTCGGACTGCCCGCCTTCTCCGGCATTTTCGCCGCCATTCCTTTTGCCATCTGGTTTTTCCTGGCCATTGAAGGCGCGGCGATGGCGGCCGAAGAGGCGAAAGATCCGACCCGGACCATTCCCCGCGCCTACATCAGCGGAATTCTGACGCTGGTGGTGCTGGCGATAGGTGTGATGCTGATGGCGGGCGGCGCGGGCGACTGGCGCAAACTTGCCGATATTAACGATCCGCTGCCGCAGGCGATGAAAATGATTGTCGGCGAACACTCTAACTGGATGCATATGCTGGTGTGGATTGGACTGTTTGGCCTGATTGCCAGCTTCCACGGCATCATCCTCGGTTATTCACGGCAGTTTTTTGCCCTGGCACGCGCGGGCTATCTGCCGCCTTCTCTGGCCAAACTGTCGCGTTTCCAGACCCCGCATCGGGCGATTATTCTCGGCGGCGTGCTGGGTATCGCGGCAATTTACAGCGATGGCGTGATTAATCTGCAGGGGATGACGCTGACGGCGGCGATGATCACCATGGCGGTATTTGGCGCGATTGTGATGTACATCATGAGTATGCTAAGTCTGTTTAAATTGCGCCGCAGCGCGCCGGAGATGGTCCGCAGTTTCCGCGCGCCGGGCTATCCGATTGTTCCGGGCATCGCCCTGCTGCTGTCGGTGGTCTGTCTGCTGGCGATGCTGTGGTTTAATCCGGTGATTGGCGCGCTGTTTTTCGCCATCATGCTGGCAGGCTATCTTTACTTCCTCGCCACCAAAGCACAGCGCGATCGGGCGCCGCAGGACAGTATGCTGGTCGGCGAATAAAACCGGCACTTGTGAGTGCCGTGGATTAACGATTCAGCGCCGGGTATCGCTGGCGCTGAATCGTCAGCGGATGCTCAGGTGACTCAGCCGTTAAGCGGCCAGAGCCACGCCGCACCGCGTACGCCGCTGGAGTCGCCATGCTGCGCCTTCAGCACCGGCGTTTCACACTCCCCGCCAAATACCCACTTCTTCATCAGCACCGGCACGGTCTGATAGAGACGATCCACATTGCTCATCCCACCGCCCAGCACAATCACATCGGGATCGATCAGGTTCACCACCTGCGCCAGCGATTTTGCCAGCCGCAGCTCATAGCGGCTCATCGCCAGTTCGGCGATCGGATCCTGCTGCGCCAGCAGCGAGACGATCTCCGCACCTTTGCGATGCACGCCGCTCAGCCGCTGATAGTCGATACCAAAACCGGTGCCTGAAACAAAGGTCTCAATGCAGCCCTGCTGCCCGCAATAACAGGGCACTTCCTGACGGTAGCGCAGCTCATCCTCATCCATCCACGGCAGCGGATTGTGGCCCCACTCACCGGCATTGCCGTTGCCCCCGATACGCGACTCACCGTTGATCGCCACACCGGCGCCCGATCCGGTGCCGATGATCACGGCAAACACCAGCGACTGTCCGGCACCGGCACCGTCGATCGCTTCCGACACCGCCAGGCAGTTGGCGTCGTTGGCGATACGCACTTCCCGGTTCAGCGCCTGCGCCAGATCTTTATCCAGCGGCTGACCGTTGAGCCAGGTGGAGTTGGCATTTTTTACCCGCTTACTGTAAGGCGAAAGCGTGCCGGGAATACCGAGGCCGACCGTGCCGGTTTCGCCGGTTTTCTGCTCCGCCAGCGTGACCAGATCGACAATCGCCTGTACCGTTGCCTGATAGTCATCACGCGGGGTATTCACCCGGTGGCGGAACAGCTCCTCTCCCTTATCCGACAATGCGATCACTTCTGTCTTGGTGCCACCCAGATCTATGCCTATGCGCAAGATTACGTCCTCGTTATTCGTTCAGGTGAGAGATACAGTAAAAGGCGTCTGCCGGAAAGGCAATGAAACCACTCCGATGTTTCGCTATCATGCGCGCTGACTCTCGCAGACTTGTGCGCCCGATCGCGCCACGGTAAGGAATCCCGATGTTGTGGTTTAAAAATATGATGGTTTATCGTCTGAATCGTGACATTCCGCTGTCCGCAGATGAGATGGAAAAGCAGCTCGACGCCTTCACGTTTTCACCGTGTGGCAGTCAGGATATGAGCAAGACCGGCTGGGTCTCGCCGATGGGCAACCGCAGCGATGCGCTGACCCATGAAAACAAAGGCCAGATTGTGATTTGCGCCCGCAAAGAAGAGAAAATCCTGCCTTCGCCGGTGGTGAAACAGGCGCTGGAAGCGAAAATCGACAAGCTGGAATCTGAGCAGAGCCGCAAGCTCAAAAAGACCGAAAAAGATTCGCTGAAAGATGAAGTGCTGCACAGCCTGCTGCCGCGCGCCTTCAGCCGTTTCAGCCAGACCTACCTGTGGATCGACACGGTCAACAACCTGATTATGGTTGACTGTGCCAGCGCAAAAAAAGCGGAAGATACCCTGGCGCTACTGCGCAAAAGCCTGGGCTCACTGCCGGTGGTGCCGCTGACGCTGGAAAGCCCGATTGAACTGACCCTGACAGAATGGGTACGTTCAGGCGAGCTGCCTGCCGGATTCGCCCTGATGGATGAAGCGGAGCTGAAAGCGCTGCTGGAAGATGGCGGCGTTATCCGCTGCAAGAAACAGGATCTGGTGTGCGATGAGATCGCCAACCACATCGAAGCGGGTAAGCTGGTAACCAAACTGGCGCTCGACTGGCAGGAGCGCATTCAGTTCGTGCTGGCCGATGATGGTTCAGTGAAGCGTCTGAAGTTCAGCGACACCCTGCGCGACCAGAACGACGATATTGACCGCGAAGATTTTGCACAGCGCTTTGATGCGGACTTTATTCTGATGACCAGCGAACTGGCCGCACTGACCAGCAATCTGGTTGAAGCGTTGGGCGGCGAAGCCCAGCGTTAATCAGTCACCGGCAGAATCATCCTGACAGACGATATTCGCCAAAAAAATGGCCGCTAAGCGGTAATGTCAGTCAGTTAAGCGACAGGTGATACCGCAGTCTGGTGCCGGGCAGGGGCTGGCGGTCCTCGCGCCGCTTCGCGGTTCCTTCACTTCATTCGCCTGCCTGACGGACCGCCGGGGATGGCACATCCTGTGCCGCCCCGCCTTTCGCCC
>NZ_JALNPO010000029.1:1301-3052 GCF_024520895.1 Pantoea sp. Fr-CA_6 | reverse complement strand
AAAAACGCCTCTGGCGTTGTAAGGTTAAGCCTCACGGGTCATTAGTACCGGTTAGCTCAACGCATCGCTGCGCTTACACACCCGGCCTATCAACGTCGTAGTCTTCAACGTCCCTTCAGGACTCTCAAGGAGTCAGGGAGAACTCATCTCGGGGCAAGTTTCGTGCTTAGATGCTTTCAGCACTTATCTTTTCCGCACTTAGCTACCGGGCAATGCCATTGGCATGACAACCCGAACACCAGTGGTGCGTTCACTCCGGTCCTCTCGTACTAGGAGCAACCCCCCTCAATTCTCCAGCGCCCACGGCAGATAGGGACCGAACTGTCTCACGACGTTCTAAACCCAGCTCGCGTACCACTTTAAACGGCGAACAGCCGTACCCTTGGGACCTACTTCAGCCCCAGGATGTGATGAGCCGACATCGAGGTGCCAAACACCGCCGTCGATATGAACTCTTGGGCGGTATCAGCCTGTTATCCCCGGAGTACCTTTTATCCGTTGAGCGATGGCCCTTCCATTCAGAACCACCGGATCACTATGACCTGCTTTCGCACCTGCTCGAGCCGTCACTCTCGCAGTCAAGCCAGCTTATGCCATTGCACTAACCTCACGATGTCCGACCGTGATTAGCTGACCTTCGTGCTCCTCCGTTACTCTTTAGGAGGAGACCGCCCCAGTCAAACTACCCACCAGACACTGTCCGCAGCCCGGATCACGGGCCTACGTTAGAACATCAAACATTAAAGGGTGGTATTTCAAGGTTGGCTCCACGCAGACTGGCGTCCGCGCTTCAAAGCCTCCCACCTATCCTACACATCAAGGCTCAATGTTCAGTGTCAAGCTGTAGTAAAGGTTCACGGGGTCTTTCCGTCTTGCCGCGGGTACACTGCATCTTCACAGCGAGTTCAATTTCACTGAGTCTCGGGTGGAGACAGCCTGGCCATCATTACGCCATTCGTGCAGGTCGGAACTTACCCGACAAGGAATTTCGCTACCTTAGGACCGTTATAGTTACGGCCGCCGTTTACCGGGGCTTCGATCAAGAGCTTCTCCTTACGGATAACCCCATCAATTAACCTTCCGGCACCGGGCAGGCGTCACACCGTATACGTCCACTTTCGTGTTTGCACAGTGCTGTGTTTTTAATAAACAGTTGCAGCCAGCTGGTATCTTCGACTGGCTTCGGCTCGGGGAGCAAGTCCCTCCACCTACGCGCCAGCGTGCCTTCTCCCGAAGTTACGGCACCATTTTGCCTAGTTCCTTCACCCGAGTTCTCTCAAGCGCCTTGGTATTCTCTACCTGACCACCTGTGTCGGTTTGGGGTACGATTCTGTGTTACCTGATGCTTAGAGGCTTTTCCTGGAAGCTGGGCATTTATCACTTCAGCACCGTAGTGCCTCGTCGTCACGCCTCAGCGTTAACAAGCGTCCGGATTTACCTGGACACTCCGCCTACACGCTTAAACCGGGACAACCGTCGCCCGGCTGATATAGCCTTCTCCGTCCCCCCTTCGCAGTAACACCGAGTACAGGAATATTAACCTGTTTCCCATCGACTACGCCTTTCGGCCTCGCCTTAGGGGTCGACTCACCCTGCTCCGATTAACGTTGAACAGGAACCCTTGGTCTTCCGGCGAGCGGGCTTTTCACCCGCTTTATCGTTACTTATGTCAGCATTCGCACTTCTGATACCTCCAGCATGCCTCACAGCACACCTTCGACGGCTTACAGAACGCTCCCCTACCCAACAAC
>NZ_JALNPO010000029.1:0-1201 GCF_024520895.1 Pantoea sp. Fr-CA_6 | reverse complement strand
GTCGCTGCCGCAGCTTCGGTGCATGGTTTAGCCCCGTTACATCTTCCGCGCAGGCCGACTCGACCAGTGAGCTATTACGCTTTCTTTAAATGATGGCTGCTTCTAAGCCAACATCCTGGCTGTCTGTGCCTTCCCACATCGTTTCCCACTTAACCATGACTTTGGGACCTTAGCTGGCGGTCTGGGTTGTTTCCCTCTTCACGACGGACGTTAGCACCCGCCGTGTGTCTCCCGTGATAACATTCTTCGGTATTCGCAGTTTGCATCGGGTTGGTAAGCCGGGATGGCCCCCTAGCCGAAACAGTGCTCTACCCCCGAAGATGAGTTCACGAGGCGCTACCTAAATAGCTTTCGGGGAGAACCAGCTATCTCCCGGTTTGATTGGCCTTTCACCCCCAGCCACAGGTCATCCGCTAATTTTTCAACATTAGTCGGTTCGGTCCTCCAGTTAGTGTTACCCAACCTTCAACCTGCCCATGGCTAGATCACCGGGTTTCGGGTCTATACCCTGCAACTTAACGCCCAGTTAAGACTCGGTTTCCCTGCGGCTCCCCTATACGGTTAACCTTGCTACAGAATATAAGTCGCTGACCCATTATACAAAAGGTACGCAGTCACCCCCATAAAGAAGGCTCCCACTGCTTGTACGTACACGGTTTCAGGTTCTGTTTCACTCCCCTCGCCGGGGTTCTTTTCGCCTTTCCCTCACGGTACTGGTTCACTATCGGTCAGTCAGGAGTATTTAGCCTTGGAGGATGGTCCCCCCATATTCAGACAGGATACCACGTGTCCCGCCTTACTCATCGAGCTCACAGCATGTGTGCTTTTGTGTACGGGAGTATCACCCTGTACCCTGCGACTTTCCAGACGCTTCCACTAACACACAAGCTGATTCAGGCTCTGGGCTGCTCCCCGTTCGCTCGCCGCTACTGGGGGAATCTCGGTTGATTTCTTTTCCTCGGGGTACTTAGATGTTTCAGTTCCCCCGGTTCGCCTTGCAGCACTATGTATTCATGCTGCAATGATGCACAGAGTGCACCGGGTTTCCCCATTCGGACATCGACGGCTGTAGCGGTTCATATCACCTTACCGTCGCTTTACGCAGATTAGCACGTCCTTCATCGCCTCTGACTGCCTGGGCATCCACCGTGTACGCTTAGTCGCTTAACCTCACAACCCACAGGCGTTTTACAACGCTGCG
>NZ_JALNPO010000028.1:0-3141 GCF_024520895.1 Pantoea sp. Fr-CA_6 | reverse complement strand
GAACCGCGCAGCGGCGCGAGGACCGCCAGCCCCTGCCCGGCACCAGACTGCGTTATCACCTGTCGCTTAACTGACTGACATTACCGCTGTGCGGGCCTTTTTTATGGGAAAGATGCTGATTTGCGAGGCGTCTTGCGTTAGCCGATGAGCAGCGCTTCCAGCTCGCCCAGCGATTTGACCTGCCAGGTGGGCTTAATATGTTCCGGCAATGGCCGGGTGCCATGATCGAGCCAGCAGGTTTTAATACCGGCATTCATGCCGCCCAGAATGTCTGACTCTGGCGTATCACCCACCATCAGCACCCGCTCACGATCCGGGTTGCCCATCAGATTCAGTGCGTAATCAAAAATCTCTGGCGCCGGTTTTGGCTGGCCGACCTGCTCGGAGATTACCAGCGCCGAGAAGTAATCGCGAAAACCGGTGCGCTCCAGACGCGTCTGCTGCAGCGCAGTAAAACCGTTGGTGATGATGCCCATTTTCACCCGGCCATGCAGCTGGTTCATCAGGCTGACCGCGCCCGGCAGCGGCGTACAGATCTCTCCCATTGCGCTGAGGAAGCCGCTGTTGAGGATCTCCGGCGCAACGCTGAGCTTTTCGCTCCAGTGGTTGAAACGCTGAGTCTGCAGCTGTAACGCGGAGATAGCACCGTTCTGATAATCGACCCACAGCGGCTTATTTATCGCCTGATAATCGCTGTAATCCTGGTCGGTGAACTGCACGTCATAACCGGCGAACAGGCGCTGCAAACCGGCATAGGCGTCGAAATGAAAAAGGGTATCGTCGGCATCAAACAGGATGCAATCCCAGTTATCAATCATTAAAGCTCCTTAACACCGCTACGGCGTCAGTGCCATGAGAATGGCATCTTCACGGCCGCTGGCGGTGGGATAATAGTTGGGGCGACGACTGACCTGATTGAATCCAAGCTGCTCATAGAGCGCGATGGCGGGCAGGTTCGAGGCGCGCACTTCCAGCCACAGCGTCAGTACGTCGCGTTTGATCAACTCATCGATCAAATGCTGCAACAGCTGGCGGCCCAATCCCCGGCGCTGAAAAGCGGGATCGACCGCGATGTTAAACAGCGAGGCTTCGTCCAGTACCACCTGCGTAATCGCAAAGGCGGCCATTTTGCCGTCAACGTCGAGACGTAAATTGATAAAGCGCTCGCCCTGATTGCTGGCAAACGTCTTTTCACTCCAGGGAAACGCGTGACTACGACACTCAATGGCGAAGGCCTGCGCCAGATCGTCAGGGGTGAGTAAAGAGATGGCTGTCATGGTTACACATCTGTTGCCAGAGCGCGCGTTTGGCGACGCCGCTGCTGATCAGTTCATTAAAAGAGGCGCTGGTTAATGCCACGCCATTGAAAGTCTGTTCGCTCTCTACGCCGAGCAGCCAGCCCGCGCAGTTTAGCGTTTCCGGCAGCATTTGCAGCTGATCCGGTGTCACGGTCATTACCTGAGCGGGTTGCAGATTGAGAGCATGCAGCACATCGCGCATCAGCGGTTCATGCAAACCGGGGGGCGCGTCAGCGACAATAATTAACTGCGTGTCCGGTGCCAGCGTGACGGCAATTTCGCCCTGAAGCACGCGCGGGCGGCGCAGTTGGTACTGCGTAATTCCCATTTGCTGTAAAAGCCAGTCGCGCCTGGACGTCATGGTGTTACCTGTTCTGCTGCCTGAATGCGACGCTATGCTAGCAAACCCATCGAACATGCGCCAACAAACCACTATAATCCCCGCTCAGATCTTACAGGAGCCCTACATGTCTGCTTTTACCCCGGCCAGCGAAGTCATTCTGCGCCACAGTGATGAATTTACCGCCCGCCATGTTTTATTTGCTGGCGATCTGCAGGATGACCTGCCCGCTCAGCTGGAAACCGCCTCGTCGCGCGTTCACACCCAGCAATATCATCACTGGCAAAACCTGAGCCGCCGTATGGGCGAGCAGGCGCGTTACGGAATGGTTGCGCAGGCCGAAGATGTGCAGGGCTGCGATACCCTGGTCTACTTCTGGACCAAGAATAAGCCGGAAGTGCAGTTCCAGCTGCAGAACCTGCTGTCGCTGCTGCCGGTGGGCTGCGACGTGTTCGTGGTCGGTGAAAACCGCAGCGGCGTGCGCAGCGCCGAAGGCATGATGGAGTCGTGGGTGAAGCTGGAGAAGATCGACAGCGCGCGTCGCTGTGGTCTCTACCACGGTCGCCTCGACAAACAGCCTGAATTCGATGCCAGCACCTTTGGTCACCAGTATCAGCTTGATGGTCTGACGATTCATACCCTGCCTGGCGTCTTCAGCCGTGACGGTCTGGATAGCGGCAGCGCACTGCTGCTGTCGACCTTTACCCCGCACACCAAAGGTAAAGTGCTGGATATGGGCTGTGGCGCGGGCGTGATTGCCGCCTCGCTGCCTGCCCGTTCGCCTAAAGTGCGTCTGTGGCTGTGTGACGTGCACGCAGCGGCGATTGAAGCGAGTAAAGCGACGCTGGCCGCCAATGGCATCGAGGGCGAAGTCTTCGCCAGCAACGTCTTCTCTGACGTGACCGGTCGTTTCGACATGATTATCTCTAATCCGCCCTTCCATGAAGGCACTCAGACCAGCCTCGACGCCGCACAGGCGCTGATTCGTGGTGCGGTGAAGCACCTGAATACCGGCGGCGAGTTGCGTATCGTTGCCAACACCTTCCTGCCCTACCCGCAGGCGCTGGATGAAGCCTTCGGCAGCCATGAAGTCATCGCGCAAACCGGCCGCTTTAAAGTTTACCGTGCCGTCTATGGTCGCGGTGCCAAAACGCGCTAAGGGTTTTTCCTGCCGTTAACTGCTTTGCCGGGCTGAAAACGTTGCTTTTTACAGCGATCGTTTCAGCCCGACGAAATAGTTGTTGACGCAAAGAGTAAAATCTCTAGAATGCGCCTCCGTGGTTGTAACATTCTCAAGGTGTTACGGGTATGCGAAGGTGGCGGAATTGGTAGACGCGCTAGCTTCAGGTGTTAGTGTCCTAACGGACGTGAGGGTTCAAGTCCCTCTCTTCGCACCAAAATCACAAGTTTCATATCGCGAGCACTGCGCGAAGGTGGCGGAATTGGTAGACGCGCTAGCTTCAGGTGTTAGTGTCTTAACGGACGTGAGGGTTCAAGTCCCTC
>NZ_JALNPO010000027.1:0-3710 GCF_024520895.1 Pantoea sp. Fr-CA_6 | reverse complement strand
CCCGGACCGCTGGTGGCGTTCCACACGGTCACGTACATGCCGCCGTGCGCCGCATCGGTAAAGGCCGCCATTTCCGGCCCGCCGGAGCTGCCCATGCCCTTGCCGGTTGCCACCGTCACTTCGCCCGTCACCGGCTGGTTATCCGCCCCGTAGCTGCGCTGCACGATGCCTGTGCCCTGGTCTTCCCAGCTGATGATGTAGCCGCCGTCGGCGGTTGCCATCGCACCCGGACGGTTCTGTGCACCGCTGTAGGTGGTGTTCACCTGGAACTCGTCGGTCACCGCCTGGCCGTCGGCGCCGTAGCGGCGCGCCATCACGCCGTCCCCGCTGTTGTCCAGTCCGTTAACGTTGGACTCGTAGACAATCAGAAAGCCGCCGTCGGTCAGCGCGATCACCTGCGGGCTGTCCTGATTGTTGGCCGTGCGCTGGTTCACCTGCTGCTCGGTGCCGATTTTACGTATACCGTCGGCCTCAAAGAGCTGCATGTAAACCTCGGTGCCGGAGACACCTGCGCCCTGCCACGTCACCACGATGCGGCCGTCCGCCAGCCGGGTCGTCGACGGGTTAAGCTGGTCTCCAGTGGTGGTAGTGTTCACCTGCATACTTTCATTCAGCAAGCTATACGTAGCCAGTGCAGATCCCTGGAAGGCCACTGTATCGCCCTTGTTCCCTGCTGGATCGATAGCGTAGATCTCTCCTGACTCGCCAGCTGAGATTGGGTTAGGTGCTATCACCCACTTACCCTGCTGATCGGCTACTACGCTATATTCCGTGCCGTTCTTATCGACAATGACAACCACAACGCCAGGCTCAGTAACACCGCTCAGTGACTCCTCTGAGTTTCCTGAAATCCCAACGTTAGGCGCTGTGATATCGATAATAAAATCCCAGCTACTGCTGATTTCACTGACGTTACCTGCAGCATCCGTTGCCGTCGCCGTAATACCGTGTGTCCCTTCCAGCAGGTTAGTGGTCGGCGTATAGCTCCACTCACCCAGTGCATCTGCCGTCACTGTCGCAAGCAGGATGCCATTGTCATAAAGCGTAACCAGCGAGCCTTTTTCCGCCTTGCCGGTAAAGGTCGGCGCCGGATCGTCAATGACATTACCTGCCACTGGTGAGGTGAACTGCAATGTACCGACGTCATCCTGTAATGACTGGATGATCACTGGTTCTGGCGGTGTGGTATCCACATTCAGGGTAAATTTCGCCTCGCTGCTGTTGCCCGCCGCATTGGTTACCGATGCCGTAAAGACGTGCTCACCGTCTGCCAGCTCCGCCACCGCGAACGTCCATACGCCGCTGCTGTTTGCCGTGCTGCTGCCCAGCACCGCGCCCGATTTGTCGCTGATGGTCACCACCGCGCCCGCCGCCGCCGTGCCCTGCAGCTCCGGCGTGCTGTCGTCGGTCAGGCCGCCGTTCAGTACCGCGCCGGTGATGCTTCCCGCATCGTCGTTCGCCTGGTCAATGCTCAGCTCCACGCTGCTGCTGTCCAGCCTGAAGGTCGCGCGCTCGCCGCGGGTTTCGTTCCCCGCCGCGTCCGTCACCTTCACCTGCCAGCTGTGCTCCCCGTCCGTCAGCGTGCCCAGCGCCAGTGTCCAGTTGCCGTCCGCGTCCGCCACCGTGCTGCCTGCCGGCGTGCTGCTGTTGTCCAGATATACCGTCACCGTCGCGCCCGCTTCCGCCGTGCCCTTCAGCACCGGCGCGCGGTCGTCGGTTACCCCGCCGCTGGCAACTTCGCCCTGCACCTCACCCTGGGCGTCCATCAGCGCCGCCACGGCCGCCTCCGGTGCCACGGTGTCCAGCACCACGTTAAACGCGCCGGTCTCCGCCGAGGAAACCCCCGCCGCGTTCACCGCCGTCGCCGTCAGGTCATAGCGCCCGTCCTCGCCCAGCGCCGCCGTGGTAATGCTCCAGCGGCCGTTGTCATCCGCCACGCCCGACCCCGCGTTTACCCGGTTGCCGTCCGCATCCGTGGCCCACACGATGACCGTCAGCCCCGCGCCCGCGGTGCCGTTCAGCGTCAGCGTGCCGTCGTTGGTGAACTGGCCCTTCTGCAGGAAGCCGCTGTCCGCGTCTTCGCCCTGGCTGTAGTCGTCCACCACGTTTTCAATCGCCGGCTGCGCCGGGGCGCTGGTCAGGACGCTGAAGTCCCACGCCGCATCCGCCGTGCCGCTTACCTGCGGGCCTTCATTGCCCGCCGCGTCCACCGCCGCGACCGTCAGGGCGTGTGCCCCGCTGCTCATCGCGCTGTCCGGCGTCCAGCTCCACTTGCCGTCCGCCTCCACCGCTGCGCTGCCGATCAGCTTGCCACTGTCGTAGATATTGACGCTGACCACACCCTGCGCTATTCCTGCCGTGCTCACGCTACCGCTGTAGGTCGGGCGTGCATCATCAGTCGTTGCACCGTCGGCGATCTCGCCCCGTACCGGACCGACGTCATCGGTCAGCGTGATGCTGCTGTCTGTAAAGGCGTCGGTATCCGGCGCAGTGGTGTCGACGGTAAAGCTCCAGCCATCGTCATCAGTGCCGCTCACCTGCGGGCCTTCGTTACCCGCCGCGTCCACCGCCGCAACCGTCAGGTCGTGAGAGGCGCCGTCCGCCATATCCTGCTCCGGCGTCCAGCTCCACTTGCCGTCCACGCCGACAGCTGCGCTGCCGATAAGCTGGCCGTTGTCATAGATGTTGACGTGATCGATGTCGGCGGTTGCGTCGCCGGAAAGGGTCGGCCGTGCGTCGTCGGTGACGCTGCCATCCAGGATCTCGCCGGTAATCGCACCGACGTCGTCGGTCAGGGTGATGCTGTCGATGACCAGGCCCGAGGTCTGGTTATCCGGCGGCGTGCTGTCTGTCGGGCCGTCGATCACAACGCTGTTGCTGTTGCCCGCCTCGTCGGTGGCTTCCACCACGACGTCTTTGGCGTCCACGCCCGCCGGATTCGGCTGGATGCTCCAGTGGCCGTCCGCGTCCGCCACCGTGCTGGTCACGCTGTCGCTGACCGGATCGGTGATCACGATCACCGCACCCGGCTCGGCGTTACCGGCCAGCTCGTCTTCGGTGTTGTTCGTGATTTCCGGAGCCGCCGTGCTGGTATCCAGCTTAAACGGCCATTCTGCGCCAGGCGCGGAGATGTTTCCTGCCGCGTCCGTGCTAACGGCTTTGATACTATGATCGCCGTCTACCATATTGGTGGTCGGCGTATAGCTCCAGTTGCCCTGCGCATCCGCCCGAACGCTGCCCAGCACGCTGTCGCCGTCATACAGCGTAACCAGCGAACCTTTTTCTGCCTTGCCGGTAAAGGTCGGTGCCGGATCGTCCGTTACGCCACCACTGGTCGTAGACGTGCCCTGTACAGTGCCTACATCGTCAATCATCCCGGTGATGGTCGGCAGGACAGGTGCGATGGTGTCAACGGTCAGGGTAAATTTCGCCTCGCTGCTGTTGCCCGCCGCATTGGTTACCGATGCCGTAAAGACGTGCTCACCGTCTGCCAGCTCCGCCACCGCGAACGTCCATACGCCGCTGCTGTTTGCCGTGCTGCTGCCCAGCACCGCGCCCGATTGGTCGCTGATGGTCACCACCGCGCCCGCCGCCGCCGTGCCCTGCAGCTCCGGCGTGCTGTCGTCGGTCAGCCCGCCGTTCAGTACCGCGCCGGTGATGCTTCCCGCATCGTCGTTCGCCTGGTCAATGCTCAGCTCCACGCTGCTGCT
>NZ_JALNPO010000026.1:0-17835 GCF_024520895.1 Pantoea sp. Fr-CA_6 | reverse complement strand
GGGCGAAAGGCGGGGCGGCACAGGATGTGCCATCCCCGGCGGTCCGTCAGGCAGAGGAATGACGTGAAGGAACCGCGTAGCGGCGCGAGGACCGCCAGCCCCTGAGCGGCACCAGACTGCGTTGTCACCTGTCGCTTAACTGACTGGCATTACTGCGTAAAGGGAATAACCAGTTCGCCAGGTTTCACTTCCAGTCCTTTGGCAAATTTCTTCGCCAGCGACTCGCCTTTGCTGCGGTCGGCGCTGAGCACGTAAGCCGGCTTTTGATCAAAGTAGTTTTTCAGCGACTGATTCAGATAAGGCGTCAGCGTTTTCATAATGGAGGCCATTTTTTCCGGGGCAACCTGCGCATCAACAATTTCCAGATCGCGCAGATAGATTGCACCCTGCTGCTGGTCATAGACCGGCTGAGCACGCATCTTCAGTTGCATATCGGCCTGCTGCGGACCAAACAGTGACGTCACATTGATTTTAGCATTGCCAGAGAGCGTAACTTTACCTGGCTCTTCACGGCCAATCTGACTGGTCAGGTTGTTCAGGACGATGTGCGCATTAACCAGCCCGGAAACGCCAATATCTTTCTCATAGTTGTTGTGCTTCTGCAGCGCCTGGTTTACTTCCTGTTCGCTGATGGTGTATTGCGTCAGTTGATTACAGCCGCTCACCAGCAGCGCGATCAACAGGGTAGTCAGCCCGAAAAAAGCCTTTTTCATCGATCTTTATCCTGAATATCAGAGCCAATAAACAGGCCATAGCCTGCCTGAATGCGTAGCGGGTGTCATCAGGAAAGAGATGAGAAACGCCGCAGCGTCTCTCATCGGGAGGGGTTAGTGAGCTATCGAGGAGAGCAGATTCACCTGGGTCTGTTTAGCCATGTTATCGCGGTAGTCAGCGACCCGGCTCGGCCAGTCGATTCCGGCCACCAGCGTCAGAGAGCGCAGCAGCGGGAAGAGATTAAAATCATCTTCGGACAGCTCGCCATTCACCGCATTGGGCTGGACGATTAATTTGTCCAGCTTGCGCAGATCGTCGCTGACGTTTTTAATCAGGCCGGCAGAATGACTTTTCAGCGTGTCGAAATCACCGATGCTCGCCTGCTTTTTGTTGCGGAAATAGTCACGCGCCTCCGGCGTCGCGAATTCGGCAAACGCCGCCTCTGCAATGCGCGGCAGCAGCAGTTTATTGACATAGCTGTTCATGTGACGCAGCCAGTCGCCGATCGCCGGATTCAGCGCGCCGATGATCAGCGGTTCGCCATCCTCCTGATCGACATAGTGTACGATTTCCATACTTTCAGGCATCGCGCTGCCATCCTGCTTCTGCAGAATGGGCGCCATTTTCTGTCCGATCAGTCGTTTCGGCGTCTCTTCATCGTCGTTGAGCATTACCACCAGCTCAACCGGTTTGTTTTTCAGGCCAAAAATCATTCGCGCTTTAACGCAGAAAGGGCAGTGGTCGTAGATATAGAGCTTCATCCTGATCTCCCGGGTTTTACAGGTTTAGTGTTTAACAGAGTGAATCAATTCATCCTGCTTTCGGGCTCGTAAAAAGTATGGAAGAGATTACTCCACAGGGCAAACCTGCCTGTCAGGCGCGCTGCAGGATCCGCTGGTGATGCCGCCTGCAGCAGGGGTTATCCGCGGTGCGACCCGAGCAAAATCAGCCTCTTTATCGCTAAACCGCTGTAACGTTTTACCGGAGCCCAGGCGGCGGTTATAGTGAAAGCCGGGTAATGACGGCTCATCTCTATCAGCCATTGATTTCAGGAGTCAGGATGTTTGGCTATCGTTCTGCCGCGCCCAGGGTGCGATTAACCACCGATCGGCTGGTGGTCCGTCTGGTTCACGAGCGTGATGCCTGGCGAATGGCAGATTACTACGCGGAAAACCGCCTGTTTTTAAAACCGTGGGAGCCGGTGCGTGATGACAGCCACTGCTACCCCTCGGGCTGGCAGGCGCGGCTTGGGCTGATTTCCGACATGCATAAGCAGGGTTCGGCCTTCTATTTCATTTTAATGGACAGCGATGAAACCGAAGTGAGGGGAGTGGCGAACTTCAGCAATGTGTTGCGCGGATCCTTTCATGCCTGTTACTTGGGCTATTCACTGGGTGAAAAGTGGCAGGGGCAGGGGTTCATGTTCGAAGCGTTGCAGGTGGCAATCCGCTATATGCAGCGCCAGCAGCATATTCACCGCATCATGGCTAACTACATGCCGCACAATCAGCGCAGCGGCGATCTGCTGGCGCGACTCGGTTTTGAGAAAGAGGGTTACGCGAAAGATTATCTGCTGATCGACGGACGCTGGCAGGATCACGTACTGACAGCCTTAACCCTGCGGGAATGGACGCCTGACCGGCGTGGATAATAATGAGGATGCGAGCATGAAGATGACTTTATCGGCGCAGGCGATGCGCGTGCTGGGCTGCCTGCTGGAGAAGCAGGTCACCACGCCGGAACAGTATCCGCTGTCGCTGAATGGCGTGGTGGTGGCCTGTAACCAGAAATCGAACCGCGAGCCGGTGATGGAGCTGAGCGAAAGTGAGGTACAGGATCAGCTCGATCAGCTGGAAAAACGGCATCTGATCACCGCCAGCAGCGCCGCCGGGCAGCGGGTCGTGAAATATGAGCAGCGTTTCTGCAACTCCGCGTTTGGCACGCTAAAGCTTAACAGCGCAGAAGTTGCTCTGCTGACGCTGCTGTTACTGCGCGGGCCCCAGACGCCAGGCGAACTGCGTACCCGCAGCGGCCGTCTGCACGAGTTCAGTGATGTCAGCGAAGTTGAGCAAACTCTGGAAGGATTGATGCAGCGCGACGACAGTGCTCAGGTGATCCGTCTGCCGCGTGAACCTGGCAGGCGCGAAAGTCGCTTTATGCATCTGCTGGGCGATGAGCCTGACCAGACGCAGACCGCAAACGCGTCGGAAGAGCAGGGCGATCTGGCGGCGCGCGTCGCAACGCTGGAACAGCAGGTTGCAGCGCTTCAGGCACAACTCACCCAACTGCTGCAACCGGAGAGCTGAGATGACCTTACGTATTGGCGTAGTGGGATTAGGCGGTATCGCGCAGAAAGCCTGGCTGCCGGTGCTGTCGGCAGCGACGGACTGGACCCTGGCAGGGGCGTTTTCCCCGAACCAGGCCAAAGCCCGGCCGGTCTGTGACAGCTATCGCATGCCATGTTTTGGTTCGCTGAATGAATTAGCCGCTGCCTGCGACGCGGTCTTTGTCCACAGCAGCACCGCCACGCACTATGAAGTGGTCAGGGCGCTGCTGCTGGCAGGAAAGGATGTCTGCGTCGATAAGCCGCTGGCTGAAACCCTGGAGCAGGCTGAGGCGCTGGTGGCGCTGGCGGAAAAACGGCAGCGTAAACTGATGGTGGCGTTTAACCGGCGGTTCGCCCCGCGCTATCAGCAGCTGCGGGCAGAGATGGCTAGCGCGACTTCTCTGCGGATTGAAAAGCACCGTAGCGACAGCGTCGGGCCACAGGATCTCCGCTTTACCCTGCTCGATGACTATCTGCATGTGGTGGACACCGCCCTCTGGCTGGGCGGGAAACCCTTTCGTCAGGTTCAGGGACGCATCGACACCAACGAACAGGGGCAGATGCTCTATGCTGAGCACCATTTCGCTGTTGAGGGCTTGTCGATTACCACCAGCATGCACCGGCGCGCAGGCAGTCAGCGCGAGCGGGTCAGCGCAGTATGTGACGGTAAGTGCATCGACATCAGTGAGATGCGCGACTGGCAGGAAGAACGGCGTGACGGGCTGCTGATTACGCCACCGCCCGCCTGGCAGAGTCATCTGACCCAGCGCGGTTTCAGCGGTGCGGCTCGCCATTTCATCGACTGCGTACAAAATCAGACGAAGCCTGAAACCAGCGGTGAGCAGGCGCTGATGGCGCAGCGTGTGGTGGAAAAATTGTGGCGTGAGGCGACGCAGGAATAACGCCTTGTAACACTCCGTGCTGGTCATTTCCCTCCGTGGCAGTAGACTGTCGCCGGGCATCTTCTGGGTGCCCGCGCTAATTCTCCTTTTTTGCCGATTCTTTTCAGGATGCGCCGTCAATTATGAATTTGTTGAAATCGCTGGCAGCGGTCAGTTCTATGACCCTGTTTTCCCGCGTACTGGGCTTTGCCCGTGATGCCATCGTGGCGCGGGTGTTTGGCGCCGGAATGGCGACCGATGCGTTCTTTGTTGCGTTTAAACTTCCCAATCTGCTGCGGCGAATTTTTGCTGAAGGCGCCTTTTCTCAGGCCTTCGTGCCCATTCTGGCTGAATATAAAAGCAAGCAGGGCGAAGAGGCGACGAAACTGTTCCTGGCTTACGTCTCGGGCCTGCTGACGCTGGCACTGGCGCTGGTTACGGTGGCGGGCATGATTGCTGCGCCCTGGGTCATCATGGTGACGGCACCCGGCTTTGCCGACAGTCCCGATAAGTTTGCGCTCACCAGCTCGCTGCTGCGGGTGACCTTTCCCTACATTATGCTGATTTCGCTGGCGTCACTGGCGGGTGCGGTGCTGAACACCTGGAACCGCTTCTCGGTACCGGCCTTTGCACCGACCCTGCTGAACGTCAGCATGATTGGCTTTGCGCTGTTTGCCGCGCCGCACTTCCACCCACCGGTAATGGCGCTGGCCTGGGCAGTGGTAGCAGGTGGCGTGCTGCAGCTCGGCTATCAGCTGCCACACCTGAAGAAGCTCGGGATGCTGGTGCTGCCACGCCTGAATCTGCGTGATGCGGGCGTCTGGCGGGTCATGCGTCAGATGGGACCTGCCATTCTGGGCGTTTCTGTCAGTCAGATCTCGCTGATCATCAATACCATCTTCGCCTCGTTTCTGGTCTCAGGTTCGGTCTCCTGGATGTACTACGCGGACCGCCTGATGGAGTTCCCCTCGGGTGTGCTGGGCGTGGCGCTGGGCACCATTCTGCTGCCGTCGCTGGCCAAAAGTTTTGCCAGCGGCAACCATGATGAATATTCCCGGCTGATGGACTGGGGTCTGCGCCTCTGTTTTCTGCTGGCGCTTCCCAGCGCGGTGGCGCTGGGCATGCTCTCCGGCCCGCTGACCGTGGCGCTGTTCCAGTACGGCAAATTCACTGCCTTTGATGCACTGATGACGCAGCGCGCCCTGATCGCCTACTCCGTCGGACTGATGGGGCTGATCGTGGTCAAGGTGCTGGCTCCGGGCTTCTATTCCCGTCAGGACATCAAAACGCCGGTTAAAATCGCGATTATCACGCTAATCATGACGCAGGTAATGAACCTGGCGTTTATTGGTCCGCTGAAACACGCCGGTCTGTCACTGTCGATTGGGCTGGCAGCCTGTCTGAATGCGTCGCTGCTCTACTGGCAGCTGCGTAAGAAGAATATCTTTATGCCGCAGCCGGGCTGGAGCAGCTTCCTGATCCGCCTGCTGATAGCTGTAGTGGTGATGGCAGGCGCGCTGTTTGCCATGCTGCAGTGGATGCCAGCCTGGGAGCAGGGATCGATGCTGTGGCGGCTGCTGCGCCTGGCCGCGGTCTGTGGTGTGGGCGGCGGGGCCTATTTCCTGGCGCTGGGGCTGCTGGGCTTCCGGCTTCGCGACTATGCGCGTCGCACCGCTGTGTAAAGCTTGCCGCAATAAATAAATTCAACGCGCAGGGAACAGGGGCAGAGGAGGAAAGCGTCCCGCGCCATGGACAAAAACGCCGGGAGCGTTTTTGAACAACGCAACGCGTTGGCCCGGCAACGGGCGCACCTCAGGGATGAGGTGCGTAATCGCGCGGGCCGAGCGGCCAGGGATTGGCTTTAGCGTCTTTCCGATCTGCCCCTGTTCCCTGTGCAGGCTCAATTTTAAAGCTCATCATGGTGAAGGAAAAAACGCACCAATAAAAAATCCCGCACCAGGCGGGATTTTTTTCGCTACTATCCGGTTCAGGCTTTGCGACTTAACGTCGCCTGGCCTTTACCCATCCCATCCGGGCCGTAAAAGGCCTGGGTCTGATGCGGCTTCAGCACGTCAAGCGCATCCTGGGTGTAGCGGATCTGGTGTTGCAGCAGCAGGCCGTTATGAACATTGGCATCCTGCAGACGACGGCTGTGCTGCTGGATAGTGTCCCAGCGGCGCGCCATGTCGTTCTGACCACGATAAGGTGCCGATGTCGCCTGACTCTGCTCAGCGGTGCGGCGCATCTCATCCAGATAGTTCAGCGTACTGAGCAGCGCGCTTTTATCTTCGGTAATACGCTGCAACAGATTACTGTTAATGTTTCCGGCTGCCAGCTGCTGCTGCTCTTCTTCCAGCACGGCTGAGAGCGACGCCAGCACGTCCTGCATCTTATCTAAGGTGGTCTGCAAATTACTCATGGGAACTAATTACCCTCTAAATACGCCTTGGTGTCGGCAATCAGCGCATCGGCGATTTTGCCGGTATCCATCTTCAGTTCGCCATTACGAATGGCGGTTTTCAGTTGTTCAACGCGCTCGACGTTAATATCTTTGCTGCTCGGCTGCATCAGCTGCGACTGCGCGCTGCTCAGGCTGACCTGGGCTGCTGCAGGGGTCGTGGCTGCTGCCACCGGGCTGGCGCTCTGGCGCACTTTGCTGCTGCCGGACTCACTGCTATCGCGGCTCTGTACGGTGCTGGCGGGTTTCAGAGGTTGCGTTCTGTCAATGCTCATGTTCGGGCTCCTGTACGGTCAGGGGAAGTCTGCCACCTGAATCAGAATAGCGTTATCGCTTCGTTGATTCTTCTATCGGCAGCACTACTGGCTTCTTTAACACTTTACAGCGTTATAAGAATATTCCCATCCTCGCGTACCTTACCGCTGACAATCTGGCCATTTCCCATCCTGACCCGGACCGACTGCGATCGGGCGGCGTTATTCAGCGCCTTGCCCTCACCGCTGGCGTCAAAGCCGTCACCGCTGGCAATCACCATCACATTCTGACCCGCCTTGACACGCCACGGCTGACGCAGCGTGGAGGGATTAATCGGCTGTCCTGGCTGGATATCGCGCAGCACCACGGCGTCTGCGACCGAGTCCGCATTCAGCAGGGCGCGGGCGGGCAGAGTATCGAGGCGGCCAGTCTGCAGAGTGAAATCACTCTCGCTCACGCTACTGCCCTGGCTCAGCAGCCGGTTCGCCACCAGATAGGAACCGGTGACCTGCACCTGTACCTGAATATAACGGCGGTTCTCACCACAGTTTGCCGCCACGCTCATATTCCCCCACAACCGGCTGTTGCCGGGCAGGGTGAACTGTGGCGCCTCACAGGCTGGCCACTGTTCCTGCGGCGTGCGTACCACCACAACCATGCCATCAGCATGCTGGGCGTCACGCGCTTTAAAAAATTGATTCAGTTGTGCATTGAGATCCCCGGCGGAAACCGGCAGGGCGATCGCGACCAGCAGGCTGGTCAGCAGGGTCAGATATCGACGCATTGTGCATTTCCTCACTGATGATGGCGACGAGTGTACCCCTTAAGAAAAATCCTTAATTGTCAAAATAGCGGTCATTTGAGGCCTTATTCAGACGATGACCCCTTGCGTTTTCAAATTAAGCTGCGAGCTCGAAATTCTCATACGCGGAGGAAACATGCTCGACAAACTGGATGCGGCGCTGAAATTTGGTACGGAGGCCCTCAACCTGCGTGCTCAACGTCAGGAGATCCTGGCGTCAAATATTGCCAACGCCGATACCCCTGGTTATCAGGCCCGGGATATCGACTTTGCCAGCGAGCTGAGTCGGGTGATGTCCAATGGTCGTGCGGAAGGCAGCAGCATGGCGTTAAAAGTCACGTCAGCTCGCCATATTGAAGCACAGACAAACGGCGTGCCATCGATGGATATGCTTTATCGCATTCCTGACCAGCCTTCTGCCGACGGCAACACCGTAGATATGGACCGTGAGCGTACGCAGTTCGCGGATAACAGCCTGAAATATCAAACCGACCTCACCCTCATCAGTAGCCAGATCAAAGGCATGATGAGCGTGTTACAAGGACAATAATTATGGCCTTGCTGAATATTTTTGACATTGCCGGTTCAGCGATGACCGCGCAATCACAGCGATTAAACGTCAGTGCCAGTAACCTGGCGAACGCCGACAGCGTCACCGGCCCCGATGGCAAGCCTTACGTGGCAAAGCAGGTGGTTTTCCAGACCGATGCGGCGCCAGGCTCAGCCACCGGCGGCGTGAAAGTGGCAAGAGTCGTGGATGACCCTACACCTGCGAAGCTGGTCTATGACCCGGGCAATCCGATGGCAGATGCCAAAGGCTACGTGAAGATGCCGAACGTGGATGTGGTCTCTGAAAGCGTCAACACCATGTCGGCGTCACGCAGCTACCAGGCCAACGTCGAAGTGCTCAACACCGTGAAGTCGATGATGATGAAAACCCTGACGATCGGGCAATAACGGAGAAAAATTATGGCTATCGCGGTAGGCGTTAACGAAAGACTGGACCCCACGGTCCTTAGCTCCTCTAACACCAGTGGCACCGGCAACAATGCGCAGGATCTGCAGAATCAGTTCCTGACCATGCTGGTGACGCAGTTAAAAAACCAGGATCCCACCAATCCAATGGATAACAGCCAGCTCACCACGCAGCTGGCACAGATCAATACCCTGAGCGGCATTGAAAAACTGAATACCACGCTGGGATCGATCTCCGGCCAGATCAGCACCAGCCAGTCGCTGCAGAGCTCCACGCTGATTGGGCATGGCGTAATGGTCAATGGCGGACAGGTTCTGGTAGGCAACGGCACCACAACGCCATTTGGCGTTGAGCTGGCCTCCGCCTCAACCGGCACATCGGCCACCATTAAAGATGCCAGTGGCACGGTGATCGACACCGTCGATCTGGGCGCGCTTAGCGCTGGCGTGCACACCTTCTCGTGGGACGGCAAGCTGACAGATGGCTCTGTCGCCCCGGATGGTAAATACAGCGTTGCGATTGCCGCAAGCAATGGCAACACACAACTGGTGGCACAACCGCTTAACTACGCCTACGTCAATGGGGTGAGTACTGCGAACAACACCACAAAACTGGATCTCGGCACCATGGGCTCCGCCACCCTTGACGACGTACGTCAGATTCTCTGATTAACCTGTAGACAGGAAACAAACACATGTCATTTTCCCAAGCGGTCAGCGGCCTTGGTGCTGCTTCAAGTAACCTTGATGTCATCGGTAACAACATTGCCAACTCCGCCACTGCGGGCTTTAAATCGAGCACCATCGCGTTTGCCGATATGTTTGCCGGTTCTAACGTCGGCCTCGGTACCAAAGTTGCTGCGGTAATCCAGAACTTTAACGACGGCGCCACCACCACGACCAGCCGTGGCCTGGACGTTGCGCTGAGCGGTAACGGTTTCTTCCGTATGACCGACAGCAGCGGCGGCGTCTTCTATTCACGCAATGGTCAGTTAACGCTGGATGCCAACCGTAACCTGGTCAATACCCAGGGTCTGAACGTGACCGGCTATCCGGCCAGCGGTTCACCGGCCACTATCCAGGCAGGTGCTAACCCGGTGGCGCTGCGTATTCCTACCGAGCAGATGTCAGCCCGTGCGACCACTACCGCCGGTCTGGTTGCCAACCTGAACTCAACGGACAAAACGCCATCTGTGGCCACCTTCTCGACGGCGAACGCAGACAGCTACAACAAGAAAACCACGGCAACCGTGTTCGACTCGCAGGGTAATGACCACGCGCTCGACATGTATTTCGTGAAAGACACCACCAGCAACAGCTGGACCGTGCGTACCATTGATGGCAACACCGGCAGTTCAGCGGGTGACTTCAGAATGGCGTTTGACACCAGCGGTAAGCTGACCAGCGTCTCTAAGCTGGATGCCACCGGCGCTGTCGTCAGCACGACGACCGATGGCACCGTCGGCCTGACGCTGAACGTGGGCGGAGCGAATGGCGCAGTCGCCAATCAGCCAATCAACCTGAGCATGCTGGGCAGCCTGCAGCAGAACACCGGCAGCACCACGTTTGGCAGCCCGACTCAGGATGGTTATGCGCCTGGCGATCTGACCAGCTACGCGATCAATGATGACGGCACCATCACCGGCAGCTACTCAAACCAGAAAACCCAGCTGCTGGGTCAGATTGTCCTGGCGAGCTTCTCTAACCCGGAAGGTCTGCAGTCTCAGGGCGACAACGTCTGGTCTGCGTCAAGTGCATCCGGTCAGGCAGCAATCGGTCTGGCGAATACCGGCACCTTTGGTTCACTGACGGCTGGCGCACTGGAATCTTCCAACGTCGACATGAGTAAAGAGCTGGTGAACATGATCGTCGCGCAACGTAACTATCAGGCGAATGCGCAGACCATCAAAACTCAGGACCAGATTCTCAACACGCTGGTTAACTTACGTTAATTCGCTAACAGGATTGCCATATGGATCACGCGATATATACCGCGATGGGCGCGGCCAGCCAGACGCTGGATCAGCAGGCGGTTACCGCCAGCAACCTCGCCAACGCCTCTACACCGGGTTTTCGTGCGCAGTTGAATGCGCTGCGCGCCGTGCCGGTGAGTGGCTGGTCGCTGCCAACCCGTACGCTGGTCGCCGCCTCGACACCGGGCGCCGACATGAGTCAGGGCGCGATGGATTACACCGAGCGTCCGCTCGATGTGGCGGTGCAGCAGGATGGCTGGCTGGCGGTGCGTACCGCTGACGGCAGCGAAGCCTATACCCGCAACGGCAATATGCAAATCAGTCCGACCGGTACGCTGACGGTTCAGGGCAATCCTGTGATGGGCGATGGCGGTCCGATTGTGATCCCGCAGGGCACTGAAATCACCATTGCAGCCGACGGCTCGATCACCGGGCTGAATGCCGGTGATTCACCGAACGCCACGGTTCAGCTGGGCAAGCTGAAGCTGGTCAGGGCTACCGGGCAGGAGCTGCAGCGCAGTGATGACGGCATGTTCCGGCCTACTGCGTCGACACAGGCGACCCGCGGTGCCGCGCTGCAGGCTGATGCCACCATGCAGGTGATGCCTGGCGTGCTGGAAGGCAGCAACGTCAAACCGGTAGAAACCATGGTCGATATGATCGCCAACGCCCGACGTTTTGAGATGCAGATGAAAGTCATCACCAACGTCGACGAAAATGAACAAAAAGCCAACCAGCTCCTGAGCATGGGCTAAGGCACGAGGATAACAACATGATTCGTTCTTTATGGATCGCTAAGACCGGTCTTGATGCGCAGCAGATGAACATGGACGTCATTGCCAACAACCTGGCAAACGTCAGCACCAACGGCTTTAAGCGTTCACGTGCCGTGTTCGAAGATCTGATGTACCAGACCATGCGCCAGCCGGGCACCCAGTCATCAGAACAGACAACGCTGCCATCTGGTTTGCAGATCGGTACCGGTGTACGTCCGGTGACCACTGAACGTCTGCATACGCAGGGCAACCTGTCGCAGACCAGCAACTCAAAAGATATCGCCATTAACGGCCAGGGTTATTTTCAGATTCAGATGCCGGATGGCACCTCTGCTTATACCCGTGACGGCGCGTTTCAGGTTGATCAGAACGGCCAGCTGGTGACCAACTCCGGTTTCCCGGTACAGCCAGGCATTACCATTCCGGCTAACGCCACCAGCATTACGGTGTCGCGTGACGGTGTGGTCAGCGTGACGCAGCAGGGACAGGCCCAGGCCGCGCAGGTCGGTCAGTTAACCCTGAGCACCTTTATGAATGACGCCGGTCTCGATAGCGTGGGTGAAAACCTCTACAAGGAAACGCAGGCATCGGGCGCTCCGACGGACAGCACGCCAGGCCAGAACGGCGCGGGTCTGCTCTATCAGGGCTATACCGAAACCTCAAACGTTAACGTAGCGGAAGAGCTGGTCACCATGATCCAGACGCAGCGCGCCTACGAAATCAACAGCAAGGCGATCAGTACCTCTGATCAGATGCTGGCGAAATTAACTCAGCTTTAATCCCGAACAGGGCCAGCCCGTGCTGGCCTGAATGACAGACATTAATAAGGTCGTGACGCCGTGGCGAAGCAACAGATTCTCAAGCCTGGACATTGGTTAGTCGCCTCGTTGCTGCTAACTCTCAACGGATGTGCCCTGGTCCCGCGTACCCCGCTGGTCGAAGGTGCAACTACAGCGCAACCAATGCCGTCCGCGCCACCGGTGGTCAACGGCTCTATATTCCAGGGCGTCGCGCCGCTTAACTACGGCTATCAGCCGCTGTTTGAGGATCGCCGTCCACGCAACATTGGCGATACCCTGACCATTACGCTGCAGGAAAACGTCAGCGCCAGCAAGAGCTCCTCAGCCAATGCCAGCCGCGATGGCAGCAACAGCTTTGGTGTGAGCGCGGTGCCGACCGGTCTGGCAGGCCTGGTGGGTGCAGGTGGTGAAAAAGCCAACCTCAGCGCCGAAGGCAAAAACGATTTCGCAGGTAAAGGCGGCGCATCCGCCAATAACACCTTTACCGGCACCATTACCGTCACCGTGGATCAGGTGTTGTCAAACGGCAACCTGCACGTGGTCGGTGAAAAACAGATCGCCATTAATCAGGGCACGGAGTTCATTCGCTTCTCGGGCGTGGTCAACCCACGCACCATCAGCGCCAGTAACGCCGTGTTATCTACCGCTGTCGCCGATGCACGTATTGAGTACGTCGGAAATGGTTACATCAATGAGGCGCAGACCATGGGTTGGTTCCAGCGTTTCTTCCTGAACATCTCGCCGATGTAAGAGGTTTCAATGAAAAAGTTAACGCTGTTACGCGCCGGGCTGGCGCTGCTGCTGGGCGTCAGCCTGCTGGCAAAAGCCGATTTGATTCGTGATTTAACCACGGTACAGGGCGTTCGTGATAACCAGCTGCTGGGCTACGGCCTGGTTGTGGGGCTGGATGGCACCGGTGACCAGACTACCCAGACGCCATTTACTACCCAGACAGTAAGCAACATGCTGTCACAGCTTGGTATTACCGTTCCCACCGGGACCAACATGCAGCTGAAGAACGTGGCGGCCGTCATGGTCACCGCAAAACTGCCCTCGTTTGCCCGTCAGGGACAGAACCTGGATGTGGTGGTCTCGTCACTGGGTAACGCCAAAAGCCTGCGCGGCGGCACGCTGTTAATGACGCCGATGAAAGGGGTCGATAACCAGGTTTATGCGCTGGCGCAGGGTAATATCCTGGTCGGTGGCGCGGGTGCGTCAGCGGGCGGCAGCAGTGTTCAGGTTAACCAGCTGAACGGTGGCCGTATCACCGGCGGTGCAACCGTTGAGCGTGAACTGCAGAGCAACTTTGGTACGCAGAACACCATTAACCTGCAGCTTAACAGCGAAGATTTCTCGATGGCGCAGCGAATTGCTGATGCCATTAACGCCCGTGGCGGTTACGGCGCAGCGCAGCCGCTGGATGCCCGTACCGTGCAGATCCGCGTATCGCCTAATAATGGTGCGCAGGTACGTCTGCTGGCTGAGATCCAGAACATTAATGTGTCGATCCCGGTTGAAGATGCCAAAGTCATCATCAACTCCCGTACCGGTTCGGTGGTAATGAACCGTGAAGTGACGCTGAATCAGTGTGCGGTCGCGCAGGGCAATCTGTCGGTGACGGTTAACCAGCAGCAGAACGTCAGTCAGCCTGATACTCCACTGGCCGGTGGTCAGACGGTGGCGACGACGCAGACTCAGATCGATCTGCGCCAGACCGGCGGTGCGCTGCAACGCGTCAACGCCAGCGCCAACCTGAACAACGTGGTGCGTGCGCTGAATGCGCTGGGTGCGTCACCTATCGAACTGATGTCAATTCTGCAGTCGATGCAGAGTGCCGGCTGTCTGCGTGCCAAACTGGAAATTATCTGATGGCTGATATGCAATCTCTGACGAGTTCGGCTTTCGACAGCCGTTCCCTGAATGAACTGAAACGCCAGGCCAGCAACGATCCGAAAGGACAAGCGTTGCAGGTGGCGCGTCAGGTCGAAGGGATGTTTGTACAGATGATGCTGAAGAGTATGCGCGAGGCGTTGCCGCAGGACGGCATTATGGGCAACGAGCAGACCAAACTCTTTACCTCTATGTATGACCAGCAGATTGCACAGGAGATGGGGAAACGTGGCCTCGGCCTGGCGGAAACCATCGTCAAACAGATGCAGCCCGCCACCGCGCCGGATGAAAAAGCCGGTACGGTGCCGATGAAGCTGGATAACAGCTTTATTCTCAGCACCAGCGGGGCAACACCACTGCCGGCGCAGCAGCTGGAGCAGATTGTGCGTAAGGCAATGCCGCGTCTGCCGCCGGTCGCTTCACCGACGGGTCTGCCCAGTGACAGCCGCGAGTTTATCGCCCAGCTGACGCAACCGGCGCAGGCTGCCAGCCAGCAGAGTGGCATTCCTCATCACCTGATTCTGGCGCAGGCTGCGCTGGAGTCGGGCTGGGGCCAGCGTCAGATCCTGACCCGCGACGGCAAACCGAGCTACAACGTGTTCGGGATTAAAGCCAGCGGCGACTGGAAAGGTGACACCACCGATATCATGACCACCGAATATGAGCAGGGCGAAGCGAAGAAAGTGCGTGCCAGCTTCCGTGTCTATAACTCCTATTTTGAGGCGCTGACCGACTACGTCAAACTCCTGACCAAAAACCCACGCTATGCGGCGGTGACGAACGCCTCAAGCGCAGAGCAGGGTGCGCAGGCCTTACAGGCGGCCGGTTATGCCACCGATCCAAAATATGCGCAAAAGCTGGTGGGAATGATTCAGCAATTCAAAAGTATGGGCGACAAAGTCGTCAAAGCTTACAGTCAGGATATGGGCGACCTGTTCTGATCATTGCGCCTCAAGTTTCACTTTAGCAAGCCGATAACATCCCTATAGCCAGAAGCGTTTTCGCCTGCTGGCGCCCACTTTGATGTCTGCCAGCCCGGTTGACGGGGAACGTAAGGAACCGAGATGTCCAGCATAATTAACTCCGCGATGAGCGGATTGAGTGCCGCGCAGGCCGCTCTGAGCACCACGAGTAACAACATTTCCAATTACACCGTGGCGGGCTATTCACGTCAGACCACGGTACTGGCGCAGGCGAACAGTACCCTGCAGGGCAATAGCTATTATGGTAACGGCGTGAATATCACCGGTGTACAACGTGAATATGATGCGTTTATTGCTACGCAGCTGCGCGGTTCCAGCGCGAACTACAGCGCGGTAAGCACCCAGCACAGCCAGATTTCTAACATTGACGATCTGCTGTCGACCTCGACTACCAGCCTGTCGACGTCGCTGCAGGGCTTCTTTACCAACCTGCAGAACGTGGTCAGCAACGCCAACGATCCGTCGGCGCGTCAGTCGATGCTCAGCAATGCGCAGGGGCTGGTCAGCCAGTTCCAGACGTCAGCGCAATACCTGAATAATATGCAGAACAGCGTCAACGCCGATGTCGATTCCAGCATCAAGCAAGTCAATACCATTACCAGCCAGATTGCCGATCTGAACAAACAGATTGGCAAACTGAGCACGGCAAACGGTGCCGCACCTAACGATCTGCTCGATAAGCGCGATCAGCTGGTGAATACCCTGAATAACGTGGTTGGTGTGACGGTATCGCAGCAGGATGGCGGTTACACGGTCGCGATGGCCAATGGCCTGACGCTGGTAAACGGCGACAAATCTCACGATCTGGTGGCGATGCCTTCCAGCAGCGATCCGACACGCACTACCATCGGCTATGTCGATAAGCAGGCGGGCAACGTCGAGATCCCGGAGAAGCTGATCACCACCGGTTCGCTGGGCGGTCTGCTGGCGTTCCGTACTCAGGATCTGGATCTGGCACAGAACCAGCTGGGTCAGTTAGCGGCGGCGTTTACCACCAGTTTCAACGATGTTCACAAGCAGGGCTTCGATAGCAAAGGCAATCAGGGCGTCGATTTCTTTAATATCGGCAGCCCGATCGTGGTGGGCAACAGTAAAAACAGCACCGCCGCGTCCGTCACCGCTGAGTGGACCGATACCAGTGCACTGAAAGCATCCAATTACACCGTGAGTTATGACGGCAATAACTGGACCGCGACCCGCGCCTCAGACAGTACGGCCGTTACCATCACGCCAGGTACCGATGCCAGTGGCAACACCACGCTGAGCTTTGACGGTCTGAAACTGACCGTCGCCGGCACGCCTGCACCTGCTGCCAAAGACAGTTTCCTGGTGAAGCCGGTCCAGAATGCCATCAACGATATGTCAGTCGCGATCACCAGTGAATCGCAGGTGGCCGCCGCGGGTGCTGTCGGCGGTGAGAGTGATAACCGTAATGCGCAAAAACTGCTGAATCTGCAGGATGTGAAACTGGTCGGCGGCAACGCCACGCTGTCTCAGGCCTACGCCACCATCGTCAGTAGTGTGGGTAACAAAACCAGTTCACTGGAAACCACCAGCACCACTCAGAAAAGCGTGGTCAGTCAGCTGACCCAGCGCCAGCAATCGGTCTCTGGGGTAAACCTCGATGAGGAGTACGCCAACCTGACCAAATATCAGCAATATTACATGGCCAATGCGCAGGTGCTGCAGACTGCCAGCACCGTGTTTAATGCATTGATCAATATTCGCTAAGGGCAGGAGATAACATGCGAATCAGTACAAATATGATTTTTGAGCAGCAGGTGCGTGGCATCACTGACTCACAGGCCTCCTGGCTGAAATCAGGCCAGGAGCTCTCCAGCGGCCGCCGTGTGAATAATCCTTCGGACGATCCGATTGCCGCGTCTCGTGCTGTCGTGTTGTCACAAACCCAGCAGCAGGGCAAGCAGTATGCGCTGGCGCGTACCTTTGCCGAGCAGGGTCTGTCACTGGAAGAGAATACGCTGAAAGGCGTCACCGATGGGATCATTGCTGCGCAAGGGCTGATCGTCAACGGTTCAACCGGTACGCTGAGCGACGATGACCGTGGTTCGATTGCTACCCAGCTGGAGGGTATCCGTGCCCAGTTACTGAACCAGGCAAACAGCCAGGATGCCAATGGCCGCTATATTTTTGCCGGTTATAAAACTGACAGTGCGCCATTTGTGGATGCGGCAGGCACCGGCGTCGGCTACGCAGGCGGCACTGAGGCGATCACTCAGAAGGTCGATACCAGCCGTACCATGACCGTGGGCCATACCGGTGACAATATCTTTATGGCGATCTCTGGCAATGCCACCAAAGAGCCGGATGGCAGCGCCAGCGAAACGAATGTGTTTAAGATGCTGGATAGCGCCATTGCTGCACTGAAAGTGCCGCAGGATGATGCTGACGCCGCAACCAAACAGACCTTCCAGGCGGCGATGGATAAAACCAACCGTGGCCTGGGTAACTCGCTGAATAATGTCTTAACCGTGCGTTCTGAGATTGGTACCCAGCTTGGTGAGATCGATACGCTGAATGCCCAGGGTGATGACCGTAGTGTGATTTACAGCTCGCAGATGAGTGACCTGGTTAACGTGGATTTAACCGAAGCAGCTTCTAACTACACCATGCAGCAGACGGCATTACAGGCGTCCTATAAGACCTTTACCGATATGTCTAAGATGTCGCTGTTCCAGATGAATTCGTAGTCTGACCTGAAATTTTGAGCGTACTTTAACCGGATGCGCTTACTTTTTCCCACCCTCCCGCTAAAGGAGGGTGGGATTTTTTTGCCTGCGATTCAGCCGGTGGCGGGAACCATAGAAATTAAACCGGGTTGATTTACAGCGACAGTCAGCTCGCATGTCAGTCTTGCTTTCACGCTTTCACGCTTTCACGCTTTCACGCTTTCACGCTTTCACGCTTTCACGCTTTCACGCACACACGCACACACGCACACACGCACACACGCACACACGCACACACGCACACACGCACAC
>NZ_JALNPO010000025.1:270-28434 GCF_024520895.1 Pantoea sp. Fr-CA_6 | reverse complement strand
AGGAACCGCGCAGCGGCGCGAGGACCGCCAGCCCCTGCCCGGCACCAGACTGCGTTATCACCTGTCGCTTAACTGACCAGCATTATGCCAGTGACAGCCTTTTTTGATCTCAGCGACCAAAGAGATCGCGGCGTTTAGGTTTCAGCGGCTGGGCTATCAGCACCAGCGCCGCGACCAGCAGATAACCGGCGAACACCACAATCATCCACTGCGGCATGCTGAGCGTCAGGAAAGTCCAGCTGCGTTCTGCACAGTCACCGCTGGCAAGAAACACCGACGGCAGCCACTTATCCAGCGGTAAGCCGCTGGGGAAGCGAGCAACAAAATCACAGGTGGTGAAGGGGTTAGGGTGCAGCTGAATCATGGTATGTTCATAAGAGAGACGCAGACCTTCCCAGGCACTGTAGATCCACAACGCCAGCGCCGCCAGACGCAACGGCGATTTTGGCGCAATCGCACCAACCAGACCCGCGCCCAGCACACCAAACAGCGCATTGCGCTCATAAATACACATCACGCAGGGCTTCAGGCCCATTACGTGCTGAAAAAAGAGTGCTGTTAATTCCAGTGCAAGTGCAGTCAGTGCCAGTAGTAACCAGGCTCCGCGACCACGTGAGCATTGATTCAGATATCGCAACATATTGCATTCCCTGTAAACGTTAATGCCACGCAGTGTAAACCAAAAGCGTTTGCAAACCAGCCAGGGACAGGGAAAAATCGTGTGCAAACATGACCTGATTCTGATCCAGAGCAGGTTAAATGAGGATAAGCCGGACCTTATCTGCAGAACGACCGTCAGTGAAGAGCGGGGAGATCCGCAGCGGCGACAGAGGCGATCGCATGCGGCAGGAGGCGAAACGGCAGGCGCGGGTTATATGCTGCCAGCGTTCTGCGCTTTCAGGGCGGCTGAACGCTGACACTCCGCGGTGCTGTGGCACGCGCTATTTCAGCGCAGAAAGTCGTTCAGCCCGCCCGTGATCCTGAAGCCGCTGATACTGCGGTCAGGCATGCGGAAATATGCGCCTACGCCCGGTTTTAATGGTTACGCAGGCTATATCCGCTATAGGGCGTCTGGTATGATGAGTGCCCATCATGATTAGAAAAGCAACGAGAACACATTGCTATGGTTATAAAGGCTCAGAGTCCAGCGGGATTTGCTGAAGAGTATATTATTGAAAGCATCTGGAACAGTCGCTTTCCGCCAGGGTCGATTCTTCCTGCTGAGCGTGAGCTTTCTGAATTGATTGGGGTGACGCGCACCACCTTGCGTGAAGTGCTGCAGCGCCTGGCGCGCGATGGCTGGCTGACTATTCAGCACGGTAAACCAACACGGGTGAACGATTTCTGGGAGACGTCCGGCCTGAATATTCTGGAAACGCTGGCCCGTCTCGATCACGACAGCGTTCCGGTGCTGATCGACAACCTGCTGTCGGTACGCAGCAATATTTCATCGATCTTTATCAGCCGGGCGCTGCGCCATCATCCGGACAAAGCACGCGAAGTGCTGGAAACGGTCAGCGCGGCTGCCGATCAGGCTGATGCCTATACCGAGCTCGACTACCGGGTGTTCCGTGGTCTGGCGTTTGCGTCAGGTAACCCGATTTACGGTCTGATCCTGAATGGCCTGAAAGGGCTCTATACCCGCGTTGGCCGCCACTACTTCTCTAATCCGGAAGCCCGTCAGGTCGCGCGCGATTTCTATCTTAAACTGCTGGAACTGTGCGACAAAGAGCCCGGACAGGATGAGATTGTGGACGTGGTGCGCAACTACGGCCGCCGCAGCGGTGAAATCTGGCACAGTATGCAGAAGAATCTGCCCGACGATCTCGGCAGTAAGCGTTAAAAAAAACCGGACATCGCGTCCGGTTTTTTGTTTTTATCCCATCAGAGTGATGAACCGCGTGGTGGATTACGATCCAGCAGCTCTACGCTGCCATCCTCGTTCTGCTGTTCCAGAATCACATCAAATCCCCACAGACGATGCACATGCTTCAGCACCTCGCGACGGCTCTTATCCAGTGGCGTGCGGCTCTGCGGCACATAACGCAGGGTCAGCGAACGGTCACCGCGCAGATCGACGTTATAGACCTGAATATTCGGTTCGAGATTACTCAGGTTGTACTGCGCAGAGAGCTGCTGGCGAATTGCCCGGTAGCCCGCCTCATCGTGGATCGCGGCGATTTCGAGATAATTGTTGCGGTCATCATCCAGTACGGTAAACAGACGGAAATCACGCATGACTTTCGGCGACAGGAACTGGCTGATAAAACTCTCATCCTTGAACTCGCGCATCGCAAAATGCAGCGTTTCCAGCCAGTCGGAACCGGCGATATCCGGGAACCAGTAGCGATCCTCCTCGGTCGGCGACTGACAGATACGCTTGATATCCTGCATCATCGCGAACCCTAAAGCATAGGGGTTGATGCCGTTATACCACTGACTGTTATAGGGCGGCTGAAACACGACGTTGGTGTGGCTGTGCAGGAACTCCATCATAAAGCGTTCCGACACTTTGCCTTCATCATAGAGGTGATTGAGGATGGTGTAGTGCCAGAATGTTGCCCAGCCTTCATTCATTACCTGGGTCTGTTTCTGCGGATAGAAATACTGGCTCACCTTGCGCACAATGCGCAGGATCTCACGCTGCCATGACTCCAGCAGCGGGGCGTTTTTCTCCATAAAATAGAGCAGGTTTTCCTGCGGTTCAGAGGGGTAGCGTGCGGCTTCAAAGGTCACGGCCTCTTTCTCTCGCCGTGGCAGCGTTCGCCAAAGCGTGTTCACCTGACTTTGCAGATACTCTTCACGGCTTTTCTGCCGCGCCTTCTCCTCCTGCAGAGAGATCTTCTGCGGGCGTTTATAGCGGTCGACGCCATAATTCATTAAGGCATGGCAGGAGTCCAGCAACCGCTCTACCTCTTCGACGCCATAGCGCTCTTCGCAGTCACTGATATAGTTTTTGGCGAACAACAGGTAATCGACAATCGACCCGGCATCCGTCCAGCTGCGGAACAGATAGTTATTTTTAAAGAAAGAGTTGTGGCCATAGCAGGCATGCGCCATCACCAGCGCCTGCATGGTCATGGTGTTCTCTTCCATCAGGTAGGCGATGCAGGGATTAGAGTTGATGACAATCTCATAGGCCAGACCCTGCTGACCATGCTTATAGCGCTGCTCGGTCTCGATAAACTTTTTGCCGAATGACCAGTGTGAATAGTTGATTGGCATGCCGACGCTGGAGTAGGCATCCATCATCTGTTCAGAGGTAATCACTTCGATTTGGTGCGGGTAGGTATCAAGCCGGTAGAGTTTAGCCACCCGGTCGATCTCGGCTAAGTAGACATCAAGCAGTTCGAATGTCCAGTCTGGTCCGTCATTGAGTCGTTTGCTGTCTCTGATGGCTTCGTCAAAGATTGTCGTCATAGCGCACCTCTTTTTTGCAAACCGGCTGACCCGAAAGACAACCCGTTCTGGTTATTTAAGGCTTCATCCTGAAAAAGGGAACCCGAAAAAAACTGAGCGAACACAACAATGATAGCCCACTGTCGCTTATCCGAAATGCGAACTCAAACGAATTCTTTGGCACAAAATCATTAAGAGTCGTGCGGCAGGGGATTTAACAGCCTTTAATTCTGACTATATTATAAATGCCGGTATCTAATGCTGTTTATAAGCGGAATGTATGGGGTTGAATGAATCTCCTGCAACAGGCAGATTTAACTGCCTTCGTTGTCATTTATTTCTGTGTTTAAGGATTAAGACGCATAAAGCGCTGAAATTGGCCGTGCGACAAGATTTTAGTTACCTGAAAAGTAAAAAAGATGTGAAATGGATGGTGAAATTCTGTGGTGGTGTCCGCTATGTAAATCCGCTGACTATCATCAGTTGAACAGTGAATTATGCTTTTACAGGTCGGGTGGGGGAGCTATGCACGTTGTAATTCTTGGAAGTGGTGTGGTCGGGGTGGCAAGTGCCTGGTATCTGGCGCGTGCCGGACATCAGGTGACGGTCATTGATCGTCAGCCCGCCGCAGCGATGGAGACCAGTGCAGGGAATGCCGGTCAGATCTCTCCGGGTTATGCCGCACCCTGGGCAGCGCCCGGCGTGCCATTGAAAGCGGTGAAGTGGATGTTTCAGCGCCACGCGCCGCTGGCTATCCGGCTGGATGGCAGTAGTTTTCAGCTGGAGTGGATGTGGCACATGCTGCGCAACTGCGACATCAATCACTATCAGCAGAACAAAAGCCGCATGGTGCGGATTGCCGAATATAGCCGTGACTGTCTGAAAGCGCTGCGCAGTGAAACCGGCATCGCCTATGAGGGCCGTCAGGGCGGGACGCTGCAACTGTTCCGTACCCAGCAGCAGTTCGACAGCGCCAGCAAAGATATTGCGGTGCTGCGCGACGCGGGCGTGCCCTATGAGCTGCTGCAGGCGCATGAACTGTCTCGCGTTGAACCGGCACTGGCGGCAACTCAGCATAAACTCACCGGCGGATTACGCCTGCCCAATGATGAAACCGGCGACTGTCAGCTCTTTACTCAGCGGCTGGCAAAAATGGCCGAAGAGGCGGGCGTGGTCTTCCGCTTTAATACTCCGGTCGACCACCTGCTGCGCGATGGCAATCGCATCTATGGCGTGAAGTGCGGCGATGAGATTATCAAGGCAGACAGCTATGTGGTGGCGTTTGGTTCCTACTCGACCGCGCTGTTAAAAAATGTCATCGATATTCCGGTCTATCCGCTGAAAGGCTATTCACTCACTATTCCGATTAAAAATCCTGACGCCGCACCGGTTTCAACTATCCTGGATGAGACCTACAAAGTGGCGGTGACGCGGTTTGACGATCGTATTCGTGTCGGCGGGATGGCAGAAATTGTTGGTTTTAACACCAAACTCACCGAAGCGCGGCGGGAAACGCTGGAGATGGTGGTCAGTGATCTCTATCCTGAAGGCGGTCATCTCGCGCAGGCGAGTTTCTGGACCGGTCTGCGTCCGATGACGCCAGACGGTACGCCGATTGTGGGCGCCACACCGATCTCTAATCTCTGGCTCAATACCGGTCACGGTACGCTGGGCTGGACGATGGCGTGTGGTTCTGGTCAGCTGCTGGCCGATCTCATCTCCGGTAAAAAGCCGGCCATTGCGGCGGATGACTTAGCGGTGTTCCGCTACTTACCCGGTTTCGCGGCGACCTCATCGCCGCTGCGTAACGCCAACGCAACTCGTTAAGTATTCAGGGAGAGAGAGGATGTCACGTCCGATTGTCGCTACCATCAACCAGCAGGCGTTACGTCATAACCTGACTGTTGTTCGCCAGGCGGCACCTGCCTCCCGCGTCTGGTCAGTGGTGAAAGCTAATGCTTATGGCCATGGCATTGATCGCGTGCGCGAGGCGTTATCTGCCACTGACGGCTTCGCGCTTCTTAATATGGAAGAGGCAATCCAGCTGCGCGAACAGGGCTGGAAAAAGCCGATTCTGCTGCTGGAAGGTTTCTTCCAGCCAGAGGATTTGCAGCTGATTGACCGTTATCGTCTCACCACCAGCGTACACAGTAACTGGCAAATCAACGCGCTGGCCAGTGCCAGACTTGCAGCACCGGTTGATATCTATCTCAAAATGAACAGCGGGATGAACCGGCTGGGTTTTCGCCCGGAACAGGTCAACGGTGCATGGCAAAAGCTGCGGGCGCTCAGTACGGTAGGTGAGATGACGCTGATGGCCCATTTTGCCGATGCGGAAAATCCGCAGGGTCTGATTGCGCCACTGCAGCGCGTAGAGCAGGCGGCTGAGGGGCTGAACTGTCCGCGATCGCTCTCCAACTCCGCCTGCACCCTGTGGCATCCTGAAGCGCACTTTGACTGGGTCCGTCCCGGCATCATTCTGTATGGCGCGTCGCCCAGCGGTGACTGGCAGGACATTGCAGGTAGTGGCCTGAAGCCGGTGATGACCTTAAGCAGTGAGATTATTGCGGTCCAGCAGCTACAGGCGGGCGATGGAGTGGGTTACGGCTACCGCTATCAAGCCAGTGCAGCGCAGCGAATTGGCGTGGTGGCCTGTGGCTACGCGGATGGCTATCCACGGCATGCCCCGACGGGTACGCCCGTCTGTGTCGATGGTGTAATGACTCAGGTGGTTGGTGCGGTTTCGATGGATATGATCACCGTCGACTTGACCCCCTGTCCCCAGGCCGGTATTGGCTCAGCGGTGGAGCTGTGGGGTGAGCAGGTGAAAATCGATATGGTGGCAAAAGCGGCCGGAACGGTAGGGTACGAGCTGATGTGCGCGCTGGCACCCCGCGTTCCGGTCACGGTTATTTAAGCGCGGTCAGGCTGCCGCGCATCTTTCTGCTGCAGCGCCAGGCGATAAAGGCCAGCGCTGCACCCAGCAGCATCATCAGACTCAGCGACAGCTTCTCCGCCACCGGCAGCGCCACAATGACCAGGCTGCCTGACGCGCCACCGGCCATCTGAATGAATCCCTGCAAGGCGGATGCCACGCCCGCCTGTTGCTGATAGGGCTCCAGCGCATAGCTGGTGGCCGGTCCTACCGTAAAGGCCAGCCCGGCAACTGAAACGGCCACCGGGAACATGTAAAGCGCCCAGTGCGTCTGCATCTCCGCCGGGAAGATCTGCATCCCCGCTACCAGCAGCACCGCGCCCAGCAGCATAGTGAAGAATCCCATCGCCAGGCAGAAAGGGCGACCCGCTTTGCGAATCGCTTTATTCACGAACATGCTGACAAACATGATCCAGAAACCGTTGGCGCCAAAAGCAAAAGAGAACTGGATTGGCGTCAGCCCGCCTTCGGTCATTAATACCTGCGGTGCCAGCGACACGTAGGTCAGCACCATGCCCAGCGCACCGGCATTGGCGAACGCGAACGCCAGAAAGCGCGGCTGACGCAGGATCGCGACATACTGTTTAATCGGTAATCCTTTCACCCGCAGGGTATCCGCCGGGCGCGTCTCTGGCAGCCAGATAATCACCAGCAGCGCAATCAGCACGCCGTAGGCGCAGAGAAACCAGAAGGGTGCGCGCCAGTCAAAGGCGCTGGCCAGCAAACCGCCCAGCAGCGGAGCAAGGGCCGGGACGATGTTTAATGCGCCATTCAGGAAGCCATATGCACGGGCGGCATCATCACCGCTCAGGCGGTCACGCACGCCGCTAAAGGCCACGACCGCGCTGCAGCAGACGCCACAGCCCTGCACCAGGCGGGCAAGGACGAACAGCGGGAATGAGGTGGCGGTGGCGGCGATGGCACTCCCCGTGATGTAAAGCGCCAGGCCCAGCAGGGCGATCGGCTTACGGCCATAGTTGTCCACCAGCGGGCCGGTCACCAGCTGTCCCAGCCCCATAACCAGCAGAAACAGGGGAATGGTGGTTTGCACCAGATTAACCGGCGTATCCAGCCCTTCTGCGATTTGTGGCAGCGTGGGCAAATAGAGATCGATGCCTAAGGGTGCCAGCAGCACCAGGCTTAATAACAGCAGAGTAAATTTTTGCATAACAACCAGAGGGTAAGCGTTCTGTTAAAAAACGATCGCAGAGGGTAATGATTCAGCGGCAAAAAAGATAGAGGAAGTCGTGCGGAAAGTGCGATGCCTGCTGTAAACAGGCATCGCAGAGGTCTGATTAGTAAGCGCCGTCGCGGCGTAACACCACGCCTGCGGTTTTGAACAGGATCGCGATATCGGTCCAGAGCGCCCAGTTTTTGACATACCAGGAGTCAAAATAGACGCGGGTGTCGTAGTCGATATCGTTACGTCCGCTGACCTGCCACAGACCGGTCATACCCGGCTTGGCCATCAGGTAGTAGTCGACATCACCGGCATAACGCTCCAGCTCAGCTTCAATCACCGGACGCGGGCCAACCAGGCTCATCTCGCCACGAATCACGTTCCACAGCTGCGGCAACTCGTCCAGACTGGTTTTACGCAGGAAACTACCAATCCGGGTCACGCGCGGGTCATTCTTCAGTTTGAAATCTTTGTCCCACTCAATTCGTGCCTCTTCGCTGGTTGCCAGTAATTTCTCCAGCACCTCTTTGGAATTGGTCACCATGGAACGGAATTTCAGACATTTGAATTTTTTGCCATTCTGGCCCACACGCTCGTGACCATAAATGGCATTGCCGCCATCACGTTTTACCATATAACAGAGCAGGGCGAAGATTGGGCCGAGAAACAGCAGCAGCATCGACGCCACCACGATATCAAAGGCACGCTTCATGAAACGGGAGGAGTGTTTCGCCAGGTTGTTGCTAACACGCAGAATCATCACTTCATGGCTGAAGATAAAGGACATGTCGGTGCCGTAAAGCGGCACGCCGCGCAGCGTCGGGATCACTGAAACTGAACGGCAGTTCATCTTCGACAGGAATTTCAGCCAGCGATCGCGCATCGGCTGCTGCTCATACTCCATAGCCACAATAAACTGCACGTTGTCACGGTCAATGGTCTGCCAGTTGATATCTTTCCAGGTGATCACCGGCACGCCATTCACGCTCTGCTGAGCCGGAACATCATCGACCGAGATAAAGGCCTGTACGTTGTAGCCCAGGATCTCTTCACTCTGCAGCGCCGCGTAAGCTTCGGTGGCGTTTCTGCCGGAGCCAATGATGATGGTCTCTTTCTGCCACTGACCCGCCTTGTGAATGGCGCGTTTAACCAGAGCACGCATCAGCGGCAGCAGCAGCAGGGCATATGTCCAGCTGAAGACCCACACCATGCGGGAGAAATCCCATTTAGAGAAGGCGATCAACGCGAGGTCGAGCAGCGAGAAAACAAATAATGTTTTAATGATCTCTTTCAGCTCAAACCAGAAGGGTTTGCGATAGGTATAGTGACGCAGGCGTACCCAGAACCAGCCGGTACACATGACTGACATAATAAACTGTGCCACAAAACGATATTCAATTTGATGAGGTGGAATAAAGGTATCCAGCTCGCCCCAAATACCCTGTATCGTCGCGGCAGATAAAAACAGTGCGAGGTTAAGTGCAATCAGATCGGAAAAGCTCAGGGCGAATTTCACGATGATATTTTTACGCGTGCCGCTCCACGAGCGGCTCGGGCTATTCATTATCAATGTACTTGCCATAAAACCTGCTCTCTTTCTCAAGTAAAAGATGGCCTGACCAGAATCATGTACGCGCTCAGGGGTGGGCTTCTGAAAAATTAAAAAATAATTTTCAGTCTGTTGCAGTCAGTAAAGCCAGTGCAGCTGCAAAAAAGATAACGGCTAAAGCGTGATAGTACTCACGAAATGTTGCAGCATTGAGAATGAGTATGCAGGAGTTATTTGACAGAGTTAATACGGAAAAAATCTGAAAACATCAAAAGTGATTAAAGTTTTAAATGGCTAAGTTTTGGTTTTTACTGGATAAAATAAGGCGGGGGTTGGTTATAACCAAACTGTTTAAGACGCTTTTTAGGAATTACCGCCAAATCTTACGACTGGCGGTAGTGATAACGGACTCAGGCAGGTTTTTTTAAAATCCAGCGGTCCTGCTGTTTATCGTAATGACCAATCTGCAGATCCACCGGTTCTCCGTCAATCCATGCCGGAACGCTGGTATCGCGATCCCAGCCATCAAGTTGGGTAATTAAGCCGGGATTGGTGTGACAGGGGATGCTGACGGTGTCGAGGTTCTCACTGTCAAGATCGGCATCAACAATCTCATAACGACCAATTTTAACCACGTGTCCCATTCATTTCTCCCGTTTTTGCTGGCATAGACTTTTAAGCTTAGCGTATCGACAGAAAATAACGTGGCTGAATGATTAGGATTATTCCTTCTCTTCAGCCGGACGGACACCAATCTTCACAATACGGTTATCCTCTTTCTCCGCGACGGTCCACGTCAGCTGATTCCACTCAACCTGATCGCCAACCACCGGCGCGCCGCCCAGCATACTCAGCACCAGTTGTCCCAGCGACTGCTGATCGTTGGTGTTCTCATCCAGTTCCAGTCCGTAAATCTGCGCAATATCGCGCAGGCGAGCTTCAGCATCCAGAATAAAGTCACCAAAGAAACGCTGGTCCAGGGAAACCGGCGGCGACTGGCTGAACATCTTACCCAGCGCCGGCAGATCGCGCTCACGGCCAATCACGCAGATGACGTCGTTCTCCCTGAGCCGCGTCCCATCATTCGGATGCATCAGCACATTGTCACGGAACAGGGCGGCGATGCGGGTCTCACGCGGCATCTGCAGGTCACGCAGTGCGGCACCGATGCACCACTTGTCAGCGCTGAGCTGGTAGACAAACTGCTCCCATGGATTTTCGGGGTGAATATCCAGGCCGATACGGCTGATAGGCGATGCGGTAGGCGGCACCACCACTTTGGCTTTTTTCGCTGCAAAGCCCAGCGAGGTGCCCTGCAACATCAGGGAGACCAGCACCACAAAGAAGGCGATATTAAAATAGAGCGACGCGTTTTCTAATCCGGCCATCATCGGGAAGACCGCAAGGATAATCGGCACCGCGCCGCGTAAACCGACCCAGCTGATAAAGACGCGTTCGCGGGTGGTAAAACTGCGAAACGGCAGCAGACCAATAAACACCGACAGAGGGCGCGCCACCAGAATCAGCCACAGTGAGAGGATCATCGCCGGAACTGCGATATGCCACAAATCAGACGGGGTTACCAGCAGTCCCAGCACGATGAACATGCCAATCTGACTCAGCCACGCCATGCCGTCAAAGGTCTGCAGAATGCCGTGACGGTTGCGAATCGGCCTGTTGCCCAGTAAAAAGCCGCACAGATAGACCGCCAGGATGCCGCTGCCCTCTAATACTGTGGTCAGGGCGAACACCAGAATGCCGCCACTCAACGCCAGCAGCGGATAGAGCCCACCGGCCAGACTGATACGGTTAATCAGCTGCTGCAGCGCCCAGCCGCCGCCCAGGCCCAGCACGATACCCAGACCAAACTGCTGCACCAGATGCACCAGGAACATCCAGTCAAGGCCGCTGCGGCCCTGCTCGATCATTTCAATCAGCGTAATGGTCAGGAACACCGCCATCGGATCGTTACTGCCCGATTCAATCTCCAGCGTGGAGCTGACGCGCTCATTCAGGCCTTTGTCACCCAGCAGTGAGAAGACGGCGGCGGCATCCGTGGAGCCGATAATCGCGCCAATCAGGAAGCCCTGCATCATATCCAGGTTAAACAACCAGGCGGCGACCACACCGGTTAAGCCTGCGGTAATCATGACCCCGACGGTCGCCAGCGACAGCGCTGGCCCCAGGGCAACTTTAAATGAGCTGGCTTTGGTCCGCATGCCGCCATCCAGCAAGATAATCGCCAGCGCCAGGTTTGAGATTAAGTAAGCCGCCGGATAGTTATCAAAGGCGATGCCGCCGATACCATCAACCCCGGTCAGCATGCCCAGGGCAAGGAAGATCACCAGAATGGGGATGCCCAGTCTGGATGAGAAAGAGCTGAGCAAAATGCTCGATGCGACCAGCACGGAACCGATGATAAACAGACTGTAGACAATAGTGTGGTTCAAACCCGATCTCCTGAGATATGACAGTGCGGTGCAGCGACTGGTGACAAATATCCATGCTATCTCTGAAAGATAATGTTTTATCAAGGAGTTGTCATTGTGAAAATGATCATTATACGAATTGCTTAACAGCGTATGGAATCAGATTAATGTGAAGAATGAGGGGGTTGGCAGGCAAGCGGCAGAAAACAGACTGTTTTAGCAGGTTATTCGGAAGATAAAAAAAGCCGGCGATGAGCCGGCTTAGTGCATCAGGCTTCCGTTGCCTGTTTATGGAACAGCGATCGGAACACCGGGTAGATATCTTCCGGCTCACGAATGTGTTCGATAGCAAAGTTATCGAACGTCGACTGCAGATGCTCATACTCTCGCCACAGCGTCTGATGTGCACGGCGGGTAATCTCGATATAACTGTAATAACGCACCACTGGCAGAATATGCTTCGCCAGGATCTCGTGACAGAGCGGTGAATCGTCGGCCCAGTTGTCGCCATCCGACGCCTGCGCAGCATAGATGTTCCACTGCGCCGGGTCATAGCGCTCTTTCACCACCTCATCCATGAGTTTCAGCGCACTGGAAACGATGGTGCCACCGGTCTCCTGGGAGTAGAAGAACTCCTGTTCATCCACCTCTTTGGCCTGCGTGTGATGACGAATGTAAACCACATCGACATTCTTGTAGGTGCGGCTCAGGAACAGGTAGAGCAGGATATAGAAGCGTTTCGCCATATCCTTGGTGGCCTGATCCATCGATCCGGATACATCCATCAGACAGAACATCACCGCCTGGCTGGAAGGCTCCGGCCGTTTCTCAAAGTTTTTGTAGCGCAGGTCGAAGGTGTCGATAAAAGGCACCCGTTCGATACGCGCCCGCAACTCGGCGATCTCTTTGCGCAGCCGCTCCTCCTCCAGAAGCTGAGCCGGTTCAGAGTTCTCAATCTCCAGCAGCGTTTCTTCCAGTTCGTGCAGCATCCGGCGTTTACCCGCGGTCATCGCCGTACGACGCGCCAGCGAGTTCTGCAGCGAACGTACGACGCTGATATTGGCAGGCACACCGTTGGAGGTGAAGCCGGCACGGTGGGTCTTATACTCATTCAACTGACGATGCTGGTTCCGGCGCAGGTTAGGCAGGGCGAGATCTTCAAACAGCAGGTCCAGATACTCATCTTTCGATATCTGAAAGACAAACTCATCCTGACCTTCACCATCCTGACTGGCATTGCCCTGGCCACTGCCGCCACCGCCTCCACCCTGCGGGCGCTCGACCCGGTCATTCTGCACAAAATGGTCGTTGCCCGGATGGACCCGATGGCGGTTGCCGCCGCGTCCCTGATGGAAAATTGGCTCATTGATGTCGTCAATCGGGATAGAGACAGACTCACCGCTGCTTACATCGGTCACCGAGCGTTTATTGATGGCCTCGGAGATCGACTGCTTAATTTGCGACTTATAACGGCGCAAGAAGCGCTGGCGGTTTACCGCGCTCTTGTTTTTGCCGTTGAGTCGGCGATCGATGAAATAGGCCATGGTATTCCCCCAAACTACATTGTAAGCAGGCCGGGCGAACCCGACCTCGTCAGACCGGTATCACTTACCGGCAAGCTTACAGACTCTTATCAGGACGATTTACGCACACGCAAATACCATTCACACAGCAGGCGAACCTGTTTGCGGGTATAGCCTTTTTCCATCATGCGATCGACAAAGTCATCATGTTTTTTCTGCTCATCGGTGGAGGTCTTGGTATTAAACGAGATCACCGGCAGCAACTCTTCCGTATTCGAGAACATTTTCTTCTCGATCACGGTGCGTAATTTCTCGTAACTGGTCCAGTTCGGGTTGCGACCGTTATTGTGTGCCCTGGCGCGCAGCACGAAGTTGACGATCTCATTACGGAAATCTTTCGGGTTACTGATGCCAGCGGGCTTCTCGATTTTTTCCAGTTCCGCGTTGAGCGATTCACGATCAAACAGCTGTCCGGTATCGGGATCGCGATACTCCTGATCCTGAATCCAGAAGTCGGCATAGGTCACATAGCGGTCAAAGATGTTCTGACCATATTCAGAGTAAGATTCCAGATAGGCGGTCTGAATCTCTTTGCCGATAAACTCAGCATATTTGGGGATCAGATAGCCTTTGAGGTGCTCAAGGTATTTCTCGGCCTGATCCTGTGGGAACTGTTCGCGCTCAATCTGCTGCTCCAGTACATAGAACAGGTGCACCGGGTTGGCCGCCACTTCGGCGTGGTCAAAGTTAAATACCCGCGACAGAATCTTAAAGGCAAAGCGGGTTGAAAGGCCGTTCATCCCCTCATCCACACCGGCGTAATCATGATACTCCTGCCATGACTTCGCCTTAGGGTCGGTATCTTTCAGGCTTTCACCATCGTAGACCCGCATTTTGGAATAGATGCTGGAGTTATCCGGATCCTTGAGACGTGACAGGATAGAGAAGCGTGCCAGGGTTTCCAGCGTACCCGGTGCGCAGGGCGAGGTCGCCAGCTCACTGTGATTAAGTAACTTGTCGTAGATTTTGATCTCTTCAGAGACCCGCAGGCAGTAGGGCACCTTGACGATATAGACACGGTCAAGGAACGCCTCATTATTCTTGTTATTACGGAACGTCACCCACTCTGATTCGTTGGAGTGCGCCAGAATAATGCCGTTAAACGGCAGCGCCGAAATCCCCTCGGTGCCATTGTAGTTACCTTCCTGCGTCGCCGTTAGTAACGGATGCAGCACCTTGATAGGCGCTTTGAACATCTCAACGAATTCCATGATCCCCTGGTTGGCACGGCAGAGTGCGCCGGAGTAACCGTAAGCATCAGGATCGTTTTGCGCGTGGTTTTCCAGTTTACGGATATCCACTTTACCCACCAGCGCGGAGATATCCTGGTTGTTCTCATCACCCGGTTCAGTTTTGGCAATCGCCAGCTGTTCCAGGATCGACGGCCAGACTTTCACCACTTTGAAACGCGAGATATCGCCGCCAAAATCGTGCAGTCGCTTAGCGGCCCACGGCGACATAATCGTGCCGAGATAACGGCGCGGCACGCCATACTCTTTTTCGAGAATATGCGCATCTTCCTGCGGATTAAACAGGCAGAGAGGGTGGTCATTAACCGGGCTGCGTTCCCCGTCGGCGCTCAGTACATAGATGGGCACCCGCTGCATCAGCGACTTAAGCCGTTCCGCCAGTGAGGATTTACCGCCACCTACCGGCCCCAGTAAATAGAGGATCTGTTTCTTCTCTTCCAGTCCCTGAGCGGCATGTTTCAGGTAGGAGACGATCTGTTCAATCGCTTCCTCCATGCCGTAAAACTCCTCGAACGCCGGATAGCGTCCCATCACACGATTGGAGAATATTCTGGAAAGGCGTGGCTCCTGAGCAGTATCGACCATTACTGGCTCTCCGATAGCCATTAACAGTCGCTCTGCAGCGTTGGCGTATGCACTGCGATCCTGCTTACAGATGGCAAGAAATTCCTGCAGTGTGAACTCTTCGTCCTTGGCAGCTTCATAACGCTGACGATAGTGATCGAATATATTCATAGCGATGCCCGTCCTTTCGTTTTTAGCACAGGTAAGGAGCGTAATTAGAGGCTTATAGCAGCTCCCGGAAGATATTCTCTGTTGAGTACAGCAACCCTTATGCCAACCTGATCTTTCTTATCGGGATACACAACTTTTGTGGTTACTCTGCTCGTACAAAATGTCTGCTGTTACTTCTAACTGTAGATGGCTTCTAGGAAATTTCCTCCACGGGTTTGGGTTAATGAGGGGAAGATCAACTGTACAGCGGGTCTGTTGTGAGATGCGTTCATATGGGTGATGCTTTAACTTAACGTGTTTTTAACCTTTAATGCCACTTTCATCGATCAGTCACTTAAAGGATTTCGATATAAGTTAATCCAGCCGTGAAAAAACGTTAGACTTCCTGTTTGATTGTTATATTTATGGAATGAATAAATTGTGAACCAATTCAAATTTAAGACGCTTGTTGCACTTCTGCCCTGTTATTTACTGGCCACGCACGCGAATGCCGCACCGCTTTCCATTGGTGCGTCGGTTATCTATGCCGAATCACCTTATCGCGGCGGCCAGGACCGGTATATCCCCGTTCCGGTTATCAATTATGAGGGTGAAGACTTCTGGTTCCGTAGCCTGCAGGGCGGCTACTACCTGTGGAAAGATCCTCAGAACCAGCTGTCACTGACGCTGCTGGGGTCACCGCAGGAGTACAAACCCAGCGACAACGACCTGGGCGACATGAAAGGGCTGGATAAACGCCGCATGACGCTGATGGGGGGTGCAACCTATCGTCACACCGCTGACTGGGGGATTGTCCGTACCTCATTGCTGGGGGATGTGCTCAATAACAGCAACGGGATGATCTGGGACCTGACATACCTCTATCGCTTCCAGATGGGTGACTTCAGCCTGACGCCGGGCATCGGGGCCACGTGGAACAGCGCCAATCAAAACCGTTATTACTATGGTGTATCCGGGCATGAAAGCGCCCGTACCGGCATCAGCCGTTACAATCCGGATGACAGCTGGTCACCTTATGTGGAACTGAGCGCCAGCTATCAGATTGCGCAACAGTGGAATGCCAGCGTTATGGGACGTTACGTCCGCTTCGACAGCGAAATCAAAGACAGCCCGATGATTGATAAAAGCGGGCAGGCGTTAATCTGGACGGGTGTCAGCTATACCTTCTGATAACGCACCAAAAGAGGGCATTTAATGCCCTCTGTTCTTTTACAGGGCCTCAGAATGGGGCGGGAGAGCAGAATGCGTAACACGATTAACTTTGCCGGTTTTGGCGATCTGCCGGTGATCGGTCAGGGCACCTGGTATATGGGTGAAAACCCGGCGCAGCGTGCTGATGAAGTCGCTGCATTGCAGGCGGGTCTTGAGTGCGGCTTGAAGCTTATCGATACCGCCGAAATGTATGCAGATGGCGGAGCCGAAGAGGTGGTCGGGCAGGCACTGCTGGGCCGTCGCGACCGGGCGCTGCTGGTCTCCAAAGTTTATCCGTGGAATGCGGGCGAAGTGGATGCCATTGCAGCCTGTGAGCGCAGCCTGCAACGTCTGCAAACCGATTATCTCGATCTCTACCTGTTGCACTGGCGCGGCAATATTCCGCTGGAAGAGACACTGCGCGCCATGGAACGCCTGCAGCAGCAGGGCAAAATTCGTCACTGGGGCGTATCGAATTTTGACACCGATGATATGGCCGAACTGTGGGATGAAGAGAAGGGCGAGGCCTGCGCGACCAATCAGGTGCTCTATCATCTGGCTTCACGCGGCATTGAATTTGATCTGCTGCCGGCATGTCAGCAGCGTGGCGTACCGGTCATGGCCTACTGTCCGCTGGCCCAGGCCGGACGGCTACGTGACTCACTCTTTACCGATCCTCAGCTGACTCAGATTGCACAGCAGAAGGGCATCAGCGTGGCGCAATTACTGCTGGCCTGGGTGATTCGTCAGCCAGGGGTGATTGCCATTCCTAAAGCTAGTTCCGTGGCCCACGTTCAGGAAAATGCGGCGGCGCTGGAGGTGGAACTGACCGATGAGGATTTGCAGCTAATCGATCGCGCCTGGCCAGCGCCACAGCATAAATCGCCGCTGGATATTGTTTAGCCGTTAACGTTGTCGCTGGCTGCGGCTTTCTTTTTGAGGCGGAATGTCGTGGCCAGTCGTGCCGGTTTCTCTCCTGCGCTGCGTAACGGTTTGCTGATACGCGCCGTCTCCACACAGACCATGGTCTTATAGCCCTCATTCGCCATATCCGTCATGCTGCAGGAGAGTTCCACACCCGGATTCCACGTGACAACGTCACTATGATGATGGTGGTACACCTCGATCTGCCGCTCACCCGCGGTATCATTAATCACTGAGCAATCTTCTGCTGCGGTAAAGATACGGTCGATGCGTCCAGGATAACGCTGTTTGCCGTCGCTGCGGGCCACCTCGCCGTTGTTGACTTTGTCGATATAGCTATTGCCCAGACCCGAGACTTCCACACCGTTGATGTCGCTGACGGTAAAGTAGCTGTGCAGAGCCGCCGTCGCTTCAAAGTCACCATAGGCTTCCAGCTCAATCTCACAATGCTGGCCCAGCCGGAAGCGGGCAATCAGGGTGAATTCATGCGGCCAGAGCTTCAGCGTCTGAGGGGTGCTCTCCAGCACCAGCGTCAGCATGACGCCCTCTTCATTTTCATCATGCGCCGTGAGCTTCCACGGCTGAACCCGCGCAAAGCCGTGTGCCGGTTCGCCCGCCGGGCCGAACCACGGCCAGCAGATCGGAACGCCGCCACGAATCGCCTTACCCGGTGCAAAGAGACTCTTATCACTCAGCCAGAGTACCGGCTTTTCGCCGCTGGGTTGCCAGGCGATGAGGTGCGCGCCCTGAAGCGTAATGGCTGCCCGCACTTTAGGGTGACTCACAACAATGGCGGGGAGTTCACCTATCTGGCGCTGGGTGAGGTAAGGGGAGATCTGCGTGACCACCGGCAGAGAAAACAGTTTATCTTGCATGTTTGATTCCTTCCTGAGCGGATCAAAAAAAGGGCGACCGAAGTCGCCCTTATTCTCAATGATGTCTGGCTGCCTTATTTAGCAGAAACCAGTGCAATCAGGTCGAGAACTTTGTTTGAGTAGCCAGTTTCGTTGTCGTACCAGGAAACCAGTTTCACAAAGTTGTCGTTCAGCGCGATACCGGCTTTAGCGTCAAACACTGAAGTCAGGATTTCGCCGTTGAAGTCGGTAGAAACCACGTCATCTTCAACGTAGCCCAGAACGTCTTTCATCTCACCTTCTGCAGCCGCTTTAATTGCAGCACAGATTTCTTTGTAAGAAGCCGCTTTTTCCAGACGCACGGTCAGGTCAACAACGGAAACGTTAGGGGTTGGTACGCGGAATGCCATACCGGTCAGTTTGCCGTTCAGCTCTGGCAGAACTTTACCAACGGCTTTAGCTGCGCCAGTTGATGAAGGAATGATGTTCTGCGATGCGCCGCGGCCGCCGCGCCAGTCTTTATGAGACGGGCCATCAACGGTTTTCTGAGTAGCAGTGGTGGCGTGAACGGTCGTCATCAGACCTTCAACGATGCCAAACTTGTCGTTGATCACTTTTGCCAGCGGTGCCAGGCAGTTAGTGGTACAGGATGCGTTAGACACGATATCCTGGCCATCATATTTGTCGAAGTTTGCACCACGAACAAACATTGGGGTGTCATCTTTAGATGGACCGGTCAGAACGACTTTCTTAGCACCTGCGGTGATGTGTTTACGCGCGGTTTCGTCGGTCAGGAAGATACCGGTTGCTTCAGCAACAACGTCAACGCCCACTTCATCCCACTTCAGGTTGGCCGGATCACGTTCAGCGGTAACACGGATTTTTTTACCGTTAACCACCAGTGCGCCATCCTGAACTTCTACGGTACCGTCGAAACGACCGTGAGTAGAGTCATACTTCAGCATGTACGCCATGTAATCCGCGTCCAGCAGGTCGTTGATAGCAACGATTTCGATGTCAGAACGCTTTTGAGCAGCACGGAAAACGATGCGACCGATACGGCCGAAACCGTTGATACCTACTTTGATAGTCATATATTCCACCAGCTATTGGTTAGTGAATAAAAGGTTGCCTGTAAAATTACAAAAACCTTACCAGGCGTCAAGCGGAATCGTGTCAATTGTTGCGACAAATCAATTCGCCTGAGAGGAATTATTCGATGCGCAACCGCTTGCGCGCCGCCAATGATATCGCGCTTCGTTGAATCAATCGCCGAATATATAGGGATGCTCCGGATAAAAGGTGATCGATGTCACAAATCCGCTTAGCAGAGAGCAGGCTGAAAGGGTGAGCACAAAAAAAGACCCGGGTTATGTTGATCATTTGTTAGAATAATAGTCGAATTTTTCAGAATGGCACTGCCCGGAATCCTAAAATGGCTAAAGACACCGCACCCGAAGCAAAAATTGCACAGTTGACTGAAATGCAACGCTACGTCACTCAGCAACGCGGAACGGAACCGCCTTACAGCGGCGCACTGCTGCACAACAAGCAGGAAGGGATCTACCACTGTCTGATCTGTGAGGCGCCACTTTTTCTCTCTGAGACGAAGTATGACTCTGGCTGTGGCTGGCCCAGTTTCTACCAGCCGGTCAGTGATGATGCGATTCGCTATATTGAAGATGATTCACACGGCATGCAGCGTATTGAGATCCGCTGTGGCAGTTGCGATGCGCACCTGGGACATGTCTTCCCTGACGGCCCGCAGCCGACCGGCGAACGCTATTGTGTTAACTCCGCCTCGCTGAATTTCACCGACGAGCAGGGCGAACAGACCAAAGGGTAATGGCGATGAAGGAACAGCTTGAAGCAATGCTTGCATCGATGACGCCTGAAGTCTATCAGCGTCTTGCCACGGCGGTTGAGATTGGTAAATGGCCTGATGGCGTGGCACTGACCCAGGAGCAGCGCGACAATTGCCTGCAGCTGGTCATGATGTGGCAGGCGCGGCACAACGACGCGCCCCAGCACATGACCATCGGCAAAGGTGGCGAAATGGTGATGAAGTCGAAAAAAGAGCTCAAGGAAGAGTTTGGAATTGACCCTGACGTGACCCGCATCCATCTGCATTAAAAAAAAGCTGGCGTCATGCCAGCTCCATTTTAAATCAGAATCGCGCCCTGAGCGGTCATCTGGGCAAAGGCAATTTCGCTGTCCTCGGGATTCAGATTGACGCCCCGGCAGCCCTCTTTAACCACCTCAACGTGATAACCCAGCTCCAGCGCATCCAGCACGCTATATTTTACGCAGTAATCCGTCGCCAGCCCCAGCATCACCAGATGGGTGATCCCACGCTCACGCAGCCAGCTGTCCAGCTCGGTCTTACGGCGATGGCCATTGTCAAAAAAGGCGCTATAGCTGTCGACATCCTGATCCTGGCCCTTATGGAACGTCGCATCGAACAGTGAGCGATCGAGACCCGGATGAAAATCAGCGCCAGTCGAGCCCTGAATGCCGTGATCGGGCCACCAGATCTGGGCCAGACCATTTAACTCGCCCAGCGTGTAGACCGGCTCGCCGGAAACCGAGGCAAAACTGCCGTGATCGGCCGGATGCCAGTCCTGCAGTGCCAGTACGCATTCCCCGTTTTCACGGAACAGTCGCGCATAACGATTTGCCACCTCGACCGTATGGTCACCCTCATGGACTGCCATCGGGCCGCCGGGGCAAAAATCGTTCTGAATATCAATAATGATGAGTGCCCGCTTCATTACATATCGCTCCGTTTCAGTCTTCAGTCAGTTCGCCGCGCAAATTCTGCTGCATTCTGGCTCGAATTTGATCGGCCGAAAGATCCTGGCTGAGTAAAAAGTGTAGCTTTGTCAGCGCCGCTTCCACGGTGAGGTCAAATCCGCTGATGACACCAGCATGTTCCAGCGCATTGCCGGTAGCGTATCCGCCCATATTCACTTTGCCGGAAATACACTGGGTGAGATTTACCACCACGATGCCACGCTCGCTGGCCTGCTGCAATTCTGCCAGAAATTCCTTGTTCTGCGGTGCATTACCCACACCATAGGAGCGCAGGATCAATGCTTTGACTGGCTGACGCAGAAAGTTACGTACAACGTCGGCTGAAATGCCGGGATAGATGGTGACCACGCCAATAGGCTGAGGCGTAATGGTGTGAACCTTCAGTTCGCCCTGACCGGCTGGGGCTGGCGGTGTATTGAGGCGACGAATATGAATGCCCGCTTCCAGCAGCGCAGAGAGGTTGGGCGAAGCAAAAGCGTTGAAGCCGTCTGCATGTGCCTTGGTGGTCCGGTTACCGCGATAGAGCGTGTTATTGAAAAACAGCGACACTTCGCTGATCGGATAGTTGGCCGCCACATAGAGCGAATTTAAGAGATTCTGCTGACCATCTGAACGTAACTCCGCTAACGGAATCTGCGAGCCCGTGACGATAACCGGCTTGGCCAGATTTTCCAGCATAAAGGAGAGTGCTGAGGCGGTAAATGCCATGGTGTCGGTGCCATGCAGGATCACAAAACCATCATAGCGATCGTAGTTCTGACGGATATCTTCTGCGATAGACTGCCAGTCCTGCGGGGTCATGTCGGAAGAGTCGATCAGCGGCTGATACTCATGAATGGTGAAATCAGGCATCTCAGGGCGGTGGAACTCCGGCATGTTAGCCAGCTGTTGCTGCAGGTGTCCGGAGACGGGAATATAACCCTGCGCCGAACGCTGCATACCGATCGTCCCGCCAGTGTAGGCTACGTAGATGTTTTTCTTTTGCATTAGAGAACTCAGACTCGCCATAAAACGCGCAGTATAAGGGGAATAGCGGGGAAAAGCAGCCCGACCAGCGGCCGGGCTGCGAGGTTTATCGCACTTCGCCGCAGTTCAGGCAGAATGCATAACGGTTCTGAGGATCGTTCTGCTTGTCGAACAGACCAGGCTGGGCTTTCATAGCACTCATCACATCCAGCATCGGTGCTGGCAGCCAGGCTTTCAGCGTATCAGGCAGGACAGCCTGCACCGACGCGTTCATCTGGCTCAGCATCATATCCAGGAAGCTTGGGTCATCCTGATACCAGCTCAGCTGCGGATTACTGACTTTCGCCAGCTCGCCCGCCTTCTTCACGGCATCATCGAAGTCACCCAGTGCATCAACCAGACCATTGGCTTTCGCATCGCTGCCGGTCCAGACGTGGCCCTGTGCAATGGCATCAATCTGCTCTGGCGTTTTATGACGTGACTTCGCCACCAGACCGACAAAGTTGCGGTAGCCATTTTCGATGGTCAGCTGCATCAGTTGCTGAACTTCCGTTGGCAGCGCTTTGGTGGTTGAGATATCCGCCAGCGGTGAGGTCGCAACACCGTCGGTGTGCACGCCAATACTGTCCAGGCTGTTCTCCAGCGTATTGATCACGCCGAAGATGCCAATCGAGCCAGTCAGCGTGCTGGGGTTCGCCACAATGTAGCTGGCAGGCGTTGAGATCCAGTAACCGCCAGACGCCGCCATGCCTCCCATCGAGACCACAATCGGCTTACCGGCCGCCTGCGCTGCCGCCAGCTCTTCACGAATCGCTTCCGAGGCGGTGACGCTGCCACCCGGGCTATTCACCCGCAGAATAATCGCTTTGATTTTCGGATCGAGACGCGCATCGCGGATCTGCGCCGCCGTCGTGTCGCCACCGACGTTGCCCGGCGTCTCTTCACCATCCATGATGGCACCGCTGGCCATGACCACCGCGATGTTGCCATCCTGCTGCGTGGAGGTGGTTTTCACGCTGTAGTCATAGATGCTGACGCTACGGTAATCGTTGCTCTGCTTATCCAGACCAAAGGTTTTTACCAGCTCCTGATCGGCTGCCGCACGTGAACCCAGGGCATCGACCAGCTTGTTATCCAGCGCATATTGCGCGGTATCGCCTTTCACGGCGTTTAATCCGGCAATAATCGCAGCAGCACCGGGGAAGAGTTGCTCCGGCGTAATCTGGCGGTTCGCTGCCACGGTGTTCAGGTAGTTCTGCCACAGCTGACCGACCCAGCGGCTGTCAGCATCCCGTGCGGCAGGGGACATGTCGTCACGCAGGAACGGCTCAACCGCTGATTTGTAGGTTCCGACACGGAAGACGTGTGAGGTGACTTTCAGCTTCTCCAGCAGGGTTTTGTAATAGAGTCCGTTGGTGGCGAAACCATGCAGATCTACGGTGCCCTGTGGCGACAGATAGATTTTGGTGGCGTAGCTGGCAAGGTAATACTGCGCCTGGCTGTAGCTGTCGCCGAGTGCATAAATCGGCTTGCCGCTGTCGCGGAATTCGCGCAGCGCTTTACCCACATATTGCAGTGAAGGCTGATCGCCACCGGCAAATTCGCGTAAATCGAGCACCATGCCTTTAATGTTGCTGTCATCTTTTGCCTGACGAATAGCGTCGACCACATCAAAGAGCGAATTTTCCTGTAAGCGGTCACTGCTGGCACCCAGCAGCTGGCGGCCAATTTTGCTCAGACGATTGCTTACCGACGGTTTATCCACCAGCACGCCGCTGAGATCCACTTTCAGTGCGCCTTGCTGAATCGGCGCTGAACTGCCGCCCGACCCGCTGACCTGCAGCCAGATCCCTACACCCACCACAATCAACAAAATCAGGAAAATATTCAGAATAAATTCCCTGATAAAATTCAGTACCCGCCAGCTCCAGCGGAACAGACCTGCAATTATTCGCCACAATGTGCGCATCAGACTCTCCATAAATATGTAGCAGGAAGTGGCCGCCGCGCGGACCAGACTTCCCCGACGAGCTCATCCTAAAGAGCGGCGTGTTAAAAGTCAGCAGGAAATCACTGCGCACTGTTACAAAAAATCTGCCTGTGCCAGGATAACTGCAACATTACAGAGATCGGGAGAGAAACATGGACGCACTGGAGTTACTGGTCAACCGACGTTCGGCCTCACGCCTGACTGAGCCGGCACCTGCGGGTGACGCACTGGAAAATATCCTGCGGGCTGGTATGCGTGCCCCGGATCACGGCACGCTGCAACCCTGGCGCTTTATCATTGTGGAAAATGAGGGACGTGACCGGCTGAGCCAGCTGCTGGAGCAGGCAGCACGCGATAAACAGCTGGATGAAAAGGCGATTAACAAAGCGAGCCAGTCACCGTTTCGCGCACCGATGATCATTACGGTGGTGGCACATTGTGAAGCGCACCACAAAGTGCCGCGCTGGGAGCAGATCGCCTCGGCAAGCTGTGCAGTGATGGCCATGCAGATGGCGGCCGTCGCTCAGGGTTACAACGGTATCTGGCGCAGTGGTCCCTGGACCGATGACGAGCAGGTACGCCAGGGGTTTGGCTGCCGCGAACAGGATGCCATCGTCGGCTTTCTCTATCTGGGCACCCCGCAACTGAAATCCAGCACTACGGTGCTCCCACCTGACACGGCGCCTTTCGTCCGTTACTTCTGACTATAATGCTTGTCCGGTTCCGGCAGGGTGCATTTCAGCCCTGCTTTTTGCACGGTTCCTGTGCGAACGATCGCTAACGCCGCGCATCACACTTACGCCAGCGGGCCTGCCAGGCTAACATAGCCCCAGTATTCAAACCGACAGCGGACAACCGGTTATCACTGCGTTCCCCCTGATGTTAAGGATTACCTGATTCAATGCGTTTGTTTATTGCGGAAAAACCGAGCCTGGGGCGTGCTATCGCAGATGTGCTGCCGAAACCGCATCGACGCGGTGATGGATTCATTGCCTGCGGCAATGATCAGATCGTCACCTGGTGCGTAGGCCATCTTCTGGAGCAGGCGCAACCCGACAGTTATGACAGCCGTTATGCACGCTGGTCGCTGGCGGATTTACCCATCATTCCGGAAAAATGGCAGCTAAAACCGCGTCCCTCGGTTGCTAAGCAACTGAAAGTAGTTGAAGGCTTGCTGGCGCAGGCGAATGAAGTGGTGCATGCCGGTGACCCGGATCGGGAAGGGCAGTTGCTGGTGGATGAGGTGCTCGACTACCTGAACCTGCCGGCTGAAAAACGCAGCAAGGTGCAGCGCTGTCTGATTAACGATCTCAATCCTCAGGCGGTGGACCGGGCAGTAAACCGCCTGCGTGAAAATCGCGAGTTTATTCCGTTGTGCGTCTCGGCGCTGGCCCGCGCCCGGGCGGACTGGCTCTATGGCATTAACATGACCCGCGCCTGGACGCTGCTGGGACGCAATGCAGGCTATGATGGCGTACTGTCGGTGGGCCGGGTGCAGACGCCGGTGCTTGGGCTGGTGGTCCGGCGCGATGAAGAGATCGAGAACTTCGTGCCGAAAGATTACTTCGAAGTGAAAGCGCACATCCTCACGCCTGACGGCGCCCGATTTATCGCCAGCTGGATCCCCAGTGAAGCCTGTGAACCGTGGCAGGATGAAGAGGGCCGTCTGCTCAAACGCGCACTGGCCGAGCATGTGGTGGCGCGTATTACGGGCCAGCCGGCGATCGTCACCGCTTACAGCGACAAACGCGAAAATGAGGTGGCGCCGCTGCCCTTTTCCTTATCCAGCCTGCAGATTGAGGCCGCTAAACGTTACGGGCTGAGTGCGCAGACGGTGCTGGATACCTGCCAGCGGCTTTACGAAACCCACAAACTGATTACCTATCCCCGTTCGGACAGCCGCTATCTGCCTGAAGAGCATTTTGCCGGTCGTCATGCGGTGTTAAAGGCGATACAGGCGCATCAGTCACAGCTGACCCCGCCGGCAGATTTCGATGCCGATCGCAGAAATCGCTGCTGGGATGATAAAAAAGTGGATGCCCACCACGCCATTATTCCAACGGCCCGTGCCAGCGCGGTGAAACTCAGTGAAAACGAGCAGCATATCTATGAACTGGTGGCGCGCCAGTATCTGATGCAGTTCTGCCCGGATGCGGTATTCCGCAAATGTGTCATCGATCTCGATATTGCTGGCGGAAAATTCGTGGCGAAAGCGCGCTTCCTGGCGGAAGCGGGCTGGCGTGCGCTGCTGGGCAACAAAGAGCGTGATGAAGAGAACGACGGCATGCCGTTGCCGGTGGTAGCGAAAGGGGATGAGCTGCTGTGTGAGCGCGGAGAGGTGCTGGCGAAGCAAACCCAGCCGCCACGCCCGTTTACCGATGCCACCATTCTTTCTGCAATGACCGGCATTGCCCGTTTCGTTCAGGATAAAGAATTAAAGAAAGTACTGCGTGCGACCGATGGTTTAGGAACGGAAGCCACACGCGCCGGCATTATCGAATTACTGTTTCGTCGTGGCTTCCTGGTGAAGAAGGGCCGCTATATCAATTCTACGGATGCCGGACGCGCCCTGATTCACTCCCTGCCCGATCTGGCAGCACGCCCGGATATGACGGCGCAGTGGGAATCGACACTGACGCGTATCAGCGAAAAGGCCTGCCGCTATGATGAATTCATGCAGCCGCTGGTGCAGACCTTAACCGGTCTGATCCAGCAGGCGCGACAGCAGCCTGCGGCGCATGCATTTCGGGGATTACCGTCCACCGGACAGAAACGTCCGGTGCGCAAAACCAGGCGTAAAGTGAAGGAGACGGAATGAGGCGTTATTCAGTATTACTGCTCGTGGCCCTGTCGCTGGCGACCAGCGTGGCGCAGGCCAACAGTCGTTATCAGTCGATGCCACAGCAGGGCAGCAACGGTGGTAACACCGATGTCGTGGTGGATATGCCACCCGAGGCATGGACACAGGCAGAGAGACGTCAGCCAGACTGTCTCCGCTGCTGTATCTTTGAGAACCGTAACTACACGGAAGGCGCGGTGGTGAAATCAGAGGGGGTGTTGCTGCAATGTACCCGTGATGAACACTCCATCGGCACCAATAACCTGATCTGGAAAATAGTGAAATAGCCGTCGCGTGGCGCTCTGCCACGCGACCGTCAGTTAAAAGCGGAAGATTGACCAGATGGGTGCGTGGTCAGATGGTTTTTCCATGCCCCGGATCTCATAATCAATGCCGGTCTCAACGCAGTGCGACGCCAGGGTTTTGCTCGCCAGCACCAGATCGATGCGTAACCCGCGATTATCATCAAATCCTTTCGAACGGTAATCGAACCAGGAAAAGCGATCCGCCACCTCCGGATTGTGCTCACGCCAGGTATCAACCAGTCCCCAGCCCAGCAGGCGGTCCATCCACTCGCGCTCTTCCGGCAGGAAGGAGCATTTGCCGGTGCGCAGCCAGCGCTTGCGACTCTCCTCACCAATACCAATATCCCGATCGGTGCTGCTGATATTCATGTCGCCCATAATCAGAACCGGCTTATCAGCAGGCAGGTCTTCGGTCAGCAGACGTTGCAGATCGCGATAGAATTTCTCTTTAGCCGGAAACTTAGTGGGATGGTCGCGGCTCTCGCCCTGCGGAAAATAGCCGTTAATTACCGTGATGTCGCCAATCGGGCTGGGAAGCTCCGCGATGATCAGGCGGCGCTGGGATTCTTCGTCATCACCCGGGAAACCCCGGCTCACTGACACTGGCTCAGCTTTGGTTAACAGGGCAACACCGTAGTGACCTTTCTGTCCATGATAGAAGACGTGATAGCCGAGCTTTGACACCTCTTCCAGCGGGAACATGTCGTCATGGACCTTGGTTTCCTGCAGACCGATAACATCGGGCTGATGCTGTTCGACAAGTGCCTGAAGCTGATGCGGGCGGGCACGCAACCCATTGATGTTAAATGAAACAAATTTCATGAGATCGACCGTTGTTCAGAAATGTCAGGCGGAGATGGTAGCGATTTTTGCTGAAAAAGTCATGGCGGAACAGGCTGAGATTGTGTGAAAGCGGGCAGGAATGTGGGGGCGAACAGGAAGCTTAGGTATTGGTCTGGGATTGAGTGCAACATGCGAGATGGTGGTGGGAGAAGGATTATTCGGCGCGTTGCGCCTCACCCTGCGGGCCGCGCTGAAGCGCGTTGTCTCGCGATGCTCGACCCGAACCTTAATCGAAGGTTCTCATCCCTCTCCCCGCAGAACAGGAAGCTTAGGTATTATTTGGGGGATGGTGTGCAACATACGAGATGGTGGTGGGAGAAGGATTATTCGGCGCGTTGCGCCTCACCCTGCGGGCCGCGCTGAAGCGCGTTGTCTCGC
>NZ_JALNPO010000025.1:0-170 GCF_024520895.1 Pantoea sp. Fr-CA_6 | reverse complement strand
GATGCTCGACCCGAACCTTGATCGAAGGTTCTCATCCCTCTCCCCGCAGAACAGGAAGCTTAGGTATTATTTTGGGGATGGTGTGCAACATGCGAGATGGTGGTGGGAGAAGGATTCGAACCTTCGAAGTCTGTGACGGCAGATTTACAGTCTGCTCCCTTTGGCCGCTC
>NZ_JALNPO010000024.1:0-30435 GCF_024520895.1 Pantoea sp. Fr-CA_6 | reverse complement strand
GCACTGCGGCTCGCTCGCCCGGAAAAAAAGCTGCCACGTTTGACCGTGACAGCCTTTACAAATCTAATCTTAACTGAGCAGCATTGCGCCAGCGGCGGGTTTTTTATTTTGTGAAGCAGAGTCTGGATCAGGAAACATACGCCTGCTTACGCCAGATGAAACTGCTCCACCGTCTGTGACAGCTGCTGCGCCTGATCTTCCAGCGAACTGGCGGCAGCCGACATCTGCTGCACCAGCGCGGCGTTCTGCTGGGTGACGCCATCCATTTCATTGACGGCAATCGTTACCTGACTGATGCCACGCGCCTGTTCGCTTGATGCTGTAACAATCTCACCGATAATCCCCTGCACCGAATTCACCGCCTGCATCATCTCCTGCATGGTTTTACCGGCATCGTTTACCAGCCGGACGCCACTCTCGACCCGCACGCTCGACTCTTCAATCAGTGCGCCGATCTCTTTCACCGCGTTCGCGCTGCGCTGGGCCAGATTACGCACTTCAGAAGCCACCACGGCAAAACCGCGTCCCTGCTCACCGGCGCGTGCAGCTTCTACAGCCGCGTTCAGCGCCAGAATATTGGTCTGGAAGGCGATACTGTTAATCATGGTGGTAATGTCGCCGATCTTTTTCGAACTGTCATCGATCTGCGCCATGGTCTGCACCACCTCACCCACCAGCGAGGCACCACGACTGGCGATGTGGGTAGCGTTTTCAGTCAGGCTGGTTGCCTGCTGCGCGTTATCGGCATTCAGGCGAATCGTGGCGCTGATCTGCTCCATGCTGGCTGCGGTCTGCTCCAGCGCGGCGGCCTGTTGTTCGGTGCGTGACGCCAGATTGAGGTTTCCGCTGGCAATTTCACCCGCTCCCTGGCGTACTGATTCACTGGAATCTTTAATCTGCCCGACAATCTGCCGGAGCTGGCTTTGCATGGTATCCAGGGCGAAAAAGAGGCTGCTGCGATCGCCGTTTTTCACCACAATCGCGTTATCCAGCTTGCCATCGGCGACGGCCAGCGCAATATGCGCCGCTTCAGCCGGCTCGCCACCAATCGGACGCAGCACTTTACGGCTGAACAGCATGCCCAGCACCGTCCCGACCAGCAGAACGCTCACGACCATCAGGATCACCGCCCACATCAGCTGCCGGTTTGAGGCGGCCATCACCTGACTGACCGGTGCCACCACGCCCAGATACCAGGGTTTGTCACTGTTACCTATCATCACCGGCTGCCAGGTGACTAAAGCGTCTTCACCCAGCACGGCATCAAATCGCTGGACGACTTTTGACGTAAAACCCTCTTTTTCGCCTTTCCAGGGCTTCCCGGCTTCATCTTTCACCGGCGAAGAGACCACATTCCCGCCGTGAGAAAGCAGCAGCGCATAGCCGCTTCCCTGCCAGGGTTTGATCTGATTCACTTTCTGTTGCAGTGATGCCAGTGAAATGTCAGAGGTAACGATCGCCTTTAAGGTGCCCTGATCGATAATCGCGGCGGCGACGGAGGTGAGCAATGTTGGCACGCCGTTATAGGCATAGCTATAGGGTTCGGTGAGCGTATCTTTTTGTGTTTTTTGCGGGATCAGATAGTAATCACCCTGACCCGGTGTCAGATAGGAGAGCAGCGGATGCATCGAGTAAGTACCTGATGCGTCACGATCGACAAAAAAGGCATAACGGCCCTGCGGTGCCTGACCCGGCTGTGAAGCGAACTCGGCATCACGGCCATCAAACGCATTCTGTTCAAATATCACTGACATCGACAGATAGTCAGGGTTAGCACGCAGCGCATACTCCATCACCTTATCGGCCGCTTTGCGATCGGTAATACCAACGTGGGGCAAGGCAATCAGACTTTGTCCAAGGTGACTCGCGACATCACGGGCATGGCTCAATTCCTGCTGTACCTGTAAGGCACGGCTCTGCGCAATCTGCTGCAGATATTGTTCGGCCAGCGCCTTCTGCTCTTTACCGGATTGCCAGCTGAGAACCCCAATCGTCACGGTAAATCCCAGCACTATCGTTAAACCACCCATGATCAGCATCTGGGCACGGGTACTCATTCTTTTCTTATGTGTTAACTGACTGACCATAGTGCTTCCCCTGAAATTTACCTGGCTCAATACCTCCTTGTAGTTATGGTGCTCCTGAGATCATCTATCGGCGGCGTTTTTTTGAACTTTAATGGCCATTTCCCCGCCGTGATGGGGGTCTCACAGCGCGTGATTACGGGAAGTTGATCGCAAAGGGATTATCGCGCTGTGAATGAACGGCCTTTTTTTGATCTGCAACAATACTGGCGCCCGCCATTACTGTCAGTTTATGTCAACAGTTGCTGTAGCCCCCTTATCGCAGTGGAGATAGAACAATGATCGGTAAATCAGGATTAGCTGTCGGGATGGTTGTCTGGCTGGCGTATGTCGCCTGGATCGTTCACTACTATTCAGACACCTTTATGCAGTTCTCCCGCTAAGCAAACAGGACCTTCGGGTCCTTTTTTTTGCCCTCACTTCAGCCGGGTTGGCCTGTGAGCCAAATATTCGCTATTATCGACTCATTGTGTGAGCCGAATAACCTTCTTTATTCGGCTCATCTACCCTTAGCGTGAGCCGATTATGAGCGTTACCTGGATCTGGCAACAGCCGGACTGGCCCCGTTTTCAGTGGCAGGACGCCGTGCTGTTACCGCGCCTGCGCCATCTGCAGCAGCAGCGTGGATTGCTGCTGGGCCGTGCCAGCCTGCATTCAGACAGTGAAACCCAGACGCTGGATACCCTGCTCAGCAATATCCTCTCCTCTTCCGCGATTGAAGAGGAGCGGGTCAACGTGCAATCGGTCCGCTCATCGCTGGCGCGTCGGTTAGGCGTGACGGAAGAGCAGCCCTATCCGGTCTCCGATCGTTCAGAAGGCCTGGCTGCCATGATGCTCGATGCCATCAACAACCGCAGCCAGCCGCTGACGCCTGAACGTCTCTGTCAGTGGCACCGCTGGCTTTTCCCTGCCGATGAGTGGACGGTGCAGCGCCTGAGCGTCGGCACGCTGCGCGGCAGTGAGCCGATGCAGGTCATCTCAGGTCGCATCGATCGTCCCACGGTGCATTTTGAAGCGCCGCCGCGACAGGGACTGGAGCCACAGCTGGCGCAGTTTATTGAGTGGTTCAACAGCAGTCAGCAAGATGTGATGCTGGACCCGTTGCTGCGCGCCGCCATCTGCCACCTCTGGTTTGTCACCCTGCACCCTTTTGATGATGGTAATGGTCGTATCACGCGTGCCTTAACCGATCTGGCGCTGGCGCAGGCCGACAGTCAGAGCATCCGGCTGTATGCCATGTCACCCGCCATTCTGACGCAGCGTGCCGGTTATTACCGCATCCTTGAGCAGACGCAGAAAGGCGGCCTGGATATCACCCACTGGCTGGTGTGGTTTCTTGATATCCTGGATGAGAGTCTGCAACAGGCGATGAACGTCATCGATCGCACTCAGATGAAAGCGCGTTTCTGGCTGCGGCATCAGGGGATGGGATTGAGCCCGGAACAGGTGAAAGTGCTGAACCGGCTGCTGGATGGCGGCGAGCAGGGTTTCGAACTGGGGATCAGCGCCAGCCAGTATCAGAAGGTCGCCAAAGTGAGTAAAGCCACCGCGACCCGTCATCTGACCGATCTGGTTGAAAAAGGCTGCCTTTACCGGCTTGAAGGCGGAGGCAGGAGTACCCGCTATCAGGTTAACTCCCGCGAGACGCCCTGAGCCAGGCTGTTTTAACTGCTAACCGGGCGTACATCGCGATCGTTGTGATGTACGCCTGAGTGCGGGAATTACTCTTTAAGTGAAGCCCCGTTGGTCGCAATGACCTCTTTATACCAGTAAAAGCTTTTCTTCCGGCTGCGGGCCAGCGAACCTTCACCAGTATCATCGCGGTCAACATAAATAAAACCGTAACGCTTAGACAATTCGGCTTTTGATGCGCTGACAAGATCGATAGGTCCCCAGCTGGTATAACCCATGACCTCCACGCCATCGTCAATCGCCTCACGCACCTGAACCAGATGATCGTTGAGGTAGCTGATGCGATAGTCATCCTGCACGACGCCCGTTGCATCCGGTATGTCTTTGGCGCCCAGTCCGTTCTCAACAATAAAAAGCGGCTTCTGATAACGATCCCACAGCAGATTCAGTAAGGTCCGCAAGCCCACCGGGTCAATCTGCCAGCCCCATTCAGAACTCTGCAGGTGAGGATTTGGCACCATACTCAGAATGTTACCCCGCATCTGCTGATTCAGTGCTTCATCGGCGGTCACGCAGCCGGACATGTAATAGCTGAACGAGATAAAATCGACGGTCGACTGGAGTATCTGACGATCGGTATCCGTGATATCCAGCTGAATATTATTCTCACGAAAGAACCGCAACATATAGCCCGGATAAACACCACGGCACTGAACATCGCCAAAAAATTGCCATTTCCGGTTCTCCTGCAGCGCTTCCAGCACATCATCAGGCTTACAACTGAGTGGATAGACCAGCCCTCCCAGCAGCATATTGCCAATGCTGGCATTCGGGTTAATCTCGCGACAGGCTTTCACCGCCAGCGCACTGGCGACCAGTTGATGATGAATTGCCTGATACACCTCAGCTTTGCTGCTGGTTCCCGGCAGACCCACACCGGTCATTGGCGCGTGAAGCGACATGTTAATTTCGTTAAAGGTCAGCCAGAGTCTGACTTTCTGCCGGTAGCGGGCAAACACCGTACGGGCATAATGCTCAAAGAAGCCAATCACCTGACGGTTACCCCAGCCACCATACTGCTTCACCAGGTGCCAGGGCATCTCATAATGTGACAATGTAACAAGTGGGGTGATGTGGTGTGCGGCCAGCTCGTCGAATAGCCGATCATAAAAGGCCAGACCGGCCTCATTAGGTTGTTGCTCGTCACCGTTCGGGAAGATGCGCGTCCAGGCGATGGAAACCCGCAAACAGCTGAACCCCATCTCTGCAAACAGCCTGATATCGTCCGGATAGCGGTGGTAAAAGTCGATCGCGATGTCTTTGAGGCTTTGGCTGCCCTCAACGCGCTCCGATACCGGGCCAAAGATTCCCTGTGGCTGAACGTCTGAGGTTGAGAGGCCTTTGCCCTCTTCCCGCCATGCGCCTTCAACCTGATTAGCGGCAACAGCACCGCCCCATAAAAATGAATCCGGGAAAGTTTTCATCCTGTTCTCCTTTTATTGACGAGTGACACTGAGTAAAGGCGTACCTGCAGTGACCGCAGTCCCTGCCATGGTCATCACCTCAGGATACTCATCGCTGTTAGTGATAATGATCGGTGTTGCCAGGTCATATCCGGCATCAAGAATGGCCTGACGATCGAACTCCAGCAGCAGATCGCCGGCCCTGAATGTGTCGCCCACTTGTACATGTGCCGTGAAAGGTTTGCCGTCGAGCCTGACGGTATCGATACCCACATGGATCAACAGCTCAATCCCGCTGTGACTCAGGAGTCCTATTGCGTGTCGGGTCTGAAACAGGGAGGCCACCTCGCCCGCAAAAGGCGCAATCACTTTGTTGTCGGAAGGGATGATGGCCACACCCTGTCCCAGCAGGCCACTGGCGAAGGTTGCATCGGGAATCTGACCAAGCCCCAGAACGGTGCCTGTCATCGGTGACAGAATGTCATCTTCGCCAGGGGTAATCGGGAGCGCTGCGTCTGGCGCCGTGTTTCGGGGCATGCCCGCTACCAGCGTCATGCCGCAACCCAGTATCAGCGCGAGTAGCGTCCCGGCAATACCGCCCCATAACGTGGAATCCACACCGCCAGGTGGGATCATCTGTGCGATGGTAAAGATGTTGGCAAAACCAAATGAATAAACGTGGGTGCTGCTGAGGCCGACAATGGCACCGCCAATAGCGCCCGCCACGCAGCCAAAGATAAAGGGACGGCGCAACGGCAGATTAACGCCATAGACAGCCGGTTCAGTGATACCAAAGATCCCTGCGGTCACGGATGAACCCGCCAGCATCTTCTGTCGTGCATCCCGACTGCGCAGAAACACCCCCAGCGCCGCACCAACCTGGCCCATGACAGCAGGCAACAGCATGGGCAGCATTGAGTCATGCCCCAGTACGGCAAGATTGTTGATCATCAGTGGCACCAGTCCCCAGTGCAAACCAAAAATCACACAGACCTGCCACAACGCGCCCAGGGCGGCGCCAGCCAGCCAGGGTGCCAGCGCATAAATCCACTGGTAGCCGTTCGCCAGTATCTGACTTAAGCCCGTGGCCAGTGGGCCAATCACCAGGAAGGTCAGCGGCACGGTGACGCTCAGGCAGATCAGTGGCGCAAAGAAGTTTTTCATGGAGGCGGGAAGTCGCCGGCTGCTCTGTTTTTCCAGCCAGCAACTTACCCAGGCAGCGAGAATAATCGGGATAACCGACGCACTGTAATTAAACCAGGTTACAGGGATGCCGAGAAACGCGTCCGTCATTTCACCTGACTGCTGGCTGGCATTAAAAGCTGCAATCATCGTCGGGTGGGTCAGCGCCCCACCAATCACCATGGTAATAAAGGGATTGCCGCCAAATTTCTTCCCGGCGGTGTAGCCCAGCACCAAAGGAAAGAAGAAAAACAGGGCATCACTGGCTGCAAACCAGATTTTATACGTTCCACTTTCAACAGAAAGCCAGCCACAGACCACGGCCAGCGCCAGTAAACCTTTTAGGATCCCGGAGGCGGCGAGAATGCCGATAAACGGGGTAAAAATGCCTGATACAATGTCGATCAGATGATTGAAAACATTACCCCCGGTCTTTTCCCCTTCTGTTGCTGCAGAAAGCTCATCAGCCAGCCCCGCTTCACTACGCACAGCCTGCCAGACATCATGAACGTGGTTGCCAATCACCACCTGAAACTGCCCGCCGCTTTCAACGACCATAATAACGTCCGGATTTTTCTTCAGTCCTTCAGCATCGGCTTTATGGTTGTCTTTCAGTTTGAAGCGTAACCGGGTGGCACAATGAACCAGACTAACGATGTTCTCCCGGCCACCAATATGGCTGAGGATATCCTGCGCCAGCGTGTGATATTCCATCTCGATTTCCTTACAACCGATGCCTGCGGACATCAGTTAACTGAGCCAAAAATGAAAAAAACCTGAGAACGTCCTCCTTTCAGAGGCCGCGCTCAGGTTTTGCCTGCGTAAAGCAGTAACAATCCGGTTTATGGAGCTTATTGCCCCTCTTTTCTCACCCGTTCGATGTTAATGGCGAGAAACATGATCTCTTCTGCGGTCAGATCACGCTGATAGCTTTGTTGCAGATGCTGCGCGATTTTCACCGCACATTTCCAGGCTTTGGGATAGTTATCTTTTACTGCTGTATGCAGCGATACATCGTCATCGTCCACCACGGTACGCGTCAGCATCCGCTGAGCAAAAAACTTCAGATGAGTGACAAAACGCTGGTAACTCAGCGACGATTCGATGTACTCCAGCTGCAGTTGATACTTCACCAGTTGCAGAATCTCCTGCATAACCCGGGTGACATGCATCACTTCCGGCATTTCATTATTGAGCTGCGCCGTCACCAGATGTAGCGCGATAAATCCGGCTTCATCCTCCGCCAGTTCGACATTCAGACGACGTGAAATGATAGCCCTGGCCTCCTGACCCAGTGCGAACTCTTTGGGGTAGAGGCGTTTGATATCCCACAGCAACACATTTTTAATTGCCAGACCTTTTTTCTGCCTTTCAATGGCAAAGTAGCAGTGGTCGGTCAACGTGATATACAAGCTCTCCTGCAATGTCCCCAGACGTTGTGTTGCAAGATCAATAATGCGGTCGCAGGTGGTCATCACTTCAGGAGGGATCTGGTGTAACAACTCCTCCAGACGACGTACCAGCAGATCACTTTGCAGCGCAAATACCTTCTCAATGTGCGCAGCGTTGAGACTGTCACCGATGCGCTTCTGGAAAGCCAGCCCACGCCCCATCACGACCTGTTCGCGTCCCTGCTCATCCTGAACCATCACCACGTTGTTATTAAGAATTTTGGCGATTTTCATCGGAACCCCAGAAACAAAAAAACCTGACATCCGACAGAGGCCAGAAGTCAGGTTTTGCCTGCCTAAGCAGTAACAATCCAGTTCGGGAACTCTATCAGTTTTAGTCGTGACCTCAATCTGTCAGGGCAAAAAGCGTGACAGCGATCGAAATCCTCTTATTAACTTAAAAAGTGACTACCGTGTTGAGTTCAGTCACCCAGGCATCCTGCATGTGGCGATACCCGCCGGACGAGACCAGTATTAAAGCCGGGGGTGCGGTTCCGGGCAGCAAAAGGGGTATGACGCTCAGTGGAATGAAAACTCACGTTATGGAAGGAAGATGGTCATGCGAGGAAGGTCGTCTGAAAAAGCGACTAATGGACTGCAGTGTTCATTAACTGCCATTTAGCGACTAAAAACACAACGCTTTGAACGCTTTTGTCACTGATCACAATGTTTTGATTTATCGGACGAAAAGTTTTTAACGTGTGAAATCGTTCTGTTGAGCGTCAGAGCCCGTTATGCAGGGTAAAAGAGTGGAAGGAAGACTATCTGTAAAGAAGTTAGCAAGAGAGCAGATCAAACCGCTATTCAGAAACAGCAACGCCGGAAGGTTCGCTTCCGGCGCTGTTGAGATTACGCGGCTTTAACGGCGCGCACTTTCTTTGCAGCAGGCTCTTCCTGCGGCTCATCCGCGCTATCGTCTGAGACAGCTTCTGGCTGAGAGACGGGTGCTGCTGCCGCTTCCGGCAGTTTGCTGGTGCGCAGAATATGCTGAACCGCATCTTTTTGCTCTGCAATCAGCAGGCCCAGCGTTTCTGCCTGAGATTCATCCAGTGCAGGTTGATGCTGTAACAGCCAGTCGGTGAAGGCTTCGGCCATATCGAGCATTTTGTCGTAGGCATCGGCCTCTTTCTTATTGGCAAACGTCATCTTCTCTTCACCCTTTCTGACTACTACAAATTTTGTTTCAACAGCCATCTTTTCGCCCTCAGGTACTGTGTATACATACAGTATATCATGCCGATCCTGCTTTGCCAGCAGAGAATAGAGTTTATCGGTTGTGCACGGGCTAACCTTAACCTGGCACAGGCTTTTTTCATTTTTCCTGACGCATTCTCCGCCGCGAGGGCCGGCGGCTACACCAGCAGCTCTTCAAGAAACATCGCCAATGCCTTACGGGGATCGTCCTCTTCCGAGACGATCACCTCGATCCCCCACTGCCCCAGCACCTCTTTGGCCACCGGGTTGTTCCGGTTAGTGAACAGGTACGATTTTGGCCGGGCGGTTGCCAGCCCGGTGCGGCCCCACATCTTGGTCAGACGGTAAAACAGCAGGCGAATATTGAAATCACTGATGCTGTAGCCGACAAACAGCACTGAGTTGCCCATCACATCGTGAGTCAGTTTAATGTCGAGCGGCGAATCAAAATAGAGGCGTTCAAAATAGCTGCTCTCATCGAGCACGATTGAAGTGTCATCATCAAAATCACCGTGCAGCTTGATGATGTGACGCTTATCTTCGGTGAGAGAAACCAGGTCCGCGGCGTTTGCCACTTTATAATAGGGTACGCCGTGCGCTTCATGCGCCGCTTCCAGCCAGCGATCGTAATTGGTGGTGTAGATACGCGAGAAGTTACCCTGGGTAATCATGGTATGAATTTCAGAAGAGCGGACATCAATATCGGGGCGATGCCATTCGCGATCCATCCAGCTGCGCAGCGGGCCAAGCGAACCTTTTTTCTGTTTGTAATACTCCGCCAGCGACAGGTGCGTGCCATAGGTATTAAAGATTTTTGGATCGTAACCCAGCTCATTAGCAAGATGCGCAATCAGTTCATGCCACTCGGGCAGGCCAAAATTGCGCGAAATACCGGCACCGGCAAACAGAATCAGTTTGCCGGAATCATAGGCGCGTTTGAGTTCAGGTTTCATGCCATGCCCCGCGAGGTTTTTAAAAAGGTGGCGAAGCGATCCAGCGCGATGCGCCGCATCGAGATCTCATTCTTGAGTTCGCCCATTTCAGCAAACGTCTGCTCATAGCCTTCGGGAATAAAGACGCAGTCCCACTGAAAGCCACGCGTTCCGGCAGGTTTCGCGGCGATAGTGCCGCGCAGTTCGCCCGAAAACTGGTACATTTTGCGGCCATCGCAGTAGCCCAGCACCGTTTTGGCCGTCACGGCCTGGCTGTCGAGCCCCTGCACCAGTGCGGTAAAGCGCTCAGCGTCCAGGCGGTTCCAGAAGATGCGGGTCAGACCGGCGGGCAGGCCATTGAGGCCATCCAGATAGAGGCCGGTATGCTCTACAAATAGCGGTCGCCCAATCAGCGAAAAGGCTTTGGTCAGTTTGTCGCGTACCAGGTCGAGTTCGTTTTCAGTCTGAATTTCTTCGATGCGACGGGCGATGGGCAGAACTTCGACCCCGACAGGTTCGAGTATTTTGCGCACCTCCGCCAGCTTTTGCTCATTGGCAGAAAGGAATCTGATTTTCATGGGGCTTCCAGGTCAATTACTCCGCCACGCAGTGAGGATTTTACGGAAACAGGCGGGCAGGATAAATCACTAACGCTGGAGAGTGTAGTTCAATTCTGTGCTCATCAGGTTGAAGTGCGCAGAACCGGCCGCAGCAGGCGAGCCGGTTCTGCAGACTCAGTAAACAATGCCGGGTGGATTCACCGTGGACTGAGTGATGGCCTCATCCTGTTCGCCCCAGCGTGCCAGCACCTGCTGATACTGCCCGCCTGCGATGATGCCATCCAGCGCAGCCTGCAGCGCGGGTGCCAGGCCATTGCCCTTTTTGGTGGTCACGGCTACCCAGGCGCGAAACGGTCCGCTGCCAACCAGCTTTGTCTGTCCGCGTGACGCCACTTTCCAGGCCGCCATCGAGTGAGGGCCAAACATCGCATCTGCCCGTCCCGACAGTAGCGTCAGCGTCGCGGAGGCATCATCAGTCAGGTAAATCGGCGTTACCGCAGGCAGACCTTTAGCCCGGTTCTGCTCATCCCAGCTCAGTAAAATACGCTCCTGATTGGTGCCCGAGGCGACGATAATCCGCTTACCGGCAATATCCGCCGGACTATTAATCTTGCTGATATGACTGTCGCTTTTCACCGCAAAAGCGTGGTTGTCGGCGCGATACGTCGCAAAATCGAACTTCTTCTTGCGCTCTTCGGTCACGGCAATATTGAACATCGCAACATCATAGCGTCCGGCGCTGATGCCCAGCGGCCAGTCCTCCCAGGAAGCCGGAACCAGCCTGAGTTTCAGCCCCAGGCTATCAGCAAGGAGTCGGGCGATATCGGGATCGCTGCCGATCCGCGTGACGTTATCAGACGCCAGCAGCGACAGCGGCGGCGAGTTGGTCGCCGAGGTAGCGACCGTCAGGGTGCCCGGTTCGATAAAGCGGTAATTGGCCGGAATTTGAGCAATAGCCTGCGGATTGGCCGGGGCATGAATCGGCGTCTCGTTGTGCAGGACATCGAGCTTCTCAGCCGCAGAACAGGCCAGTGCCGGAAGCAGCGTCAGAACCGTTAACGTTAATGCCCTCATAACACGCGCGCCAGAAAACGGCGGGTGCGCTCATGACGCGGATTATTAAGCACCTGGGTGGTGCTGCCCTGTTCCACAATCCGGCCATCCACCATAAAGACCACGTTGTCCGCCACTTCACGGGCAAAGCCGATCTCATGCGTCACAATCACCAGCGTAGTGCCGGAACGCGCCAGCTTTTTAATTACATCCAGCACTTCGCCCACCAGTTCAGGATCCAGCGCCGAGGTCGGCTCATCGAACAACATGACCCGTGGATTGAGCATCAGCGCACGCGCAATCGCGATGCGCTGTTGCTGCCCGCCCGACAGGTGACGCGGCCACGCATCGGCTTTATGCCGCAGCCCTACAATATCCAGCAGTTCGCCCGCACGCTGTATCGCTTCCGGTTTCGTTAACTGACGATGGGCAATCGGCGCTTCAATCAGGTTATCCAGCACGCTGAGGTGTGGGAACAGATTGAAGTTCTGGAACACGTAGCCGACGTTGATGCGCTGGCGCAGAATCGCCTTCTCTTTCAGTTCATACAGCTTATTGCCGCGCTGCTGATAGCCGATGTAGTCGCCATCAATCTGAATAAATCCTTCGTCGACCCGTTCCAGATGATTGATGGTGCGCAGCAGCGTGGATTTACCGGAGCCGGACGGCCCGAGGATCACCGTGACGGACCCCGGTGCCAGTGACAGCGATACATCATCCAGCGCTTTATGTTTACCAAATCGTTTACTGACGCCGGTGATGCTGATGGCACCGGTAGTGTGTGAGTTGCGGTAATCAATGGCTTCGGACATGGCTGATCTCCTCGGTCGGATGAAGTGGCGTGACGCGGTTGCGCCATTGTCGCCAGCGCGACGGTTGCGGTTCACGGGTGACGCTGCGGGCCATCCAGCGTTCGGCGTTGTACTGAATCACGGACAACACGGTGGTGATAATCAGATACCAGGCGGCACCAACCATCAGCAGTGGGATTACTTCCTGATTGCGGTTGTAGATCATCTGGATGGTGTAGAAAAGCTCCGGCATCGCCAGCACATAAACCACGGATGTGCCTTTCGCCAGACTGATGATCTCGTTGAACGCGGTGGGAATAATGGCGCGCAGCGCCTGCGGCAGAATGATGCGGAAGGTGCGGCGTGTGGCGGAGAGACCCAGCGCGGACGCGGCTTCCACCTGACCGTGATCGACGCCGAGTATCCCGCCGCGAATAATTTCCGCGCTGTAGGCCGCCTGCACCAGCGTCAGACCGATAACGGCTGCCTGAAACTGCCCCAGCACGTTAATCGTCTGATACGCCCCCCAGGAGAGGCCGGTAAACGGAATGCCGACAGACAGGGTGTCGTAGAGATAGGAGAAGTTATAAAGAATGATCAGTACCACAATCAGCGGCAGTGATCTGAACAGCCAGATATAACCCCACGCCAGTGTACTCAGCAGCCACGATGAGGAGAGACGTGCCAGCGCCAGCAGACCGCCCAGAAACAGACTGAATATCGTACCCAGCAGCGTCAGCAGCAGCGTCTGGCCCAGACCGTGGAGGATCACCGGATCAAAGAACCAGCGGGCAAACACGCTCCATTCCCAGCGCGGATTAAAGGCCACTGACTGCACCACGCCTGCCAGAATAAACAGCGCAACGATAGCCCCTGCCGTGCGTGCCGGGTAGCGTGCCGGCACCACCTGCAGATGTTGATGTTTGCTCATGGTCACCTCTTAACTTGCCGCGGCGACGTTATAGACGCCGATCACTTTGATAAAACGCAGTCGTCCGTCGTGCGGCGGCTGGCCATAACGCTCCAGATCCCCGCTGAGATCGAACTGTGGCTGATAACCGTGACCGGTATAGAGCCGCACCGCCTCCGGCTGACGGAAGCCGGTGGTGAGAAACAGCCGCTGATAGCCCGCCTGTAAGGCGCGACGCTCCAGCTCCTGTAACACCACCAGCGCCAGCCCCTGACGCCGCAGATCGCTGCGGGTCCAGATGCGCTTCAGCTCGGCGGTCTGCGGGTCATAGGGTTTATAAGCGCCCATCGCGATGATCTCGCCGTCACGCTCCAGTACGATAAACAGCCCCTGCGGCGGCAGATACCATTCGGTCAGCTCCTGTTCCAGCTCGTTACGACGGGAAAAATAGTCGCCATAGCGTGCGGAATATTCGCCAAACAGGCCGCCCAGGATCGGTTGCAATTCCGGCGCGTCGGGTGAAACTTCGCGAAAAGTGGATTCACTCATGGTCAGCTCCTTAGTCGCCCAGCCCGGCGGGATTGATTTCGGAACGATCGATCTTCTCAACACCTTCACCCCAGCGGTTCAGCACCTTCTGATAGTCACCGTTGCCGATCACGCCGTTCAGCGCGGTGCTGATCGGTTCCGCCAGGCCGCTGCCTTTCTTCACGGTAACGGCAATGTGCGCCGCTTTGGGCCAGCCGCCATCGACGCTGCCGACCAGACGGGTTTTACCGGTCAGTGCCGCTTTCCAGGCACCAATCACATTGGGACCAAAGAAGGCATCGGCCCGGCCTGCCTGCAGCGCCAGCGTCTGTGCGGCATCATCTTTGGTATAAACTGGCGTAAAGGCTTTCAGGCCTTTAGCCTGATTCTCTTTATCCCACGCCAGCAGAATTGCCTCCTGATTGGTGCCGGATCCCACAATGATCCTCAGCCCGGCAATGTCTTCTGCTTTGGTCAGTGACTTTATCGGGCTGCTGGTTTTGACATAAAAACCCAGTGAATCTTTGCGATAGGTAGCGAAGTCGAACTTCTCTTTACGATCTTTGGTCACGGTAATGTTGGAGATCGCCGCGTCATACTTGCCCGAGGCCACGCCCAGCGGCCAGTCTTCCCAGGACGCTGGCACCACGTTGAGTTTTAATCCCAGGCTGTCAGCCACCAGCCGGGCAATATCCACTTCGCTGCCAAGCAGGGTTTTGTTGTCATCGGAAAACACCGTTAACGGCGGGGAGTTCAGCGCTGCGACTGCCACGGTAAAGGAACCCGGCACCACAAAACGATGACCCGCAGGCAGCTGCGCGATTGCCTCTGGATTCTTCACGGTATTGATCGGCGCTTTGTTAGCTTCAAGGCTGACGCGCTGGCCGTTATAGGAGACGCTGGTATCTTCAGCCAGCGCATGGCTACTGGCCGCCAGAATAAGCAGGGCGATAAGACGCGATGTTTTGTTCATGGCTTGTGCTCTTATTGTGAGGTGAACTGATTAACGGGTTGTTTCAGGGCGAAGCTGTCACGAAGCGTGCTGCCCGGATAGTCGCGGCGCGTCAGGCCGCGAGCCTGCAAAATCGGCACCACGCGGTCGACAAAACGTTCAAAGGTATCGGGCGTGCCGCCGTTAATGATGAAGCCGTCAGTGGCGTGGGTTTCAAACCAGAGCTGCAGGCCATCCGCCACCTCTTCCGGCGTGCCGTGAAACAGCGGGCGTGGTGTTGCCGCTTCCAGCGCGGCCTGGCGCAGGGTATGCCCATGCTGCTGTGCTTTGCGTTTGATCTCGTCGGTGGTGCTGCGGAAGCTGTTCTGACCGATGTCACCGATATCCGGGAACGGCTGATCCAGCGGATACTGTGAGAAGTCGTGATGGTCGAAGAAACGCCCGAGGTAGTTAAGTGCATCGGTAATCGACACCAGCGCCGCCGTGGTCTGATACTGGCGTTCCACGTCCTCGGCATCATCGCCAACAATTACACTGACACCCTGGAAGATGTGCAAATCGTCTGGCTGACGGCCATTCGCCACCAGTTGCTGTTTCACATCCTGGTAAAATGCCTGCGCCTCTTCACGCGTCGGCTGATGGGTGAAGATGGCGTCAGCATGACGCGCCGCCAGTTTTTTACCGTCGTCGGACGCGCCCGCCTGGAAGATAATCGGACGACCCTGCGGCGTGCGGGCGATGTTCAGCGGCCCCTGTACCTGGAAGAAATCACCGTGATGATCGAGCGTGTGCAGCTTCGCCGGATCGAAAAATTGTCCGCTGGCCTTATCACGTACAAAAGCATCCTGCTCCCACGAATCCCACAATCCTTTCACCACCTGCAGATACTCATCGGCAATGCGGTAACGCAATGCGTGCTCCGGGTGCTGCTGACGCGAGAAGTTTTTGGCCGAGCCTTCCAGCGGTGACGTCACCACGTTCCAGCCCGCACGCCCGCCGCTGAGATGATCAAGGCTGGCAAACTGACGCGCCACGGTGAAGGGCTCGCTGTAAGAGGTCGATACCGTGCCAACCAGCCCCAGATGTTCAGTGACGCCCGCCAGCGCCGAGAGCAGCGTCAGCGGCTCAAAGCGATTCAGAAAGTGCGGGATCGACTTTTCGTTAATAAACAACCCGTCGGCGACAAACAGAAAATCGAGTTTGCCCTGCTCCGCCTTGCGGGCAATTTTTTTGGCGTAATCCAGATTAATACTGGCATCGGCCTGCGCCGCAGGATGGCGCCAGGCGGACATGTTTCCCGATGCGCCATGCAGAATGGTGCCCAGCCGAAGTTGTCTTGTGGTCATGATGCTCTCTCTTTTTTAGTCGTAGCGATGCCCGACGACGGTGGTCAGAACCGTCGTGCTGTAGCGGGTTGCAGATGAATTCAGTTCAGAATGGCTTCCCGACATCGCGCGTTAAGATGTTGCAGCGCCTGGCGGGCCAGTCGGGCGAAGTAGTCGGCGGCGGGCGCAATCAGCGCCTCATCCGGGGTAAAGCTGGCATGGTGCAGACCAAAGTCACTGGCGCTGCCGATGCTGACAAACGCCCCCGGCACCTGTTGCAGATAAAAGGCAAAATCCTCCCCCAGCAGATGGAGATCGGCGGTCTGCACCCGATAGCCCGCCTGCTGCGCCACTTCGCTGCTGAAGGTCGCCCAGTGCGCATCGTTAATCAGCACTGGCGGGCCAGGATGCCAGCTCAGGGTTGCCTGCGCGCCATTGGCGTCGGCGAAGTGCTCAACCAGCGTGCGCACCCGCTGTTCCAGTTCGGCGCGCACCTGTAAATCGTGGGTTCGGGCCGTGCCGCCAAACTCAACGCCGCCGGGTAATACATTCCAGCTTTTGCCGCCGTCGATGCGGGTAATGCTCAGTACCAGACTGTCCAGGGCACTGAAGCTGCGGCTGGTGAGTCCCTGTAACGCCTGGATAATCTGGCTGGCCGTCACAATGCTGTCGACACCCTGCTCCGGATACGCGGCATGTGCGCCTTTGCCGGTGACGCGGATAATAAATTTGTCAGCATTCGCGTAGAACGCCCCGCTGCGGGTGGCAAAGGTGCCGACGGGCAGCGAAGGCTCGTTGTGCATCCCGAAGATAGCCTGCACCTCATCCAGTACCCCCGCCTCAATAAACTGACGCGCACCGCGCGCTATCTCTTCAGCAGGCTGGAACAGGATGCGCACCCGGCCAGGTAATAGATCGGGCTGTGCGTTGAGCGTTAACGCCGCGCCCAGCATGACCGCACTATGCAGGTCGTGGCCGCAGGCGTGCATCACGCCAGGATGGCGGGAGTGAAAACGCACCCCGCTCGCCTCATGGATCGGCAGCGCATCGATGTCGGCGCGCAGCGCGATCACCGTCTCTCCGCTGCCAATTTCTGCCACCACGCCGGTTTCCAGTGGATAGTCCAGCAGCCGGATGCCCGCCGCCTGCAGCCAGCCCCGCAGTCGCGCGGTGGTGGCGAACTCCTGACCCGACAGCTCCGGCCAGGTGTGCAGTTCGCGTCGCCATTCAATCAGTTGTGACTCAGGGTTCATGATGACTCTCCACTGACGGGGATTCAGGCTGCGACCAGATGATGCGTGGCCAGCAGTTCAAGTGACTGCAGACGTGCAACCGGCTCGGTAATCGGCGTGTCGATAACAAACTCATCAATGTCAAAATTATGATGCAGCGCGTCCAGCTGGGCATGAACCTGCGCCGCCGTGCCTTTCAGAAGTGACGGCGTGCGCGGCTCAATCTGATAATCGCGGTATCCACCCTGACGCACATAGCGCTCCGCCTGTTCCAGACTGGCAACGTTGACGCTCGGGCCATCTTTCACCGCTACATGATAGTGACGAAGATTGGCTACCAGCAGGTCAGCCCCGGCGGGTGAGTCGGCTACCACCACCTGCACGGCCACCAGGGCGCGCTGACCCTGGCTCAGGCGGGAGTAGGTACTCAGCGCATGCTCCAGCAACTGGCGGTCACCATTGAGGTGAGCGGCAAAGACAAACTGCCAGCCCAGACTGGCGGCCAGCCGGGCGCTCTCTTCACTGGCACCCAGCAGAAAACGGTTCGCCGGACGTGGCGGCAGTGGCGTGGCGGCTAAACCCTCGTCATCAGGATCAGCCTGACCGGGCTTCAGCCAGCTATCCAGCAGCTGAAGCTGTTCGGCAAAGCTCCCTTTTTTAGCAGCATCAACACCCTGTTGCAGCGCATGGGTGGAGAGTGGAAGTCCGCCCGGCGCTTTGCCCACGCCGAGGTCAATGCGGCCCGGTGCCAGCGAAGCGAGCAGATTAAAGTTCTCTGCCACTTTATAAGGGCTGTAGTGCTGCAACATCACGCCGCCCGATCCGACGCGAATATGTCGTGTCTGGGCAATGATCCAGGCAATCAATACCTCAGGTGAAGGACTGGCCAGCTGCGCGGTGTTGTGATGTTCCGCCAGCCAGAAGCGGTGATAACCCCACTCCTCTGCCCGCTGCGCCATCTGCAGCGTGCGCTGCAGCGCCGCGGTGGGTGATTCACCCTGCAGCACGGGCGCTTTATCTAACAGACTTAATCGATATGCCATTCACCTGGTCCTTGTTTATTCCGGTTGCAGACCAGTGTGCTGCGCAGTCGATCATTGGTAAAACATCATATTGTTTTATGCATTATTGATTTCGTCATAATGGAGAACAGTGAGAAGTGAAAGAGGGAAAACGGGCTCTGAAACAGGTAATCAGGCAGATATTTTGCGTATAACGCTATTTGTTGCCTGATATTCAGGTGAGTAAAATCGGCGAACTGGCAAAGGTTTGCAGAAAATCGTCTTACGTATGGAGAGATGACAGCTGTTGTTAGCCGCGACTGCAGAAATTCAGACAGCCTGAATTCAGGGCATTGAAATACATTCTTCACAGGATGTTGAAGCACGGGTCGCCAGATAGATAAATAAGCATATGAAGAATGCAATTGAGTCAGAGATAACTCATTGCAACTGCCAGATGATTTACAGGACCTTATACATTATCCGGAATTAAGATCCTCTACTGTAATGAGAGGTGTAAACCGGGCATGAATCTGTCTGATAGGGTCATATCCGGGCACAGCAAAGCATTGAGCCCAGAAACAAGATTATTTTTCTAAGGCCGTTGCGAATTTTGTTTCAACGGGAAAAATCGGGTGTTGATAAGCGCCACATTGACTTCACATGGAACGCCGTCGTCGAGATAAACAGTTTCATTAAGCTGAATGACAGCATCCCCTTCCGCTAAATTAAGCAGTGTAAGCGACTGTGTATCCGTAAGATTGACGGCCGTTAAATGCTGGTCCCTTAGCTGCACTTTCTTACCGGTAACTTCTTCAATGTAGGCATATTTTGACAGTTCCAGCTTGCTGAACTCCATGCTGCTAAACATATTAACCGGCAGGTGAATATGTTCCAGAGCTACCGGGATGTCATCGAAACACATCAGGCGTAAAATTTTATAGATCTGATCGCTGTTTTTAATACGCAGCGCCTGAGCGATATCAGCAGAAGGAACCTTGATTATGCTGACCGATATGATTTTTCTTACACCTTTATGGCCATTTCTTTGCGCCTGATAATCAAAAGGTGAAAGCACATGATATCGGTTCGCCTGGCTGCTCATCTCCGTGGAACCGACAAAAATACCCGACCCTTTAACCCGGTAAATTCTCTGCTGCTCCACCAGAATGCGTGTGGCTTCACGCACCGTTGCGCGAGTAATGCCGATGCTTTTGGCAATTGATATTTCGGTATCCAGTTTCTCTCCGGGTCGAAGGCCATCATCCTTAATTTTATTGAGGATGTAATCAACAACCTCTTTTTGTTTTTCAGTAATGCCATCAACCATTGGCTTTCTTCCCGTTTGAGTGAAGGACAGACTCCCTCTAATCCGTGTCAGTACAGTTCTGCCTGACATTGCCGGATGAGTACCACTTCCGCTAGCTGAATATGTGATCAACTTATCAAATTGGCACTGATGTTAAGCCTGATAAGCAATATTTTAACTTTACATGTTGTGTCCGTACACGTCGAAGGACATCATCAGGATGACTAGACACCTTTAACATGTACAGATGTGATGACCGTTGTGAAATATAACTCCATCTGAACAATGAGAAAATATTTTTTTAATAACTCCATGAAAATCATGAATTTTAAGGAAGTTACCACCTTTTACTACATTCGATTTTTGTGTCGCTCTGCTGACAGAAAGTTTATCTAAAAAAGTGACAACGGGGGTTTTGAGTGAAACTGACTGTACATACTCAGGAATTTATGAAAAATCGGAATGCATAACAGGCCCTGTTCCGGTTGAGAAAATTTTATATGAGATGGGTTATGCGCAACCGGGAGCAGGCAAACGCCACACGGTTTATGCGTTTAGTTAAATTTTATTGCGCATTTAAACAGGAGGAGTAAGACGATGTCACACCTGGCTAAGTGGTTAAATAACGAGAAAATCCAGTACGTCGAAAGCGTGACTGACTGGCAGGAAGCGTTAGTTATTGCGGGACGTCCTCTGCTCAGTGAGGGCGCAATATCGCAGGATTATATTGATGCGATTATTCAGCAAAAAGAGGAGATCGGCCCCTTTTTTGTCATCGCGCCGCAGATTGCCATGCCCCACGCACGCCCGGAACAAGGCGCACACAAACTGGGGTTGTCGATTGTGCTGCTGGGTACAGCAGTGAAATTTGACTCCAAAGAGAACGACCCGGTGAAGGCTATTTTCATGTTTGCCGCACCGGACAGTAATAGCCATATCGAAATGATCTCCCAGCTGGCGGAAGTGCTGTCCGATGAAGAGATCATGGCGCAGATATTCAATGCGAGCAGCAAAGAAGCGCTCATGACGATTTTATCAGGCGTTTAGTCTGCCCGTTGAAACGCGACTTTTAATCATTAGTTAATGAGGTTTGATATGAAAATTATGGCGGTGTGTGGTTCAGGTTTAGGCAGCAGCTTCATGATGGAAATGAACATCAAGAAAGTGCTTAAAACGATCGGTGTTGAAGCTGAAGTTGAACATTCGGATCTCGGCTCTGTCACCCCCGATGTGGCGGATGTTTTTGTTATGGCCAAAGACATTGCTTATAGCGCAAACCTTCCTGAACAGAAGGTCATCATCATTAATAACATCATTGACCTGAAAGAAGTGGAGCAGAAAATACGTGAGTATTTTGAGAAAAAGTGACGCTAATAATTAGATAAACACCTTACCCTCGAGGTTAATATGTTTACTCAAAATCTTTTGCAGTTCGTCGTCGACGTGCTGAAAGTGCCCTCTATATTAGTCGGACTGGTGGCATTTTTCGGACTGATTGCGCAGAAGAAGCCGTTTCCTGATGTTATCAAGGGCACGGTAAAAACTATTCTGGGCTTCCTGGTGCTGGCAGGCGGTGCGACCGTTCTGGTCGGTTCACTGACGCCACTGGGCGACATTTTCAAACATGCGTTTGATGTTCAGGGCATCATTCCTAATAACGAAGCAATGGTCTCTATCGCTCTGGCAAAATATGGTGCGCCTACCACGATGATCATGGCCTTCGGCATGGTCGCCAACATCGTTGTCGCCCGCTTCACCCGACTGAAATATATCTATCTGTCAGGGCATGTGACGTTCTATATGGCCTGTATGATCGCGATTATTTTATCGGTTGCCGGTTTTGAAGGTATTCAGCTTATTTACACCGGGTCACTGCTGTTGGGCATTCTGATGGCCACCTTCCCGGCGATCGCCCAGCCCTATATGCGTAAGATCATTGGTGGCGATCATGTCGCGCTGGCGCATACCGGGACAATTGGCTATGTCTTATCAGGCTGGATCGGCTCTTTGGTAGGCAAAGGATCTAAATCCACCGAAGAGATGAACATGCCAAAAAACCTCAGTTTTTTGCGTGACAGTACCATCTCAATATCTCTGACGATGATGATTATCTACTTAATCCTGTCGGTGTCTGCCGGTAAAGACTATGTAGAGGCTAATTTCAGCAATGGTCAGAACTACCTTGTTTACTCCTTTATCCAGGCCATTACCTTCGCGGCGGGTGTCTTTATCATTCTGCAGGGTGTGCGCTTAATCCTGGCTGAAATTGTCCCTGCCTTTACCGGCTTTTCAGAAAAACTGGTTCCGGAAGCCAGACCGGCGCTGGATTGCCCGATTGTCTTCCCCTACGCCCCGAATGCGGTGCTGGTTGGCTTTATCTCCAGCTTTGTCGGTGGCCTGGTGGGGCTGTTTGTTCTCGGTCAGCTGCATTGGGTATTGATTCTGCCGGGTGTGGTTCCTCACTTCTTCTGTGGCGCTACGGCTGGCGTGTTTGGTAATGCGACCGGCGGCAAGCGTGGGGCGATTTGCGGTGCCTTTGCTCATGGCCTGTTAATCACCTTCCTGCCTGTCGCCCTGCTGCCGGTACTCGGACAGATAGGGCTGACCAACACCACCTTCTCGGATACCGACTTCGGCGTCACCGGCATCCTGCTGGGTAATATGGCTCACTTTATGGATAAGGGAACCATTACCATGATTATCACCGGCATTTTTGGCTTGTTAGTGATTTATAACTTTACGGCTAAAAAGAAGACACCTGTAGAAACGAATGCAGGATAATCAGAACGCTTAATGGCAACCAGAAATGGCAATGAGCGCTTTCTGGTTGTTTGTGGAATACCTTCATCATTCAGTTTCCAGAAAAAAAACCGCACTCATATAAGTTCAGGCTAAGTTATTCAGCGAATGCTTCAAACGGCAGGTTAAAACGCGCTGCCAGTCGGGCTTTATGTTTATCCGTCAAAGGACGATCACCACGCAGGATACGACTGACATAAGAGCGCTGCCCTATTTCATCCGCAAAAGAGGATTGAGTCAGGCCGTGCTGATCCATGATGACTCGCAAAAGTGCTACTCCGCGCGGAATAGCATCAGTACGCGCGTTAAACGCAGCGAACTCAGGGGCGCTGTTTTCGTATCGGGCGACTTTATCAGACAGTATCTCTACTAACGGGCTGTCCGGCTGGTGCTCAACCAGATATTCAACCAGTTCCAGCGCCTGCTCGTAGTCCCTTTTATCGGTACTGCCTCCCAGAAAGGGAACAATTCTGACCAGGTCATTGGTCGCCTGGATTGCTTCGGTAATCATTCTTTACTCTCCCGGTACTTCTTCACCAGCTTGTCATATTCCGCATGCGTCACGATGTGTTTGATAAAAATTTTGCCGCGATCAAAGTCAGCATAAAACATGATTCTCAGGCTGTTTCCGCCCACATCGATTACCCACCACTTTTCCCGGTACTTCATGCGGTCAAGGCTCTGAAAGCGAATTTTCAGCGCATCTGGCGTGGCAAAGTTTTCGTCCCTTAGGACCAGATAAGCCGCATCCAGTGCGGAGGCATGATTTGGATAAATTATTGCCGCTTCCCTGAACGGCCCTCTTGAGATGATATGCATTTTTCTCTCAAACTTTCCATGTTGGAAACATTCTAACCCACAAAGCTAATGTTTCCAACATGGAACACACGCAGATGAGTTCTGAATGAATTGCTGGCGCTAAACCGCGTAAAAAAAGGATTATTCCGATCCAGAAAAGTGATCAACATCACATTTTCAACATTAGACATACTAATAAATAAAATTTAACAACAAAACATTTGAATGATAATGATTAACATTTACACTCTCATCCGCATATAACAAAGCGTTTAACGCTGCCAAATCCACAAATAATATGCGGTATTTACTCTTTTTAAGGTGAAAACACTAATCCATTTAATGGTCAGGGTTTTTATCTGGTTAGTTAGTTTTATGTTTACTGGAGTTGTTGAGCGGACATCCAACGCTGCTGACCTTACGTCGGCAGGGTCACTGGTATTAACGCACAGGAACTGAACATGCTTTTACGCTCATCCACTCAGGCGGCACAGGATCTCGCGCCAGCATCCAATGCCAGCGGTGCCGAAACGGCTATTTTTAACGATCAGCAACTGGCGGCCTGGTCGCAGCAGACTCAGGAGGTGCTGGCGCTGATGACCCGTACCGTTACCGGCGTTGAGAAGCCTTTCAGCGGTATCCTGCCCCATGAACTGGCGGCGGAATTCAGTGAGGTCGATCTCGATCGTCCGCTGGGTAACAACGATGACGCCCTGACAGAGCTGAGCCAGCTCTATCTTCGTGACGCCGTCTGGTTTCACCACCCTAAATACCTGGCGCACCTGAACTGCCCGGTCGTGCTGCCCTCTCTGATGGCTGAGCAGATTATGGCGGCGGTGAATAGCTCGGTCGATACCTGGGATCAGAGCGCAGGCGGTACGCTGATTGAGCAGAAGGTGATCGACTGGACGCTTGGCCGCATCGGCCTGCCTGCCGGATCTGATGGGATCTTCACCAGCGGCGGCACCCAATCCAACCTGATGGCAATGCTGCTGGCGCGTGATAGCTGGTGCGCGGCACATCATCCGGGGCATCTGATTAAACATCGCGGCCTGCCTGAGACCGCGTCGAAATGGCGGGTGTTTACCTCGAAACTCAGCCACTTCAGCATCCAGAAATCGATGGCGATTTTAGGGCTGGGCTATGACGCAGTTATCGCCGTTGATCACGACGCCCACTACCGTATGGACGCAGCGTGTCTGGCGCAGGAGATCGAGAAATGTCGCAGTGAAGGGCTGATCCCGATTGCTGTGGTTGCCACCAGCGGCACCACGGACTTTGGCAGCATCGATCCGCTGCCGGAGATTGCCCGTCTCTGTGACAATTATGGTTTGTGGATGCACGTTGACGCCGCTTACGGCTGTGGGCTGCTGGTCTCAGAGAATCATCGCTCACGCCTGAATGGCATTGAACGGGCTGATTCCGTCACCGTCGATTATCACAAATCTTTCTTCCAGACCGTCAGCTGCGGTGCGTTCTTTGTGCGGGACAGCCACAATCTGAAGCATGTCACGCACCATGCAGATTACCTGAATCCGCTCAGCGCCCAGCAGGAAGGCACACCGAATCTGGTCAACAAAAGCATTCAGACCACCCGCCGATTTGATGCGTTAAAAATGTGGCTGACCCTGCGCGTGATGGGTCCGGCGGCGCTGGGTGACGCTTTCGATACGCTGATAGAGCTGACACAGGCGGCTCATGAGCGGTTAACTGCGCATCCTGCTATCGAAGTGCTGCACGCGCCTGAGCTGACGACTCAGATTTTCCGCTACGTGCCCGGCAAAAACGCCAGCGACGCACAGATCGACGAAATCAACGCCGCTATCCGTAAAGCGCTCTTCCGCTCCGGCAACGCAGTGATTGCAGGAACCAAAGTCGATGGGCGTCAGTACCTGAAATTCACCCTGTTAAATCCCACCACGACCATCGCCGACATCGAAGATGTGCTGAGCCTGATCGCGCACTATGGCCGCGAGCAGGTACGTGCGTCTGCGCTGAACGCGGCGAAACAGTGAGAGCTCTGAAATGAATAATTCCGTTTACGATTTTATTGGTATCGGTATCGGCCCTTTCAACCTGAGTCTGGCCTGTCTGAGTGAGCCGGTTGAGGGACTGAACGGTCTTTTCCTGGATGAGAACCCGGGCTTTGACTGGCACACCGGCATGATGCTGGAAAATGCCCATCTGCAGACGCCGTTTATGGCCGATCTGGTGACACTCGCCGATCCGACCAGCCCTTACAGCCTGCTTAACTACATGAAGGAAAAGGGGAAATTATACTCTTTTTATATCCGTGAAGACTTCTTCCTGATGCGCAAAGAGTATAATCAGTACTGCCAGTGGGCCAGTTCACGGCTCTCTAATCTGCGCTGGAACAGCCACGTTGAGTATGTCAGCTACGATGAGGCGGCTGGCGTCTATCAACTCCAGGTCACCGACACCCGGAATGGTCAGAAACAGAACTATCTGGCACGACATCTGATCCTCGGCACCGGGCCTAAAGCCTGGATGCCGGAGTGCAGCCAGCCGCACCGCCAGCGCCTGACGCACTCAAGCCACTATCTGGTCAACAAAGCGGAACTGCAGCAGAAGCGTTCCATCACCGTGCTGGGCAGCGGCCAGAGCGCGGCAGAAATCTACTACGACCTGCTGACCGATATCGACCGCTTTGGCTATCAGCTCAACTGGATCACCCGCGCGCCGCGCTTCTATCCGCTGGAGTACACCAAGCTCACGCTGGAGATGACCTCGCCGGAGTGGGTCGACTATTTCCACGCGCTGCCCGCCAGCACCCGCGACGAACTAAATGCGCGCCACAAGAATCTCTACAAAGGCATCAACAGCTGCCTGATAAACGACATTTATGACCTGATGTATGTAAAACAGCTCGATGGCGATCTGAACGTTAACCTGTTTACTCACTCGGCGCTGACCGCTATGCGCTGGCTGCCACAGGGAGAGTTCGAGCTGACGCTGCATCAGGAGGAGCAGGATTGCACCTTCACTCGTCGCACCGAAGGACTGGTGATGGCGACCGGCTATCACTACCAGCCACCGATGTTTTTAGAGGGCATCAACGCCCGCCTGCGCTGGGATGACAAAGGCCGCTACGACGTGCAGCGCAACTACAGCATCGATTATCACAATCAGATCTTCGTGCAGAACGCCGAACTGCACACCCACGGTTTTGTTACGCCGGATCTCGGCATGGCCTGCTACCGCAACTCGGTGCTGCTGCGCGAACTGACCGGACGCGAGGTCTACCCGATCGAGCGTCAGATTGCCTTCCAGACCTTCCCGGCTAAATCGGAGCACTGAGATGAGTTCACAAACACTGTTCAGCGCCGCCCGCCCCGCAGGCCAGTTCACCCTGAGGCCCATGCTCGCCAGCGATGCGCCGCTGATTCATCGCTGGGTCACCCGCGATTACGCCCGCTTCTGGGGCATGCAGCAGCAGAGCCTGAATCAGGTCGCTGAGTTCTATCAGACGCTGACTGCAGCCGATCCCCATGCTGCGCTGATTGGTTGCTGCAACGACCAGCCGGTCTGCCTGATTGAGTGCTATCGCGCCTGCGACGATGAGGTCGGCAAATTTTATCCTGCCGCACCCGATGATTACGGCATGCATATTCTGATTGCCCCCGCCAGCCAGCCGATCAGAGCCTTCAGCTGGCAGGTCTTCACGCTGGTGATGGACTACATGTTCAGCCGCCCCGAGGTGCGCCGCGTGGTGGTAGAGCCAGATGTGCGCAATGAGAAGATTCACGTGCTGAATAAGCGTGCCGGGTTCCGCTATCAGCACACCATCGACATGGGTCATAAAACCGCCTGGCTGGCCTTTTGCCAGCGGGAAGATTATCAACACGCGTTACTGCAGGAGTCGCAGACTATGAACACCCCCTCTTCTCTGATGAACGGTACACATCTGACGGGCGACCAATGGGCGCAGGCAAACCGCATGCTGATCCGGAAAGCGATTGCCGAGTTCGCGCATGAGAAAATCATTACGCCACAGGAGTCGGGCGACGGCAGCTATCAGCTTGCGGTGCCAGGCGGTGAAGCGAGCTACCATTTCCGGGCGTCGCGGCTGGCGCTGGATCACTGGGAAATCGACGACGGCTCACTACGCAAGCAGGAGAACGGTCGTGATCTGCCGCTGGATGCGTTGAAGTTTATCGTGGAGTTTAACGGGGAGATCGGTATTACACAGGCACTGCTGGCGACCTACATGGAAGAGATCAGCAGCACGCTGTGCAGCAGCGTTTATAAGCTGCAGAAGAATAATCCTGACAGCCAGGCGCTGGTCTCAGCCGATTTCCAGACGGTGGAAGCGGCGATGACCGAAGGCCATCCCTGCTTTGTTGCCAACAACGGGCGTATTGGCTTCGATGCCCATGATTATCTGGCGTATGCGCCCGAGGCCGCCGCGCCCGTTCACCTCATCTGGGTCGCGGTTCATCGCCGCAACGCCCATTTCTCCAGCCTCAGCGAGCTGAGCTATGAGCAGTTGATGCGTGATGAACTGGGCGACACCACCCTGGAGCAGTTTACTGCGCAGCTGGTGAATAAAGGGCTGGCGGTTGAGGAGTATATCCTGATGCCGGTGCATCCGTGGCAGTGGCAGAACAAGCTGCTGACCGTGTTTGCGGCAGACATCGCCAGTCACGATATTGTTTATCTCGGCACCGGAGACGATGCTTACCAGGCGCAGCAGTCGATCCGCACCTTCTTTAACCGCAGCCAGCCCACGAAGCGCTACGTGAAAACCGCCCTGTCGGTGCTGAACATGGGCTTTATGCGCGGACTGTCCCCCTACTATATGGCGACAACGCCCGCGATAAACGGCTGGCTGGAACAACTGGTTGCTGGCGATGCGTGGCTGAATCGCTGTGATTTCCGCATCCTGCGCGAAGTCGCGGCGGTCGGCTATCACAACCGCTACTATGAGCAGGCGATCAAAGGCGACTCCGCCTATAAAAAGATGTTCGCAGCGCTGTGGCGGGATAATCCTGCGGCCAGCCTGCAGTCCGGCCAGCGTCTGATGACCATGGCCTCTTTCCTGCACGTCGATCACCATCAGCAGGCATTGCTGCCTGCGCTGATAGCGGATTCTGGTTTGCCCGCGAAGCAGTGGATAGAACGCTACCTGACCTGCTATCTCAGCCCGCTGCTGCACTGCTTCTATCAGCATGACCTGGTGTTTATGCCGCACGGTGAAAACCTCATCATGCTGCTGGAGAACAACGTGCCGGTCAGTGCATACATGAAGGATATCGGCGAAGAGATCGCCGTGATGAATCCGGATGCGGTGCTGCCGGAAGGCGTGCAGCGTCTGGCGGTGGATGTGCCGGAGAACCTGAAGCTGCTCTCGATCTTCACCGATGTGTTTGACTGCATCTTCCGCTTTATCAGCGCGATTCTGCATCAGTCAGGAACGCTGCCGGAGGAAGAGTTCTGGCAGGCGGTGGCGCAGTGCGTGAAGGATTACCAGCAGGCGCACCCGGAGCATGCCACTAAGTTCGCGCGCTATGACATGTTCGCGCCGGAGTTTACCCGCTCCTGTCTGAACCGCCTGCAGCTGGCGAATAACCAGCAGATGATAAACCTCGCCGATCCCGCTGAGAACCTCAAGTTCGCCGGAACGCTGAATAACCCGATCGCCCGCTGGCGATAAGCGTTACACCGTCACGCTGAAATTATGCGGTCACCCTGGTGGCCGCTTTTTTAATGGCTTTATCGCAGGTATCCGTAATGGTTTCTTTCGAACCGGTCGCGCAACTGACCCGACGACATCTGATTTTTCCGCTGTCGCTGGTGTTGTTTGAGTTCGCTACCTATATCGCTCACGACATGATCCAGCCTGGCATGCTGCTGGTGACTCAGGAATTTAAGGTCGGGCCGGAGTGGGTCTCTACTTCGCTCACCGCCTATCTGGCCGGTGGCATTATGCTGCAATGGCTGCTTGGCCCCCTCTCTGACCGTATCGGGCGGCGTCCAGTGCTACTTAGCGGCGTGGCCTTTTTTATGCTCTCGTGTGTGGCAACGCACTGGGTGCAAAGCATTGAGCAGTTCGTCCTGCTGCGTTTTCTGCAGGGCGTCAGCCTCTGTTTTATTGGCGCGGTAGGCTACGCGGCGGTGCAGGAGGCGTTTACGGAATCGCTCAGCATCAAAATGATGGCGCTGATGGCCAACGTCGCCCTGCTGGCCCCGCTGGCCGGTCCGCTGGCGGGTGCGGCTTTTCTTACCGTGGGTGAATGGCGCACCCTGTTCTGGCTGATTGGCGCTATTGCGGCGCTGGCGCTGGCAGGTCTGTGGTATGCGATGCCCGAAACCGCAGGTGACCGGCAGAAACCGCTGTCGCTGCGATCGATTATCAGCGGTTACGCGGCATTGCTGAAGGATCGTCAGGTGATGCGCGGCTCGCTGGCCATCGGGCTGGTCACCGTGCCCTGCATCGCATGGGTCGCATTGTCGCCGGTGATATTAATCCACGATGCGGGACTCAGCCGCATCGGCTATGCGTTGTTACAGCTGCCGGTCTTCGCCGCCATGATTGCGGGCAACCTGACGCTGGGACGCTTATCCAGCCGTCTGCCCATTGAACAGCCGTTACGGCTCGGTGCCTGGCCGGTGGTCTGCGGGCTGGCAATCGCAGTAACCGCTACCGTGCTAAATCCGCAAAGCTATCTGTGGCTGACTGCCGGAATTAGCCTCTACGGCTTCGGTGCCGGGCTGGTCAGTGCCGGACTTTATCGCATGACGCTTTTTTCCAGCAGCGCCGGAAAAGGCAGCGTGGCAGCGATGCTCGGCATGGTGAGTATTCTGATCATCGCGCTGGGCATTGAAGCAGCCAAAACCGCATATTTTAGTTACGGCACCGGCGGCTTCAGTGTGGTGAACCTGATCTGCGGTCTGCTGTGGCTGGTTCTGGTCAGCGCTTTTCTGCGTGCAGGCCAGCGGAAATTGTGCGCGGAATAGCGGACCCTTATGAATCCGCTGTGTGACGTTGATAAAATATAACCCGGCAGGATGGCAGAAATTTATTTGCCATCCTGCAACTGAAATAAACAGATTACATCCCACCCCATCCCTAATGCCCGTCAGTTAAGCGACAGATGATAACGCAGTCTGGTGCGTATTGTTAAAAAGGGCACGAGAGTGAAGGCCTGAGCGCCTCTGCTGCTGAAAGGGCTATCCGCAGCGCTGAGGCGTGACGGCGGGCCAGAAGTCCACGCCGGG